>JACQVF010000068.1 GCA_016209885.1 Gemmatimonadota bacterium | reverse complement strand
CGCCGGCTCGGGCCGAGCTCCAGCAGGTCGCTGACCTGCTAGTACTCGTGAACAGAAATACGGTTACATTCGAGCGCCGGTGCATCCCGCCATGCGTCGTTGCGCCTTGTCGCAATAGCTCAAGGCTATTCCTCCTCGGCGCGCCTAGCCTGGCGGGCGCATCGGCGCTCTCGGTGTGACACCGTATTTCTGTTCACGAGTACTAGTCGATCACGGTTCCCGCGCCGGCCAGAGCGCGGCGAACCGGCTCGTGGGCGCGGCCGTCGCCCATGACCACGCGCTGGAGCCCGCCGTCGAGGGCCTCGCGCGCCCCCAGGAGCTTCTTCCGCATGCGGCCGCCGGCCAGCCCCATGTAGTCCTCCAGCGCATCCCGCGCGATCCGTGGGACGAGGCTCGTCTCGTCGGGGAAATCGCGGAGCAGGCCCGGGACGTTGGAGAGGAGCACGAGAGCATGAGCGCGCAGGGCGACCGCGGTCGCCGCCGCGGCCCGGTCCCCATCCACGTTGATCGCCTCGCCGTCGAAGCTGGCGGCCGGAGGTGTGAGCACGGGAAGGTAGCCACGGGAGAGGAGCAGATCGAGAATCTCCGTGTTGACGATCTCCACCACACCCGTGTAGTCGTCGTGGAGGACCCGCGTCTTCCCGTCCTCCACCACGCGGATCGCAGCCTTGCGCGGGCCCTGCCAGATGGGTCCATCGAGCCCGGAGAGACCCACGGCGCGGACGCCCTGCTGCTGCAGCCGCTCCACCACGCCTTTGTTCACGAGACCACAGTACACCATCTCGAAGATTTCGAGGGTGCGTCGGTCCGTACGCCGGCTCGTATGCCCGGACGGAGACAGCACGAACTGGGGCGGGTGGCCGAGCGCGGTGGCGAGGCGATTCGTCTCGTGGGAGCCGCCGTGCACGAGCACGAGGGGCGTGCCCTCCCGCACGAGGGCCGCTACGTCCTCGCACACCGCGTCCAGGTCGATCCCTTCGCTGCCGCCGATTTTCACGACGATCATCCGCGTCTCTCCTCGCAGTCTTCGGCTCGCGATTGGCGATTCGCGGCTCACCGGCATCAATCGCCAATCGCGCAACTGATCAGATCGGATGCAGTCCCGGGAACTCGAGCCCCGCGGTCTCCGCGAACCCCAGCATGAGGTTCATCGCCTGCACCGCGGAGCCGGCTGCGCCTTTCATGAGATTGTCGAGGGCGCCGATCACCACGAGTCGCCCCGTATCGGGATCGCGCTCGAAGCCGACGTCGAAGAAGTTGGAGCCGGCCAGGATCTTCGGCTCGGGGTAGCGGTAGACCCCAGTCCGGTCCTTCACGATGCGGATGAACGGCTCGGCGCCGTAACGCTCCCGGTAGATCCGCCAGAGGTCGCGCTCCTCCAGCGGCTCGTGCGTGAAGACGTGAGCCGTGCAGAGAATGCCGCGGACCAGCTCAACGGCAGTGACCGAGAAGTGGAGCTCGATGTCGCCCAGCTCCTGGAGAATCTCGCCCTGGTGCCGGTGTCCTGTGGGCGCGAACGAGCGCACGGCGCCGCTGCGCTCCGGGTGGTGGCTCGCCAAACCGTGCTTTGCGCCGCCCTCCGAGGAGCCCACCTTGACCTCGACGACGATCCGCGCGATGGCGCGCGCGCGGGCCAGGGGCAAGAGGGAGAGGATCACGGCGGCGGCGTTGCACCCGACGCCGCTCGCCCAGCGCGCCCCTCTCAGCTCCTCCCGGTGGAGCTCCGGCAGCCCGTAGACGAACCGCGCCAGCCACTCGGGCGCCGGGTGCTCCGTACCGTACCACCTGCGGTAGGCCTCCGGACTCTTGAGTCGAAAGTCAGCGGCAAGGTCGATCACGCGGTCCGCGAGGCGGGTCCAGCGCTCGATCTGCGGGGCGGACTCCCCGTGCGACAGCGCCAGGAACAGGGCATCGCAGGGGGTGATCTCCTCCGGGCGCGAGAACTGAAGACGCGTCCGGCCGCGGAGGTTCGGGTGTACGGAATGGACGTAGCGGCCCGCCTGGCTGCGCGAGCTCACCTGCCGGAGCTCGACCTCAGGGTGAGCGAGGAGCAGGCGGACGAGCTCGCCGCCCACATAGCCCGCGCCGCCCACGACGCTGGCACTAAGCATTTCGCGGGCGGACGTCCTCCATGGACTCCATGGACGCGGCTGCCGCGATCCCATCGGTCGCGGCGCCGGCGGCGCCGGATGTCGTGGCCGGCCCGATCCCGTCCGGCTGCGGGCCGTCGCAACGGTGACTGGGGAGCGACCGCGATGCGGGCGCGCCGAGAGCCTGCCTGCCGGCTCCCACGGAAAGCACGTAGTCCACGACCCTGGCGGGGATGTTCACGCCCGTAGGCGCGATGCTGTTCCGGAACTCCATCGTGTAGTTCACCTCGTTGGCCAGGATTCGCCCGTCCGGCCCCTCGAGCAGATCCACGGCCAGGATCCCGCCGCCGCATGCCTGCGCTGCCGCTACCGAGATCTCCTGGATTTCGGGGGTGACGGGGCAGTTCGTGGCCCGCGCGCCACGCGCCGTGTTCGTGAGCCAGTGCTCCGAGCTGCGGTAGATGGCGCAGATCGTGTCATCGTCCACCACGAAGCTGCGAATGTCCCTACCCGGCTTCGGCACGTACTCCTGGATGTAAAAGATGCTGTGGTGGTACGTCCCCAGCGTCGCCTTGTGCTCGAGCAGCGCCTCGGCCGCGTCCCGGTCCTGAACCCGCGCAAGGAGTCGGCCCCAGGAACCGACCGCTGGCTTGAGCACCACGGGGTATCCGATCTCTTCGATGGCTGCCAGCGCGGACTCGGGCGTGAACGCAACCTTGACCCGAGGGGTCGGGACGCCCGCAGCCACGAGCGCGAGCGTCGTGTTCAGCTTGTCCCCGCACACCTCCGCGACCGCGTAGGGGTTCACGCAGCGGAGCCCCAGGACCTCCAGGATCTTCAGGGCCGAAAGCGCCCGCGAATGGCTGATACAGCGCTCCAAGATGACGTCGTAGCGCTCCCAGGCGCGGCCGCCCGGCAGGTCGAAGATGAGCGCCCGGTCGTCGATCATCTCGTAGTCGAGCCCGCGCCGATCGAGCTCCTCGATGATCAGCTTCTCCTCGATCCGGATGCGGGAATGCAGAACGCCGATGCGCAACGCGGCCTCCTACTCGCCCCAGTCTTCCTGCACCGGCGGCGCCAGCTCGACCGCCAGCGGCTCGACGCTCACGACCTCGAGCTCGACCCCGCAGTCCGGACAGGGAATGATCTCGTTAGGGATCGGTGTCCCCTGGATCGGCAACGCCGCCGCGCACTCGGGGCAACTTACACCCGCGATCTCCGTGGCTCCGGACATGACGACTCCTCCTCTCGGGTTCAGTGGCTACGGCCCGAAACGAAAGCGCCGGACCTCGCGAGGCCCGGCGCCTGGTGCTCTGTCGGTGGTTCCCGTCTATACAATGAGCGATTGGCCGGACCTCGGAGCAAGGACCGACTTCTTCGCCTTCTTGCCGCCCGGAACGACTCGTTGGAACACCGTGCCCTCCAGTTTCCTCTTCCCAATGCGCGAGCCATCGCTCGCACGGCGCAAATCTTAACGAGATCGCCCGGGATCGTCAAGGATCGTCGTGCGATGCAGGCGGCGATCGTGCGCCGCTCGTCCGGCATCACGCATGGCCTGGTGTTCGCGGTGTCGTACGCCGGGGTTGCGCGCTTGTCCCGCTGAGTAGGGGCTGCGTAGACTTGAGGCCGCGCAGACCTTGTAGGCGCGGCTGGGCGTGATCGCCGAGATGCAGCCCTATCACGCCATCGACGACATGCGCTGGATGGAGGAGCGCATCGGGCGGCGAGCGCGCTGGGCGTACGCGTTCAGGACGCTCGTGGGCGCGGGCGTCCTCCTCTCCTTCGGCAGCGACTGGCCGGGCACGAACGCCGCCTGGTACACGGCGAACCCGCTGCACGGGATGTACGCGGCGGGCACCCGCGAGACGCTGGAGGGCACGCCCGAGGGCGGGTGGTTCCCCGAGGAGCGCATCGACCTCGAGACGGCGCTCCGCGCGTACACAGTGAACAACGCGTACGCGGCCCGGGAGGAGGGATATAAGGGCTCCTTGAGGCCCGAATACCTGGCAGACCTGACGGTGCTCGACCGGGATATCTTCCAGATTCCCGCGTCGGAGCTTAAGGACGTGCGGGTCCTGGTCACCATCGTCGGCGGAAGAGCGGTATACGAGTCGAAGTGACGGGGAAGGAGCGGCGCCGGTTCGGTGCCGGGTGGCCAACAACGGAGGAGCGTGATGACTCTCGGGATGCGACTGGCGCCCGTCGCGCTGGTGGCCGTGCTGGTGCCGGTGCCCGCCTCGGGCCAGCCGGCGAATCCGCGTCCGCACACCTACCGACTCAGCTTCGATTTCTACAGCCGCGGACCCTACCGCGACGGCGTTCCTCGCCCCGAGGATGTGCTGGGCTATCGGCTGGGGACGCTACACACGCCGCACCTCCGCATGGAGCGCGTTTTCGAGGCGCTGGCCCGCGTGGTACCCCAGCGGATCAAGCTCGAGCCGTACGGCGAGAGCGTGGAGAAGCAACCGCTCTTCCTGGCGGTCATCACCTCGGAAGAGAATCACGCGCGGCTCGACGAGATCCGGCGGAACAACCTGCGTCTCACGGAGACGGCCTCCACGGACCCAGCGGAGGCGGCGCGCGTCGCGGCCACGAATCCGATCATCGTCTGGCTCGACTACAGCAACGACGGGAACGAGACGGCGGCGCTCGAGGCGGCAATGCAGGTGGCCTACCAGCTCGTGGCCGGCGAGAGCGAGGAGGCGCGCCGCTTCCGCGACCAGGCGGTCATCATCGTGGAGCCGGACCACAACCCGGAGAGTCACGACCGCCACGTCTACTGGTACAACGCGTTCGGCGTCGGTGACGAGGATCCCGGCGCCATGGAGCATCACGCGCCCTGGGGGATGAGCACGAACAACAACCACTACCAGATCGATCTCAACCGCGACGTCTGGGCGCTCACTCAGCAGGAAAATCAGGCGATCGCGGTCCAGGTGCTGCGCTGGCGGCCCCAGGTCTTCGTGGACCACCACGGCCAGACGGAGAACTACTTCTTCGCGCCGCCCGTGCGGCCCTTGAACCCGAGCCTTCCCGAGTCGCACCGCCGCTGGCTCGAGGTCTTCGGGCAGGGCAACGCTCGCGCCTTCGACGAGCACGGCTGGCAGTACTTCGCCCGCGACGTGTTCGATCTATTCTACGCCGGATACTGGGACTCGTGGCCCGCGCTCCACGGCGCCATCGGCATGACCTACGAGACAGACGGCGGCGGCAGCAAGGGGCTTGCCTGGCGGCGCCAGGATGGGAGCGTGGTGACCTTCGAGGATGGGATCGCCCATCACTTCACCGCCTCCCTCGCCACGGTGCGGACGGCCGTGGAGAACCGGGAGGCGATCCTCCGGGACTTCCACGCCTTCTTCCGCGATGCGCTGGACGCAGGCCGGCGCGGCATACCGTTCCGCGCCGTGGTGCTCCAGCCGCAGCCTGACCCGCGGCGCGCCGCCGTGCTCGTGGCCACGCTGCTGCGCCACGGCGTCCAGGTGCGGCGCGTCGCCCGGCCGTTCCGGGCGGAGGCGCGGCATCTGGAGAGCGGGCGCACCGAGCTCCGGGACTTCCCCGCCGGCGCCTACCTGGTGGACATGGCCCAGCCCGACAAGCGCGTGGCGGAGACGTTCCTGGCCCTGGAGGCACCCCTGGACTCGGGTTTCGTGCGCGAGCAGTTCGCGCGCTGGAGCCGGAACGCCAGGCGCGGCGAGGCGCAGCGGAAGGAGGGGTACGAGTTCTACGACATCACCGCCTGGTCGCTCCCCGTGGCCTTCGGCGTGGAGGCGTACACTCTGGCGCGGCTCCCGGAGGTGGCGTCGGAGCCGGTCGTGGCGGCTGGCGACCGGATCGTCGGGACCGGCGACTGGGCGGACGAGATCCCCTTTGCGATCCCCGGGCTCGAGGGCGGGGTCCGCGGCGGGCCGGCGCGCTCGGCCTACGCGTTCCTGCCGTTTGCGGAGGGCGCGCTCCGGCTCGTGGCCCGACTGCTGCACGAGAACTTCAAGGTGGCTGTATCCACGGTCCCCTTGATGATCGGGTCGCGGGAGTTCTCCCGGGGGACGTTCGTCGTGCGGGTGGACCGCAATCCTGAGGCGATCCACCAGCGACTGGACGAGCTGGCCCAGGAAGCGAGCGTCGAGGTCCACGCCTTCGACACGTCGTTCCCCGAGCGGGGGCAGGCAGGGCCCGGATCCAACCCGGTTCTCGGGCTCAAGAAGCCGACGATCGCCATGGTGGCGGACGAGGGGATCCGCGTCACCAGCTACGGCGCAGCTTGGTTCACCCTGGACCGCCGGCTGGCGTATCCGTTCACGCCGATCCGCCTCACGCAGCTCGGCCAAACCGACTTGAGCGCGTTCGACGTCATCGCTCTGGGCGAGGGTTCCGCGGACGCGTTTCGCAGCGGGCTCGGCGAAGACGGCGTCGAGCGGCTGCGCCGCTGGGTGCGTGATGGCGGCACGCTGGTGGGCTGGGGCGGTGGGACGGCGCGCTTCGCCATCCGCAGCGAGCTCACCACCACGTCCCTCGCCGGCGAGGACGAGTCCGCGCCCGACTCGGCAGAGGTGCGGGTACGCCGCGTAGCCATCGACAGCGTCGCGCAGGTCGACGCGCCCAGGCCGCCACTCCCGGCGCCGACGGCGCGGCCCGACGCGATCCAGCCGGTTCCCGGCTCCAACTTCCGGGCCGCCCTCGACCTTTCCCACTGGCTGAGCCTTGGGTACGCGAGCCCGACGCTCACGGTGCTCGTGCAAGGGGACGATTTCCTCACTCTCTCGAGGAAGGGAGCGAGCCCGGTGGTCTTCCCGGAGGAGGGTACGCTGCACGTGAGCGGCTTCGTCTGGCCCGGGAACACGGAGCGCATGCTGGCAGGCACGGCGTACGCCGTGGTGGAGCCCCAGGGGCGCGGGCAGGTCATCCTGTTCAGCAACGACCCGAACTACCGCCTGGTGTGGCGCAGCACCGCGCGACTGTTCGCGAACGCGCTGCTCCTCGGGCCCACGCTAGGTGCGTCCGGGTTCGGGAGGCCGTAGGGCGGCGCCGGCCAGAACTCGCGCGGATCGGAAAGGTCGGGCGGAGGGAAACAGGTTTTCCTCGAGTGAGGGCTCGATGGCCGGTGACGCACCGAGGATTGTGAGCCGGGCCGACGGGTGATATGGTTCACTGTATGAAGACGACCATAGATATTGCTGTCCAGCTCCTTCAGGAGGCGAAGGGAGTGGCCGCTCGGGAGCGTACGACCCTGCGGGCCCTGGTCGAGGAAGGGTTGCGCAAGGTTCTGCAAGAGCGCAGACCGCGGCGCGGGCGTTTCAAGCTGCGGGATGCGAGCTTCGCGGGCAGGGGGCTCCAGCGAGGAATTGCGGAGGGCTCGTGGGAGCGCATTCGCGACCTCATCTATGAAGGACGAGGTCGTTGATCGCTGTCGACACGAACGTTCTTGTCTTCGCCCACCGCAGGGATTCACCCTAGCATGGTGCGGCGCGGTCGCGCGTCGTGGAGCTCGCGGAGGGGAGTGCCGCGTGGGCGATTCCCTGGCCCTGTATCCACGAGTTTCTGGCCATCGTGACGCATCCGGCGATCTACGATCCACCGACGCCGCTGGCGAAGGCCCTGGATCAAGTAGAAGCGTGGCTGGAATCTCCGAGCCTGGTGCTGCTGGCCGAGGACCCGGGCTACTGGTCCGAGCTGAGGAGGGGATTGGAAGCGGGGAAGATCGTGGGGCCGCGCGTCCATGATGCCAGGGTGGCGGCTCTCTGCCGCCGCCATGGGGCTCGCGAGCTGTGGACGGCCGACCGCGATTTCGGCCGGTTCCCCGGGCTCTCCGTCCGCAATCCCTTGCTCACCTGAGGGACGCGGGACGCCGATCCTGCGGTCCCGCGAGGCATCTCCGAGTCGGGGTGCCCCGCGTTGCAGGGCGGTCGGGTTCGACCCGCGGAACCGGCTGATACCGGCCCGCTACGTGTGTGCTGCCGTGATCACGCGGCTCCGGCAGCGTCCGCCGAAGGCGGGCGGCGTCTGCGGCGACCAGGTCGGCTTCCCGCTGCCGACCGTGGAGACCCGGAACAACCCGACCCTCAAGGGCAAGGCATGATGCGGGCACAACGGCGCGAGAGGCGGCAGCTCTCCATGCGCGCCGGGCGCGCCGGGTCGGGTCTTGACAACGGCTCGGGGCCGGCATACATGAAGGTGAGGCATCGAGGGCGTTAGCAGGGCGGTTCGGGTGGAGGTGGCTGCGGAATTCCTCTTCCGGGATACGTGCTCGGTCCCACCGCTGACAGTCGCTGTTCGGTCAGCAGGCGAGCCCCCGTCGATCATTCGCTTTCCCGTGGTTCGCGAACCGGAGCCTCGAGGAGGTCGTGGAGGCCGTGTGCGTGATCACGTATGCCCGCTGCGGTGGGGAGGGCGTGATACGGATGGAACCCCGATGACGCCTGCCGGGCAGCAATGACTGGCATTCACGGAGCTGGAGGTATGGCCACACATCGGTTGTCCCGACGGAACGATGGAGAGGCCGCGGCGCGCGGGCTGGCGCGATCCATCCGTAGGGCCCCGCTGCTGGTCCTGGTGGCGGCTGCGCTCAGCGTTCCCACGGCGGCCGGCGCCTCCGCCGGCGTATACGCGCGCGCCGAGGCGGCGGAGCCGGCGCAGCAGGTGGGTACGGTCATGGGGCGGGTCGTCGACCGAGCCACGCTGGCGCCGCTCGCGGCCGTGCAGGTCCACATTCCCGCGCTGGACATCGGGGCGCTCACCGCGGCGAACGGGCGTTTCCTGCTCGTCAGTGTGCCGGCGGGCACCCGCGAGGTGCGCGCGGAGCGCATCGGGTACAGCAGCGTGACGCAGCAGGTCGAGGTCACGGCCGGCGCGACGGCTGAGCTGAACTTCCAGATGTCGGAAGAGGCGCTCGCGCTGGACGAGATCGTCGTCACGGGCACGCCCGGCGCCATGCAGAAGCGGGCGATCGGCAACGTGGTCAGCCGCGTGGACGCGTCGGAGATCCTGGAGGCCGCGCCGGTGAAGGACGTCGCGGCGGTGCTGAACGCGCGGGTCCCCGGCGTGGTGGTGAAGTCCGGCGGTGGCCGTGCGGGCGCTGGCAGCCGCATCCGTATCCGTGGCCGCTCGAGCCTCACGCTGGAGACCGAGCCGCTCATCTACGTGGACGGCGTGCGCGTGGACAACGCGGTCGCGACAGGTCCGAGCGTCCAGGGCGGCCGCTTCTCCTCGCGGCTCAACGACCTGGACCCGGACGAGATCGAGAGCATCGAGATCATCAAAGGCCCGGCGGCGGCGACGCTCTACGGCACCGAGGCGTCGGGCGGCGTGATCCAGATCATCACGAAGAAGGGGCGTCCGGGGACAGCGCCGGCCGTCGAGCTGAGGGTGCGGCAGGGCGTGGCGTGGTTCCAGGACCCCGAGGGCCGCTTCCCGACGAACGTGTGGCGTGACCCCGCGACGAACGAGCTCATCTGGTTCAACGCCATCGCGAACGAAACGAAGCGCGGCACGCCGGTGTTCCGTGACGGCCACCTGCAGGGCTACCAGTTGAGCCTGAGCGGCGGCTCGGATGTGCTGAGCTACTACCTCTCGACGGACTACGACCGCGACGAGGGCGTCGAGCTGCCCGACGTGTCGAATCGCTTCAGCAGCCGCGCCAACCTCGGCGCGCAGATCGGCAAGAGCCTGGACGTGAAGGCGAGCCTCGGGCTCGTGACGGTGAGGACGAGCATCGCGAACGACTACGATCCCACCGGCTCGGTGATCGGCGCTGCCATGCGGGCGCGCCCGAACCTGCGGAACGACAAGGAGCGCGGGTTCTACGCGCGGCCGCCGGAGGTCGTTTACGCGACCTACGATCTCACCCAGGACGTGGATCGCTTCATCAACAGCGTGCAGATCAATCACCGCCCCCGGGAATGGCTGACCCAGCGCTTGACGATAGGCGGCGAGATCCTGCTCGAGCGAAACACCGCCCTGGTCCCGCGGCTGCCCGCCGAAATCGCGCAGTTCTACTCAGCCAGCTTCGCGGCCGGCTCGAAGAGCGTGAACGAGCGCAAGGTCACGAACGCGACGGTGGACTACAGCGCGACGCTCAGCTTGCAGCTCAGGGAGGGGCTGTCGACTCGCACGTCCGCGGGCTTCCAGTACTACCGCAAGCTGCACGAGCTGTCGTCGCGGAGCGGTCTGGAGTTCCCCGCGCCCGGGCTCGAGACCGTGGGCGCCGCGGCAACGACGTCCGCGTCCGACGACTTCATCGAGAACGTGACGGTGGGCACGTTCGTGCAGCAGGAGCTCGCGCTGCACAATCGCTTCTTCCTCACGGCGGCGCTGCGTGCCGACGACAACAGCGCGTTCGGGAAGAACTTCACGTTCGTGACGTACCCGAAGGCCAGCGCGAGCTGGGTGGTCAGCGAGAGCCCGTTCTGGAACGTCGGCTTCGTGAACGTGCTGCGGCTGCGGGCGGCGGTGGGCGCGTCCGGCAAGCAGCCCGACGCCTTCGCGGCCTGGCGCACGTACAACCCGACCGCGGTGACGGGTGACCGTCCGGGCGTCACGCCCGGCTCCGTGGGCAACCCGGACCTGGCGCCGGAGAAGGGCGAGGAGTGGGAGGCCGGGTTCGAGGCCGGGCTGTTCCAGGGGCGGCTGAGCATCGACTTCACGTACTACCACCAGCTCACGAAGGACGCGCTGCTGCAGGCGGACGTGGCGCCGTCCTACGGGTTCGCGGGGACCCGCTGGATCAACGCGGGCCGTATCCGCAACCAGGGCATGGAGCTGCTCATCGACGGGCGCCCGATCGAGCGCCAGTCGCTGGCCTGGGACCTGACCCTGAACCTCTCGACGAACTACGCGAAGGTCCTGGACCTGGGCGGTGAGAAGGAGATCATCAACGACCAGATCGCGGGGCACCGGGTGGGCGACCCGCCGTTCTCCTGGTACCTGAAGCGCATCGTGCAGGCGGAGCTCGATGCGAATGGGCGGCCGATCAACGTGCTGTGCGACGGCGGCGTGGGGAAGGCGCCGGTCCCGTGCAGCCAGGCGCCGCTCGTCTACCGAGGGCGCACGGAGCCGGTGCTCAACGGGGCGGTTACGAGCGGACTGAGGCTGTTCGAGAGCGTGCGGATGCACGGCATGGTGGACTTCAACGTGGGGCGGCGCATGCGTGCCCAGAACGCGTGGGTGCGCTGCTCGAGCTACCGGGTCTGCCCTGAGAACTACATGCCCCGGGACTACGATCCGATCCACGTGGCGTACGTGGAGCTGGCGGGCTCGAACTACGAGCTGCAGTGGCCCTACATCAACTCGGCAGACTTCGCGAAGCTGCGCGAGCTGGCGCTCACGTACACGATCCCGGAGCGCTGGATCGAGCGCTTCGGGGCGAAGCGTGGCTCCGTCACGTTTGCGGGCCGGAACCTGCATACCTGGTCGCCGTGGGCCTCGTATTGGTCGGAGCTGGACCCGGAGGTCAGCCAGTTCTCGAACATGGTGCAGCAGCACTCCCAGGCGGTGACGCCGGTGATGGCCTCTTTCGTGACGACGTTCAACCTGAGCTTCTAGCGTGACTCACGGGCCGGCGCGGGCGCCGCACGGGCGCGCCTGGCCGCCGGGCCCGGACGAACGGGAGTGACGACGATGCGCTTCAGCGTACTGACCGGAATCGCGCGCCGCGCGGGGAAGGCGATCCGCCGCTCGCTGCCGACATGGCTCGCGGTGGCCAGCGTCGGACTGGCCGGCTGCGACGAGCTGCTGGAGGTCGATGCGCCCGGCCGGATCGATGCGGAAAAGCTCGAAAGCGCCACCTATGCCTCGCTGCTCGTGGAGAGTACGATCGGCGACTTCGAGTGCGCCTTCGCGGCGTACATTGTGACCTCGGGGTTGGTCGGCAACGTGTTCGACGACGCGCAGCTCGCGTCCGCGGTCTGGCCGTTGGACCAGCGCACGGTCCATGCGTCGCAGCGCGCCTACGCGACTACGGGTTGCACGGGATTCGGCGTGTACACCCCGCTGTCCACGTCGCGCTGGTCGGCGGACAACGTCATCAGGCTGCTGGACAGTTGGACGGACGAGCAGGTCCCGAAGCGGCAGGGTCTGATCGCGACCGCCGCCGCATTCGCCGGCTACGGCCTCGTCCTGCTGGGCGAGGGGATGTGCTCGGCGGCGATCGATGGCGGCCCGGAGCTGGCCCGCCAAGACCTGTTCAAGGTGGCGGAGGAGCGGTTCACGCGCTCGATCACCGAGGCGGAAAAGGCGGGTGACGCCGCCACCGTCAACATGGCGCTGGTCGGCCGTGCGCGTGCGCGTCTGAACCTGGGCCGCGCGGCCGACGCGGCGGTGGATGCGCGGCGAGTGCCGAGCGGGTTCGCGAGGAACGCGACGTACTCGGCCGTCTCGGACCGGCGGCGCAACCGCGTCTACTGGTCGAACAACCGTGGCGGCTCGGTGACCGTGGGCCCGTCCTTTCGGGGGCTGACCTTCAAAGGGGTGAAGGACCCGCGTGTCATGGTGGACAACACGGGTCTGCTCGGCGCAGACCGTGCGACGGCGCTGTGGATCCAGAGGAAGTACAGCACGGAGTCGGCGCCGATCCGGATCGCGAGCTGGGAGGAGGCGCAGCTCATCATCGCGGAGGCGGTGGGCGGTCAGACCGCCGTCGACATCATCAATGTGCTGCACGCGCGGCTCGGCCTACCGGCGTTCTCGGGCAGCGACCCGGCCGAGATCCGCAGGCAGGTGATCGAGGAGCGTGCGCGCCAGCTGTTCCTCGAGTCCCATCACCTGGGCGACCTGATCCGCTACAGTCTGCCCCTGGTGCCTCCGCCCGGGACGCCGTATCCGCCGAAGGCGGGCGGCGTCTACGGCGACCAGGTCTGCTTCCCGCTGCCGACCGTGGAGACCCGGAACAACCCGACGCTCAAGGGCAAGGCATGATCCGGGGCACGGCGGCGCATGCACCAGTTACGGCGAGGACGAGGATGAACCGGTTCGGGTGTTCAGGGCGGAGCTGCCGCGGTCCCGGGGGCCTCGCGGTGGCGAGGCGGCTGGCCGCCGCGGCCGCGATGCTCCTGGTGGCGGCCTCCGCGGCCATGGCGCAGGACGCGCACCGGGTGATCCTGGGCGCGAAGTTCCAGGCGCGGCTCGAGGAGATCGGGAACGGGCTGCCCGGGGTCATGGGCATCCGGGTGGTGGACCTCACGAGCGGCCAGCGGTTCGGCGTGAACGATACGCTGGTCTTCCCCCAGGGCAGCGCGATCAAGGTGGCGGTGCTGGTCGAGCTCTTCCGCCAGGCCTCGGAGGGCAAGTTGAGCGTGGACGACCGCGTAACGATCTCGACGAAGGACTTCGTCACAGGGAGCCAGATCCGGTACTTCAAGGACGGCACCTCGGCGATGTCGCTCCACGACCTGGCCGTGCTCATGATCATCGTCTCAGACAACAACGCCACGAACCTCCTGATCGAGCGCGTGGGGATGCAGAACGCGACGCGCACGATGCGGGAGCTGGGGCTGCCGAACACGCGCGTGCAGCGGAAGATGATCCAGCCGCAGGAGAGCGCGCGGGGGAACGAGAACCTGTCGACGCCGTCCGAGGCCGCGCGGCTCATGGAGCGGATCTACCGCTGCGACCTGCCCATGAGCGCAGCGCACTGCGCCGAGATGCGCTCGATCCTCGAGATCCCTCACGACGGGCCGATCCAGCAGTCCGTGCCATCGGGCATCCGGGTAGGCCAGAAGACCGGAACGATCACCGGCGTGCGCACGAACTGGGGCTACGTGGACCTGCCGGGGCGCCCGTATGCCCTGGCGGTCATGGGCAACTACGGCGAGAGCGATGAGATCTCGAACACGATCGGCGTGGTCGCCGATGCGGCCTACGCCTACTTCATGCGGCTGGGGGGCGCGACGGAGTACGGCACGCGGGTGCCCGTGCAGCTCCTCAGGGAACAGGGCGGCCGGCCGCCGCGGTAGGCCCGGCGGCGGTCCAGGGCAGGTTTTCCTGACGGCTCAGGAACTCGATCCGGCGGCTCGCCCGGAGCGTCGCCTGAACGGGCCTCGCACGCGCGACCTTCCGTTGCATCTCGGTCCCCCGGGCTCTCGGCTCTCTTGTCCGCAATCCGTTGCTCACGTAGCCCGGGCGCCACTCACGAGCACTAGCGGAGCCTGCCCCGGGGCAGCTCGAGAGCGACGCCCAGGCGGGCGACCCCCGAGAACTCGGTGAGGCTCTCGCCCTCCTTGTGATCCGCGTTACGCACGAAGTTCTCGCCGGTGTCCCACTCGAGGAACGCGTGGCGGACGGGCTGGTATCGGCCGCGAAGGCCGAGCCGCACCGTGGTTTCCTTGACTCCCAGGAAGATGGCGGGGCTGGCCAGGTGAATCGGCTCGGCGGGCACCGGGTTGCGGAAGTTTCCTTCGCCCTTGCGCTGGAGCTGGAAGGTGGGCGTGATCCGGAGCCCCGGGACGGAGGGGAACAGGGACGCGCCGAGCGTGAGGCGGTCATAGTCCGAGAAGTTGTCGCCGAGCCCCCGGTCCAGGTAGCTCCACACGTCCACGGCGCTCGGCGTGCGATATGCGAAAGCCGAAACCTGCTTGTACTCGACCCCGAGCTCCACCCAGGGCGCGAGGGAGGTGAAACGCGCGCCCACTGCGAACGCGTAGGTCAGCGGCTCCGGATCCCGGCCCATGGGAGCGGTGTCGATGTCGTCCAGCAGGAACTCGCCGAAGAAGACCGAGCCATCCCGTCGGTACCAAAGCTGTGCGTCGAGGACCAGGTTGCCAATGAAGTCCTGGGGCTTTGCATCGTGATCGAAATAGAGGAGCTCGAACGGGTTGAGGTAGCGGAGCCCCGGGCCGCCCTGGCTCATCGCGTACACTTTCGCCTCGCCAATGGAGGCGGCGAGGTTCTGGGTGCGATAGACCAGGTAATGGGCGACGATGTAGCGCTTCTGTTCTTGAAGCGGCTCGAGCTCGCCGGCGAGGAAGCGGCCGGTCAGGCGTCCGCTCCCGATCTCGAAGCCGATGTGCGGGTACGGCGTGGCGACGTCCGAGATCATGAGCCCCTGGCCGCCCAGCGGCGCCCAGTTCCTCCGCATGCGGCCCAGGAAGAGCGTGCCGAGCGAGAAGGCGGTTGCCACGTAGGCGTTGTCGGTGCGATTGAGCACGGTGATCCCGCCGGGATCCGTGCCGTCGGGGTCGCCCAGGTTGCCCGCCTCCTGGTAGAGGTCGTGGAACAGCCGCGTCTCGATGGCGAAGCGGTCGGCCTCCGCCCAAACGCCCTCCCCGTAGTAGGCCCATGTCCGGTTGGCCAGGCGTCCGGGCTCGTCCTCCCGCAAGGGCAAGAGCGGGTCGAGCCGCCGGCTGGTCGAGCCGGTGACGCCGGCCAGGGCCTGGAGGCCCCAGAGAGCCGAATCCCTGCCTGCGAGCCGGTCGAGCTCGGGCCGCAGTTCCTGCCGGAGCAGCGCCACCCAGTGGGCGAGCGGCTGGAACAGCGTGTCGGAGTCCAGACGTTGCAGACCGCGGGCCACGTCCAGTCGCCGGTACGGCTGAGCCAGCGGGTCGAGATTCGAGAGGAAGCCGCGGATGCGCAGATTCTCGATGGCTTCATACGCCCAGCCGTTGAGGGCCAGGTAGCGTGATCCCTGTACAGGGTTCTGTGCGGCTGCCGCGGCAGGGGAGACCGCCGCCTCCACGAGGAGGGCCGCCACCACGGGGATGACGAGGCGCGGACAGCTTCTTGTCATCGTTTCAGGGGGCACACGGATCCTGGATGATCGCCGTCGTGATGGATTGTGGCGTCGAGGTACCCGGGCGACCCGCGTGGCGCCAAGACCGTACATGCGGCCTGTTCGGTCCCGGGTGGAAGTGTCGCGAAATTCTAGGACCGCCGCGCGAGCACCGCAACGGCCGCGCAGATCGCTGAAGCCGCAGGCGTTGTGGGCCGGTTCGCGCGCGCCCTATCATATGAGCCCATGGAACCCCGCCGAAATCCATCGATCGGCGTCTCCAGCACCCGGCTCCTGGGGGTTCGAGCCGGGAGCAGGGTCCTGGAGGCGTACGCGCCGCGCGGGCCTGCTCGGGCCATATCCGTGCTCCTCTTCCTGATGCTTGGGTGGGAGCCGGGGCTGGAAGCGCAGAGCTGGCGCTCCGCCGCTGCGCGCGGGGTCGGGGAGCGTCTGGCGGTTGCCGACCGGCTGTATCTCGATCTACGACCGCAGGACGCGCTGGACGCGTATCGTGCGGTCCTTCAGGAAGCGCCCCAGGACTTCGAGACGCTGTGGCGCGCGTCGCGCGCGGCCCTGGCACTGGGATGGCTCGAGCCGAACGAGCCCGTGTCCGTGGGGTGGTACCGCGAAGCGGAGGCGTATGCGCGTCAGGCGCTCCGCGTGGCACCGGAGCGGCTGGAGGGGCACTTCTGGCTCGCGGCCGCGGTGGGCCGCCGGGCGCAGATCGCCAAGACCGTGCGGACCGCTGCGCAACTGGCGGACGAAGTGTACCGCGAGGCAACCCTTGTGCTGACGATGGACCCGCGGCACGCCGGCGCACACAACGTGCTCGGGCAGCTCCACTACGAGGTGCTGACGACGCCGTGGGCGCTCCGCGTGCTTGGCCTCCAACTGCTAGGCGGTGGTCTCGACTTTGAGGCGAGCTGGGACGAGGCGGAGCGGCTGCTGCGGAGCGCGACGGTGCTGGATCCGCGGGTCATCCTGTATCGGCTCGAGCTGGCGCGCCTCTACGTGTGGCAGGGACGGCGGGAGCTGGCGGAGCCCGAGCTCGAAGCGGCGCTCGCGCTTCCGATCCTGCACCCGCCGGACCCGCTTTTCAAGCGCGAGGCGCAGGCGATGCTCGAGTCCATCCACTGATCGCTGCCGTGGTTCCGTAGCGAAGCCGAATCGCATGGGCCGGGGGAAGCCGGACGGGCGGTGGGCAGCAGGCCGCAGTGGGTCCGCGGCGCTAGCTTGCGGCGCTGTCCAGCCTTCGCAGGATCAGCGTGACGTTCGTACCGCCAAAGCCGAACGAGTTGCTCATGACCACATCGAGCCTGGCCCGCCGCGCCACATTCGGCACGCAGTCCAGGTCGATGCGAGGGTCCAGGTTGTCGATGTTGATGGTGGGCGGGATCACGCCCCGGGCCAGGGCGAGGGCGGCGATGGACGCCTCGGCCGCGCCCGCTGCGCCCATCAGGTGTCCTGTGATGGATTTGCTGGACGAGATCGGCATCCGGTACGCATGCTCGCCGAAGACCGCCTTGATCGCCTCGATCTCGAGCACGTCGCCGATGGGCGTCGAGGCGGCGTGCGCGTTGACGTAGTCCACGTCGCCTGGCTCGAGCCCCGCGTCGCGCAGCGCCGCGCGCATGCAGCGCTGGCCGCCCTCATGGCCTGGGGCGGGTTGGATGAGGTGGTGCGCATCGCTGCTCGCGCCGTAGCCGACCAGCTCGGCGTAGATCCGTGCGCCGCGGTCCATGGCGTGACCGATCTCCTCGAGCAGCAGGATCGCCGCGCCCTCAGACATGACGAAGCCGTCGCGATCCACGTCGAAGGGTCGGCTCGCGCGCTCGGGCTCCTCGTTGCGGGTGGACAGCGCCCGGATCGCGTTGAAGGCGGCGATGCCCATCATGCCGAGCGGCGCCTCCGCGCCGCCGGCCAGCGCCACGTCCACGTCTCCTCTCTGGATGAGCCGCAACGCCTCGCCGATCGCGTGCGCGCTCGTGGCGCACGCGGAGTTCGTGGACCAGTTCGGCCCCTTGAAGCCGTGGCGGATGGCGATCTGCGCGGGCGCCATGTTGGCCAGAACGTGGAGGATGAAAAACGGGCTCACGGCCCCGGGGCCTAGCTGCTGGGCCCGGGTGTGCTCCGTCTCCGCGACGACGAGCCCGGCCACGCCGGAGCCCACGATGACCGCCGCCCGCTCCGCATCGTGCGCGTTGACGGCATAGCCGGCGTCGCGCATGGTCAGCTCCGCGGCCGCCATCGCCAACTGCTGGAAGCGATCCATGCGCCGGACCTGCTTGCGGTCCAGGTATTCCTCCGGCTCGAAGTCGCGTACCTCGCCGGCGAACCGCGTTTCCAGGCAGCTTGCGTCGAACCGCGTGATCGGCCCGATCCCGCTGCGGCCGTGGACGAGCGCGTCCCAGGCCTTCTCCACGCCCGTGCCGCACGGGCTCGCGATCCCGATCCCGGTGACAACGACGCGGCGGTCCGTCGAACGCGTGTTCCCCATGCAAGCCCAAAACCGAGTGGAAGGGTCGGACGGTGTCCCGGGAGACCGTGGACAGCCGCGGAGGGCAGCGTGTCATGGGCGCGTGCGCGCCCCCGCGAAGAGGCCCGCCCGGGATCAGCACCCGGGGATACGCCGGCGCAAATATCGTGAGCCCCCTCCACGGTGGCAAGCGACGCCGGACCGCCGAGGCTGAGCCGCCGGGGCCGCCGGGCCGCGGTCGGCGGAGCGGAGCGGTCGGCCGCCAGCTCGGCCGAGACGGCCTGTCGCAGGGAGGCCGCCCTTGCCGCGCGGGTCCGGCGCGCGGAACATTGGCCGGTCGTGGCGCGACGCTGCCTCGCGCCCGCCGAGGGTGCGCCTATGACCGGTTTTCCGTTGGATTTCTCTCGTCCCCGCAAGATCGCGCTGGTCAGCGAGCACTACCTGCCGCGGTTCGGCGGGATCGAGCTGCACGTTCACGACCTGGCGCTTCAGCTTCGCAGGGCGGGGCACTCGATCCGCGTCATCACTACGTTCCCGGGCCCGGAGCGGATCGACTCGATCCACGTGCACCGCTTTCGCGTGCCGCTGTTTCCCATCTGGAAGGTGGCGTACACACCGCGCGGCATCCTGGCGCTGGAGGACCTGCTGCGCCGCGAACGCTTCGACGTGGTTCACGGCCACTACAGCGTTTTCTCGCCCGCGGTGGCGTGCGCGGCGTACGTGGCCCAACGGACCGGGATGGCCACGGTGCTCACCTTTCACTCCGTGTTGCGGGGCTACATACCCGCGTTCTCCCTGATGAACCGCTGGTTCCGTTGGTCGGCCTGGCCCGTGGCCTTTAGCGCGGTGAGCGAGCTCGCGGCCGCCGACGTACGCCGTCTGGTGGGCGGTCGGCGGGTGCACGTGCTGCCGAACGGCGTCGACCCGGACTTCTGGGCCGTGCGCTCCGAGCCACGGGCAGACCGCGAGGTGCGGGTGGTGGCGGTGATGCGGCTGACGCCGCGCAAGCGGCCCCGCGCACTGCTGGAGATGATCGCCAGGGTCCGCGAGCTGGTGCCCTCCGAGCCACCTCTTCGGGTCCACCTGATCGGTGACGGTCCCGAGCGTCCGGCCGTTGAGCGCCTGATCGCGCGGCTCGGCCTCGCGGACGTGGTCGAGCTCGCCGGGCGGCAAACGCGCGCTGCCATCCGCGAGGCGTACGCGCGCGCCGACGTGTTCGTGCTCCCTTCCGTCGAGGAGTCGTTCGGAATCGCGGCGCTGGAAGCGCGCTGCGCGGGGCTGCCCGTCGTCGCGATGGCCGTGGGCAGCATCGGCGAGTTCATCCGCCACGGGGAAGAGGGGCTGCTGGCCCGCTCCGACGCCGAGATCGTCACCAGCCTCGCGCGCCTGGTGCGCGACGCAGAGCTGCGAGCTTCCATGGCGCTCCGCAACCGCGGCAGGCCGCCGCCCTACTCCTGGGACGACGTGCTCGCCGAGCACCTGCGCGTCTACGAGCAGGCGGCCGCCGAGCGAGCGGGAGGGCGGCGCGCCGTCTGACGACCACGCCGGTCGACGTGCCGCTCAGCCGGCCAGGTCCCTTCGGCGCGCTTGGCCCGGCCCGGGCGGCGCGGGCTCGGCGAACCCCATGTCGGTCGCGCGCATGCCTCGCCAGCTACCGCCTGCCCCGCGGCGGCGGAAGGCGCGCAGCAGCCCCAGCACGCCGAGCATCAGGGCCAGCAGCAGCAAGAAGAGCCACACGCGGAACGCCCGCAACCAGCGGACGGGGAGCGCGTCATCGATGGTGGCCATTTGGAACCGCCAAGCCAGCCGCCGCCCTTCAGCGCCATGCCGAAAAGCGGACCAGTTGTCCGGGACCACGGTGGACGCCCGCTCAGCGGCGGCGTATCATCGCGGTGCGTGACCCTGCGCGGTCCGCCGGCCGCAACGCCGGACCCGCGGCGGGGTGGGGCGTCGACGCGACCGCGCGAATATCGCGACGGCTCCGTGCGGCCGCCAGCAACGGGCGGACGAGCCAGATACAGAGGTCGGCGTAGCCGGGAGTCCTCCTGAACTCTCGCGGAGCAAGGAGAGCGGTCTCAATTTATGTTTTACCTGCGGTTCTTGGTGGGCGTGTTGGCGTTCGCTGCCGCGGTGGCCTACGGCGCTCTGCTCGTCCTCGCGGGACGGGAGCGCTCGCGGGTCGCGCGCGCGGTCGCTCGAGTCATGGCCCGCACGGTTTGCGCTGTCGCGCGGCTGCGGGTCAGGGTCACAGGCGCGGAGCGGCTGGAGGCGGTCCGCCCCAGCGTGGTCATCGGCAACCAGCAGAGCGTCCTCTGCAATGCGGTCTACGCCCATCTCTACGCGCAGGTGCCCGACTCCGCCGTGATCGGCAAACTGGTGGGCAAGTGGGACCTGCCCCTGGCGACCTGGCTATTTCGCGCCACTGGCAACTTCGTGGTGGATCCGCGCAACCCGATGCGCACCGCCGTCGCCTTCGTGAATGCGCGGGAGGCGATTCTGACCCGGGGCACCAGCATCTGGATCGCGCCGGAGGGAACGCGGTGGAAGGAGCCGGGAAGGTTGGGGCCGTTCAAGCGCGGCGCGTTCCGGCTCGCCATCGAGACGGGCGTCCCCATTGTGCCCGTCGTCGTTTCACCGCTGAAGCCGAAGACGGACCTCGAGGCGCGGCGCGTCCTGCCCAACGACGTGGAAGTACTCGTGCTCGATCCGATTTCCACCGCCGGGCTGACAAAGAAAGACGTAGATGCGCTTCGCGACGAGGCGTGGCGCCGCATGCAGGCCGCGCTGACGGAAATGATGCGCGAGCGGGACGCGTCCGCGGCGCCGACACCGGGGGCGCATCCACGGGCGGCGCATCCGCCGGCGGCGCATCCGCTCGCCGGCCCTCAGCCTGCGCGTACGGAGGCCGGACCCAGGGCCGGTTCCGGCGCGGAGGCCCGCACCGCTGCGCCGGGAAGCGCGTAGCCGTCCCGCCAGATGCGCCGGTAGCGTTCCACCTCGCGCTGCCACCGGTCATCGTCCCACCTGAGCTCCGCCTGACAGATCGCTCGCACGCGGCCCAGAACCGCCGCGCCGCCCTCGGCCAGGAGGATTCCGAGCCGAGTGCGGCGGAGCAGCAGGTCGTCGAGGTGGACCACGACCTCCGCGCGGACGGCCCAACGCAGCTCTGCCCAGAGGACGGGAGTGCCCGGCACCGGTTCGAGTTCGCCGGGACCGGCCGCCACCGCCACCGCCGTGGCCTGGCTGCCGTAGCGGCCCAGGAGGCGGAGGCGGGGCTCTGCGTCCAGCTCCCGGAGCGCCGCCGCGGCATCGCCCGGCGGCGGAAAGAGCGGAGCGTCCGGCGATCGCCGCGCGGTCGGCGGCAGCCGATGGCGCGCGGCGCGCAGCGCGCCGAGAACGGCGATGCGAAACGCCGTGAGCTTGCCCGTGGTGGCCGTGATAAGGCCGGCGTCTTCCCAGATGCCGGAATCCCGTGGCTCGTCGGACGGGTCGGGCCGACCGCCGGCCACCGTCGGCCGGATGCCCGCGAACGTGGCGATGGCGTCCGCCGCGCGGAGCCCGCAGCCGGGAAGGCAGCCCTCCAGGGCGGCCACCAGGTATTCGGCTTCCTCCGCCGTCGCACGCGGCTCTTCGTCGGGCGGCCCGTCGTGGTCCAGATCCGTGGCCCCGACGAGGGTGACGCTCTCCCACGGGACGGCGTAGAGGTGGCGCCGATCGTCCGGATGCCGGAACGACACGGCATGCTGGAGGGGGAGCCGGTCGCGGGGGAAGACCAGATGGCTGCCGCGCGCCGGGCGGAGGCGCGGGCGCACACCCGCCTTCCCGCGCAGCCGATCGGCCCACGGGCCCGTCGCGTTCACGACCACGCGGGCGCGGACCTCGACCGTGCGGTCGCGCTCGACGTCGCGGAGAACGGCGCCGACCACCTGACCCTTGTCGCACAGCAGGGTCTCGGCACGAACGTAGTTGAGCGCCACCCCGCCCGCTGCGACGCCCTCGCACAGCACGCGCAGGACCAGGCGCGCGTCATCGGTCCGCGCGTCCATATACCCGTAGCCGCCGTCCAGGCCGTCACGGGCGACGCCGGGGACGAGCTCGGCGAGCTCGCCGGCGCTGTAGCGGCGCCAGGTGGGCCGCCACCGTCCGGTCAGCACGTCATAGAGGAGCACGCCCGTCGCGAAGAGCCAGCGGTCAACCGGGTGCTCTTCGTAGGTCGGCAACAGGAAGCGGAGCGGCGTGACCAGCCCCGGGGCTTCCCGGAGCAGGCGATCCCGCTGGCGCAGTAGCGCCCGGGATAGCCTGAATCTCGCCTGCTTCATGTAGCGCAGGCCACCGTGGATCAGCTGCGAGGTGCGGCTCGAGCTACCCCACGCGAAGTCGCGCTGCTCGACCAGCAGCGCGCGGAGGCCACGGCGCGCCGTCTCGTGCAGGAGCCCGGCGCCCACGATCCCGCCGCCGATAATGACGAGATCCCACGGACGGTCGAGGCCGGACCAGAGCTCGTCCCGCCCGCTCTCGCTCAGGAACGGGGATCCGTCCTCGCCGACTCGTGCCATTGGGGTGCGCAGGCTCCTCCCTGTGCGACCGCGTGGTCCGCCGCTAGACGCCCGCCGCGGTATGCGCGTCCCGCGTCTCTGCGCGTCTGGGCGCCTCGAAGCGGTTCATGGCGTCGGCGAGGCGCTCGAGCTGGTTGGCGGGAACATCCGCGTAGACGGGCAGGAACACGATCTCATCCATGACGCGGCGTGCGTGCGCCGGGGCGAGCTCCGGCCGGCCTTCCGGCGCCTCGATGACCGAAAGGCTCGAGGTACCGCGCGTCCCGTCGAACCCCTGGCTCCAGAGATACTGCATGAGGTCCGCCGCATGCCGCGTGAGGATCGGGAACACCCAGTGCGTATGGCGCTCAGCGCGGTCACCGGGTCGCCGGACGTAGGGCGCGAGGCGGGCGATCAGGGCACGCGCCGTGACGACGCGTCTCCTGAGCCCATGGGAGTCGGGACGCTCGAGCCTGTGCGCCAGGAGCGCGAGTAGCGGATAGCACGGCCTCAGCCGGATCTGCTTGAGCAGGTTCGGGCCCGGGAACCCGCGCGCCGCCCGGCCGATCACGTCGTCGGGCAATCTCCCGAGTAGCCGGCAGGCCGCCAGAAAGATGCGAAAGGCCGGCGGCTCGCCGAGCAGCCGGAGCAGCGAGTACCTGCCGATGCGCTTCAAGTAATCCCATCGGCTCCGGGTGGGGTAACGCTCATGCAGCGCCCGCACGCGGTCCAGCAGGGACCGGTCGCGGAAGACGAGAATGCCGCCGCCGAAGGCGGTCCCCGTCTTGATCGGTCCGAAGCTGAACATGCGGACGTCGCTCTCCGGATGCCCGCGGCAGCGGTCGGCAGCGTAGGCCTGGGCACAGTCCTCGATGACCCGGAGCCCGTGCTGACGGGCGAAGCGCAGCGTAGGCTCGAGGTCGGCCCATGCGCCGAAGAGGTGCGCGAAAACGATGGCGCGCGCCCTGGGCGACCAGGCGCGAGCGAGCGAATCCGGGTCCGCCGCGAGGGTGTGGGGGTCGATGTCCACCGGGACGACCACGAGCCCGTGCGCTTCGGCGATGCGGCGTATGTCCGGAATCGTGAGCGCGGACACGAGGATCTCGCTGCCGGGCGGCAGCGCCAGCGCCTCGAGCAGCAGATCGAAGCCCGTGCGCACGGACAGGCACGCGAAGGTGTGGCCGTCCGGCGGCCAGGCGCGCTCGGTCCGCTCCTGCGCCGCATCGCGGTTCCCGGGCCAGAGGCAGCGGGCGGCGGCGAAGGCGATGTCTGACCAGCCAATGTCCAGCTTCGCGCGGGGAATCATGTGGGTCGAGAGCCGCGGGTTCGCGTCGCGGTGGCTCGGAGTGACGCCGAGCTGTGGTTCGGGTCCAAACCTAACTCCACGGTCGGCGGGCTCGCTACTCCGGGCGGCGCCGCGGTGGCGCGCCGGGGACGCGGGCGCCCGCCAGCGCCGCCTCCGGGCTCACGCCTTCGATGACCATGAGCCGGTCCGCCACGTAGTCAGCGTGCCGGCGGTCCACGTCGGGCCAGGTTTCGCCCCATGCCGGCACGATGACGCCCCCGATCTCACCCATGGCGTCGTCCTTGATGGTGCCTCCCGTGGGGTTCACGTAGATCGCCGTGAGGCGATACGTGTGGTCAGCGCGAACCGGAAGCCCGATGGGCGGCCAGCAGCGCCAGCCCCGTCCCCGCCGCCCGCCGGCGGCCCCGCGCATAGTGCACGAGGACGATGAGGTAGCCCGTGCCCACTAGCGCCGCGAGCAGGCACACATGCTGGACGAGCGCCAGGCTCAGGGCCTGCTCCGGGGTCAGGCCGAGCTGCTGGTAGACCAGGAAGACGCCGGCCTCGTACGCCCCCATGTTTGCGGGCGCTACGGGAATCATCGTGGCAACGAGCACCGCGGCGAGCACCACCGGCGCAGTGGTGGACGGGAGGTCGACCCCGAACGCCCGTTGCACGCAGAGGATTGCCGTCGCCTCTGCCGCCTTCATTGCAAGGAGGAGCATCATCCCGAGGGCGAACCTGCGACCGCTTCGCAGCGCCTCCAGATGCCAGGCCCACCGGAAGACGGCAGCAGAAACGGCGCGGAACTTCGGATGCCGCTTCCCAGCACCCGGCGATTGTCCCGGCACGCCGCCGACTCCGGCAGTCGCCCGAAAGCTGGAACCGGCGCGGGCGAGGCTCAGGAGCACGGCTGCCAGCGCGGCGACACCGAGGGTAACCAGGAGCCAGGCGCGTGTCATCCACGCGGGCAGTGGGATCACGAGGGCCGCCACGAGGAGGATTGCCACCTTCGCCAGGCCCTCCGCGAACGTATGGGTCGCCATCACCGACAGGGCCGCGCCGCCGCTCACCTTGCCACGGCGGGCCAGCAGCACCACGCCCGACGCGTGACCGGCCAGGAACGGCAGCGTGTTGATGGTCATGGCCGTCAGCGCCGCGATCTCGAACATGCGCGGAAAGGCCACGCGCTCCGCTGCCGGCAGAAATACGCGCCACGCCGCCGCCCAGAGCAGCAGGATCCCCACGTTGAAGGCGATGGCGAGGGCGACCCATTGCGCCCGGATCGCCCCGGGATCGACCCAGGCGCGCTGCCAGTCGATGCCCCGCAGGCACAGGAAGAGCAGGGCGCTCGCCATGAGCCAGGAGAGCGGCCAGGCCGAGCGCCGCCGGCTGGCACTCCCCCGGAGCCCCAGCGGCACCAGGCGCCTCAGCACGCCGCTGCACGCCAGGACCGGTGCGACGTGCTCGATCACGCCGCCATCCGCCGAGGGCACGCCAGCTCGCCTATGCGGCCGAATGTGGCGCCGCGTTCCTTGAAGAACCGGATCACCGAGCGAATCCGGTCGAGCGCCACCTCACCCGTGTTGAATCGACAGTCGAGCCGCAGCCGCGCACCTCGAAGGTCCACGAGCTCCCACGGATGAACGAAGAGTATGATCGGGCTGCGAAGCGCCCGGAGCCACGGCTCGCGAAGCCAGCGCGGCAGCCGGAGAGCCGATGACGTGATGGAGGCCGCGACCCGGCTGAGAGAGGTAGGACGCTTCGGTCCGTAATACGAAGGCTTGTACTTCGCCTGCGAGCAATCCACGCCATAGCCGGCTTCCTCGAGCAGGTCGAGGAACGCCTCCGGGAGCGCCAGATAGGGTGCCCGGAACGAGGCCACCGCCGTGAACTCGCGGAGTATCGCTGATGCGGTGCGAACCTCGTCGCGGGCTGTCGCGCGGTCCATGCAGGCAAACGAGCGGTGCGTGAGCCCGTGGCAGCCGAGTTCGTGCCCGCAACCGAGCAGGGCCCGCACCGCACCCGGGTATCTCCGTGCCACCTCGCCCGTGGTGAAGAACGTGGCCCCGACCGCTTCACACGCCAGCAGCTCGAGCAAACGGGGGAGGCCTTCCTCGACACCGCGGTAGGTGTCCAGGAACGGCGGACAGTCCTGCTCCAGGTCCACCGTGAAGAAGACCCGGACCGGCTTCGCAGGTCCCAGCAGCGCAGTCGCGAGCACACCGAGACGGTTCATCTGGCTGCGCATGTTAGAGACGGGCGCGCGCGCAATCAACCCACCGGGGGATGCGGGCAGCGCGCGGCGCCGACTCGCCACGAGCGTTGCGTGCAGCCCTTGCCCCCTCTCCGCGCGCTCGGCACGTTGCAGGCCGCGCGCCGACGCGCGGTACCCGTACCCGCTGGGGGCAGCGCCGTGTGGGCGCGCGGACGGCCTGTCATCCCTGCTTTGGACTCGGGAGTGAACATGGGTTCCTGCCTCGGCCGCGGAGGCCTCGCCCTGCTTCTCATGCTGGCATCCGCGTGCACGTTCGAACGGCGCCCCGACCGCGCGGAGCAGCGGCCGCCGGCACAGGCGGCGCCGCGCCCGGCCGAGGCGGCGGCCGCGGACTCGGTACGAGCGGTCCTCGCTGCGTTCGACGCGGCCCTCGCCGCCGCGGATACGGCTGGCGCGCTGGCGCTCCTGGACTCCGCACTGGTGGTGTACGAGGGAGGCCTCGTGGACTCGACCCGGGCGGCCTATGCGGCCCGCCACCTGCCGGCCGACATGGAGTTCGCGCGCGGCGCCCTCGTGCGGGACGTGCTGGGCTCGCAGATCGTGGTTCTCGCAGACGCTGCACTGACGCTCGCCCGCTACCACGTATCCGGGCAGTTGCGGGGCCGGCCCGTCCGCTCGGAAACGACAGAGACGATGGTTCTGGTGCGCACGCCCGCTGGCTGGAAGGTCCGACATATCCACTGGTCGAGCCGGCGCCTGGAGGCAACCTTCTGAATCTTTTCCGCGTCGATTTCGTACGGAAGCATGAAGGGCGATCCCAGGGGACGCCCGGACCGACGAACGAAACCGAAAGCAAACAGATACGGAAGGAGTCAGGACGATGACCATGATGCTCAGGCGGCGCAGCGCACGGTTCGTGCGCCGCTGCGACTACAGCGTGCCGACCGGTGCCGAGGGCCTCCGGCCCTCAGGGCAGATCAAGCTGGTGGTGCCCACGAGCGGGACGCGGATCTTCTCGGGCACCCAACGCCGTACGGCGTCGGACGTTCGATGATCGGACGCCTCGCAGCGGAGCGGCTGAGCGCGCCGGTGGACTAGCGCTCACCCCCCTGCTGACACTGCGGAGCCCTGGCGGACCGTATGCGCCAGGGCTCCGTATTTTGTTGCTACGGCGGCGGTTCGGCGAACGCGTACGTGGCCCTGCGCCTCGGTCGCAGCTCACGACCGCTGCCCCGTCCCGCGTCCCCCCGACTCGATGGACTACCCGTGCCTGCGCCCGAAACCCGTGATCACCGCGACGATCATCAGGGGGAAAAGCACGATCCCGTAAAAGATGTACGGCGCCTCCTGGGCCCACGGCAGCACGGTGGCGAACGGGTAGCGCT
This sequence comes from Gemmatimonadota bacterium, assembly GCA_016209885.1. Taxonomy (GTDB): domain Bacteria; phylum Gemmatimonadota; class Gemmatimonadetes; order Longimicrobiales; family Gaopeijiaceae; genus JACQVF01. The sequence continues at coordinate 3,339 of JACQVF010000068.1, read as the reverse complement.
CGACCACTTGCCGCTGGATCGCCGTTCCCGCCACGATCACGGCGGAATACGGCAGGATATACGGGAATGAACATGAGATCGTATCCAGCAGATTCGCGCTGCGGTACGGATGGATGTTGTGCCGCTTGCGGAGGAGGTTGGCCAACGGGCCCACGGTGATCATGGCCACCGTGTTCACGGACACGCAGATGTTCGCGAACGAGATGAGCGCGACGATGGCGGCTTCGGTGCTGCGCGCGGTACGTGCGACCACGCGGTCGAGCCAGTCCATCAGCCGTTCGAGGAAGCCGCCTGCCTCCATGATCCCGATGGCGGTAACCAGCAGCAGCGTGAGTACGGAGATCGGGAGCATGCTGAGGGCGCCCCGGACCGCGCTTCCGCCCACGGAGCCCTCCGCCGTCAGGTGGAACACTCGATCCAGCGAGAAGACTCCGAAGAGTGGGCCCACGACCAGGGCGGCGGCGATCCCGGCCGTGAGCGCCACCAGGAAGTGGCCGCGGCTCAGGGCGAGCACGAAGACCAGGACCGCCGGGATGAGCATGGGGAGCGCGCTAGGATCTGCGGTTTCCGCCAGCAGCCGCCGGGCCTCCTCGGGGGAGAGCGTGGACTCCCCGGCGCCGGAGACATAGAAGAGCACAGCCGCGATCCCGCCCGCGATGAGCGAGTACTTGAGCCGCGCGCGCACGACCCCGCCCACGTCCGTCTCCTGCGTGGCTGCTGACACGATGGTGGTGTCCGACACGGGAGCCAGGTTGTCGCCGAAGGCGCCGCCGGAAAGGATGGCGCCCATGAGCGCCGCCGGGTTCGCGCCCAGCACGATCCCCGCCGGATACATAACCGCCGTGAAGCCCACCACGGTCCCCAGCCCGGTGCCCACCGACGTCGCGAACACGCACGCGGAAACGAACGTGGCCACCGTGAACGCGGCGCCGGTCAGGTTCAGCTTCGCACCCAGCCAGACCATCGCCTCCACCAGCCCCGATTCCGCCAGGATCCCGCCGAAGGCGCCGGCCCACAGCCAGCAGACCACCGCCACCGTGGCGATACGGTTCGCCATGAGGCTGAACACGCGCTCGCTGTAATCGCCCATCTTCCGGGCGAACACCATGCCCACGGAGATCCCGAGCATCGCCGCCAGGATCATCCCTTCCACCGCTGGCGCCCCGAAAATCACCAGGACCGCCGTCCCAATCACGAATACGGCCAGCGGAAGCACGCTGGCCACCGGGCCCCCGCGGAATACCAGGGCGCTCTCCACACCGTTCATGGGATCATCTCCGGGATCGTGCGCTGCCGGTCGAAGTACGCGAACAGGCCTCGGGGACGCGGTCGCGTCCCAGGGAAGCCTCGCCGGTTTGCGGACCTCGCGCGCACCTCACCGGAGGGACCCGGTGACGCGGTGCGCCGCCCGCACACGTTCAGCGCCATAGAGCCTCCTCCCTTCGCCAGCCTTCCGTGTTCCGCTGTGGGTTCTGCACAGGATTGAATACATGCGGCCTTCGGGCGACCAAGATAAACGGGGCCGGGCGAGGGGCCAAGCACGAATTGGGGCCGCGGGGCGTCGGGGCCACGGCCGGCGGGGTTCACGGTGCAGCGCACGTACTCGCAGACCGCGCCGACTGGCTTCGCCTGCCGGTTCGCGGATTCGCGCTTGTGGCAGTCGCGGGGTTCGGGTCAGTTCTCCGGCCCGCAGGCTCGGGAGCGGCCGGTCTGCTTTGCGCGGATGAGGGCCTGGTCTGCAGCTCTGAAGAGGGCATCGGTCTGGAAGCCGTTGTCCGGGCAGGCGGCGAACCCGGCGGACGCGGTGAGCCTGAGCTGCACCTCGAGTGGCGGCTTCGCTTCGGCCAGCGTATCCAGGAGCCGTTGCGCGACGGTGTGGGCCACGCCCATTCCGGTGGCGGGCGCGATGATGGCGAACTCCTCGCCGCCGATACGGAACGGGGTGTCGGCGACGCGCGTGTGGTCCGTGAGCATGCGGCCGACCCAAACGAGGATGGCGTCGCCCGCGTCGTGCCCGAACGTGTCGTTGATGCTTTTGAAGCGGTCGAGGTCGAGGAGAATGAGGGAGAAATGCTCGCCGTAGCGGCGGGAGCGCTCGCATTCCTCGATGAGCCGCTCGTGGAACGCTCGGCGGTTGAGGAGGCTGGTGAGCGGGTCGCGCAGCGCCTTGTCGCTGAGCCCGCTGATCTGTTCGTCGGCGTAGCGGATGCGCTGCGACATGACCTCGAGCAGCTTGAGAGCGAGGGTCGGCGACTCGGCGATGATCTCGCGGAAGTCTGCCTTGTCCAGGGCGAGGGCGCGGACCGGCTTGAGGGCCCGCACCGTGGCGCTTCGCGGCTGGTTGTTGAGCAGCGCCATTTCGCCGAAGAAATCCCCGGGCCCCATGCGGGCGAGCTCGAACTCGCCGCTCCGGGCGGGATAGAGGACCTGCACGTTTCCATCCAGGAGGATATAGAGGCAATCACCGGGCTCCCCGATCTCAACGATCGGGGCGCCGGGCATGAAGACTTCTTCGCGAGTCCGTCCGGCGAGCTTCCCGATCTCCTGATCGTTGAGCTCACGGAGGAGAGGGACGCGCTTCAGGTACTCGGAGCGCATTGACATCGCGGTTGGTGCCTGCTGCATGGGAACCTCTGACCGACCGGTTTCGAGTCAAGGGGGGATTCAAATGTAATAATAAATCTGCCGTCTTCGTTCCGCCACACGGCGCATGCATATCGCCATGCCGAATAAGCTGCGGGCCCCGAAGGCGACCGGCAGCTTCATCGGCTCGTTAGACGCCCCCTTCAAGCTGCTGCTGCCCATTCCGCGGACAGCACCTCCGCCTGTTCCAGGACCGTCTGCGTCGCCTTCTCCTGCTTGTCGGGCGGATAGCCGTGCTTGCGCAGGATGCGCTTGACGAGCACCCGAAGCTGCGCGCGCACGTTCTCACGGAAGGTCCAGTCGATCGTGACGTTGTTGCGGACCGTCTCGACCAGCTCGCGTGCGATCGCGCGCAGCGTCTCGTCGCCCAGCACCTTGACCGCGCTGTCATTCGTCTCCAGCGCGTCGTAGAACGCGAGCTCATCCTCCGTGAGCCCGAGCGCCTCGCCGCGGGCATTCGCTTCGCGCATGTCCCTGGCGAGCTGGATCAGCTCCTCGATCACTTGCGCCGCTTCGATGGCGCGGCTCTGGTAGCGGCGGATGGTCTGCTCCAGCATCTCGGCGAAGGAGCGCGCCTGCACGACGTTCTTGCGACGGCGGGCGGAGAGCTCGCCCTTCAAGAGTTTCTGCAACAGCTCCACGGCAAGATTGCGCTGCGGCATCCCTCGCACCTCGGCCAGGAACTCGTCGGACAGG
>JACQVF010000066.1 GCA_016209885.1 Gemmatimonadota bacterium | reverse complement strand
GGCAGCTCTCGCCGCTCCGTGGCTCGCAGCGGCTTCTTCTCCTTGCGGAACCAGGCCATCGCGTCCCCTTCAGCGACCTGCTAGTGCTCCCGGCCGGAAATACGGTCACGTATCGAGACCGTCGATGCGTGCGCCTCGCAATGCGCGCTGAGGAGGAATAGCCCTGCGCTATTGCGACGAAGCGCAACGCAGCGAGGCACAATGCAGCGGCGGTCGAATACGACCGTATTTCCGGCCGGGAGCACTAGTCCTCGGTCCCCACGCGGACGGCTGTCGCCAGCGCCACGAACGACATGAGCAGGAACGAGCCGCCGTAGCTCAGGAAGGGAAGTGGCAACCCGGTGATCGGCAGGAACCCGATCGTCATCCCCACGTTGATCACCACGTGCGCGAGCCATGCGCCGAAGATACCGAAAACCACGAGGGCCGCAAACGGATCCGGTGCGAGCTCTGCGGTGCGCACAAGCCTGCGCAGCAGGAACGCGAAGAGGAGCAAGGTGACCAACGTCCCCAGGAAGCCGAACTCCTCACCCACGACGCTGAAGATGAAATCGGTGTGCTGCTCGGGCAGAAAGGCGTACCGCTTCTGGGTGCCGAGGGTGAACCCCTTGCCCAGGAGTCCGCCGCTTCCGATGGCCACCTTCGACTGGATCAGGTGCCATCCGGCGCCGCGAGGGTCCGCGGCCGGATCGAGAAAGACGAGGAGCCGCGCCCGCTGGTAAGGCTCCAGCGAGTTCCACAGCGGCTCGGCGATGGTCCCCGCGGCCAGGTTCGCCAGGACTACCGCCACCATCTCCAGGAGGTAGAGCCGGTAGCGATGCAGGTAGAGGAACAGCGCCAGCACCACCACATAGGCGCCGAACACGCGAGCGTCGAAGGAGAGGATGAGGCCCACGCCCGGACTCGCCAGCAGCACGAGGAGCGTCACCGGCGTCCCCGCCCAGTAGAGCGCCGTGAACAGAATAGCCACGAAGACGAGCGCCGTGCCCAGGTCGGGCTGCAGCACCACGAGCCCCAGTGGCACGGCCACGAGCGTGAACGCCGGCACCAGCTCGCGCAGCGTCGCCGGTGGCTCCTGGCGAGCGGCGAGTACACGCGCAAGCGCGAGGATCGTGGCCAGCTTCGCGAACTCGGCGGGCTGAAAGTGCAGTCCACCGATCCCCAACCAGCTCCGCACCCCCTGTGCGGTCCCCGCCCCCGAACCGATGGCGAGGGTGAGCCCCAGGAGCGCCACGGCAAAGGCGTACGCCGGATACGCCGCCCACTCGAACCAGCGAAGCGGTATGCGCACGACGGCGGCGAACGCAACCAGCGAGAGGAGGAGCCATGCGAGCTGCTTCTTCCAGATCCCGACGGTAATGGCGCTGGGCACCTCGAGCTGGCCGGCCGAGTAGATCATGGCCACGCCGACCACGGAGAGGCCGAGCACCAGGCCCACCAGCGGCGCGTCGATGGCCCAATGCTCGAAGGATGTCTTCAGTCCCATGCGGCCCACGGCGCCCGACGCCCGGCACGGAGATGCTCGCCCAGAGTCTGGATCGTGTCCACCGGAATCCCGTGCTTACGCCGCAGGTAGAAATCCGCCGTCTTCGCCACCAGGGGTGCGGCCGTACCCGAGCCGGATTCCCCGAACTCGACGATGGCCGACACCACGATCTCCGGCGAGCCGCCCCGCGGTCCCGCGATCCCCACAAACCACGCATGGTCGCGCTCGGGGTCCTGGGCGTTTTGAGACGTTCCCGTCTTCCCCATGAGGTCCCAGTGTTCCAGCGACGAGAGATAGGCCGTGCCGCCGGGGGCGACGACCCGGCGTATGCCCTCCCGGAGCAGCGTCAGCTGGTCCGGCGTGAGCTCGAGCCGGAAGTCCCGTAGCACGGAGTCCGATGCCACCAGCCGCGGCGCCGGCGCGCTCCCGTCCCTCGCGAGTGCCAGGAAGAACTCCGCCATCTTGAGCGGCGTCTGCGCGTTCGGTCCCTGCCCGATCGCCATGCTCAGAACCTCGGCCGGGGTGCTGCGGTACCCGAAGCGCCGCAGCCAGTAGCCGACGTCCGGGGGGAAGATCCCCGACGCCTCGCTCGGCAGATCGATCCCGGTGCGGCGTCCAAAGCCGAGGCGATTGCCGTCCTCGAGCAACGCCTCCAGCCCGATCTTCAACCCGAGCTGGTAGAAGTACACGTCGCAGGAGTGCCGGATGGCGTCCACGAGGCTCAGGTAGCCATGCCCCTCCGGGCGCCAGCAGCGGAAGTAGCGGTTGCCGAACTGGATCCCGCCGCGGCACGGGATCGCCATCGTCTCATCCGGCCGCACGACACCGCGCGCCAGCGCGATCCCGGCCGTGGCCAGCTTCCAGGTCGAGCCCGGAGGGTAGACGCCGTTCGCGGCGCGGTTCAGCAGCGGGCGAGCGGGATCCGTGTTGAGCGCGCCCCACCGGTCGGGATCGATCCCGCCCACGAACGCGTTCGGATCGAAGGATGGGCTCGAGTAGAGGGCGAGCACGCCACCGTCCTCTACGTTCAGGGCAACCACCGCCCCGCGCATAGAGTCCGGGAAGATCCGGTCGATCCACTCGTGCAGCTCAAGGTCCAGGTTCAGGTGCAGGTCGCCGCCTGGCACCGCGGGCACGTCCGGGCGCGGCCGGAACGCGCCCACGATCCGCCCGAGTACGTCCACCTCCACGTAGCGGACGCCGGGCCGCCCCTGAAGTCGGCTCTCGTACTGCCGCTCGACGGCGTCCTTCCCCACGATCTGGCCCGGCGAATAGCCCTGAAACTCGGACCGTGCGAGCTCCGCGTCACTTACCTCCGAGACGTATCCCGTCACGTGCGCGGTCACGGGGCCGGCCACGTAGCGGCGCTTCGGACGCATCTCCATGAGGATGCCCGGAAACTCCGCCCGCCGCTCCTCGACCGCCGAGACCTCATCGAACGATGCGTCCCCATCCACCAGCACGGGCTGATGGGGATAGCGCCGCGCATTCGCCCGGATCGCCTCGATCCGCCCGCGAGTCAGAGACAGGTGAGGGGCCAGCCGCTCCAGCGTGGCTCGCAGCGAATCTGCCGGCGCCGGAAGCAGCGAGATCGCGTACCCTGGCACGTTGTCCGCGATGATCCGGCCGCTGCGGTCGAAGACGGCGCCCCGCGGTGCCGGCACCGCCAGTGCACGCAGCCGGTTGGACTCGGATTCCAGGACGTACGCGCTCGAACGCAGCACCTGCACCCGGAAGAAGCCCAGGATCAGCACCCCCAGGACCACGCCTGTCACCGCGAGCGCGCCCCGCGCCCGATCCCGGCGAAGCTCCGCGTCGTACGCCTTCATCGCCCGTGCCGCCTCGGCGGTGTCACTCGCGCCGCATGCCCGTCACGGCCCAGGCCGCCAGCCCCACCGCTGTCGCGTACAGCGCGGCGAGAGGAGCTCGAAGCACCATGCTTCCGACGAAATCGTCCCTGAGGCCCGGGCCCACGAAGAGCCAGTGCAGGAAATCTCGCAGCCATTTTCCGAGCGCGACGTACGACACCATGAACAGAACCGAGTCGCCCACGAAGAGGTCCCGCGTCCGCGCACCCAACGCGCCCACCACCGCCAGAGCCAGCGCGTTCGCGCCGAACGCCGCGAGGGAGAGGGCGTCCTCCATAAGCCCGAAGGCGAAGCCTGTCGCCGCCGCCGCGGCCATGCCCACCTGACGCGCCAGCAGCAGGAGCCCCACGACCAGAAGGTCCGGTGTTACAGCCCCCAGGCCCAGGCTCAGATGAAGGAGGAAGTGCAGCGCGGCGAGGACCAGAACCAGCCACACCAGCACGCCTCGCCCCCGCCGGTTCACCGCTGCCGTCCGGCCGGCGAGGCGGCCGGGCCCGCCCGCCCCGCTGCTGCGGAGTCGACGCCCGCCGCGCGAAGCTGCGGCCAGGCGAACGAGAGATCCCATGTCTCGGATCGCGCCGCGTTCAGCACCGTGTCCGTCGGGACTTCGTCGCTCCGCCGGCGCACGCCCACGAGCGCATGCGTCACACTTCCCGGGTGCACGACGGCCTGAAGCCAGTAGCTCTTCCGCCACCCGGCCTCCGCCTGCTCCAGCCCGAGTACCGCACCGATGGGAATTCCGCGGGGATAAATGCCGCCGCGACCACTCGTGACAATCAGCGTGCCCGGCTTGAGATCCGTATGAAAGGTCGTCCCCGTCAGCACCAGGTGATCGTCCTCCCGGAAGCGGCCGCGCCGCGGCTCCACAATGCCGTAGGCCGAGCCGTCCACCGTCATGGCGCTGGCCCGGAAGTCCGGATGGCCCCAGTCCATCCCCACGGAGACATGGGCTCCCACCTCGCGGACTGCGCCCACGAGCCCCTCGGCCGTCATGACCGGCGCACCCAGCGCGATCTCGTCGGCCGAGCCCACGTCCACCAGAAACATGTTCTCGGAAGCCGGCAGGCCTGGCCGCACTACCTCCGCCGGCCGAAACTCCGGCCCCACATGCTCCCTCAGCTCCAGGAGCGCGCGCAGCCGCAGGTTCTCCTCCCGCAGTGTCGCCTCCCCCCGAAGCTCGATGACCAGCGAATCCAGCTGCGCCCGCAGTCGCGCCGTCTCCGCCGCCCGCACCTGAGCCTCCCCAAGCGCCCGCTGCGCCACCAGGAACGGACGCAGCGCGGTCGCCCGCACCGCCGCCCCCACTCGCCGCTGATGCGCCACCGGCAGATAGGCGAGGAAGATCGCCAGCCCGATCACGCCGAGCGTGAGCAACCCCTGGAGCCGCCCCCGCGACTCTCGGTCATCGGTCCCGACGGTCCCGTACGGGGCCATGCGCTCTCAAGACGAGAAAACGAAAGAGGCCGGGCCATCCGCCGGGAGCCCGCCCTCCTGCATGCCTCTTATGGCCCGACGCCACCCGGCTCCCCGGCCGCGCCAACCCACCGGCAAGCCGATCCGTGACCTGGCATCAGGTCGTGAGAACGATCCGGTACTTGTCCAGATCGTCGAGGACCCGCCCCGCTCCCCGGACCACGCACGTGAGCGGCTCCTCGTCCACATGAATCGGAAGGTGGGTTTCGTGGGCGAGGAGCTGGTCGAGCCCGCGAATCAGCGCCCCGCCCCCCGTCATCACAATCCCGCGGTCCACGATGTCGGAGGCCAGCTCGGGGGGCGTGATCTCCAGCGTCCGCCGCACCGCCTCCACGACCTGCTGGATCGGCTCCTGAATGCACTCCCGGATCTCCTGGGAGTGAACGCGAACCGTCTTCGGAATCCCGCTCACCAGATCCCGACCCTTCACCTCCATCTCCCGCTCCTCCCCGCAGGTGAACGCCGAGCCGATCTGAATCTTGATCGCCTCCGCCGTGGGTTCCCCGATGAGCAGGTTGTAGTTCTTCCTGAGGAACGTCACGATCGCGTTGTCCAGCTCGTCACCACCCACCCGAATGGACGTGTTCGACACGATCCCGGAAAGAGCAATGACTGCGATCTCCGTTGTCCCGCCCCCGATATCGATCACCATGTTCCCCGTTGGCGTGTCCACCGGGAGCCCGACGCCGATCGCCGCCGCCATCGGCTCCGCCACCATATAGACCGCCTTCGCCCCCGCCGCCACCGCGCTCGAACGCACCGCCCGCCGCTCCAGCTCCGTGATCCCGGACGGCACCCCCACAACCACCCGCGGCTTCATCCGGAATACACGCTTCGCCGTCACCTGCTTGAGAAAATGACGAAGCATGAGCTCCGTGATGTCCACATCTGCGATGACGCCATCCCGCAGCGGCCGCACCGCCTCGATCCCCTCCGGCGTGCGTCCCAGCATGCGCTTCGCCTCGAGCCCGATCCCCTTGATCCGCCGCGTCCCCTTCTCGACCGCCACGACCGACGGCTCGTTCAGGACGATCCCCTCACCCTTGACGTAAACAAGTGTATTCGCCGTGCCCAGATCGACGGCGATGTCGTTCACCGGCAGGAGACGCCCGGAATTCAGCCAGCGAGGAACGGCCTTAAACCACTTGATCATCCCATACCGCCCCTGCGCGCACCGCGACATCGCGGATGAGATACCGGCGACAACGTGAGAAACTCAGTCATCATAAACTGGGGGGTCTGGTGACGGCAAGGACTGTGCCCGCTCCTCGCCTCCACGCTTTGCCCCCGGATCAACGTTGGCGGCGAGCTGCTCGCGTCCCGCGAGCTAGTCGTGTCCCGTGCTCCCGAACCCACCCACGCCCCGGGGCGTCTCGGAGAGATCGGGGACCTCCTCGATCCGGGGCGTCTCGAAGCGGGCGAATACGAGCTGCGCGATGCGGTCCCCGCGGCGTATGGGAACCGGTCGCTCTCCGCCATTCTGAAGGATGACTTTGAGCTCACCCCGGTAATCCGGGTCGATGGTACCGGGGCTGTTCGGCAGGCTGATCCGGTGCTCGAGCGCGAGGCCCGACCGGGGCCGGACCTGGCACTCGATTCCCAGGGGCAACTCGAGGAGTAGCCCCGTTCGTACCAGCCGGATCTCGCCCGGCCTGAGGACGAAGTCCGGTTCGCACGAGCGTACGTCGTAGCCGGCCGCGTGCTCCGTGGCCCGAGATGGCAGAGGAAGGTCCGGGTTGTCCGGCAGCCGCCGGAAACGTACGACCGGCGGGTCCGTCCTCGGCAGAGGTCCGGGAGAGTGGCGCGGCTCGCGCTCGCTCTTCACACGCGGGAGACCGGCCCTTGGGGCCCTTGGGCCGCGAGGAACTCGCGCACCAGCCGGCACTCGAGCCCAAAGGCCTCGGCGACCCCCGGGTGGGTGATCGCGCCCGCCACGATGTTCACCCCCAGGGCCAGGGCGCCATCCTCCAGGCACGCCGAGCGCCAACCCTTGTCGGCCAGCGTCAGCGCATAAGAGAACGTGGCGTTCGTGAGCGCCAGCGTGCTTGTGCGCGGCACCGCGCCCGGCATGTTCGCAACCCCATAGTGGATGACCCCATCCACGTCGTAGATGGGGTTCTCGTGAGTGGTCGGCCGACTCGTCTCCACGCAACCACCCTGGTCCACCGCCACGTCCACGATGACGGAGCCGGGCTTCATGAGCTTCAGGTCCTCGCGACGAATCAGTCTGGGCGCCTTCTTGCCGGGCACAAGCACCGCGCCAATGACCAGATCCGCCCGCTCGATGTGCTCCAGGATGTTGTGGCGATTCGAATAGAGGAGGTCCACGTTCGCGGGCATGACATCCGAGAGATAGCGCAGCCGCGGGAGACAGATGTCCAGGATCGACACGTGAGCACCTAGACCCGCCGCCATCTTGGCGGCGTGCGTCCCTACCACGCCGCCTCCCAGGATCACGACCTCCGCAGACGGAACGCCCGGCACCCCGCCCAGCAGGATCCCGCGCCCTCCCAGCGACTTCTCCAGGTACTTCGCCCCCTCCTGCACGGCCATCCGCCCCGCCACCTCGCTCATGGGCGTGAGCAGCGGAAGCTCACCCGTGGGGAGCTGAACGGTCTCATACGCGATGGCCACGCAGCCGCTGTCCATGACGGCCTGCGTAAGCGCATCCGACGCGGCGAAATGGAAGTACGTGAATACGATCTGACCATCACGGATGAGCGGCCACTCGCCCTCCACCGGCTCCTTCACCTTGAGGATCATCTCCGCCCGCTCCCAGATCTCCCGCGCCGACGAGACGGGCTCCGCCCCCGCTTCCCGGTACAGCTCGTCCGGGAACCCGCTCCCTTCCCCGGCTCCGCTCTCCACGAGCACCGTGTGCCCCACGCTCGTCAGGACCTCCGCCCCCGCGGGAACGAGCGACACGCGGTATTCGTCCGCCTTGATCTCCTTCAGCACCCCCATGACCATCGTCCCTGGTCCTCGCTTCGCTGTAGAAGTGCATCGCCGCGGCGGCATCCGGCGCGCGCCCCTGGCAGGTGGCCCAACAATTACAGCTGGTCCCCCGTCCCATCCGGGCCGAGGCGCAGTACGAGCTGCCGCGCCGGATCGAAGAACTCAGCGGCCACCTCCGCCGCCTGCTCCAGCGTGACCCCGTCGATCCGCGCCAGCAGCTCGTCCAACGTTAGAAACGGCTCGTCGAACAGCGCGAACCCCGCCAGCCGGTGCATGCGCGCACCCGTGGACTCCAGCGAAAGCATGATCTGGCCCTTCACCTGGTTCTTCGTCTCCTCGAACTCCGCCGTCTCGAGGCCCTCCGCGGCCAGGCGTGCGTACTCGGCGCGGATCACCTCTGCCGCCCGGTCCGCCCACTCCGGCCGCGTGCCCACGTACACGCCCGTCACGCCCGCCAGCGCATAGAAGGATTGGAACGAGTAAACCGCGTACGCCAACCCCAATTCCTCGCGCACCCGCTGGAAGAGCCGCGAGCTCATCCCGCCGCCGAACGCCGCAGATACGAGCACCAGCGCGTATCGCCGGGGATCCGGGTGCCCGGGCGTCGCGGTACCGAAGACGACGTGCGTCTGCGCGCCGTCTCGCGGGACTCGGCGCTCGCCCGAGAAGCACGGCTTCGGCGCCGGCACCGCCGGCGCCGCGCCCCCCAACTCCACAGCCCCGAAAAGCGCTGCCACCAGATCCACGACCGCCTCATGGGTCACGTGGCCAGCCGCTGCCACAATGAGGTTCCGGCCGCGGTACGCGCCCGCATGAAGCGCCCGCAGCTTCTCCGCACCCAGCGCAGCTACGCTCTCCCGCGTCCCCATGATCGAGAAGCCATAGGGGTGCTCGGGCCAGAGCACCGCGGCGTGGAGCTCGAAGACCAGGTCGTCCGGCGTGTCCTCGACCGTGGAGATCTCCTCCAGCACCACCTCACGCTCGCGCTCCAGGTCCTCGTCCCGGAGCAGCGGCGCGAGCACGAGATCGGCCAGCACGTCGAGCGCCGCCGGGAGGTGCTCGTCCAGCACGCGGGCCTGGTAGCTCGTGTGCTCGCGGCTCGTGTATGCGTCCAGAGAGCCACCCAGGCTCTCCAAAGCGAGCGCGATGTCCCGAGCACTCCGCCGCGCCGTCCCCTTGAACACCATGTGCTCCAGCAGGTGGCTTACCCCCATCTCGTCCATCCGCTCGTGCGCAGAGCCCCGGCGCACCCACACGCCTACCGCCACCGAGCGTACCGCAGGGATCCGCTCCGTGAGCACCAGGATCCCGTTGGCCAGGCGGCTCTCGAAGAACTGCCCGTCTACGGCCATCGCGGGGGCCAGGCCCTCGAGGCTCCCGGGCCCACCGAAAAAAAAGGGCGCAGCAGCGCGCCCGTACGTCACCCGCACAGAGGCGCTTCGCTTCACAGGGCGGCGCGCCGTGACAGCCGGAGCCGGCCCTTCTCGTCGATGGACAACAGCTTCACCCTGGCCACGTCACCCTTCTTGAGCACGTCCTCCGTCCGCTCGACGCGCCCCGTGTCCAGCTCCGAGATATGGCAGAGGCCCTCGACACCGGGCAGGATCTCGATGAACGCGCCGAAGCTCATTGTGTTCTTGACCACGCCCTCGTAGATGCGACCGACCTCCGGCTCCTGGACGATCGCCTCGATCATCTCCCGGGCGCGGATCCCCGCCTCGCCGGAGAGCGCCGCGATCGTCACCACGCCGGAGTCCTCGATATCGATCTTGGCACCCGTCTCGTCCTGGATCCCGCGGATGGTCTTCCCCTTCGGGCCAATCACCTCGCCGATCTTCTCCGGATTGATCTGCAGCGTGATGATTCGCGGCGCATACTGGGAGAGCTCGCTCCGCGGCGCGGCCAGCGTCTGGTCCATCACGTCCAGGATGCGGAGCCGCGCTTCTCGGGCCCTGGCGAGCGCCTCCCGCAGGATCTCGACGGTGAGCCCCTCGATCTTGATGTCCATCTGGATCGAGGTCACCCCCTTGCGTGTCCCCGCCACCTTGAAGTCCATGTCGCCGAGCGCGTCCTCCAGGCCCAGAATGTCCGTCAGGACGGCCACGCGCTCGTCATCCTTGATGAGCCCCATGGCCACGCCGGCGCACGCCGCCCGGGTCGGCACACCCGCGTCCATCAGGGCAAGCGACGCGCCGCACACGGACGCCATCGAGGAGGAGCCGTTCGATTCGAGAACGTCCGAGACAACGCGGATCGTGTACGGGAACCCTTCGTAGGGCGGAAGCAGCGGCTGCATCGCCCGCTCCGCCAGCGCGCCGTGGCCGTATTCGCGCCGCGATGGGCCTCGGATCGGGCGCACCTCACCGACCGAGAACGGCGGAAAGTTGTAATGGAGCATGAAGGACTTGGACGTTTCCTCCAGCACGTCCACGGTGTCGATGCGCTGCTCGTCCGACGCCGTGCCCAGGGTCACCACCGCGAGCGCCTGCGTCTGGCCACGGGTGAAGAGCGCAGAGCCGTGCGGCCGCGGCAGCACACCGACCTCGCACGTGATGGGCCGGATCTCGTCCGGCCGGCGCCCGTCCGCACGCTCACCGCGCTCGAGGATCTGGCGGCGCATCGTCTGCTTCTCGATCTCCCGCACCACCGTCTCGATGGAGGGCGCTTCCTCCGGGCGCTCATCCACAAGCTGCGCGGCGATATCCTCTCTCAGCACCGCCATCGCCTGGCTACGCTCCGACTTCTCCTTCAGGCTCAGCGCCTCCTCCACCCGCTCGTACACCAGCGCCTCGACCCGCTGGCGCAGCGCCGATTCCACCTCTACGGGCTTCCACGCCATCTCCGGCACCGAGATATCCGGAAGCAGCTCCTTCTGTAACTCGATGAGCTCCCGGATCCCCTGGTGGGCGACAACCAGACCGTCGAGGATCTCCTCCTCCGGCGCCTCGATCGCGCCACCCTCCACCATCACGATGGCCTTCTCCGTCCCCGCCACCACGATGTCCACGTCGCTGTACTCGAGCTGCTGAAACGTCGGGTTCACGAGCCACGAACCTTTGATGCGGCCGACTCGCACCGCGGCGAGCGGCGTCCGGAATGGGATCTGCGACATGTTCAGCGCCACCGACGCGCCCAGTGCGCCGAGCACGTCCGCGTCGTTCTCCTGATCCGCCGAGAGCACGTAGCAGAACACCTGCACCTCGTGCAGGAAGCCCTCCGGGAACAGGGGCCGGATCGGACGGTCGATGAGCCGGGCCGCCAGGATCTCCTTCTCGGACGGACGGCCCTCCCGCTTGATGAACCCGCCCGGGATCTTTCCCGCGGCGTAACTCTTCTCCCGGTACTCGACCGTGAGGGGGAAAAAGGGCAGGCTCGTGGGCTCCGGC
>JACQVF010000064.1 GCA_016209885.1 Gemmatimonadota bacterium | reverse complement strand
GGTGGCTCAGCCCGCCGGTCTTCTGCTTGTACTCCCCGAGCTCCCGCGCCAGCCGCTCAGGCTCCAGGTTGTCGTTGTAGCGGTAGGGAATGTACGCGAGGACGGAGGTGCCATCCGGCGCCTCCCAGCGAAAGACATCGATGGGGAACGCCGTGGAGTCGTTCCAGCGGAGCTTCTGCGTCACGAAGAACTCGAAGCCCTGGCCTCGCAGGATCTGCGGGAGCGTCCAGGCGTACCCGAAGCTGTCGGGCGTCCAGGCCACGCGCGCGTAGCGTCCGAAACGCGACCGGAAGTACCGCTGGCCATATAACCCCTGCCGCACCAGTGACTCGCCCGACGGCAGGTTCTGATCGGGCTCGACCCACCAGCCTCCCACGGGCACCCACTCCCCTGCATCCACGGCTGCGCGCACCCCGGCAAAGAGCTCCGGATCGCGCTCCTCCATCCACGCGTAGTACTGGGCCGAGCCCTGAGCGTAGACGAAGCCGGGAAAACGGTGGGCGATCCTGAGCGCGCTCCTCCAGGTGTCGCGCACCACCTCCACGGCCTCCGTCCAGCGCCAGAGCCAGGCCGCATCGATGTGAGAGTTTCCCACCAGATGGAGGGTGTCGCGCCGGATCCGCGCGGCGTCCGCGGAATACAGCGTCCTGTAGTGGCGCAGGATACGGAAGTAGGTATGCTTGCCGGGCGACTCGACGGACGCGAGGAGGATGCTCTTGTCGGCGTCCGAGATTGCCATGTCCGGGCCGCCCATGCGGCGCCACCACGCGAGGGCGGCGGCGACCTCGGCGTAGCCGTACTCGCGGACGCGGAGGGTCGGTGGCCGGAGGGTGGTCGGCGCCGTGTCGGCGAGCGGCGGGGTGTGCGAGGCGGTCTCGGTTGGCCGGGGAAGAGCGATCGCCGCGGCGATGGTGTCGCCCCGGGCACAGGGCGAGCACAGGGCCGCTCTGGCGGCTTTCGGCTGGACCTCCATTCCGTTCACCACGATCCGCGCGCCATCCGGGTGCGTGATGTGCAGCTCGAGGCTCAGGGCGTCCAGCTCGGCCGGGATCGGGAACCGCACGCCCAGGGCGGCGACGCCGGCGGCGTCCGCGGGGGGCGAGCGAAGCCAGTGGCGGTCCTGGGTATCGGCCAGCGCCCGCGGGGGCGCATCGTGCGGAAGATAGCGGACGTGGGCGAGGTCGATGGGGCGGCTGAGACGGGCCAGGAGCTCCCCGGGGTCGAGGAGCCGGTCGAGGCGCGTCGCACCGCGTTCTTCGTGGGCGGGTGGTTCGCCGTGCGGGCGGTGCCCGGGCTCGTGCACCGCCTCGGCCCCGGCGTCGCGTTCGGCCGTGGTCCGCGGATCCCCGCCGAGCGTCGCCACGCCGGTCAGCGGGCGACCTCCGCGGGCTATGGCGGAGAGCCGCGAGAAGGGAATCCAGACGTGGAGCTCGGCCGCTCCCCCCGGGGGTACGGCGAAATCGCGCTCCACGGCGGCCGTCGTACCCTGCGTGGCGCCACCGGCGATGCTGCTCTCGTCGCCGCTGCCGTCCGTAGCTCCTTGAAGCCCGATCCACATGCGTTCAGGGAGGCCCTGGCCCCAGGGTCGCACCCGTACGGTCACCAGACCCTGCAGCGCCTGCCATGCGATGCGCAGCCGCGCGCCGAGCTCGACGGCCTCCACCACCGCCACGGGCGCTGGCTGCCGCATCTCGAACTCGCGCGGCCGTATCGCGGAGGTGAGGAGCTCGCGGACGGGACCGCCGCCGGGGAACGCGTCGAGGCGCGCCCATGTCCCGAAGCCGCCGTGCTGGTTGATTACCTTGAGCAGGAGGAGATTCCAGCCGCCGGCCAGGCGGACGACGACGGAGTCCTCCTCGGCGACGAGCGATCGCGCGATTTCGTTCACCCAGATGCGCCGGCCGTTGAGATGGATGACCAGGTCGTCGTCGCTGCGGAGGCGAAGCCGGTAGGTGCGATCCTCGGGCACGAAGAGGTACTGCGCCGCATACGCCACCGCCTGGTCGACGTTGCGGCCGAAGACACGGCCAAAGTTCAGATGGCCGTCGTCGTCGGCGACCGCCACCCTCCACGGGAGTCCGCCGTCCGAGGCACCGTGCGTCGGTGCGAGGCGGCTCTCCCGCCCGCCCAGGTAGTCGCGGGTCACCCGGGCGGAGTCCGAGATCGCGGGGACGGGTCCGGCCACGAGCCACTCGCGGAAGCCGGCCTCGAGGGGCTCCTGAGGGTGGAGCGCGTGGATCGCCGCGGCGACCGCCAGGGTGAGCGTCACCATGCTCGCAGACGAGGGTCAGAAGGGCGCGCGCAAACCTATTCGCCGCGCAGCCGGCCCGTCAACGCGGGTCCGTGCCCCGCGCGCAGCCGGCGGCAGCCGGCGGCGGCAGGCGCCACGGGGCGCTGCGGGCGCCACGGGTCGTCTTGTTGGCGCGCCCGGGCCCGCATATCTTGCGCGCTCCCCCGGCCTTCTGGGGAGCAGGACATGGGGAACGCAGACGCCGAGCGCACCGCGGCGCTGTCCGGCCTGAGCCTCTGTGCGCGCGGACTCAGCGGGCCGACGGGCGCTATTCGATCTCTTGCGATTTCGAGCGCAAGCCCGAGATCCTCGAATCCGATTCGCCGTCCCCGCGGACCGCGGGGCGCGGCGCATTGCGCCGTCACGTGCGGACGGCAGAGCGGACCGTGATTGCTGGGCACTGGTGGGAGCGGGCGTTCCTGCCACCGGCGGACCCGTGCTCGTTCTGCCCGGCCCGTGCCGACGGCGGGAAGGGGCCGCCGGCTCGCGCTCTAATCCCCCACCAGACAAACGCAGACTCGCGAAGCAGGATCCGCCCGGGGGTCGCCCGTGCTGATTCACAAGGACCTGGTGCTGGAGAACAAGCACCCGCTCAACCGGCTGGAGCTGCCGGACAGTGAGGCCGCGGCCTACGTGGTCGAACGCCCGCCGCTCTACGAGGTCTACATGCGCATGGCCGAGGAGCTGGCGAAGCGGAGCACGTGCGCCCGCCTCCAGGTCGGCACGGTCATCACGGATGGACGGCTCGAGAACGTGGTAGCCATCGGCTACAACGGGAACGCGCGCGGCTTTCCGAACCGCTGCGACAGCCCGGTCCCCGGTGCCTGCGGCTGCATCCACTCGGAGATGAATGCGCTCGTGAAGGCTCCGGGTCACCTGCGGGACAAGGTCGTCTTCGTGACGGCGAGCCCGTGCGTGATGTGTGCGAAGCTCATGATCCAGGCGAACGTGACGTACCTCTACTATCGCGAGGGCTACCGTGACCCGAGCGGCCTCGAGATCCTCGGCGCCGGGGGCGTGAAAACGATCCACTACACTCGCTGGGCCCAGGCGTGGCGATGAGTCACCACGCCGGGCACCCGGCACCTGGAGAGGCGGAGATAATGCGCAACGTAGACGAACGGGACGCCACCGGCGGCTTCGGGCGATTCTTCCTCCCCGGGCCCACGGAGGTGCGCTCCGAGGTGTTGGAGGCCCAGGCGCAGGCGATGATCGGGCATCGAGGTGGGGACATGCACGCGCTGGTGGCGGAGCTCCAGCTCGGACTGCAGCGCGTCTTTCGCACGGAGCGGCCCGTCTTCATCGGCACGTGTTCGGCCACGGGATTCATGGAGGCAGCGATCCGCAACGGCGTGCGCCGCCGGGTGCTGTGCCTGGTGAACGGCGCGTTCAGCCAGCGGTTTCATCAGATCGCCCTGGCGTGCGGCGTCGAGGCCGACGCGCTCGAGGTTCCGTGGGGCCACGCACACGATCCCGTGCAGGTCGAGCACGCCCTGAGCGAGGGCCGGCACGATGCGGTCACCGTCGTTCACTCCGAGACGTCCACGGGCGTGCTGAATCCCATCGCCGAGCTGTCGTGGGTCGTCCACGGGTTCGAGGGCACGCTGCTCCTGGTGGACAGCGTGTCCGGGTTGTGCGGCGCACCCGTGCACACGGATCAGTGGGCGCTCGATTTCGTGCTCACCGGCTCGCAGAAGGCGTTCGCGCTGCCGCCCGGCCTGGCGCTGGCCGTGGCATCGGCGCGGCTCATGGAGCGGGCGGCCGAGCTCTCCCACCGCGGGATCTACTTCGACCTCCTGGAGCAGCAGCGGTCGCTGGACCGCCAGGAGCTGCCCAATACTCCTGCGATCTCGCTCCTGTACGCGTTGCGTGCCCAGCTTCGCGCGATCCACGAGGAAGGGCTCACGCAACGGTGGGAGCGCCATCGCCAGATGGCGGTGCTGGTCTGGAACTGGGTGGACTGGATGCGGGACGGGCGCGGCATCCCCATATCGATCCTGGCGGCCCCGCCGTACCGATCGCCGACCGTCACCTGCATCCGGCTGCCGGAGGCGATCACTGGGCCTGCATTGGTCCAGCGAATGAGGGCGCGGGGCTTCGTGATCGGCGCGGGCTACGGCAAGCTGAAGAACGAGACGTTTCGCATCGGTCACATGGGTGACCATACCCCGGAGAGCCTGGAGCTTCTGCTGGAGGCGCTCCAGGAGGAGCTGGTGGGACGATGAGCCAGGAAGTGAGGTCCGGGAACGCACACGCGCAGTTCCGTGTGTTCGTTCCCGATGCGGTGTCGCCCTCGGGACTCGCCCCGCTGCTGGGGGACCCCCGTTTTCACGTGGAGATGGCGCCCCGGGCGTCGGCGGAGCAGCTCGCGCGCGCGGTCGACGACTGCGACGCGCTCATCGTGCGGAGCACCGTCCGCGTGACGCGCGAGTTGCTGGGCCGGGCCAGGCGTCTGCGGGTCATCGGGCGCGCCGGCGTGGGGGTGGACAACATCGACGTGAAAGCCGCCACGGAGCGGGGGATCGCGGTGCTGAACGCGCCCGCGGGCAACACGGTCTCGGCGGCCGAGCTGAGCTTCGCGCTCATGCTGGCGATCGCCCGCAAGGTGCCGGCGGCCGATCGTTCGATCCGCGAGGGGGAGTGGGCGCGCTCGCGTTTCGCGGGCATGGAGCTGTTGGGGAAGACGCTCGGGCTTGTCGGTCTGGGCCGCATCGGGACCGAGGTGGCGAGGCGAGGGCGAGCGTTCGGAATGCGCGTCATCGCCTACGATCCTTACCTCGCCGCGGACCGCGCCGAGGCGCTGGGCGTGGAGCGCGCGTCCTTCGAGGATCTGCTCGCAGCGGCGGACTTCATCTCGCTCCATGTGCCGCTCACCGAGGCGACGCGCGGCCTGATCGGCGAGGCGGAGCTGGGCCGGATGAGGGCGACCGCATTCCTCATCAACACATCGCGCGGCGGCGTGGTGGACGAGCCGGCGCTCGTGCGCGCGCTGGAGGCGGGCCGCATCGCGGGCGCCGCGCTCGACGTCTTCGCCACGGAGCCGCTCGCCACCGACAGCCCGTTGCGCGCGGCGCCCAACCTCGTGCTCACCCCGCACCTGGGCGCGTCCACGGCCGAGGCGCAGGAGAGCGTGGCCATCGAGATCGCGGAGGCGGTGCGCGCGGCACTGCTGGAGGGCGACCTCAGCCGCGCGGTGAACGCGCCGGCGATCGGGGGCGAGGCGCTGCGGCGGCTGCGGCCGCTGCTGGAGCTGGCGCGACGCCTGGGCCGCCTCGGCTGCGCCCTGGCGGGCGGACCCGTGCACGCGGTGGAGATCGGCTATGCCGGTGCTGCGCCGGAGCCGCTGCGGCCGCTGTCCGCGTCCGCAGCCGAAGGGCTGCTCGCGGATATCGTAGGTGCCGAGGAGGTCAACTTCGTGAACGCCCTCTACCTCGCGGAGGCTCGCGGCATCCGCGTGGGCTGGGCTCAGCTCCCACGCCGCTCCGACTACGCCGAGTATCTCGAGGTGCGCGTGGACACGGAGGGCGGGAGCACCCGCGTCTGCGGTGCGCTCCTGGGAGAGGGGCACCCCCGGGTCGTTCGCATCGACGACTACCACGTGGACGTGGTGCCCGAGGGCACGCTCGTGGTGCTGCGGAACCGCGACGTGCCCGGCGTGATCGGCCGCGTCGGCACGCTGCTCGGATCCCTCGGGATCAACATCGCGGAGTACCACCAGGCGCGCCTCAGTGCGGGCGGCGAGGCACTGGCGGCCGTCAGTGTGGACGGGATCCTACCGCCGGACGCGCTGAACGCACTGCGCGCGCTTCCGGAGATCTTTGACGCGCGCCAGGCGGCGCTGGGGTAGGAGGCCGGTCGGGGCAGCGGATGAGGTGCGGCGAGGCTAGGCTTTTTTCTTCCCGTCGGATCCCACCATCTGGGGCAGCGTGGTGAGCCCCAGGACCCGCAGACGGCACTCGGCGCGCGGAAGCTGGACCATGACCTCCTCGCCCACCTCCCGGTCGAGGAGCGCGCGGCCGATGGGCGAGGCGATGGAGATATGGCCGGCGTCGAAGTCGATGTCGTCGCCGGACACCATGGTGTACGTCGCCTCCTCGCCGCTGTCCAGATCGAGCACCGTGACGCGGGAGCCGAAGCCCACGCGGTCACGGGGGAGCTCGGTTAGGGTCAGCCGCGAAAGTTCGGCCATGCGGTGACTCAGATGCTGAATGCGCGCCTGGACGAAGCGCTGCCGCTCCAGCGCCGAGTTGTAGTCGGCGCTCTCGCGCAGGTCGCCGTTCTCGACGGCATGCTGGATAGCCTGCGGGATCGCCACGTTGAGCTCGTGGGCGAGCCGCTCGAGCTCCTGGGCGATCTTTTCGCGGATTTCGTCGATCATCCTTGTCGACCCTCCGGAACCGCGCGGGACGCGCGTGGGCTGCCACCTTGGGCGGGCCTGATGAACACGGACAACGCCGGGTCTCCGGTTAGGTGGGTGACCCGGCGAAAGAGCTACATTCCGGCCTCGCCTGCTCCAGGCTCTCCATCTACACTGGCGTCGCTACCCCCACTCCGTCAATGACTTCGGCAGACAAGGGCCGGGAAGCCGGCGACCGCAGGCATGCCGGAACGGGCGGATCCCCGAGGTGGTCCGCCGCGCAGAGGCGTCGGGCAGCGCCCCGCGGATCCCTACGCGCGTCGTGGCGCCGCGAACCTCGATTCGCCGCGGCGTTCACGGTGATGAGGTTGGCGCCCGGGGGCCTGCTACGGGTACAGCCCGCGGATGCGGTAGGCCTCCGAGACGCGGCTCACGGCCAGGACGTACGCGGCGAGCCTCATGTCGCCGCTGTTGCGGCGGGCCACTTCGTAGACGTCGGTGAACGCGTCCTCCATCTTCTTCTTGAGCCTCCGCTTCACCTCGGACGGCTCCCAGCGCAGGCCCTGGTGGTTCTGCACCCACTCGAAGTACGAGACGGTTACGCCACCCGCGGACGCCAGGATATCGGGGATGACGATCTTGCCGTTGTGGGACAGGATCGGGTCCGCCTCGATGTCCGTGGGCCCGTTGGCCGCCTCGGCGATCACGCGGGCCCGGATCCGGTCCGCGTTCTCGGCCGTGATGCTGTGTTCCATGGCCGCGGGGATCAGGATGTCCACGTCGAGGCCGAGGAGATCCTCGTTCGTGATGCGGTCACCCCCTGCCGCGCCGAGCACGGTGCCTTCCTCGTCCTTCTGCCGCTCGACCGCCGAGACATCGAGCCCCTTCGCGCAGTAGGTGCCGCCCTGCGAGTCTGACACCGCCACGATCTTCGCCCCCACCTCTTTCGCGAGGATGTGGGAGACGGTGCGGCCCGCGTTGCCGAAACCCTGCACGGCTACGCGGGCGTCCACGAGCGGGATGCGCAGTCGCCGCGAGGCCGCTTCCAGCGCCAGGACGAGGCCGCGGGCCGTGGCATCCAACCGGCCCTCGGAGCCGCCAATGGAGATCGGCTTTCCCGTGACCACGCCCAGGACCTGGTGGCCGTGGTGCTCCGAGTACGTGTCCATGATCCACGCCATCACCCGCTCGTCCGTGTACATGTCCGGGGCGGGGATGTCGGTATCGGGCCCGATCAGGATCGAGATCTCGGTGGCGTACCGCCGGGTGAGCGCCTCGAGCTCGCGTGTCGAGAGTGTCTTCGTGTCCACCGCCACGCCTCCCTTGCCACCGCCGAACGGGAGATCGAGCACCGCGCATTTCCACGTCATGAGCGTGGCGAGCGCCCGGACCTCGTCGAGTGTGACC
Source organism: Gemmatimonadota bacterium (assembly GCA_016209885.1). Taxonomy (GTDB): domain Bacteria; phylum Gemmatimonadota; class Gemmatimonadetes; order Longimicrobiales; family Gaopeijiaceae; genus JACQVF01. Next base: position 36,519 of record JACQVF010000064.1, on the reverse strand, counting down.
GACGGGTGGAAGCGGATGCCGCCCTTCGCCGGACCGCGTACCACGCAGTGATTCACGCGGTAGCCCTCGAAGACGCAGTAGCGGCCATCGTCCATGCGCACCGGCACGGAGACGATGAGCTGGCGCCGCGGCCGGAGCAGGACAACGCGGAAATCATCGGAGATCCCCAGGACGTCGGCGGCCCGGTGGAAGTTCCGCTGGACCATCTCATAGAACGTCATCATCGTCACATCCCCCCCTCCCTTAGCGTGGGCAATTGTGGGCGCTCCGGGAACTGCCGCGCCGCCCGGCCCCTTCCCTGGTCGCCGCGTCGCCAGGAACCGTCTACGCGACCCAGCGTGTCGGGAGGAGACGCGGAACGACGGAGGTGCGCGCCCCGGCGCCGTGAGTCAGCGCCGGTGCGGCGGCAGCCGGTCCCAGCCCAGTGCGTTGTACCTGCGCAGGATCTCCAGAGTCTCCGCAACCGGCAGCGCCTCCGCCATCCGACCCTGGTATCCCGTCACCGTCGTCGCCCTGAACAGCGAGTTGTAGATCGCTTCCTCCGTTGCCTCCACCACCGCCTCGAAGAGCGGTGAGATGGCGTCGTTCAAAACATCCTCGATGGACCGCGGCTTCTCGGCGGGGCGGTCCGCGAAGCCCGAAGGACCACGTCGCACGGAGCCGGCGGTGGAGAACGCGATCACATAGTCGCCCGACCCGTTCCCCGCGAAGGAGCCCGTGCGCGCGAGCCCCAGGATCGCCCGCTTCGCCAGCCGCTCCAGGTTGCCGGGCGAGAGGGGCGCGTCCGTGGCCACGACCATCATGATGGATCCCTGGCCGTCGTCCTGCTGGCTTCGGCGTCCGTCCGCGGACTCCTGGAACGCGAAACGGCCAAGCTCGCGCCCCACGGGCGCCCCGTTGATCGTGAGGATTCCGCCGAAGTTCGATTGCACGAGCACGCCCGCCACATAGCCGCCGAGCGCCGCGGGCAGTCGCCGCGAACTGGTGCCGATCCCTCCCTTCCATCCGAAGGCGCGCGTCCCCGTGCCCGCTCCCACGGAGCCTTCCTCCACCGGGCCGCTGTGCGCTCCCTCGAGCGCCGCACGCACCTGCTCCCTTCGGATCGGCTGGCTGCGGATGTCGCTCAAGCCACCGTCGTTCGTCTCGCCGACCACCGGGTTGATGGAGGGGACCTCTTCCATCCCCGGTTGCGCGAGCAGGTACTCGACCATGGCGCTCGCCGCCTTCCACACGCAGAGCGTACAGGTGAGCAGGATCGGCGTCTCCAGCTCGCCCAGCTCGCGCACCTGCGTCACGCCCAGGAGCTTGCCGAAGCCGTTGCCGACGTAGATCGCAGCGGGCACTCGCTCGAGGAAGACGTTGCCGCCGTGCGGCACGATGGCCGTCACGCCCGTGCGCACGGAGTCCCCCTCGATCACCGTGGCGTGACCGACGCGCACGCCCGCCACGTCCGTGATGGCGTTGTGCTTGCCCGGCGGAAACACGCCCACCACGATCCCCAGGTCCCGCGCCCGCGGTCGCGACGCTGCTGGCTGGCTCATGAGCCCGCAGGGAAGAAAGCTGGCGAGGAGGAGCGACCGCAGCGCCGTGCGGATGCACCTGCAGCCCCGCGGGCTCACGGGGACAAAAAAGCGCCGAGGCGCATGGCCCGGCACCTGTCTCCCGTGCGTCCCGGCCGATCGCAGCTTCCCGCCGCCACCTGACCCCATCCCCGACGCGAACGGGCTCGTCGCCGCACGCCATCCCATAAACGCGTATAGTTTAGCCCGCGATCGCGTACGTGGCAAGGATCATCGGGGGGGTGAACGGGGGCGAACCCCTTCCTTTTGTTCGCCCGTGCCGTCGGCTCGCGCAGGCCAGCGACCTGTCAGGGCTCCCGGTCGGGAAAACGGTGAGGCACCGAGACCGTCGCAAGGCAGCGGCGGTCGAATGCAACCGTACTCCGGTCGGGAGCGCTAGTGGTCGAATTCATAAATACGCCGGCATTCGGCTGCCGATCCATTCTCGCTGGCTGCGTTGCGCTCCCTGCGGCGTAGCACAACGGCTACGCCTCAGTCGCGCGCCTTGCCAGCGGGGCGGCTCGGCGTCCTCGATACGTCGGCGTATTTATGAACTCGACCACTAGCGCTTCAGCGTGCTCAGGGCCAGGAGCGTGAGCAGAGCGGGCAGATAGATGAGCGACCCGAAAAACACGCGGCGGGCGAGGGCATCGGTCATGCGGCGGGCGGCCGGCGCGCCGGCGGCGAGGAGCAGGAGTCCGAGGGTAAGGGCTCCGAAGAAATAAAGGGGGCCCGCGAGCCCCAGCAGGGCGGGGAGCAGGCTCACGGGCAGGAGCGCCGCAGCGTAGAGGACCACGTGTGGTCCGGTTCGTACGCCGTCGCGGTCGAGGACGGGCACCATGTGGAACCCTGCGCGCCGGTAGTCGTCGCGCAGGAGCCACGAGATCGCGAGCACGTGGGGCAGTTGCCAGAGGTAGAGGATGGCGAAGAGTACCCAGGCGCCGGGGTCCAGGCTGCCCGATGCCGCGCCCCAGCCGATGAGCGTGGGGAGCGAGCCGGGGACCGCGCCCACCAGCGTGGAGACCGCGCTCCGCCGTTTGAGCGGCGTATACACGAAGATATAGAGCACGGCGGAGGCGGCGCCGACGGCGGCGGGAAGCGCGCCGACCGTCGCCGTGAGGTAGGCGATCCCCCCGAGGACGAGGAGTGCGCCGAAGAGGAGGGCCTCTTTCGCCGTCAGTCGGCCGGAAGGGAGCGGGCGCGCGCGCGTGCGCTCCATGATCGCGTCCACGTCCCGCTCCGCATACTGGTTGAGGGCGAGTGCGCCGCCAGTGCAGAGCGCCGTGCCGAAGAGCGCGTGGAGGAGCGGCAGCAGGAGCGTGCCCGCGGGCGAGGCGGCCTGGAAGCTGGCGCCGGCGACCACGACGACGAACGCGGTGATCCCCGGCTTCGTGAGCTCGGAGAACGCGCGAGCGCGCGCCGCGAGCCCTGCCGCGCGGCGCGCGGCAGGGGCGGCCGCATCGCCGAGAGTCATAGGGGCGCGGTGTATCCGCAGCGTCCGGATGGCCATCGGCTCGTGTGTCCCTGTCCCCTGTTCTTCGCGTAGGAAGCTGATCGGAAACCCGCTTTCGTGATTTGGTCTGCGTGTTGCGATCTTGTCGCGCAACAACTTACGAATCGAGCAAACGGGCCTGAACGCGGTTTCCGATCAGGCTTCTAGCCGCGACCTGCTAAAGCAGCCCGCGGATGTACCCGCCGTCAACCTGGATGGTGCAGCCGGTCACGTAGCTTGCGCGCTCGCTGGCGAGGAACGTGACCACATCGGCCAGCTCTTCGGGCCGGCCGATCCGGCCCATGGGGATCTCGCGTACCAGCTCCTCCTCGAGCTGCGCCACGTCCAGGCCGCGGCGCTCTGCCTGACCCTGGAACAGCTCCTGGACGCGGTGCGTGCGGATGTAGCCGGGCGCGATGGCGTTACACAAGACGTTCTGGGGCGCGAGCTCGCGGGCGATCGTCTTGATGAATCCGATCACGCCGGGACGCGCGACGTTGGAGAGCAGGAGGCCTGGAAGCGGCTGCTTCACGGTGAGGGACGTGAGCGCGATCACGCGGCCCCACCGCCGTTCCAGCATGTGAGGCACCGCCGCGTGGGTGAGCTGGACGGTGGCGAGGAGGTTCAGCTCGAGTGCGTCCCGGTAGTGCGCGATCCTCGTCTCCAGGAACCGGGTCGCCGGCGGCCCCCCCGCGTTCGCCACCAGGATGTCCAGGCGTCCGAGCCGCTCCACGGTCTCGCGCACGAGCCGCTCGACGAACGCGCCGTCGCGCACGTCGCCCGCCAGCGGATGGACCACGCCGCGGGTCTCACCCGCAATCGCAGCCGCCGCATCCTGCAACCGAGACGCGGTGCGCGCGTTGATGACCACGCCCGCCCCCTCCCGCGCCAGGGCGAGCGCGATGGCGCGGCCCAGTCCGGTGGAGGCACCCGTCACCAGGGCGGCACGGCCGGCGAGTCCCAGGTCCACGGAGAAGGGGTCGCTTTCCTCAGTGCCGACGGGGCGCTCCGTCAGCCGATGGCATCGAGCGCATCGTGGATGGGCTTCGCGACGCAGGTGAAGGCGGGCGTGTCGCGGAGCGTGTAGCGGGAGGCCTCCGTCAGCCGCAGCGCCATGAGCAGGTCGAGGAAGCGTCCCACATAATCGGCCTCGAAGGCGACCACGAACTCCTGGTCGTCGATCCCGTAGCTGTACGTCGTGTTCAGCTTCACGTCCGGCCACTCGTGGCCCACGCGGATGTGCTCGTCCATCATGCGCTGCCGCTCCTCGTGGGCCAGCTCGTACCACGCGCGCGTCTTCACGAAGGGGTAAACGAAGAGGTACCTGGATCCCTGCGGATTGATGGCGATGCGTGCGCGCTCGATGTTCTCCTTTCCCGCGTACTTGCGCAGATACTCTGCCTCGTAGCGGTTCAGATAGATGGACTGCCGCGTCATGGCGAGGTAGGCGTGGGGCATCGTGAGGTAGGCGCCGAGCGCCGAGCCGTTGACGTCCGCAGCGAGCCCATGAAGGTGTTCGAAGTCGCGCGTGGCCTGCCAGAGCATGAAGTCGCAGTCGCCGCGGGAGCCGACGAGCGAGTAGGAGTAGAGCATCATCTTCTGACCCCACCGCTGCACGATGCCCGCGAACTCCTCCTTGTGTTCGTGCCGCTCGCCGGTGGGCAGCCGCCGCCAGGCGGGGTCGACCTTGTGGAACGAGAAGCGTACGAGCTCGCGGACGAGCGTCTTCTCCTGTTCGGCGCGGACGCTCGCCCACGCGTCACCCTCCAGCGCCGGGCGTTTCGGCAGGCCCGGGCGCACGCCTCGGGCCACGTTGTCGATGGTGTCAGCCATGGGTTCCTGGATTCTGCGACGGGTCATTGCTCCCCGCGACCGCGAGTACGGACGCGCATGGATATGAAGTCTCAGGAAAAGTTGCGGATGCCCGCAGCCCCGCGCAAGTTGAGGCGTGATCACCCATGAGATCGGGCACATGTGGTTCCCGATGATGGTGGGGTCGAACGAGACCGTGTACGCCTGGATGGACGAGGGGCTCACGACTTTCATCGAAAGCCTCGCCGTGGCCCGGCTCTTTCCGGAGGAGCGGCCCCAGGCCGCCGAGACGCGCCGCTACCTCGCCATTGCCGGCAGCGAGAACGAGACCGAGATGATGCGCCACGCGGATCTTTACGGGCGATTCGGCAACCGCGACGTCGCCTCGTACAGCAAGCCGTCCGCGGTGCTTACGGCGCTCAGGCACACGCTGGGGCCCGAGGTCTTCGACCGGGCGATGCGGGAGTACCTGCGCAGGTGGCTCAACCGCCACCCCATGCCGCACGATTTCTTTCAGACAATCGAGAACGTGGCCGGCCGGGACCTGGACTGGTTCTGGTACCCATGGTTCTATACGACCCGCGTGCTCGACCAGGCAGTGAGCACGGTGGCACAGGAGCCGGCCGGTAGCGGCTATCGCGTCACGGTGGTGGTTTCCGACGCGGGCGAGATCCCCATGCTCATCGACCTCAAGTTGACGCTGGTGGGCGGCGGGGCTTTGCGGGCTCGCGTGGACGCGGACGCGTGGAGGGGTCTGCACGAATACACGTTCCGTTCGGACGTACCCGGCCGCGTCGTGCAGGTCGAGCTGGACCCGGAGGGCCACTTCCCGGACGTGAACCGCGAGAATAACGTGTGGCCGGCGCGACGGCGCTAGCGCTCCGGACCGCACTTCCTGCCGGAACCCGGCGAGGCTCGCCGGGTGAACCCATCGCGCGGCCGGAGCGTATATTCTCACTAACGCGCGCTGCGCCCACCGTCCTGTAGTCGTTCGGAGCCCTCGCGTGGTGCGCCGCTGATTCCCGGCGCTCGCGAGGCTTGGCTGAAGCGCCGGGGGCAGGGCTCACCCCGGAGTTGGGGCGCGCGGTGCGCAGCATCCGGCCACGACCATGCGTGGATTCGCCTCGATCCTCGGGACCACCGTACTGGTGCTGCTGGCGCGTGCGACGCCGGCGTGCGGGCAGTCGGACGAGGCACGCGAGGAGTTGCGCCGGGGTCTGGAGCAGGCCGCCGCCGGGGACACCGCCGCCGCCCTCACGTATCTCGACCGCGCGGTGAGGCTCGACCCGCGGCTCGCCGAGGCGCACTTCCGGCGAGGGCTACTCCATGCCCGGCAGGCGAGCGCCAAGGCGACGGAGTACGCGGACCGCCTCGAGGCGCGGCAGGCGTTCGAGGAGGCGCTGCGCTGGGACCCCGATAACCCCCTGTATTTGCTGGAGCTCGGCAGGCTCATGCTGATGCAGCAGGTGCGGGTGGACGCGGGCCGTCTGTTCCAGCGCGCGCTGGATGCGGCGAGCCGCGCCGACGCCCACACGCTGGCGGAGGTGCACTACCAGCTCGCGCTGCTGCGGGAGACCCAGTGGCTGCGCTTTCGCTACCGGCACAACCTGCCCATCGGCTTGAGCCAGCTCAACGCCGACTTCGCGTTCGCCGACCCGCGCTACGTCTGGCGGCTGCTGGACCATTCGAACTTCATCGAGGGACAGGGCGCCGGCGAGCGGGACGAGATGCTACGGCATCTCCACGCCGCGTTGGCGGCCGACCCGTCCCACGGGGGCAGCGCCACGCACCTGCTGGCCTACTACTACGACGATAGGCTGATGGACGAGTACCTGGCGCTGGCGCGCCAGCTCGTCCGCGCGGCGAGCACGGAGCCGAAGGCGTACTTCGCCCTGGGACTCGGACTTCACGCCGTGGGCAGGGAGGACGAGGCAGCCGGCTCGTTCCGCTACGGGCTCGAGCTCATGCCCGCACGGGAGCGGGAGCAGGTCCAGTCCGTCGGCCGACTGCTCACCCGCGCGGAAGCTGAGAAGCTGGAGGCGCGGACGCCCGAGGTGCAGGTCGCGCACCGACGCCGATTCTGGCTGGCTTCCGACCCTCTCCTTCTCACCTCCGCGAACGAGTTCTGGCTCGAGTACATGGCGCGCATGGCGTACGCCGACCTGCGCTTCGGGCTGCCCGAGTACGAGTTGCGCGGATGGGATACGGACCGCGGCATCATCTGGGTGCGCTACGGGCCGCCTGCCCGCATGGCCACCTTCGCGCCGTCCGTATCTGATCCCGGCGACTTCGAGGCCATCGGCAGGATCACGACGGTGTGGGCGTACGCGGAGACCGGGCCCGTCTTCGTGTTCCGGCAGAACCCGGGCTACCGGCTCGCGCGGTTCGCGAACGACTTCCGTTTCTACGCCGAGGACTACCGCTCCGTACAGCCCACCCGCTTCACGGCGCCCTCGCTGCCGTCGCTGGCGCTCGCGCGGATGCAGGTCGTCCGGTTCCGGGGGCCCGACCGCGCCATGGACCTGGAGATCCACGCGCGACTGCCCCTGGACAGCATTGGAAGCGTGGCGCGCGTCGGCACCGCCATCCTCGACGAGGGCCTCTTCGTGCTGAACGCTCAGGGCCTCGAGATCGCCCGCGTTGTGGACAGGCGGGACGTGGAGTTGCGAGCGCTGCGCGAGGAGCAGACGCTGCGGAGCTGGCGCACCAGCGTCCCCGCCGGGAAGCCATACCTGGTTTCGGTGGAAGCGCGCGAGCCGCTCTCGGGGGCCGCCGCCGTAGCCCGCGAAAACGTGGGCGCGAAGTCGTTCCCGCCCGGGGAACCGAGCGTGAGCGACCTCCTCCTTGCGACCGAGCTCGAGCCGCTGCGCCAGGAGCCGGAGGGACGGCATGACTTCCGCATCGTGCCCCAGCCCGTCATGACGTTCCGCGCGTCGGAGCCGATCGGGCTCTACTTCGAGCTTTACAACCTGGTTCCGGACGCGGACGCCTACGCATCGTACGAGCTCGAGCTCGTGGTCAGCTTGCAGGAGATCTACCGCAGGGGCCCGGTCCGCCAGATTCTCGGCGAGCTGGCGGACAAGTGGGGGTTCACGCCGGAGGGCGGACAGGCCGTGCGGCTCCGGTTCCAGAAGGAAGCCCGCGTCCTGGCCCGGGACCTTGTCCCCGAGTACTTCACGATCTCGCTCGCCGATGCGCCCGCGGGGCGCTACGGGCTCGAGCTCGCGGTGCTGGATCGGAACGCCGGCCTGAAGGTCACCACTGCGCGTACGTTCGAGATCGTGGAGCCCTGACTCGGTGACTCGGTGACTCGGTGACTCGGTGACTCGGTGACTCGGTGACTCGGTGACTCGGTGACTCGGTGACTCGGTGACTCGGTGACTCGCCGCGTGGCTCCGGCGCTCGCCGCCGCGAGCGACGTGCTGCGCCGGCTCTCCCTCAGCGGACGCGGTAGCGGGATCGAGGCGCGGGAGACGGCACGGGCCGCCCAACACGGTGTACCTACTGCTATGGCCTGGGCCCCATTGACCGGCGCCCTGTGGTTCATGTCTCGGGATCGGCTGATCGCACGGGAGCCGGGGGAGCTGCGCGGGCTGTCGGTGGTGCTGGCTGGCGGGCTGGCATCCGGCGAGAGGCGATGAGTAGGCAGGGTCTCACGGTCGAAGAGCGGTGGCGCAGGGAGCGCAGGGTCTGGGGGACCGCCCTCGGCCTCTCACTCCTCGCGCACCTCGCCGTCTTCTTTATGTGGCGTACCACGCCGCTCCCCCCCTCGCCGTTCGCGGCCGCGGGGCCGAGAGCGGGCGACAACCGGGCGGTCGGTGGGGGCGGGATGCGGGCGCTCCGGCTCCGGACGCCGCCGTGGGCCTCCATCGTACCGCCGCTGGTGCCCCTCCCCTCCGTCACGGTGTCGGACGTGGAGGTCCATCAGCAGCCCGTCATCGATGTCGCCTCGCTCCTCGGCCAAGGCCGCGCGGCCTCCGAAGGGCAGGGCCAGGGCTCGGGGCTCGCCCGAGGGACCGGGCGCGGAGACGGTGGCACGGCGGAGGGGGGATACTTCCGGCTCATCCCGCCATCGCCCCGGGGGATGATCGTGCCGCCGAGCGACAAGCGGCTCCGGGGCCGCGAGATCCAGGTTTGGGTCTTCGTGGACGAGATGGGTCGCGTGGTCCCGGACTCGACACGCCTCTATCCACCGACGCCGGACGCGGGGCTGAACCGCCGGCTCAAGGAGGAGGCGGCCCAGTGGCTGTTTGACCCGGCGGTGCGCGGTGGCAAACCGGTGGCCGCCTGGTTCCCCTATACCATCAGCATGTAGTCTTCACCTCCGCGCCGCCGCGCCGCGCGCAGGCGCGAGCGAGGGTGAGGGCGAGGGGGACTGGTTCCCGGGCACGGGCTCAGCGCAGATTCCCTGCGCTGCGTTACCAACCGCGCGGGCAGATGCTGAGCGCGTACCAGGCGCGGCGATCCATGGTGCGCGGGCTGGCCTGCTCATTGCGATCGATGGAGCAGAACGACGGAGAAGACGAGGACGATGGCGGCTACCGGAAAACGCATCCTGTGGGTGGACGACGAGATCGACCTTCTCAAGCCGCACCTTTTCTTTCTCCAGCAGCGCGGCTACGAGGTGGATGCGATCCTGAATGGTGACGATGCGCTCGAGCTCTTGCGCCGCAACGCGTACGACCTGGTGCTCCTGGACGAGCAGATGCCCGGGCGCAGCGGGCTCGAAGTGCTCCGCGAGCTGCGCCGCGAGAACCCACTCGCCCGGGTGGTCATGGTGACGAAGTCGGAGGAGGACCACACGCTCACCGAGGCGGTGGGCCGGCAGGTGGAGGCGTACCTCGTCAAGCCCACGAGCCCGCGCCAGGTGCTGTCCGTAGTCACCCATCTCCTGGAAGGGCCGACGCTCCAGCAACAGCGTTCGGCCCAGGACTTCGCGGGTCGCTTCCCCGAGCTTGCCCGCCGGCGCGAGGAGGCGCGGGACCACCGGGCATTCGCGCGAGTGTACGCCGAGCTCGTCGACTGGCACGTGCGGCTCACGGACGCGAGCGAGGTCGGGTTGCTCGAGACGGTGACCGCTCTCATGACGGACCTCCGCCGCGACTTCGGGCACTGGATTCGAAGGCAGTACCCTCACTGGATGCGGCAGCCGGACGCGGATCGCCCCGACCTCTCCGTGGACGTGGTCCGCAGGTTCCTGATCCCACAGCTTGGTGACCGGCCCGTCCTCTTCATCATCGTGGACTGCCTGCGGCTGGACCAGTGGCGCATCATCGCGCCGCTCGTCGCCGAGATGTTCGACATCCAGGAGACGCTCTACTACTCGATCGTGCCTACGGCCACTCCCTACGCCCGCAACGCCATCTTCGGCGGCCGCTTCCCCGCCGAGATCGCCGCGAGCTACCCGGACTGGTGGTTCATGCCGGACGACGAGGCGAGCCTGAATGCGTTCGAGGACGAGCTGCTCCGCCAGCAGCTCCGCAAGATCACGGGACACGAGATCCCGGTGCATTACGAGAAGATCTTCACGGACCGGGAGCACGAGGACGTCATGGCCCGGGTGAAGCATGCCTTCACCGTGCCCCGCTCCGTGGTCGCGCTGGTCTTCAACTTCGTGGACTTGCTTACCCACGGACGCAGCGAGTCCGCTATCCTCATGGAGGTCGCCCGGGACGAGGCCGCGCTTCGAGCGCTCACCAAGAACTGGTTCGAGCGCTCGACCGCGCGTGCCGTACTGGAAGAAGCGGCGGCCGCCGAGCTGTCCGTCGTCCTCACCACGGACCACGGCTCGATCTGCTGTCAGCATCCGGCCACCGTGTTCGCGCGCAAGGACGCGACCGCCAACCTGCGCTACAAGTTCGGAGGCGACCTCAGGGCCGAGGACCCGGATACAGTGTTCACTACCAGCTCGGAGGAGGACCTGCGATTCCCGCCCGGCCGCCTGGGGCTGAGCTACCTGATCGCCCTGGAGGACTACTTCTTCGTCTATCCCACCAAGCTCAGGGAGTACCAGGCACGCTACCGGGGCTCGTTTCTGCACGGCGGCATCAGCCCCGAGGAGATGATCCTTCCGGTCGCGATCCTCGCGCCGCGCCCGCAGTGAGCCACCGCCCGTTATATTGATGGCTCGCCCCTGGGCCCGCTGACGCTGCGGCCGGGCGGGCGAAGTACCGGACGAAGGCATGCGACTCTACCTGCGGATTCTGCGGTACCTCAGGCCGTACCTCGGCCTCCTGGCCGGCGCGGTTCTGGCGAGCCTTGCGTTCGCGGCGCTCGATACGTTCAGCCTCGTCATGCTGATCCCGTTCCTGCGCACGCTGTTCGGGGGGGCGCCGCTGGGGGCGGGCGCGGGGCAGGAGGCGCTGGAGGCCGTGATCCGCCGGACGCTCGGGCTGTTCGTTGACCTCGACGCCAGTCCGGACCGCGTGCTCGTGGGGATCATCGTGTTCATCCTCGCGGTCTTCGCGCTCAAGAACCTGTTCGACTTTGTCCAGGGTTACCTGGTCGTGCGCATCGAGCAGGCGGTGACGCGCGATCTGCGCAACGGGCTCTACGATCACCTGTTGGACCTGGATCTCGCGTTCTTCACGCGGACGAAGGTGGGCCAGATCGTCTCGCGCCTGACCACGGACGTGGACCAGCTCCGCACGCTGGTGACGCGGCACATCACGAAGGTGCTCGCGTCCGCGTTTCAGATCCTGGCCACCACGGCCACGCTGGTGGCGATCTCGCTGCGGCTCACGATGGTCGCGTTCGTCGTGCTGCCCGCCATGTTCGCCATTTGGGGCCGCATGCTGCGGAAGCTGCGGAGTGGGGACCGGCGGGTCCTCGATCTCGCGGGCGAGCTGAGCAGTCGGGTGCAGGAGTCCATGAGCGCGATCCGGCTGGTGAAGGCAGGGGTTGCGGAGGATCACGAGCGGCGGCGGTTCCGGGACCTGAGCCGCAACTACTTCCGCACGTTCGTGCGAACGGAGGCGCTGCGGGCGACCGCGGGGCCGATCACGGAGATGCTGGGCGCCCTCGGCACCGTGGTCATCCTGTGGTACGGGAGCCGCCTCGTCCTGGTGGACGGCGCCATGGACGCGGCGGCGTTTCTGGCGTTCCTGGGGCTGTCCATGAAGCTCTACGCGCCGGTGAAGTGGCTGAGCAGGTTCCCGTCGCTGGTGCAGCCAGGGTTCGCCGCGGGCGACCGCATCTTCGAGTTCCTGGACACGCGCTTCGAGATCCGGGACGCTCCCGGCGCACGGGAGTTCGCGGGCGTCGAGCGGGAGATCGCCTACGAGGGGGTGGGCTTCGCGTACCGGCCGGGCCAGCCGGTGCTGCGCGAGCTCAGTGTGCAAGTGCCGAAGGGGACGGTGGTCGCGCTGGTCGGTCCGAGCGGAGCGGGGAAGACGACGATGGTCGACCTGCTGGCCCGCTTCTACGATGCCACTGCCGGCCGGATTGCCATCGACGGCACGGACATCCGCGAGTTCACGGTCCGAAGCCTGCGGCGCAAGCTGGGGATCGTGACCCAGGAGACCGTGCTCTTCCACGACACGGTGCGGGCGAACATCGCGTACGGGATGCCCGAAGCCACGCACGCGGACGTGGTGCGCGCGGCGAGGGCCGCGTACGCCCACGACTTCATCGAGGCCCTCCCCAGGGGGTACGACACGGTCGTGGGCGAGCGAGGGACGGAGCTGTCGGGCGGCCAGCGCCAGCGCATCGCCATCGCCCGTGCGATCCTGCGCGACCCGCCTATCCTGATCCTCGACGAGGCGACGAGCGCGCTGGACAGCGAGGCCGAGCGCCTGGTCCAGCGGGCCATGGAGACGCTGCTCGCGGGGCGCACCGTCTTCGTCATCGCCCACCGGCTCTCTACGATTCAGCGGGCGGACGTGATCCTTGTCCTGGAAGGCGGGCGCATCGTCGAGCGAGGGCGCCACCAGGAGCTCCGCGCGCGCGGGGGGCTCTACCGCAGGCTGTACGAGATGCAGTTCGCGGCCGACGAGGGCGCCCCGGACCGCGAGGTAGCCGCGGCGTCGCCGTGAGGCGGCCGACCTGGCGGCAGCGGGTCGAATACGCGGGGTTCCGGCTCGCCTCGGCGCTGGCGTGCGCGCTGCCCGAGCGCGCGGCGCTCCGCTTCGGTGAGCTGCTGGGCGAGGCGGCGTACCGGCCCGTGCGGATCCGGCGCGCCGAGGTCGAGCGTCACCTGCGCGCGGCGTTCCCGGAGCGGCCCGTCGCGTGGCGGCGCCAGGTGGCGCGAGACTGCTACCGGCACCTGGGGCGCGAGGGTGTGACGGTGCTGAGGCTGACCGGGATCGGCGCCGAGGTGCTGGCGCGGGCGCCGATCGCAGGATTCGAGAGCCTGGAGCGCGCGTTGCGCGCGGGTCGAGGCGCCCTGGTCGTGACCGGCCACCTGGGCAACTGGGAGATCGGGGCCGCAGCGCTCGCCGCTCACGGCGTTCCCCTGGACGTGGTGGCGCGGCGGCAGGCCAATCCGCTGTTCGACCGCGCGCTGCGCCAGGCGCGAGAGCGGGTGGGGGTGCGGGTGATCGACCAGCGGGAGGCGCCGCGCGAGGTGCTGCGCTCATTGCGGTCCGGACGAGCGGTCGCACTCCTGGGCGACCAGGACGCGCGGCGTGCCGGGATCTTCGTGGACTTCCTGGGGATGCTTGCGTCCACGGCGCGGGGACCCGCCCTCTTCGCGTTGCGCACGGGCGCCCCCATCTTTGTGGGACTTGCAGTGCGGGCGGCGGGGCCCGGGTTGCGCTACGACTTCCGACTCATGGAGATCGTCGCGCAGCGCACGGGGGTACTCGCCGAAGACGTGCGGCGGCTGACGGCGGAGCACGTCCGGGCCCTCGAGCGCGTCGTTCGCGAGGTGCCCGGCCAATATTTCTGGCAGCACCGGCGGTGGAAAACGCGCCCGGCGCAGGAACCGCGATCCGGGCGTCAGGTATAAGCGATTCGCGATTCGCTCATCGCCACCGGATTCTTCACGGGAGCATGCGACAGGACGTGATCTACATCTGCATCCCGGCGCACAACGAGGAGCGAACGATCGGCGTGCTCCTCTGGAAAATCCGCAATGTGATGGGGGATTTCGGCCGCGATTACGAACTGCTGGTTTTCGACGATTCCTCCACGGACCGCACCGCCGACGTGCTGGCCCGTTACGAGCCGGTTCTGCCCCTCACGGTCGTGCGTGGCAGCGCTCGTGTGGGCTACGAGGGCGCAGTGGAGGCGCTGGTCCGTGAGGCTGTAAACCGTGCGAGCTACCCGAAGCGCGATGTGGTGGTCGTGCTGCAGGGGGATTTCACGGAGAGTCCCGATGACCTCGTCTCGCTGGTGAAGGTCATCGAGGGCGGCGCGGACGTGGCGGCCAGCGCGGCTCAGCGCAACGGCAGACGGCCTCGGGGTGTGCGGCTGCTGCGATGGGCGCTGCCGGTGTTGCTCCAGCAGCTGTACCGGGCCGCACCGGTCTCCGATCCCGTGTCGGGCTTTCGCGCGTATCGCGCAATCGTGCTCAGGAAGGCGCTGGAAAAAGCGGGTAACCGGCTGCTCCACGGGGTCGGCTGGGCCGCGAACGTGGAGCTGCTCTACGCCGTCGCGCCCCATGCCCGCCGGATCGAGGAGGTGCCCGTGAAGCTGCGGTACGACATCCGGGTCCGGCAGTCCCGGTTCCGTCTGCTCGCGACGGCTCGCCACCTGGTAGCGCTAATGCGCCATTCGCGGAGCGGCCAGCCCGAGCAGACGCGGGAGTAGGGAGCACGTGCGCGGGCTCATGGCGGCTGCGTTCGGCGGGGCCCTCCTGGTGAGCGGTGGCGCGGGCGCCCAGGTTGTCCGGACGCTTCCGCGGGACGGCGCCTCCCTGCAGCCGCCGGCGCCGGTCCCGTACGGGCCGGGCGAGACGCTGGAGTACCGGGTCAAGCTCGGCGCGGTCACGGCGGGCCAGGGCAGCATGAGCGTCCTGGGGATCGACACGGTGCGCGGTCATGCCGCCTATCACGTCCAGCTCAATATTGACGGTGGAGTCCTCTTTCTCCAGGTGCATGATACCCTGCAGTCCTGGATCGACATCCACACTCTGAGCAGCCATCGCTTTCGCCAGGACCAGAAGGAGGTGCGGTACCGGCGCCACCGCCAACTCGAGTTCTACTGGGATGAGATGCGCTGGGAGCGCTCGGACGGGAAGGACTCGGGGACGCTTGCCAGCTCGGAGCCCCTCGACGACGTCTCGTTCGTCTACTTCGTGCGCACGCTCCCCCTCGAGCCGGGCCGGAAGTACCGGTTCGACCGCTACTTCAAGGAAGACGGCAACCCGGTGATCCTCGAGGTGCTGCGACGCGAGAAGGTCAAGGTGCCGGCAGGTACGTTTCAGACCGTGGTCGTGCGGCCGATCATCCAGACGGACGGGCTGTTCTCCAAGGGGGGCGAAGCGGAGATCTACTTCACGGATGATGACCGCAAGCTTCTGGTGCAGATGCGCTCCAAGGTGCCGCTGATCGGATCGCTGACCCTCGAACTCCGCCGTTTCGAGAGCGGAAGCCCCCTGGCCGATTCGTGGCCCCGGGGGGCCGGCTCCCAAGACCGCCTCTGGCCTTGAGCGGCGAACGTCGCTCCCCGCCTGAGGCGGACCTGTCCCGCGTCCGCACCCTGCCGCTCCGCGAGCGGGCGAACAAGGTGAGCGCCGACGCATTCGCGGTGCCGCCGGGCGAGGATCGCAGCTTCCGCGCGTTCCTCGACGCCCTGCCGGACCTCCTTCAAGCGACGAGCTTGCGGGCCGTCGCCCGCGCCGTGGCGAACGCCGCGGCTGGCGGGAAGGCGGTGGTGTGGATGGTCGGCGGCCACGTGATCAAGACGGGGCTCTCACCGCTCCTGATCCGCATGATGGAACGTCGTGCGGCCACGCTCATTGCCGCGAACGGTTCCGCGGCGATCCACGATTTCGAGATCGCCCGCTGGGGCGCGACCTCCGAGGATGTGGAGGCCGGTCTCGCCGATGGCACGTTCGGGATGTGGGAGGAAACCGGCCACGAGTTCAACGGGGCGATCGTGGCCGGCGCCCGGGAGGGGATGGGGCTCGGCGAGGCGCTGGGCGCGGCCCTCGAGCGCGCGCCCGCACTTGCGGCGCCGGACCGGTCGCTGCTCCTGGCCGCGCGGCGTCTCCACCTGCCGCTGACGGTTCACGCGGCGATCGGCGCCGACATCGTCTACCAGCATCCATCCGCCGACGGCGCGGCGATCGGTGCATGCTCCATGATCGACTTCCGGCGCCTGGCCGCCCACCTCGAGACGCTCGACGATGGCGGCGTCGTGCTGAATGTGGGCTCTGCCGTGCTCATGCCCGAGGTCTTCCTCAAGGCGCTCACCGTGGCGCGCAACCTGAACGGCGGGCGGCCCCGGCGCTTCACTACGGCGGACCTCGACATGATCCGCCACTACCGCCCGCGCGTGAACGTGGTCGAGCGGCCGACCCGCACCGGCGGCGGCGCGGGATACCAGATCACCGGCCACCATGAGATCATGATCCCGCTGCTCGTGTGGGCCGTGGAGGAGTACCAGCAGGAAGCAGGCGGAGGTGAGCCGCACGCAGCGCCATGAACGTGACCCTCCGCTGGATTCGGCTGCGCCTCGCCTGGCTGCTGGTCCCGCCTTTCTTCTACTTCGCGCGTCCGACGCTTCCGCTGCTGGCCGCAGGCCTGGCGCTTGCGGTGGCCGGCGCGACACTGCGGGCGTGGGCGGCCGGCGTGATCCGGAAGGACCGGGCTCTCGCGGTGACCGGACCGTACGCCCATACGCGGAACCCCCTCTACCTGGGCTCCTGTCTCATCGGACTGGGGCTGGCCATAGCCAGCGGGCGCGTCGAGTTCGTGATCCTGTTCGTGGCGCTCTTCGCCCTCGTCTACGGCCGCGCCATGCGCGTCGAGGCGGAGGCCCTCGAGAAAGAGTTCGGGGACGCATATCGTGGCTACGCCCGCACGGTGCCCACCTTCCTGCCACGCCTCCGCCCTTACCGCCCCGAGGCCGTGGGCGCGGCGGAGGTGGCCGGCAGCCGTGGTGGCGGCTTCGATTTTCGCCGCTACCTCGGGAACCGGGAGTATCAGACCGCCGTGGGACTCCTGGCCGGCTTCGGGATTCTGGCCGTCCTCGTCCGCTGACGGGTGTGCCGCGTGCAGGAAGCGCTGAGCCCCGCGTTCCTCGTCGCCCATAACGGCGCCCGGATCTACGGTGGACTCGAGAAGTGGATGCTCCACCTCCTGGCCGCGCTCCACGCCCGCGGCCACCGCGTGCTCCTCCTTTGCCGCCCGGAGGTCGCACGCCACGCCCGGGAGCATGGCGTCGAGACGCGCCTCTGCCGACTGGGCGGCGACGTGATGATCCACGATGCGCTGCGCCTCGCCCGGCTGCTCCGTCGGTTGGCACCCGATGCGCTTCTTCTCACCCACTACCCGAAGACCTGGCTCGGGGCGATGGGCGGCGCGCTCGCCCGCGTCCCCCGCATCGTGGCACGGATCGGCTACGCGGGGTACCTCCCGCAGCGCTGGAAGTACCGTGTGGCGTTCCGGCGCTGGATTCACGTGAGCGTCGCGAACGCCGAGGCGGTGCGCCGCCGGTTCTTGGCCGATCTTCCCGACCTCGATCCGCGGCGTATCGTCACCATCTACAACGGCGTCCGTGCGCCGGAGCGCCCGGAGCCGCCCGGAACGCTGCGGCAGGCGCTGGGCCTCTCGGACGCTGCCTTCGTGATCGGCTGCCTTTCCCGGTTCGCGCCGGACAAGCGCATCGACAGATTGCTGTATGCGCTGGCGGAGCTGCCGGACCGGGCGCACGCGATCCTGGCGGGGGACGGGCCCGAGCGCGCTGCTCTGGAGGCGCTGGCGGTGCGGCTGGACGTGGCAGGCCGGGCGCACTTCCTGGGCTTTCGGCGCGACGTGGGCGACGTGCTCGACGCATGCGATGTCCTTACCATCGTCTCCGACGTGGAGGGTATGAGCAACGCGATGCTGGAGGCGATGGCCGTGGGGGTGCCGGTAGTGAGCACGCCGGTGAGCGGCGCGGACGAAGCGCTGGATCCCTTTCCAGACGGGACGGCGCCGGGGACCGTGACGAGCGGATTCGAGCCGGGTGAGATCGCGGCGGCGGTGCGCCGCCTCGTGGATCATCTGACCCTGCGCGGGCGCATGGCCGACGCGGCTCGCCGGCGCCACGCGGAGCGGTTCACGTTCGAGCGCATGGTGGAGAAGTGGGAGCGCCTCCTCGTGGCAGGGGCGGTGGAGTCGCTCCGCGAGGGACCGCCGACGCACGATTCGCCTGCGGGCTGACTTCCTCGATCCACCGGTCAGCTCTCCAGGGCAGGCTGGTGCCGGTCGGCTTCAAGTCACGGAGATCCGGCCACGATGTTCGCGATGTTCCTCTCCCTCAGCGTGCGGTTGAATTCCGCCAGGTCTCGCGTGACCAGCTCGCTCAACTGGCTCCTGTACGTGGTGATCTGCTGCTTGAGGAGCTGGTGCACCTCGACCTGCTGGTCCGTCGGGGCGAAATCCGCCTGTTCCAGGCCGCTGGCGAGATTGCGCAGCCTGTCGATGAGCTTCGCCGGCCAGCGCACGCCGTCCTGGCCGCGTCCGGTGAGCTTCATCTGGAAGAGGTTGTCCTCCAGGACCACGAACTTCTTGTCGAGCTCGCCCGCAGCCGTCCTCACGGGCGCTGCGCTCTGGTCCTCCGCCAGCGCACCCCCGAGCTCGGAGAGCTGCTTGCGGACCCACTCGATCTGGTTGATCATGCCCGCGACGGTTTCCAGGTTGTCGCGCAGCTCGAAGAGCATCTTCATCTGGGCCTGGACGTCGGCCTCGGTGCCCGCAGAGTTCGGGTCCTTCCGCACCGTGAGCGAGTGCGTGAGCTGCTGCCCCGCGACGCTGAGCTTCACCGTGTAGGTCCCCGGGGGCGCCAGGATCGCGAGGCGCCCGCCGCCGGCTGCCGGCAGTGGCCGCCATCCCTCGGGCCCGACCGTCACCCAGGGCGCGTGCAGCGGGCTCGTGCGGAGGCGGACCTCCCTGGAAGGCTCGTACCGGAGATCCCACCAGATCCGGTTGATTCCGGGCTGCTTGCTCCCGTCGAGCGTGCGTACGGCCTGACCGCTTGCATCGAGGATGCTGATCTTAACCTCGCCGGCGGGCGAGGACTTGAGGTAGTAGTTGATGGCGCCGCCGTAGGGCGGGCTGCGCCCGGCGGTCGGATCGTCCGACTGGGCCATGGGCGCGGTGATGTCCCGGAAGCGGTACGCCGGCCGCGGCGGGAAGAGATGCGCGGCGGCGGCGAGCACCTCCGGCGTAAGCTGCCGCAGCGGGGTGATATCGTCCAGGATCCAGAAGCCGCGGCCGTACGTGGAGACCACCAGGTCGTTGAAATGCTCCTGGATCGTGATCCAGTACACGGGCGCATGCGGCAGGTTGTTTTGCAGCGGAAGCCAGTTCTGCCCATCGTTGAACGAGACGTAGAGCGCGTTCTCGGTCCCTGCATAGAGGAGCCCGGGTCGAACCGGGTCCTCCTTGATGGCGTGGACGTAGCTCAGCACGCTCTTCGGGATGTCGGACGCGATGTTCGTCCAGGTCCTGCCGTAGTCCGTGGTCTTGTAGATGTGGGGGTCGCGGTGGTTCACCTGGTGGAAGTCGAAGGCGACGTAGGCCGTCCCCGCGGTGTGGCGCGAGGGCTCGATGTTGTAGACCGTGCCCCAGGACGGAAGGTTCGGGATGTTGGCCGCGACGTTGGTCCACCGGGCGCCCGCGTCGCGGGTCACATGCACAAGCCCGTCGTTCGTCCCCGCCCAGATCACTCCTTTCTCGAGGGGCGACTCGGCGATGGCCATGATGACGCCCGCGTACTCGACGCCGATGTTGTCCGGCGTGAGGCCGCCGGAGATCTGCTGGCGGCTCTTGTCGTCGAGGGTGAGGTCCGGGCTCAAGACCTCCCAGCTCTCGCCGCCGTTCGTCGTGCGGTGGACGTGCTGGCTGCCGGCGTAGACCGTATTGCGATCGTGGGGCGAGAGCGCGACCGGGAACGTCCAGTTGAAGCGGTACTTGAGCTCGGCGGCCGGCCAGCCCACGGTGCTCTCGGGCCAGATCTCCACGTGACGGTACTGGCGGGTACGCTCATCGAAGCGGTGGACCACGCCTCCGATGGCGCCCGATCCAGTACCGCTCGACCAGATGATGTTGGGGTCCACGGGATCGGGGATCGCCCAGCCGCTTTCGCCGCCGCCGACGGAATGCCATTCTCCGCGGGGGATCACGCCGCTGGACAGCCGGCTGTTGCTGGGCACGCGGGCAGACGGGCCGTCCTGCCGGTTCCCGTAGAGATGATAGGGGATCTGGTTGTCGACGTTCACGTGGTACATTTGCGCAATGGGAAGCTGGATCCGGGTCCAGGACCGGCCGCGCGTAAGGGAGATGCTCGTGCCCCCGTCGTTGCCGACGATCATGCGGTCGCCGTTCGTGGGGTCGATCCACATGTCGTGGTTGTCGCCGCCGGGGCTGGCCCTCCCGGATGCCACCGTCGAGGTCTGGCCGCCGTCCAGCGAGACCGTGAACGACGCCGTCAGGAAATAGAGCTCGTTCTCGTCGTCGGGGGAGACGGCGAACCGGCTGTAGTAGTGAGCTCGCCCGTTGTAGCTGTGGTCATGGCTGATGCGACGCCAGGTGGCGCCGCCGTCGTCCGAGCTCCAGAGCGTTCCGCTCTCGGTGTCTTGCCCCTTCCACGGCACGCCGTCGCCGGTCTCGATCAGCGCATAGATGCGGTTGGAGTTCTTGCGGGCCACCGCCACCGCGATTCTGCCCACGGGGGTCTTGGGAAGCCCCTGGGTCAGGCGCCCCCAGGTCGTGCCGCCGTCGCTGGACATGTAAAGGCCGCTCCCCGGACCGCCGCTCTCCCGCCCCCAGGTATGGATCTCGATCTGCCACATCCCGGCGAAGAGAACGCTCGCGCGGTTGGGGTCCATGGCCATCTCGGAGCAGCCGGTGTTCTCGTCCACGAAGAGCACTCGCTCCCACGTCTTTCCGCCGTCGATCGTGCGGAAGACCCCGCGCTCGGGCTGGGGGCCGGAGGCGTGCCCGAGGGCGCAGGCGAACACGACGTCGGGGTCATGGGGATGGACCACGACGCGCCCAATACGCCCCGTCCTCTCCAGGCCCATGAGCGTCCACGTCTTCCCGGCATCCACGGACTTGTAGATCCCGGCGCCGAGGGAGATGTGGCTGCGGATGAAGGACTCGCCGGTGCCCGCCCACACGATGCTGGGATCGGAGGGCGCGATGGCGAGTGACCCCAGGGAGGAGACCGGCTGGTCGTCGAAGACCGGCTCCCAGTGGGCGCCCCCGTCCGCGGTCTTCCAGATCCCGCCCGAGGCCGCGCCCACGTAATAGACCCTGGGATCGCCCAGGATACCCACCACCGAGGTCACCCGGTTGCCGACCGGACCGACATACCGGTACTCGAGCTGCCCGTAGATGTCGCGAGTGATCGGCTGCGCCTCACCCCGCGCCGGCACGCGGCCGAGAGCGAAGAGAGCCAGCGCAACTGCGGCCAGGATCAGACTGCTCTTCTTCTTCAACATGGCGTCACCTCCGGAGGACTCACCTGGAATCGTGGTCACGGGCAAGGAAGTCGGGCGGGAGAACGGCAGAACGGACGCGGACAGGCGACGGGCTCGGACGAGCCCGTGGCGCTTGGACGGAGGAAGCATTCATCGGTGGTGGACCCGGGAAACTCCTTGGCAGCGCCAGCTCCCGCGTGGCGGAAACGTAACTTCATTTGGCCGTCGAATGCCACCGGCCTCTGACCACGCCGGCTCCCGCGTGGCGGTCATCCACCTATCCGCCCGTTCCGCTCTCACACGGCCCGGCCCGAGCACCGACACCCCACGCCCCCATCGGTCCCAACGGCCGAGTTCTTGACCCCCTCCCAGACCCACGCCTATCTTCGCCCTGGCAGCGAAAACTGCCGAACGCTGCTTTGAAATTCCGTATCCGTCCGTATCCGTCGCTCGCGGAAACACCACCATGCGCGGACCCCTGAGATGGGCCGGGACGGTGGCCGCCCTGTTCACGGCATTCCAGATGGCCGGGTGTGAGAACCCCACGTCGCCCCTCCTCGATCCGTCCAACCCACCGACTGAAGAACCCACCACCCCGGCCGCCGGCTTCGCCATCACGAGCGTCGGCGCCATCGTGCCCGGCGCGAGCGTGGAGCTCAGGGGACGCAGCCTCGCCGAGCTCACCCATCTGAGCGTCGACGGCAATGCCGTCGGTTTCCAGGTGGTGTCCGACAGCGTCGTGCGCTTCACGGCACCGCCGGCCGTTGGCTGCGACACGGACGGCCGCCCCGTCCAGGTCGTGGCGAACCACGCCTCCACGCTCAAGGGCGCGCTCCGCGTCGAGGCGGCGATCCGGCTCGAGGTCGGTCAGTCGAAGATCCTGTCCGCGGCGGACCTCGTCTGCCTGCAGATCTCCGCGGGCGCCGAGGATTACCTGCTCAGCGTCGGCTCGTTCACCACCGAGAAGGTGACGGACGCCGTGTTCCGGCTCCAGGCCGGCAGCGCGTCCCAGGGCCAGAGCCCAGCCAAGGTGGCTGGCGGCATCGCGTTCGGCGTAGGGGCCGGCCATGACCGCCCGGACACGCACACGTCCCGCGCGGCGCTGGCGAACCCGGGCTCGGTCGCCGTGTCCGCGCCCTTCGACAACTACGCCGCCGCCAATGTCGGCGACCTGGTGCGCATGGTCGACTGGAGTAACCCGCAGATATCGTCGGCGAAGACGCTCGACGAGCTGCCCACCTACCTGGCCCGAGTCATCGCGGTAACGGCCGGCCAGATTTTCGTCGTCGACACGCGGACGTCGAACCTCGCCGAGTTCGACAATGCGGGCGTGATGTACGGGTTCTACAAGGCGGGCGAGATCGCGGACCAGTACATGCTGCGCGCGCTGCACGCCGTCGTCGACCCGCAGCTCACCCTGCCAGACGGCGCGGGCGGACGCATGATGAACGTCATCGCCACCATGCAGGCATCGGGCAGCGTGTTCATTGAGGACATCATGGGCGTGTTCGGGTCGTCCAACATGTTCACGTCCCGACTCTCGCGGTCACTTGCGCGTGCCTCGTCCGAGGAGATCGCGCGCGTCGTCATTCACGAGGCCGCGCACTTGGCCGACGCTCTGCCCCACTACCGAGATACCGGCCCCTCTTCGGCGGGCTGGTACACGGAAGCGCTGGCCGTCAGCGTGGAGGACATGGCCGCGCGCATGGGTATGGGCACCGCGCACCAGCCGGACGCGTGGGATCTCCGGCCGGACGTGCCGGGCTCACGTATCCGGCTCGGCCCTTCGCCCTCGGCCATGGTCCTTTCGCCCTGGGGCCCGGCCGGCTCGCCCATCGGCGTCAGCGGGCTCGGCGCCTACGACCGCGGCGCGCGCATCCTGCGCTACGCTCAGGAAAAGGCTGGAGAGCTGAGCTTCGACCGGGCCGGTACGACGCTGCACCAGCGCATGATGGCGCAGTCGTTCCGGCTTCCGACAGGCAACTTCTCCCAGGCCGATTTCGAGCAGATGATCCGCTCCTGGAACGTCGAGGCGCTGGCCCGCACCATCGGCATGACTTCCCAGAAGCTGCTCGAAGAGAGCATGATGGCCGACCTGACCGATGACATCGTGCCCGCCGAGGCCGCAGTCCGCTTCGGCCTGCCGCAGAGCACCGCGTGGAACCAGGCCCGGCCCAACGGGAACCCGCTGCCGGACACCCACGTCATGCAGCGCGGCGGTGCGTTCGACCAGGCCGTGCAAGTCCCGGCCGGCGGCTACGCCTATTGGTACATCCCGGCCGGCGGCGGACAGGGCGTCTCGATGCAGGCGTCGGGCGTCGGCCTTACGCCGCATCACCAGGTCAGGCTGACCCGGCTGCGGTAGCGCCCGACCCGAAGCGCCATCAACGCGTCAACGTCAGTCACGTCCCGTGGCCGCCGGCGGGTGCAGTCGCGGGCTAGTCGCCCAGAGGCAGACACGCAGCTTGTGGCACAGATCCACGGCGACTACGTGCGCGCGGGCGCCGAGATCGTGGAGACGAACTCTGTTCCGCGTCTGCGAGCAACCGCCTTGCGTTGCGACCCGATTGGTGTTGACACCAAAATCGTGCAGCACGACATCCGTGTCGATCGTATCCTCATAGCGATGAGTTGCTTATGGCGCGTAACAAGCGGAACGTCACGATTACCCTCGATGAGGAGACCGCGCGCTGGTTGCGCGTGGAGGCGGCACGCCGCGACACGAGCGTGTCGCAGCTCGTAGGCTCGCTCGTGCGGGAGCACATGCACCGGGACCGTGCGTACGCCTCAGCGATGCGCCGCTTCCTGTCCGAGGCGCCGCGGCGGTTGAAGCGGGAGGGGGCACGTTACCCTGCACGCGAGGAGCTTCATGACCGGGCTGGTCTTCGTTGACACGAACATCCTAGTGTACTCGAGGGACGCTTCGGAGCCGGAAAAGCAGCCACGGGCCATGGAGTGGCTAGAGCTCCTCTGGCGTTCCCGGCGCGGGAGGATCAGCGTGCAGGTCCTGGAGGAGTACTACGTCACGGTCACGGGCAAGCTCAAGCCCGGAATGGATCGTGCGGTGGCTCGGAGCGACGTGCGCGCTTTCGAGGCTTGGAAGCCCAACCCTGAGACTCGGTCACCCCCCCGCGGTATCCCCTCCCGGTGAGCGGGGATACTGCTTCGCGGCGAGCTCCACTTTCTCCAGCACCGCCTCCACCGTCACGCGGTCCATCCCCTCGGGGCGGTAGTCCATGCTCACCGGATAGTCCTCGCCCGGATAGCGCGCGTAGCCGTCCACGACGAGATCCGCGTATTTGCGGTACGGGCCCGTGCGCTTCGGGTTCGTGTACCCGTACAATCCAATGACCGGCACGTCGAGTGCGCGGGCGATATGGAGAGGCCCCGTATCCGGACTGATCACGAGGTCGCTCCCCGCGATGAGGTAGACGAGACGACGGAGCTCGTTCCCCAGCGTATCGATGGGTCGGACGCTCGCATGGGCGAGAATGCGATCCGCCATCTCTCGCTCCACCATTGAGGGCCCGCCCACCAGCAGCGTCCGCATGCCGAACTCGAGATGAAGCGCGTCGATGATGCGGGCGCAGCGCTCCGGCGCCCAGTTCTTCCGGCGCTTGCTCGTCCCGACGACGATGGCGCACACGGGCCGCTCGAGCTTTGCGAAGAACGCCGCCCGCGCGGCGCGTTCCTCGTCGGTCAAGCGGATCCCCCACTCCACCGGCTCGGGATCCACGCCGATGGCGTAGAGGAACTCGAAGTACTGATCCTGCACGTGTTGGGGAGGGTGGGGCGCGATGCGGTGAGTGGTGAAGAGCCAGTTCAGGTCGCGCGCCCGCGCCCGGTCGAAGCCGAGCTTGAACGGCGAGCGAAGAAGCGCCGTGATGAGGCCGGCCTTGAAGTAGACCTGCAGCGCGAGCACGAGGTCGAAGGTGCGGCCGCCGACGGCGTTGCGCAGCTCTGCGTAGCTGCGCCACGCCTCCAGGCCCCCGCGCCGCCGGAACACGATGAACTCGTCCACAGCGGCGTGACCGCGCACCAGGGCATGGGGCCCGGGCTGGATGATCCAGGTGATCCGCGCCTTCGGCCACGTGCGCCTGAGAGCGTTTGCCACCGGCAGCACGTGCACCGCATCACCGATGGCGCTGAGCATCACGATGGCGATGGTCCGGGGGTGCGCCGGTGGGGGCGCCTGGACCAGCGGAATGCCCGCCGTTCGCCGAGCCTCGGCGGTCGAGACCGTCAACTCGCGTGGGGCGTGCGATCGTCGGGTCATGGGCCAGCCGCTCCGCGCTCACAGCGGCTCGTCGGCGTGCCGGACCTGGATGCCACGAAACGTCTGGTCGAGCACGTCCCACTCCCGCGGCTCGAGCGGCCGCCCGCTGCTCGCCTCCCACTTCCGTAGAGACCGCCGCAAGCGCCGCAGCATGCGCTCCCGTTGCCAGGGGCTCACGCGCTCCACGAAACGGCAGCGGTCCAGGTCCACAAGGTGCACGCGCGGCGGCCACGCCGTCCACTCGAGGAGGATGTTCTTCGCGTTGAGGTCCCCGTGGAGGACGCCGCACTCGGCCAGGCGCCGGAGCAGGTCGCCGGCGGCGCGGCAGGCCAGGAGCCGTTCCTCCCGCGGCCCGGAGGGCTCCACGAACAGGACCTCGGCCAGGTCGCGCGCGCAGGGCACACGCACGGTCGCGATGTCCGCGCGGTAGAAAGGCCCCGCCGGATAGAGAACCACGGCCACGACGGCGGGCGTGGGGATCCACCGGCGCCGGAGCTCGACGCTCGCCGAGATCTCCCGCAGCGGCCGCAGGGTACCGACGCGGAGGTAGCGGTCAGCGAGCAGCCGGGCGACGGCGCCGCCGCGCCGGTAATGGCGGATCACCCATGCCCCGGCCTCGACGGGAACGCTGTAGAGAGGGCCACGTCCCTCGAGTCGCTCGGCTTGCGGGTGCCCGGCCGCGTACGCGAAGAGCGTGCCGGCCTTCTGTACGGCCATGCGCACGCGATCGGCGGCGTGCGGCGCCGCCACGACGAAGGCAGAGCCGACTCGCGACACCGCATACGGGTGCGGCGCCGCGACGTTCATACGCGCATTCCGGAGGCCACGCCGCTCCTCATGGCGGCGTCTGGTGTGCCACGTCGGGCTCCGCGGCGGCGGGCTCGCCGCGGCCGGTTTCCCGATCGGTATTCGCGCCGTCCTTGCCGCGCAGGTTCTCCGCTCCCGTGTCACGGCTGTTCCGCTGCGCCACGCCGATCTCCCAGAGCTTCGAGTATTTCAGGAACGCGTCGGCGGCGCCGAACGCCGCCCGCACGGCCCCGACCTGCCCCTCCACGATGCCACCCCGCAGGAGGTAGTGATGGAGGAAGCGGGTGAACGCGAGGAGCAGCGCCTTGACCACGCCGCTTGCCTCGCCACGCTCCGCGAGCTGCCGGGCGGCCAGGGTGGTGTAACGGTTCAGCTTCTCGACCTGGTGAGCCAGGTCACGGTAGGTATAGTGGCGCACCACGCCGCCCTCGATGCGCCCGACGGGGCCGTCCACGATCGGCCGCTCGTGGACGGGAACGGGGCGGAAGTGGGCGCGGTCGCGGCGGAAGAGCCGGAGGTGTCGCTCGCGCCGCCACGCCCGTTCCCCCAGCGGACGGCCCAGGTAGTAGGTGCGGAACTCGAGCTCGAAGCCGGCCATGCCGCGCGGCTCAGCGACTGCTGCCTCGATGCGTCGTGCGAGCTCGGGCTCGACCTCCTCGTCCGCGTCGATGGAGAGCACCCAGTCGCACGTGGACTTCTCGAGTGCGCACTGCTTCTGTACGCCGAAGCCCGGCCAGTCGCTGACGACGAAGCGATCCGTGTAGCGGCGGGCGATCTCGGCGGTGCGGTCCGTGCTCCCGCAGTCGAGCACCACGATCTCGTTCACCCAGCGCACGCTCTCGAGGCAGCGGGCGAGGCGATCCTCCTCGTTCAGCGTGATCACGATCGCGCTGATGGACGGTCGCGTCATGGCGCTCGCTCCCCCGCGGCCGCGCCGCGTCGCCCGTAGCCGCGGAAGCGACGCTCCACCTTGTCGAGCACGTCAGCCACCTGGATCCGCTCCATGCGCCCGTGCCGCGGCTCGGTGCGGCTGGGGTCCGGCGCTTCGTCGGCGTTCGTGTACCGGTCGATGATGAGATCCCGGTAGCGCAGGTAGGGACCGGTGCGCCAGGGGTTGGTATGCCCGTAGAGCCCGACGACGGGGACCTCGAGGGCATGGGCGATATGGAGCGGCCCCGTGTCCGGGCTGATGACCAGATCGCTCCCGGCGATGAGTCCGATGAGCCGGCGCACGCTGTCGCCCAGCTCCCAGCGCGGCGGCGTGCGCGCCGCCTCCATCACGGCGGCGGCGGCCGCCCTCTCGCGGGCGGCCGGCCCGCCGATGAGGAGCACCGTCGCGCCGAAATCGGCGGCCAGCGCATCCACGACGTGACCGTAGCGCTCGGGGACCCAGTCCTTCTTCGGGTTCGCGGAGGAAACGGCCACGGAGACCACGGGCTGGCGATCGATCCGCGCGAAGTACTCCGTGCGCTCCCGCTGCTCCGCCTCGGTCAGCGTGATCCGCCAGCTCGGCGCCGGGCGCGGGAGCCCGAGGAAATCGAGGAACTCGAGAAAGAGGTCCTGCGTGTGGCGCCAGGGTCCCGGGGGCAGGTGATGGTTACAGAAGAACGCCACACCGTCGCGCACCTTCGCGGGGTCCATCCCTACGCGGTGGGGCGCACCGCTGAGCACCGTGGGAGCGATGCTCTTGAAGTAGCGCTGCAGGTTGAGCGTGAGGTTGAAGCGCCGGCCACCGAGTGCACGCCACAGCTCGGCCACGCCCCGGAAGCCGCGGCTCTTCCGGAAGACGATGACCTCGTCGACGGAGGGATGCGCCTCCAGGACCTGGGCGGGCGCCGGCTCGCACACCCAGGCGATATAGCGCGACGGATCGTCGTCCTTGAGGGCGTTCGCCACAGGGAGCCCGTGAACGACGTCGCCGATGCCCGTGAGGAGCACCATGCAGATGCGCCCGTCGGCAAAGCGGAGCTCCGTCGGCATCCGCCGTCACACCCGTCACATCGGGCGGGCCCCCGCCCGAGGCCGTCCGCCGCGAGCGTGGGCACGACGGGCACCGCCCCCCCGCAGGGTCGCTCTCCCCGTCACGGCGCTGCGTCTCCCCGCGGCTGCGGTGCGCCCCACCCGCCGCCCCCGGGCGAGCTCACGCTCACGACATCGCCCGCCCGAGCGTAGAACGTAACCTTCCCGGGCAGGCACTCCTCCGTACCGTCCGCGCGGATGAGCAGGTTCTCGCCGGGCGCTCCGTCGCTGCCGCCCGCCGCCCCCGTGGGTGGGTGGTGCCGGCGCTCGCAGAGCAGCGTGACCTGCGCGTCCGTGAGCACCGCGAGGTCCCGGCGCAGCCCGTCGCCGCCCGGGTGTACCCCGGCGCCGCCGCTCCCTCGACGGATCGAGTACTCCACGATGCGGAACGGGTAGGCGTGCTCGAGGGCCTCGATGGGCGTGTTCAGCGAGTTCGACATGTGCGTGTGCACGCCCGACAGCCCGGGGCCCTGCGGCCCGGCGCCCATGCCGCCACCGACGGTCTCGTAGTATGCGAACGGTGCGTCCGTGCGCGGATCCAGGCCGCCCACGGTGATGTTGTTCATGGTGCCCTGCGACAGCGCAGGCACCACCTCGGGTAGCGCGTTGGCGAACGCACGAAGCAGCACGTCCGTGATTCGCTGGCTGGTTTCCACGTTGCCGGCCGCGACACCCGCCGGCGCCGCCGCCGCCACGATCGAGCGAGGGGGCAGCCGCAGCTCCACCGCACGCATGGAGCCGCCGCCCGCCGGGAGCGGCTCGCCCAGCAGCGCTTCCACGACGCAGCGGACCACATAGCGGGTAGCCGACGCGGTAATCGCCGCCACCGCGTTGATCCCGCCCTCCGTCTGTGGCGCGGAGCCCGTGAAGTCCACCACCAGCCGCTCGGGCCGCACGTCCAGGGCCACGCGAATCGGGATCTCCGAGTGTCCGAAGCCATCGTCGTCCATCACGTCCTCGGCCCGGTAGCGACCGGGCGTGATGCGGGCGAGCCCCGCCAGGACGAGCCGATCCGCGTAGGCCACGAGGGCGTCCATAGCCTCGAGGACCACTGGCTCACCACGGCGCGCCACCAGCTCCTCGAGCCGACGCGCCCCCGTGTGCAGCGCAGCGAGCTGTGCGTCCAGATCGCCCTCCCGCTCTTCCGGTGTCCGTACGTTCGCCAGGAGCAGCCGCCAGAGATCCTGGACCCGCTCGCCCCTCCGCACGAGCCGCACCGGTGGAAGCCGAAGGCCTTCCTGGTAGATCTCGCGCGCGAGCGGCATGGAGCCCGGCGTGCTCCCGCCCACGTCCGCGTGATGGGCGCGCGAGGCCACGTAGCCGAGGAGGGTCGGGGCGTGGGGGGCGTACACGGGGGCAACAAGGGTGATGTCCGGCAGGTGCGTCCCACCGCGGAACGGATCGTTGAGACACGCCACGTCCCCGGACTCGAGGACGCCCAGCTCCCGCAGCGCCGCCTCCACGCTCATGGGCATGGCGCCCAGGTGAACGGGCATGTGGTCGCCCTGGGCCACGACCACGCCCGCCGGCGAGAACAGCGCGCACGAGTAGTCCCGCCGCTCCTTGATGTTCGGCGAGTAGGCGGCGCGCCGCAGCGCGGCACCCATCTCCTCGGTGAGGGCGGTGAAGAGGTGGCGGTAAACCTCGAGACGGACCGCGTCCAGCCCGCCCCCGACGGTTTGCGTGGGCCCGCCCGCTGGCGTTATTTTGGCCCCGTTACCAGCGCCTTTCAGCGGCGCCGCCTCGGCGTCGCCATGCGATTTCATTCGACCAGATCACCAAGGAGGTCTAGTGGCCAAGCGCGAGAACCTGTTCGAGCGCGCGCGCGATGAGCTCTTCAGTCACATCAACCGGTGCGGCGTGCTCGAGGCGTCGGAGGAGGACCAGCGCCAGTGGATGGACGAGACCCTCGAGTTCATCGCGGAGCGCTATCCGGATCTGACCAGGGAGCAGCTCAACGAGCTCAAGGTGTTGGGGCTCCGCTTCTGTCAGCCGGCCATTGCCCACGGCTCCGAAAGTACAGCGCTGACGAGGGACGGCGCAAACGCGGCCTGACCCGGCGACGAAACGAACCGCGTCCGCTCCAGACCGGAACCTGCCCGGACGCCGCTATCCAGCCCCGTGCACGAACCGCCCGGGGCCCCAGCGGCTTCGATTTCCGGGGTTAGCCCCCGGATCGGGTCCGCCCTGCGCCGCTGGCGCAACATCTGAAGATGACCGGAGATGGCCGTCCGGGCCCGGCGGCCTCCGCGGGGATCACGAGGCCGGCGCGCTCCCGGGTCCCGAGGCGGCGGCCCGTGCCCAGGTCCGGTGAACATGAGCCCGCAGAAGCCGGCCGCGGTCAAGGTGCCGCAGCCCGAGAGCGCGGAGCGCCGGCGAGCCCACCTCCTGATCGTGGACGACGAGCCCACCATCGCGCGCGTCATCGCCCAAGCGCTCTCTCGCCGGGGGCACGAGTGCGAGGTCGCCACCAGTCTCGAGGAGGCGCGCCAGTGCCTCGCCCTGGCCCCCTTCGACGCGGTCATCACGGACGTCCGCTTCCCCGGCGGCTCCGGGCTCGACCTCGTGCGCCATGTGAAAGACCAGACGCCGGACGTGCAGGTCCTGGTGATGACGGCGTACGCCGACGTCAAGACGGCCATCGAGGCGTTGCGGCTCTCCGCGGACGACTACCTTCTCAAGCCGTTCGATCTCTCTGACCTCACACACAGCGTACAGCGCGCACTCGAGCACCGCTGGCTCATCCTGGAGAACCGGTCGTACCGTGAGCATCTCGAGGCCCGCGTCATGGAGCAGGCGCGGCGCATCGAGCGATTCTACCTGGCGAGTACCCATTCTCTCATTGAGGCCCTGGAGGCGAAGGACCCGCACACGCGTGGCCATTCGGAGCGCGTCACGAAATACGCCGCGACCATCGCCCGGGCGCGGGGCAGCGTCGACCTCGAGGCCCTCACCCTGGGCGCACAGCTCCATGACGTCGGAAAGATCGGGACCCGAGAGAACGTGCTGAACAAGCCGGGGCCGCTGACCCGCGAGGAGATGGACCATATTCGCCAGCACCCCGTCATCGGGGTTCGCATCCTGAGCCCGGTCATCGGCGACCCGGAGGTGCTGAGCATCGTACGCAGCCACCACGAGCGGTGGGACGGCGCCGGCTACCCCGACGGACTCTCGAGAGCGGACGTCCCGCTCGTGGCCCGGGTTGTCGCCGTGGCCGACACGCTGGACGCGGTCACGTCCAGCCGCGCGTACCGTCCCGCCCGCACCTGGGACGAGGCGGTCCGCGAGATCGAGCGCGGCAGCGGTACGCAGTTCGATCCGGAGATCGCGGAGGTCGCGGTTCAGGTGCTTCGGGAACCCCCCGCCGACGTCGCCCGCCGGTGAATCGCTCTGGGCCGCCTCTTCCAGCGGGCTCGTATTACGCTGCACCGGACTCCGCTCTCGATGGCGCACGTCCAGCAGCCCGGGTCCGTCTCTCACGGCTAGCCCGGAGCGCTCCTGCCCCCGTCGGCTTCTCTCTCCTGGACCGGGCCGCGCGTTGTGCATCCTCGGCCAGCCAAGTCTTCGCGCCGGCCTGCGTGCGCCGAGGAGGATCGCGCTTCAGGACGGGGCGTGGTCCACGCACAATGCCAAGGACGACGCGAATGTGACCATCTCATTGCGTGGACATGGGTTATCGAATCGAGATGCCATGCGGCCCAGTCCGCCTTGCCCCGGTCGAGCTGTAAGCGATCTAAACGGTCACCTCCTCCGCAGCCAGATGCCCTCGCCCAGCAGGCCGTGCCTTCCTCGCTGGGCATGTTGCTCAGGATGTTTACACATGGCCTCCAGCGGCTGGCGGGGTGGGCGCACACCCGCGTATAATGGCGCGTCTTTTGGGGGTCCCCGGGTGCGACGGTCGATCAAAGCAGCGCAGGAGGCAGCAGTGGCGACGCGGCGGCAGTTCGTGCGGCGGGTGGCGAGCGCCGGGGCGGGCGTGGCAGCGGGCGTGGCGGTTCCGGGCGGTTGGCTGGAGGGCGCGCCCGCGGTCCACGCACGTCAGGTGAGGCCGGTGGCGATCTCGAGCGCGAACGGTCTCCGGGCGGTGGCGAGGGCCATGGAGGTGTTGGAGGGCGGCGGCGAGCCCGTGGAGGCGGTGGTGTCCGGGGTGAACATCGTGGAGCTGGATCCCGAGGACACATCGGTGGGCTACGGCGGTCTGCCGAACTATGAGGGCGTCGTGCAGCTGGACGCGTCGGTGATGAACGGTCCGACGCGGGGCGCTGGGGCGGTGGCGGCGCTCGAGGGGATCAAGACGCCGTCGCGGGTGGCGCTGGCGGTCATGCGCTACACGGACCACGTGTTGCTGGTGGGAGAGGGTGCGCAGCGGTTTGCGGTATCCATGGGCTTCAAGGTGGAGGATTTGCTCACGGAGAAAGCGCGGGAGCGCTGGCTGGAGTGGCGCGCCGGGCTGAACCCGGACGACGACTATCTGGAACCGAAGGAGTCGGGGGATCGGGTCGAGCGCTTTCCGGTTTCAGGTGCTGCGGAGCCGGGCATGCTCGATTCGTATGACGGCGAACGGCCGTGGGGGACCATCAACTGCAACGCCATTGACCGGGACGGGAACCTGGCCGGCGTGACGACGACGAGCGGGCTGGCCTTCAAGCTTCCGGGGCGAGTGGGCGATTCGCCGCTCGTTGGAGCGGGGCTGTACGTGGACAACGACGTGGGCGCCTGCGGGTCCACGGGGCGCGGCGAGGCGGTGATCAACGTGTGTGGCTCGCACACCGTGGTGGAGCTCATGCGCGCCGGGATGAGCCCGCAGGATGCAGCGTTGGAGGGGCTGCGCCGGATCCTGCGCTGGACGGTGGAGAAGCGACTCTTGGACGAGCAAGGGCGGCCCGCGTTCAACGTGAACTTCTACGCGCTGAACAAGCGTGGCGAAACCGGTGGGGCGGCGCTGTGGCCGGGGAGCCGGTTCGCCGTGAGCGTGGACGGCGAGGCGAGGCTTGAGGATGCGGCGTATCTCTTCGAGCGCTAGGGCGGATCTCGCCGGCGGCCGCGAGGCCGGGCATGCCGCCGCTCTGTCAAGCACGTGAGGCGGGAGGCGTCGATGGCGAAACCACGGAGTACGGCGCGGCGCATTCTGGGCGAATCGGGGCTGATTGCGCTGGCCGCCGACCGGGCGCTCCTGAAGCGCTACTACGCCGATCAGTCGCTCGTCTGCACGGTGGGTTGCGGAGGCCGGCTGGAGCGCGTGCGGGTGCAGCGGGCGGGCGTCGAAGGAGGGAAGGCGCTGTTCGAGTGCCAGAGCTGCTCGCTGCGCTACGAGCTCGTTGTCCCAAAGGCCACGCGTACGGAGCGCCGCAAGGTCAAGGAGGCCCTGGACGACGGGCGTGAGCCCGAGTGCCCGCGCCACGGTGCGGGCCAACGTCTGGGCCGCATCGGTCGCGATCTGGTGTGTTCGCTCTGCGGGGTTGCTTATGGCCGTGTGTAGGGGGGACCGTGCTTCGTGCCCGACCTGCCTGCTGGGGCAGTCGAGCTCGATGAGCACGAGCGGGCTCGGCAGGCTCGACGCCGAGGTGGTACTCGCCGTGGCGGCGCATTAAATTATTAAAAAGCGCTGCGAACTCCCGCCGCTTCCGAGATCCGTTAGGGCAGAGGATTCCTCTCGAGGAGGCGCCGACGATGGCGGAACCGTTCCTCAGCTCTGAGGAATACGACGAACGAGCGCACCAGCTCTATAACAACGGGGATTACGAGGGGGCCCTTGCGGTGTTGAAGGAGGGCCTCGGTTTGTATCCGAACGCGGTCGATCTCTATGTGGGGCTCGGCTACGCGCGCCTGGCACGGGAGGAGTATGTCTGGGCGCGGCACTCCTTCGAGCGTGCGTTGGTGCTGGACCCCACGCACGAGGATGCGCTCGTGGGGCTGGGCGAGGTGCTGCTGAAGTTCGGGGAGGGCGAGGCGGCCAAGCGCACGTTCAAGCGCGTGGAGTCCATGGGATTCGGCGACGACCTGGACATCATGCTGTCCGTCGGGCGCGCCCTGTACCGGGAGGGGCTCTACGCGGAAGCGCGGGACGCGTTCGGGCGTGCGGTGGCGTCGCACCCGGACAGCGCCGAGGCACTGGCGTCGCTGGCCTATGCGCTCCACCGGCTCGGAGACGAGGTGGCGGCGCGCCGCCAGCTTCGGCGTGCCCTGAAGCAGGACCCGGAGCTGCACGAGGCGAGGATCTACCTGGGCCATCTCCTTTACGATCGTGGCGACTGGGACGGCGCCCTGCGTGAGTTCGAGGCCGTGCCGCCGCAGGAGCACTGGGACCCGCTCGCGCTCTGGCGCGTGATCGAGCTGAGCCGCGCGTTCCGGCAGTGGCAGCCTGGCGATCCGCGGCTCCAGCCGTGGGAGGCGCGGATCAGCGAGCTCGACGACGACCACGACGATCCCGTGGACCGCCTGCTCGCGGAGTTCGAGGCGGAGGCGGAGGTGGAGGGCGAGAGCGGGCGCGGCCAGCTCGAGCTGTTCGAGTCCGGCAGGCGTGGCGAAGACGGTCGGGATCGTGGTGAGCATGAGGTGCGAACCCGCGACGGCGTCGTATTCCGCGGGACGTGGTACGAAATCGTGCGGCAGATGCGGGACGACGCCGGCTTCTCCCACGAGACCGTAGCTCAGTACATGCGGCGCCTCTCCGAGCGCTGGCGCGAGCAGTCCGGGCTCGAGATCCCGTTCACGGGCCCGGAGACGTTCCTGCGCGCGGCGGCCGGGGCAGGGCTCCTGCATATCGACGTCCTGAGCGGGTCCTAGAGCCTGCAAGGCGTGCCATGCGTCCGGACTCGCGGGACATCCTGGAGCGCTTGCATCGTGCGCTGGTACGTGAGATCCGCGCGACCTGTCCCGAGTACCTCGACTCGCCGTTCGCGGTTTCGGAGATCTATGAGCGCCTGGTCCCGTATCGGACTCATCGGGATGTCATCGGAGCCGGGCTGAGCGCGGAGTACGAGTACGTACTGCTCCGGCTCCTGAGCGGCGAGGGTGGATACGTGCACCTGGAATCGGGGGCTCGCGAGGCGATTCTTCGCGAGCTAGCGTCCCCCAACCCGAATCCGACCGTCTACCGGGAATTTGCGGCGGCGCAACTACGGCTCGATGTCGCACGACGGGCCGAGGCGGAGATCCAGGAGATGTCCGCAGGCCCGGAGCCTGATTCCCTCGAGGTCGAGGCGGGCGCGCCGGGTTCCGGGCCGGGTGTCTCGCCGTCGTTGGGGGCAGCAGCCGGGGCTGGGACGCTCGCGCGACCGCGCCAGGGGTTTTCCGCGCCCGGCACACCCGCGGAGCCGGCGCCAGGCGAGGGCGGCGAGCCCGACACGGCGGCCACCGGCGTGGCAGGCGAGGGCTCAGCCGTGGCCGCGGGATCGGCGACCGGGGCGGCCGCGGGTGCGGCGCGTTGCTGGTCGTGCGGAGAAGAGCTCCCGACGCGGTCTACGCTCCGGTTCTGCCCCTTGTGCGGGGTGAACGTTCGGGTGAAGCCCTGCCCGGCGTGCGGCGAGGAGCTGGAGTCGAGCTGGCGCTATTGCGTCGCCTGCGGCCGGGAGGTCGCGGTAGGCTGATCGGGCTTTCCGACGCCGACGCCCGGCCGCCCTGCCGGCTGCTGGGCACCTTGGGCCATGAGGTGCTGAACGGACGCAGTCCGCGTGAGCGACGGATCACGGCTGACCGCCTAAGAGCCGCGACTCGGCGGGCACCCTGGTGCTCCCAGGCTGGGAGCAGTTCCTGAGACGGGTCAGCGGCGCCCGGGGCGGCCTGCCGGCGCCCGGCCGGCGCGCTTGACTCGAAGAGCCCGCGCCCGGTATCTTCGTCCGGATTTCGGCCCGCTTTAGGGGGGCGAATCCGCTGGAGTTCGGCGATCGAAGCCTATGGGAAGGCCCGGGAAAGGAGGGGGCGCATGCGTCGGATCGTTGGGAGGGGCTATGCGGTGCTCGTGGCGCTCGCGGCCCTGAGC
>JACQVF010000063.1 GCA_016209885.1 Gemmatimonadota bacterium | reverse complement strand
GTCGGCACCCGTTACTGCGCGAACAACTGCCCGTACAAGGTGCGGGTGTTCAACTGGTTCACGTGGAGCGCGGTGCCCGAGCCCCTCAACTGGCAGTACAACCCCGACGTGACGGTGCGGGAGGGCGGCGTCATGGAGAAGTGCACGTTCTGCGTGCAGCGCATCCGTGACGGCGAGAACCGGGCGAAGCTCGAGGGGCGCACCGTCCGTGACGGCGAGATCGTCCCCGCGTGCCAGCAGACCTGCCCCGCGGAGGCGATCGTCTTCGGGAACATCCGTGATCCGGAGTCGCGGGTCGCGCAGCTCGCGGCTCAGGACCGGCGCTACCGGGTTCTCGAGGAGATCAACACCCAGCCCGCGGTGACCTACCTCCGGAAGGTGACGTTCCACGATGTGGAAGACGGCGAACATGCGTGAGGCGTACGCGCGCCCCGCGCGCCGGCTCGGGTCGG
The DNA here is from genome assembly GCA_016209885.1 of Gemmatimonadota bacterium. Taxonomy (GTDB): domain Bacteria; phylum Gemmatimonadota; class Gemmatimonadetes; order Longimicrobiales; family Gaopeijiaceae; genus JACQVF01. The sequence continues at coordinate 51,114 of JACQVF010000063.1, read as the reverse complement.
CGAAACCAAGGAGGACGGACGCCGGCGTGGTCAACGCGGCGGAATCGTTCGGCGGGGGAGCCGCATGGCGACGCTGATCCGCTCCGACGTGCACCCGGAGATCCGGTCGTACGGGGAGGTCAATCGCGACATCCTCCGGATCCTGCAAACGCCCGGCCGCGCCTACTGGACGCTCCTGAGCTTCGTGCTCCTCTGCCTGGCTTGGGGGGCCTTTTGCTGGTTCGTGCAGATCAAGGACGGGATGGGGGTGGCCGGGATCAACAACCCCGTGGGCTGGGGCTCCTACATCGTGAACTTCGTCTTCTGGGTCGGGATCGCCCACTCAGGGACCCTCATCTCCGCCATCCTGTTTCTGTTTCGCGCGCGCTGGCGCCAGTCCATCTACCGGGCCGCCGAGGCCATGACCGTGTTCGCGGTCATGACGGCGGGGTTGTTCCCGCTCATCCACCTCGGCCGCGTCTGGTTGTTCTACTGGCTCATCCCTTACCCGAACCAGCGCTTCCTGTGGCCCAACTTCCGGTCGCCGCTCCTCTGGGACGTCTTCGCCGTCCTCACGTACTTCACCGTGAGCGCCCTCTTCTTCTTCATGGGCTCGATCCCGGACCTGGCCGCGGCCCGCGACCGGGCGGCGGGCCTGCGCAAGAAGTTCTACACGGTCGCCTCGCTGGGCTGGCGCGGCACCGACGACGAGTGGCGGCACTTCAGCCGCGCCTACCTCTACCTCGCCGCGCTGGCCACGCCGCTTGTGCTCTCCGTGCACAGCGTCGTGTCCTGGGACTTCGCCGTGTCCATCGTGCCGGGCTGGCACACGACAATCTTCGCGCCCTACTTCGTGGCGGGCGCGATCTTCTCCGGCATGGCCATGGTGATCACCCTCCTGACCCTGCTGCGCAAGATCTTCGGGCTCGAGAAATACCTCACCGCGAAGCACTATGATGCGATGGCGAAGCTCGTGCTGCTCACCTCGCTCATCGTGACCTACGCCTACCTGGTCGAGTTCTTCCTGGCGTGGTACAGCGGTGAGGTGATCGAGCGGCAGAGCTTCTGGAACCGTGCGTTCGGCGATTACTGGTGGGCCGCGTGGATCATGCTCACCTGCAACGCTCTGGTGCCGATCCTCCTCTGGTTCCGGCGGGTGCGGCGCTCGATCCCGGCGCTCTTTGTCATTTCGCTGTTTGTGAACATCGGGATGTGGTTCGAGCGCTTCGTCATTGTCATCACGTCGCTGGCGCACGATTACCTGCCCTACGCGTGGGGACCGTACCGGCCGTCGTGGGTCGAGATGGGGATCCTGCTGGGCAGCTTCGCGTGGTTCGGCACGTGGTTCCTGCTGTTTTGCCGGCTGATCCCGCCCATCGCCATCGCGGAGCTCAAAGAGGTGCTGCCCGCGCCGCGGCGCGCGACGGCCCAGAAGGCGGGTGCACCATGAGGCGAAACGGGCAGGCGGGGCTGGTCGCTTCGTTCGCGCATCTGGACGCGACCCTGGAGGCCATCGAGGCGCTCAAGAAACGCAACTTCACGGACATCACCGTGTTCACCCCGCTGCCGGAGCACCACCTGGAGGAGGCGCTGGGCCGGGGCGAGAGCCCGGTGCGCCTCTTCACGCTGGTGGGCGGGCTCACGGGCGCGGCCTCCGGGTTCGCCATTGCGACCTGGACGTCTCTGGACTGGCCGCTGGTGACGGGCGGCAAGCCCATCGTGTCGATCCCGCCCTTCGTGATCATCGCCTTCGAGCTCACCATCCTGTTCGGCGCAATCGCCACGTTCGTCGGCATGTTCATCAATGCGCGGCTGCCGCGGGTCGGGCCGCTCGTGGTGTATGACCCGGAGTTCAGCGCCGGGCATTTCGGCGTGCACGTGCGCACGGAGCCGGTGCGGCTGCGCGAGGTCCGCGAGGTGCTCGAGGGGCTCAAGCCGGAGGCGCTGCGGGAGGAGCCTCGGGAGGCCGTTCGTGGCTGAACGGGTCTTCGGTGCCCGCGCCTGCGCGGCCGCGGCGGTAGCGGTCCTGCTCTCAGGCTGCACCGCGCTCGACGACTTCACGGCGCGGGTTCCCATCTTCGCGCGCAGCATGCGAACCCAGCCGTCGTTCGACCCCTACGAGGATCCGCGGCTCGGACCCGAGGGCGCGGTACCCTTCGCGTCCGGCAACTATCCGGCGCGCGGCGCCATCGGGCTCGGCCAGGCGGAAGGGCCTGAGGCGGTGCCGCCTCCGTTCACGCAAGCGGAGCTGGATGCCGTGGCAGCGAAGCTGGCGAACCCGGTCGACCCTACGGAGGAATCCCTCGCCCGGGGGAAGGTCCTCTTCGAGCGGACCTGCGCGCCGTGCCACGGCCCGGAGGGGGGCGGCGCCACCGGCTACATCATCCCGGCGGGGTTCCCGCCGTTCCCGCTGGTGAGCGACCGGGTGCGCGGCTTCACGGACGGCTACATCTACGGGATGATCCGGGTCGGCCGGAACTTCATGCCCGCGTACGGGAGCATGGTCTCGTACTGGGACCACTGGAACATCGTGAACTACGTGCGGAAGCTCCAGCAGGACGCGGCCGCAGCGGCGGCGGCCCCGCCGCTGAGGTGAGGGAAACGCAGCATGGCTGAGATGCCGGTCCCCCGCGAGATCCCGGTCCGCTTCTTGGGCCGGCCGCAGAAGCGAACGGTCGCGGCGCTCGGGGCCATGGTCGCGGTCGGCTTGGCGGCGTTCGCCGTCGCCCTGGCCACGGACCCCGACCGGGCATGGCGCGCCTACCTGACGAGCTGGCTGTGGGCGACGAGCATCGCCCAGGGCGCGGTGATCCTGGCCGTCGCCACGCAGATCACGCGCGCCCAATGGGCGTGGTCCGTGCGCCGCGTGGCGTCTGCGTTCTCCGCCTTCCTCCCCGTGTCGTTCATTCTGCTCATTCCCCTGCTCCTGAAGGGCGCCGGCTTCTTCCCCTGGGTCGCGGAAATGGCCCACGACCCGATCCTTCAGAAGAAGGCGGCGTATCTGAACCTGCCGTTTCTGGTGGCGCGGAACGTCGTCGGGCTCGGCTTGCTCTACGGACTCAGCCTCTACTTCGTCTACCTGGCGCTACGCCCGGACCTGGGGCTCGCCCAGGCGAACGGCGGACCACGGCACCCGCTCCACAGCCGGCTGACGCGCGGCTGGCGCGGCCAGGAGACGGAGGAGGTGCGCAGCCACCGGCTGCTCGCGCGCCTGGGGCCCGCTACGGCGCTCATCTACGCGGCCGTCTTCAGCGTCATCGCCTGGGACTGGGTGATGTCACTGGAGCCCCACTGGTACAGCACACTGCTGGGCGCGTGGTTCTTTATGGGCGCATTCTGGGGCGGCGTCGCCGCTACCGCCATCGCCTCGCTCCTGCTCCGCCGCTGCGAGGATCTTCGCCCGCTGTTCGGGCAGCAGCAGCTCCACGATCTGGGGAAGCTGGCCTTCGCGTTCTGCGTCTTCTGGGCCTACCTCTTCTGGTCCCAGTACCTGGTGATCTGGTACGGAAAGCTGCCCTGGGAGCAGTCGTTCGTGATCCAGCGAAGCCAACCTCCGTGGAGTACGTTGGGGGCGACCGTCGTGGTCCTGTGCTTCGTCGTCCCCTTCGCGGGGCTGCTCGGCCGTCGGCCAAAGACGATGCCCGGCACCCTCGGCCTCTTCGCCGGCGTGATCCTCCTCGGGCTGTGGTGCGAGCGCCTCCTCATGGTTGCGCCGCCGCTCTACCATGGGGAGGGGCCAGCGGTTTCCTTCGTGGAACCGCTCGTGGCATTGGCGTTCGTTGCGCTCCTCACTGCGAGCGTGCTCTGGTTCCTTGCCACCTTTCCGGTGATCCAAGTCTGGCAGCCGATGGTGGAGGCGGAGGCGGTGGAGACGGCCGGCGAGGCCGCGCATTCGTAAGCGGATGAGCGGGCGAGCGGGTGAGTGCTCCCCGGTCCCCTTAACGTTACGGAGCCCTGAGAAGCCGAGTCTTCCAGGGCTCCGTGGTCGGGATGCGGCTCCGAGGCGGATGCACGGTGGCGCGGCTGCGGACGCCTGAGCCGTCCGGGAACGAACTCACCCGCTCACCCGCTCGCCCGCCCGCTTCCCCAGAACGCCCAGCGCCATCTCGTGCAGCGCGGCGTTCGTCGAGATCCCGCACCCGCCGTGGATCGTTGGCGTGCCCGTCAGATCGGTGAAGTGCCCGCCGGCCTCCGTGAGGATGGGCACGAACGGCGCGGCATCCCATACCTTCAGGATCGGGTCCACCATGATCTCGGCGCGCCCGGTGGCGACGAGCACGTGGCCGTAGCAGTCGCCCCACGTTCGCGCGAACGCGGCCTGGCGGGTGAGCCGGTTCCAGTCTTCGGCCCACCCGCGCTGGCTGACCGCTTCGACGTCTGTGGTGAGGACGAGGGCAGCGCTCAGGTTGCGGACTGTTGAGACGCGGGCGGTGCGTCCGTTCCAGCGGGCGCCCTGCCCGAGGCCGGCGCTCACCATCTCGCCGAGGGCCGGGAAGTAGGCGACGCCCACGGACGCGGTCCCGGATATCTCCACGCCGATGAGCATGCCGAAGAGGGGGACGCCCCGCATGAACGAGCGCGTTCCGTCGATGGGATCGAGGATCCAGCGGATCGGTGCCTCAGGCGCGCTCTCTCCGAACTCTTCGCCCAGGATCCCGTGGTGCGGGTAACGAGCACCGATGAGCTCCCGGAGGAGGGCTTCCGCCTCCCGGTCCGCGACGGTCACCGGCGAGCCGTCCCCTTTCGCCTGGCCGGGAACCACGGCGCCGTAGTATCGCAGAACAACGACGCCAGCCTCGCGGGCAAACCCTTCGGCGCTCTCGAGGATCTCGCGAACGAACGCAGGGTCGGCGGGCGCGGCGGGCCCCTTCGCTTTCACGGCCCCGGGGCGGGTCAACGGCCGCGTTCGCGGACCGTGGGGCGCTCCTCCTTCGACGCGTAGAGCGAGCGGTCCGCTGCCTGGATCAGGTCCTGGGCGCTCGACATCTCGGGCCCGTATGCGGCGATCCCCCAGCTCACCCGGATTCCCGCGGAACGCAGAAGCGGCTGCTCCTCCGCGCGCTGGAGCACGCGCCGGGCGTGCTGGGCGGCGCCTTGCTGCGTGGAGCCCGAGAGCACCGAGATGAACTCGTCGCCCCCGTAGCGGGCCACCAGGTTCATCCTGCGGGTCTCCGCCGAGAGCACGGAGGCGAACGCCCGGAGCACCGCGTCACCGGCCACGTGGCCGTGACGGTCGTTGTACCGCTTGAAGTGGTCCAGGTCGAAAAGGACAATGGTCAGCGCACGGCCACGCTGCGCTGCGGCGATCTCCCGCGCGAGCTGCATCTCCAGGTGCCGGCGGTTTGCCAGCTCGGTGAGCGGGTCGGTGAGCGAAAGCGCGTGCAGCCGCTCGTGCAGCCGCGCGTTCGCGAGAGCCAGGGACGCCTGGCTCGCCAGGCGCTCCAGGAGCTGGACCTCTTCATTCTGGAACGAGCGTGGCTCGCTCGTTGCGGCCGACACGGCGCCCACGACCCGGCCGTCGATAACCAAGGGCGCGACGAGCCCGCTGCGCGCGCGGATGTCCTGGAGCAACGCCTGCGGGATGAACTCACTGGTCCGGACATCGTCGATGACGAGCGACTCCCGGCGCTTCACCAATCGCTCGGCAAGCGCCGGCGGAATCCGGTACTCCCGGCGTGGCGCCTCGGCCAGTGTCCCGACCGCGGCCCCGACCACTGCCCGCCTCCCCTCGAAGAACCACACGGTGCCCGCATCGGCGCTCAGAAGCTCGATGGCTGCATCGATGACCTGGCTAAGCACCTCCTGTGGATCCAGCGAGCTGGCCAGCGCGCGCCCGATCTCCTCGATGCGCTCGGCCTCCAGCCGCCGACGCTCCAGCTCCGTCACGTACCGCGCGGTCTCCAGCGCCACGGCCGCCAGATCCGCGATGGCCTGCAGCAACTCGAGATCCCCCTCCGTGTACGCGTTGGGGCGGTAGCTCTGGGCGCTCATCGCCCCCAACACCCGATCCTTGTAGCGCAGAGGGGCCGCGATCGCCGAGCTCGTGATGTCTGAGGGATCGTGACCGAGCACCACGACCGGCTGGCCCCCGGTCTGGTCGGCAATCATCACCGGATGCCCCAGCCGCAGTACCTGGCTGTCCGAGCCGCGGTACGTCACCTCCACACGCTCCTCGACGCCACGGTCCGCGTAGAAAACCACCGTCGCGAGGTCGCGGCGTGCGTCGTAGAGCGAGATGTAGAACCCCGACGTCTCGAGAACGCGCGCCGTCTCCCGATAGACGGCGCGATAGAGCTCGTCCGCGCTCAGCGTCCCCGTGAGCGTCTTGGCGATGTCCACGAGAACGCGATACCGCTCGCTCAGCCGCGAAAGGTGTGGGTCCTGCTGCGGAGAAGGCACGCTGATATCCGATTCGGGATGGGGCGGGCGTCCGGCGCCTGCCAAGGTGCGCGCGGAGCTACCACTAAATTAACAACATACCCACGATTCTTCCCCTCTACAATACGCTCATTGGGCTCCTTCCGCTCTGCCCACCCCGTCCGCCCCTTCCCCGCCCGTCACCGTCCCTCGCCCTGCGGCATCGCCGCGCTCCGTGCCCCCCCGTGCCCGCGCCAGGAAATGCATGACCTCCAGGCCGATAGCGCTCACCAAGTGCGCCTCCCGCAGTTCCGGCTCCGCACGCGAGAGGAGCGTGCGCAGCGAGCGCATGACGCGATCGGGCTCCCGGGCTTTGAAGAACTCGATGGCAAGGAGCGCGGATTCCAGCGCCCGGTACATCTCCTCCAGGTCGCGGTGTTGAGCCGGCTCCGTCCGCCGCTTCCCCAGGGGCAGCGGCCGCTCCTCGCCGCCCGCCGCCAGGAAGAGCTCATAGGCGACGATGAGGACGGCGTGAGCCAGATTGAGGCTCGCGTACTCGGGGACCGTCGGGATGATGAGTACAGTCTGACAGCGGTCGAGCGCCGCGTTGGTGAGGCCGCGGTCCTCGCGCCCGAAGAGGATCGCCACCGTTCCGTCGCGGGCGCGGTCCAACAGCGCGGGTGCCATGTGGCGGGGTCGCCCGTAGTTCCGCTTTGCCGTGCGGGCGCGGGTGGTGGTGCCGGCCACGTGGACCGCGTCGGCCAGGGCGTCGGCGAGCGTTTCGAAGTGGAGCGCGGCGCCGACGATATCTTCGCTTCGGTGGGCGATCCCGGTGATGCGCAGGACGTCGAACTCGGCGGGTCGGACCAGGCGCAGTCGCGAGAGCCCCAGGTTCTTCATGGCGCGGACGACGGCGGCGATGTTCACGACGTCCTGGGGCTCGTCCAGGACGATGCAGATGTTGTCCAGCGCGCTCCGCACGTCCAGCCGTAGTTCTTCAGCGACCTGCTAGCCGTAGCCTAGCGCAACAGCAGCTTCGCGATAGTCTGCAGCTGCATGTTGCTCGTCCCTTCGTAGATCGTCCCGATCTTCGCGTCGCGGTAGTATTTCTCCACGGGGTACTCGCGTGTGAACCCGTAGCCGCCGTGGAGGTCGATGCACCGCGAGGCGATGGCCTCGGCTTCCTCGGAGGCGAACAGCTTGGCCATCGCCGCCGGGACGACGAAGGGAAGGCCTGCGTCCTTGAGCCGCGCCGCGTTGTAGACCAGAAGCCGCGCGGCTTCGAGGCGCGTCGCCATCTCGGCGATCTGGAACTGGACGCCCTGGAACTCGGCGACGGGGCGCCCGAACTGCTGGCGCTCCCTGACGTAGCGCATGGTCGCGTCGAGGGCGCCTTGGGCCAGGCCCACCATCTGGGCTCCGATCCCGATGCGTCCCTCGTTCAGAGTCTCGATGGCGACCCTGTACCCCTGTCCCACCTGGCCGAGCACGTTGTCGGCGGGCACCCGGCAGCCCTCCAGGATGAGCTCCGTGGTGGACGAGGCCCGGATGCCCAGCTTGTCCTCCTTCTTGCCGACGGCGAACCCGGGGAACTCCCGTTCCACCATGAAGGCCGTGATGCCGCGATAGCCCGAGCCGGGCTCCACGTTGGCGAAGACGATGTAGACGCCGGCTTCGGCGCCGTTCGTCGTCCACATCTTCCGGCCGTCGAGCACCCAGTCGTCACCGTCCCGAACGGCGCGCGCGGAGAGGGAGAAGGCATCGGACCCGCTTCCGGCCTCGGACAGCGCGTAGGCACCCACGAGGTCGCGCGCCAGGCGCGGAAGGTAGCGCGCCTTCAGGTCGTCCGTACCCCAGCGCAGGATCGCGTTGTTCACCAGGGTGTTCTGTACGTCTACGAATACGCCCACGGACGGATCGACGCGGGAGAGCTCCTCGACCGCGAGGACGATGGTGATGAATCTCGCGCCGGCGCCGCCGAGCTCTTCCGGCACTTCCATCCCCATGAGGCCGAGCTCGAAGAACTTGGGGATCAAGCTGCGCTCGATCTCGCCGTCGCGGTCCATGCGCAGGACGAGGGGTCGCACCTCCTCCTCCGCGAACGCGCGTACCGCGTCGCGGAACATCTGCTCCTCCTCGCTGAACGCCGTGAGCGGCATGGGCACCATGGGAGGTGTGATGGTCGCCATTGCTCCTCCTCCGTTTTCACGTGGCCCGCGGGAGACACCGGCAGATGTACGGCCCGATGCCGTGCGCCGGCCCCCTCACCCTGCCGTCCACGCCGTCCGCCGCGAGCGGCTCCACTCCCGGAGCCGGGGCGGCACGGCGAGCGCGGCGCGCTGCGCCGCCACGGCCGCGGGGTCCAGTACTCCCTCCTCGGTGACGAGCCCGCTGGCGAGCTCCACCGGCGTGGCCTCGAAATAGTGGTTCCATATCTCCACGCCGCGCGGCGCGCGCCAGACCTCGTGCGCGGGCCCCGTGCCCCCCAGCGGCTGCGGAAAGCCCGGCGGAAGGAGCTTCGTCCGGTCCGCCAGCACGTAGACGGGGACGCGCGCTGCGCCGGCCGCCAGCGCGGCGGCGCGCGTCCCGATCTTGTTCACGACCCCCCGATCACCCACGGAGTCAGCACCCACCAGCACGATGTCGCTCTCGTCCACCAGCGAAGCGACCGCTGCGTCTACCGCGAACCTCACCGGGATCCCGGCCTCCTCGAGAGCGCGTGCGAGCCTCCGCCCCTCCCGCAGCGGCCGGCTCTCCAGACACGTGACGCGAAGCGCCCGTTCCCGCGCCGCGGCGAGGAGGGCCCATCGCACCGTGGACGACGAGGAGAGGGTGAGAACCCGGCCCCCCTCGGGGATCAGGGGGACGGCCGCCCCGGCCACCGCCTGCCCCGCGCGCTCGAGCGTCGCCGTGAACGCGAGCGCCGCAGCGGCTGCCGCCCCCCGCGCCTCCTCGATCTCGTCTACCCCCTCGACGGCGATGAGCACGTCGCGCGCCAACGCTACCAGCGGCGCCATCGCCGGCTGCGCCTCCAACAGCGCCACGGCGAGACGCGAGAGCGCTGAGCGCAGCGCCCGCACGTCCGCGGCCGGGGTCTCCCGCGCTGCCCGCCGCACGAGCCTGGCGGCTCGCCGCGCGATCACCGCCGCGCCGCTCACCGCGTCGGCGCGGAGCGGGGCCACGAGTGCACGGATATCCATCGCCACGTCTAGCGCCGGACGATCCCGCCGCAGCAGGACCGGGAGGGGAAAGGCGGCCGGCCGCAGGCGCCGGGGGCAATGTATCGCGTGCGTGTGAGCGCGAAAAGACGCTTCCCTGCGCGCTTGTAGCGCACCAGAGGCTCGCCTACATTGCAGCGGATGCGCGCGGACCGGGCGCGCCGCTCGCGCGGGCTTCCGCCCGCGCCGACCTGCGAGGAGCATGCCGAACGAACCGCGTATCGAAGTCCTTGTCGCTGATGACGAGGAGCCGCTCCGGGTCCTCCTCGAGCAGCAGCTCCGCCAGGCGGGATACCGCGTAGACGCGGTTGGCGACGGCATCGCGGCGCTCACCGCCATCCAGGATCGGACCTACGACGTCGCCGTCCTCGACATCCTCATGCCGGGCCTGGACGGCATCGAGGTGCTGCGCCGGATCGCCCAGGAGGAGGAGCGCCCGGAGGTGATCGTCGTGACCGGCCACGGCACGGTCGAGTCCGCCCTCGCCGCCATGAAGCTGGGTGCCTACGACTACGTCACGAAGCCGTACCACGCCCCCGAGCTCGTGCTCCTCGTTCGCCGGGCGTGGGAGAAGCGGCGCCTCTCGCTGGACAACCGGCGTCTTCAGGAACGGGCTGCCCGCAGCGCCGCGTTCCCCGAGATCGTCACCCAGGATCCCCGGATGCTCAAGGTGCTGGAGGTCGTGGAGCGCGTCGCGCGCAGCGAGACCCCGGTCCTGATCATCGGAGACTCAGGCACGGGGAAGGAGCTGGTCGCCCAGGCGATCCACCGGGCCTCCGCTCGCGCCGCACAATCCCTCGTTGCCGTCAACTGTGCGGCGCTGCCGGATACGCTCCTGGAATCCGAGCTGTTCGGCCACGAGAAGGGCGCGTTCACCGGCGCCATGGACCGGAAGCTCGGGCTCTTCGAGCTCGCCGACGGCGGCACGCTGTTCATGGACGAGATCGGCGACCTGGAGCCGCGGCTCCAGGGGAAGCTGCTGCGCGCGCTCGAGGAGAAAACCTTCTACCGGGTGGGCGGCACCAAGCAGGTTCGCGCCGACGTCCGCCTCATCGCCGCCACGAACCAGGCCCTGCAGGCGATGGTCGAGAAGGGCGCGTTTCGCCGGGACCTCTACTACCGCGTGAACACGATCACCCTCGAGCTGCCGCCCTTGAAGGAGCGGCGCGACGATGTGTCCATCCTCGCGCGGCACTTCCTCCGTACCCTGGCCGGCGGCGGCGAGGACTGGACTATCGAGGAGGAGGCGGTGCGGGCCCTGAAGGAGTACGCGTGGCCCGGCAACGTGCGAGAGGTGCGCAACGTGATCGAACGGGCGCTGCTTCTCGCTGGCGATCGCACGATCCGTGTGCGTGACCTGCCCGCCGACCTGCGGCAAGAAAAGCCGCCTGCGCTGCTAGCGACGAGCACGAGCGAGCCGGCCAACGATCTCTCCCTCGATGAGGTGGAGCGCCACCACATCGCCCGCGTCCTCGAGTACACGAACTGGCACCAGGGACGGGCTTCGCAGATCCTCGGGATCTCCCCGAAGACGCTCTACCGCAAGATCCGCGACTACGACCTCGCGCGGCCCGGCTGATGCGGCTGGACTACGCCGCTCCGGAAGCTCCCGCGGGCGCCACCGGCTCGTCGCCGAACTCGAACGAACCCTCGATCCGCGCCAGCCGGAAAAGCGCCCGCAGGCGATCCGAAATCCCCACGATTCGCACCCTCCGGCTAACACGCTCCGCTTCTCGACTCACCGCGACCAGGAGCGCGAGTCCCGACCCATCGATCGCTTCCGTCGCCGACAGGTCGAAGACGACTTCGCTGCCCCCGCGCTCCAGGCACCACCGCGCCGCCTCATCCATCGCCAACCACGTCTCGGCAGTGAGCTGATCCGGCACCACGATGACGGGTCTGTGATCCCGGTCCAATGTCATGATGATCCTGTGCCTCCTCATGCAGCTTCGATTGCGAGAGCCCGGCGAACCACTCGCCGTGCGCTCGTACCTACAATAGAGCTTGGGAGCAAGAGTCGGACCAGCGACTCGGATCGCATAACATGTGGTCCGAACGTGAGATATCGAACTTGAGCCCAGGCAACGTTTCCGGTCAGAATGCCCGATACCCGGTAGCGGGAAGGGCGGAACGACAGGGCCGCGGGAGGGCGGGCGGCGGCCCGGGGTGGCCGGTCCGGGCGACCGGCGCGCCGCGCGCCCCGCGCCCTTGACGCCTCGTCCGCGCGCGGTCTATTGTGAGCGCTCCGTATCCACGAACGGGAGGAGGGCCCGCTATGTCGGCGATCCCGCAGGACCTGCTCTATACCGAGGAGCACGAGTATCTGAAGCGGACGGAGGAGGAGGGCGTGTATCTGGTCGGGATCACGGACTACGCCCAGGGCGAGCTGGGGGACGTGGTGTTCGTGGAGCTTCCGGCTCCGGGAGACGAGTTCAAGCGCATGGAGCCGTTTGGCACGATCGAGGCGGTGAAGGCGGTGAGTGATCTGTACTGCCCGCTCACCGGCGGGGTGCTGGAGGTGAACGAGGCGCTGGACGCGGATCCGTCGCTGGTGAACACGGATCCGTACGGGGATGGGTGGATGATCCGTATTCGCGCGTCGGATGCTAGCGAGCTGGACGCGCTCTTGAGCCCGGAGGAGTATGCGGCGCACCTTGGCGAGTAGGAGGCGGTGGCGGCGGGCGGGCTTTGCCCCCCGGGCGATCCCATGAGTTACGTGCCACACAGCGCGGAGGACGTCGGCGCGATGCTCGAGACCATCGGCGTCGGGAGCGTGGAGGAGCTGTACGCGGACATTCCGCAGGAGCTCGTGCTCGACCGTGACCTCGAGCTTCCTGCGCCCCTCTCCGAATGGGAGGTGGTGCGGCTGCTGCGTTCGCTCGCGGCGTTGAACCAGCTACCCGTGTGTTTCGCGGGGGCCGGGATCTACGACCACTACGTTCCAGCGGCGGTGGACCAGATCTTGCGTCGCGCGGAGTTCTACACGGCGTACACGCCGTATCAACCCGAGGTCGCGCAGGGCACGCTGCAGGCGATCTACGAGTTCCAGACGATCGTCTGCGAGCTGGCGGGGCTGGATGTGGCGAACGCGTCCATGTACGACGGCGCCTCGGCGCTGGCGGAGGCCGTGCACATGGCGTCTGTGGCGGTGGGAGGGCGGCGCCGGCTCGTGGTCTCCGCGACGGTGCACCCCCACTACCGCAAGGTCCTCCAGACGTACGTGGCGGGCCTGGGGCTGGAGGTCCGGACGGTCCCGCAGCAGAACGGCGCCGGCGATCCCGATGCGCTTGCGGACGCGGTGAACGGGGACACGGCCGCAGTGGTGGTCCAAAGCCCGAACTTCTTCGGCGTCCTCGAGGGTTGGGACGACGCCGCGGAGGTGGCGCACCGGCATGGTGCCCTGCTGGTCGCCGTGTTCGATCCGGTGGCGAGCGCGCTCCTCAAGTCGCCGGGTGAGTCGGGCGCGGATGTGGCGGTCGCGGAGGGCCAGCCGCTGGGGAACGCCATGAGTTTCGGCGGTCCCGGCGTCGGGCTTCTCGCGGCGAGGCGCGAGTTCATCCGGCAGATGCCGGGGCGGATCGCGGGCGCGACGGTGGACGCCAGGGGGAGGCGTGGCTTTGTGTTGACGCTCCAGACGCGGGAGCAGCACATCCGGCGCGAGCGCGCCACGTCGAACATCTGCACGAATCAGGCGCTGAACGCGCTGGCGGCCACGGTGCACGTGGCCGTTCTCGGGCTTTCCGGGATGCGGCAGGCGGCCGAGGTCTCGCTGCGCAAGGCGCACTACGCCTTCGAGCGTCTGACCGCGGTGAACGGGTTCGAGCCGCTCTTTCCCGGGGCACCGTTTTTCAAGGAGTTTGCCGTGCGCACGCCGGAGCCTGCGCGCGAGCTCATCGCGAAGGCGCTCGACCGCGCCTATCTGGCCGGCGTGGATCTGGCCCGCTTCCGCGACGCGGCGCTCGGGGTCGAGGACGGGCTGCTCATCGCGGTGACGGAGAAGCGGAGCCGCGAGGAGATCGACGGGCTGGTCGCGGCGCTGGCGCGGTGACGGGGGTCGAGGGAGAGGACGAAGGCGTATGCCCGGTTTTCCCATACGTGATGACGAGCAGGTGTTGATCTTCGAGCGGTCGCGGTCGGGACGCCGCGGGACCCCGATGCCGCCGTCGGACGTGCCGGAGCGGCCGCTGGGCGAGCTGCTCGCGCCCGAGCAGCGGCGCGCGGCGGAGCCGCGGCTGCCGGAAGTGCCCGAGCACGAGGTGGTCCGTCACTACACCGCGCTTTCGCTCCTCAACCACCACGTGGACCGCGGGCTCTACCCTCTGGGCTCGTGCACCATGAAGTACAATCCGAAGGTGAACGAGGAGGTGGCGCGGCTGCCCGGGTTCGCGGGCGTCCACCCGTTCGCGCCGCACCACGCGGCGCAGGGTGCCCTGAGGCTGCAGTATGAGCTCCAGGAGTACCTGGCGGAGATCTCCGGGATGGACGCCGTGACGCTACAGCCTGCTGCGGGCGCCCATGGCGAGCTGAGCGGCGTGTTTCTCATGCGGGCTTATCACAAGGCGCGGGGCAAGCTGCGGTCGAGGATCCTGATTCCGGACTCCGCCCACGGCACGAACCCCGCCACCGTTGCGCTCGCCGGATACGACTCCCTGACGCTGAGGTCGAACGCCGAGGGGCTTGTGGACGTAGACGACCTGAAGGCGCATCTCGATGATGAGGTGGCCGGCTTCATGGTCACGAACCCGAACACCCACGGTAAGTTCGAGCGCCGCATCCTCGAGATCGCCGATCTGGTTCACGGCGTGGGCGGCCTCATGTACATGGACGGCGCGAACCTGAACGCCATCATGGGGGTGACGCGCCCGGGCGACATGGGGTTCGACATCCTTCACTTCAACACGCACAAATCCTTCTCCACTCCCCATGGTGGCGGTGGTCCGGGCTCGGGGCCCGTGGGCGTGAAGGCGCAGGTGGCGCCGTTCCTCCCTGTGCCCGTGGTAAGGAAAGAGGGCGCCGAGTACCGCCTCGACTGGGACCGTCCCCAGTCTATCGGCAAGATGCATGGATTCTGGGGCAACTTCGGCGTGCACGTGCGCGCGTACGCGTACATTCGCAGCCTGGGCAACACGGGGATCCGGGAGACCGCTGAGGCCGCCGTCCTGAACAACGCGTACCTCAGCGCGCGGCTCGTGGGGAAGTACGGGCTGCCGTACGGCCGCGGGCTCCACGAGTCCGTGTTCAGCGGCAGCCCGCTCAAACGCTTCGGTGTGCGCACGCTTGATGTCGCGAAGCGGCTGCTGGATTTCGGCGTGCACGCGCCCACGATCTACTTCCCCCTCACCGTGCCGGAGGCGCTCATGATCGAGCCCACGGAGACGGAGACGCGGGAGGAGCTGGACCGCTTCGCGGACGCGCTGCTCGCCATCGCGCGGGAGGGGGAGACGGACGCCGAGCGGTTGCTGGCGGCCCCGCACACCACGCCGGTGGGCCGGCTGGACGAGGGGCGCGCTGCGCGGCAGCCGGACGTACGCTACACCTGGGCACCGGCGCGGGCGGAAACGGCAGCGGCGCGGTGAGCCCCGGGGACCGCTCCCTGGATGCGCTCGTGCACAGGCTGAGCTGGAGGATTCTGCTCCACGAGCCGCGCTGCGGCGCCGAAAACATGGCCATCGATCACGCCCTAGCGGCCGCGGCGACGCCGGTCACCGGGGTGTTGCGTCTCTACCGCTGGTCGGAGCCGACCATCTCGTTCGGGCGGAACGAGCCGGCGCGCGGGCGCTATGACGCGGAGGGGGCGAGGGCGCGCGGTGTCGCGTTTGTGCGCCGGCCCACGGGCGGTCGCGCCGTGCTGCACGACCGCGAGCTCACCTACGCCGTGATCGTGCCGCTCCGGGATGTCCGCGGGCTCCGCGCCCTCTATGTTCGGATCAACGAGGCGCTGAGGTCTGCCCTCGCGGAGCTGGGCGTGGCGGCGCGGATCGCGGATGGCGCCGAGGGTGCGCGGGCAGAGCGGACGAGCGCACCGTGCTTCCTGGCCGCCGCGCCAGGGGAGCTGGTGGTGGCCGGCCGCAAGCTTGTGGGGAGCGCCCAGGTCCGCGTGGGAGGCGCGCTCCTGCAGCACGGGTCGCTCCTCCTCGACGGGGACCAGGGGGCGGTGCTCGAGCTGGGTGGCGGTTCCGCGGGCGCTCCGCCCGCCACACTGGCGGGGCTGCTCAGCGAAGCGCCCCCGTGGGAGGCAGTGGCCAAGGCCGTGATCAGGGGCTTCCAGCGGACCCTTGCCGCGGGTGAGCGCGTGAGCGCGCTTCGGCCCCGGGAGACGGAGCTGGCCGAAGCATACCGAGAACGTTACGCTTCCCCGGAGTGGACGTGGCGTCGGTGATCCAGCAGCGAGGCGACCGATGAGCCTCCGCGGGCAGGCGGTGGCGCTCGTGGCTGCGGCGAGCCTACTCGCGGCCGCCTGCGCCGGCGAGCGTGCGCGCAGTACGGCGGACGACTTCTGCGCTCGCGCGCTCGCGCGGGTGGACTCCTTTTTCGCCACCGCACCCGCGGCGCTCACGGATCCGCAGCACGGGGGCACCGCGGTGACCGCATCCTACGGCGAAATCGCCGACGGGATGAACGGCCTCGTCTCGGCGGACTACACGGCCTCCCAGTTCCAGAGCTTCGTCAATCTGATGACACTCATCGAGTACGACGCTGAGCTCAGGCCCGCCCCCTACCTGGCGCGCGCCTGGGAGGTCTCGGACGACGAGCGGGAGCTCACCTTCTACCTCCGCGACGACGTCTACTGGCACGACGGGACCCAGAGCACCGCGTACGACGTCGAGTTCACGTACCTGCGGGCCACGGACCCGGCGACGGCGTTTCCCAACGCCTCCTACTGGACGCACTATGTGAAGGGGCGTGAGGGGGTGGAGGTGTTGGACTCGTTCACCGTGAAGCTTCGCATGCAGCCCCACGCCGAGTTCCTGGACCCGTGGCGCGCGACGGCGATCATGCCGCGGCACCTGCTCGAGGACGTGCCGCCCGCGGAGCTCAAGCAGCACCCCTTCGGCACCCGCTGCCCCGTGGGGAACGGCCCATTCCGCTTCATCGAGCACCGCCAGGACGAGGCCTGGACGTTCGGGGCGAACCCGTTCTTCCCCGCGGGGCTGGGCGGGCGCCCCTACCTCGACCGACTGCTCTACCGGATCATTCTCGAGCAGACCACGCTGCTCACGGAGCTGCTCACGGGGAACATCGACCTCTACGTGGGCGTGGGACCGAGCCAGGGGAAGGAAGTCCAGGCGTCCCAGGCGGCGGAGCTGCGGCATTTCCCGTTCCGCCAGTACGTCTTCGTCGTCTGGAACGCCCGTAGGCCGCAGTTCGCCGACCCGCGCGTGCGCCGCGCGCTCACCATGGCGGTGAACCGTCAGACCATCGTGGACGCGATCCTCCAGGGCTACGGCCGGATCGCGAACGCGGGCGTGCCACCGTTCCACTGGGCCTATGATCCGTCGTTCGCCGGCGGATTGCCGTACGATCCGAAGGGCGCCGCGAAGTTGCTGGAGGAGGCGGGGTGGATCGACCGCGACGGCGACGGCGTCCGCGAGAACGCCGACGGTGTGCCCTTCCGCTTCACCCTCAAGTCGAACAAGGGGAACCAGGCGCGTGCCGACATCGCCGAGGTCGTGCAGGCGAACCTGGCCGAGCTGGGGATCGTGGTGGAGCCGCAGATCGTCGAGTGGGCCACGCTGCTGAACCAGCTCAACACGCCCGAGCTGCGCGACTTCGACGGCGTCGTCATGGCCTGGGTAGTGGACTTCAACCTGGACGAGCGCGACCTCTTCCACTCCCAAAGCGCCGAACAGCCGTACGGGTGGGTCGGCCTCGAGGACCCGCGAGTGGACCGGCTCCTGGACACGCTGCCCCTGGTGGCGAACCGGGAGGAGGCGATCCCTCTCTGGCGGGACTACCAGACGCTGATCGTCGAGCTCCAGCCGTACATGTACCTCTACTTCTCGGAGCGGCTCGACGGGGTGAGCCGCCGCCTGCGCGACGCGGTCATGGACGTGCGCGGCGACTGGGTGAACGCCCGGCAGTGGTGGATCCCGCCGGAAGAGCGGAGGGAGCGCGGGCGCGCAGCGGCGCGGTGAGGGAGCGGACTGCCGGGCGAGAGGTGAGCGCTAGCGCGGAGAGCGGATCCCGGCTCCCATGACCGCGTACATTGCCCGGCGGCTCGTCGGCGCGGTCCCGCTCGTGATCGGGATCGCCACCATCATCTTCTTCATCCTGAGCCTGGCGCCCGGCGATCCCACCTCCCTCTACTTCGGGCCCAATGTCTCGCCGGAGGCCATCGCGCAGATGCGGCGGAACCTGGGGCTCGACCAGCCCGTGCACGTCCGCTATGTGCGCTGGCTGGCGGCGTTTCTGACGGGCGACTTCGGGTTCTCCATCGCCCGCAGCCGTCCCGTGGCGGAGCTGATCCTGGAGATCCTGCCGAACACGCTCCTGCTGTCGGCGTGTGCCCTGGCCCTCGCGTTCCTCGTGGGTGTGGTCCTGGGGGTGATTCAGGCGGTGCGCCAATACTCGCCCGCGGACGCGGCGCTGAGCGTGGGCGCGCTGTTCTTCTACTCGATGCCGTCCTTCTGGCTCGCCCTGATGCTGATCCTGGTCTTCAGCCTGAATGCGAAGACACGCTGGGACTGGCCCATCTGGTTTCCGGCCTCCGGCATGACGAGCGTCGATTACGAGTTCCTTTCGCCGCTCGAGCGGCTGCGAGACCGCCTTCTGCACCTGACGCTTCCGGCGCTCTCCCTGGCCCTCGTCCTGGCGGCGGGCGTCGCGCGGTACACGCGGAGCAGCATGCTGGAGGTGATCCGCCAGGATTACATCCGCACGGCGCGCGCGAAGGGGCTGGACGAGGCGCGCGTGATCTTCAAGCACGCGCTCCGCAACGCACTGATTCCTGTGGTCACATTGGTCGGGCTCTACCTGCCCTTCCTCTTCAGTGGCGCGGTGTTCGTCGAGACGGTGTTCGCCTGGCCGGGGATGGGGCGCCTGGTGGTGGAGGCGATCAGCCAGAGGGACTACCCAGTGGTCATGGCGGGGAGCTTCCTCTTCGCGGTGATCGTCGTGATCGGCAACCTGATCGCGGACGTGCTCTACGCCGTGGTGGACCCGAGGATCCGCTATGAGTGACGCGGGCGCGCGGTTCCTGTCCGCCGTGCTGCCCGGCGCGCCGCAGCTCGTCTCGGGCCGAGCGGCCCGGGGTTGGGTCCTCCTCTCCTCCTGGACCGCGCTCGTGGCCCTGGCGATCTGGCGCGGGGAGCGGATCGTCGCGGTACTCTCGCACGGGGCGCTCGACGGCTGGATCGCGGTCCTCTCGCTGGCCGGCGGGCTCGCGGCCGTCTGGCTGCTCTCGCGCCGAGACGTGAGCGGCGCCGGGCGTCCGGCCGCCCGTGTGCGTGCGGTCCAGCGGCAGCTCGTGACGCGAGCGTTCCGCCGCAACCGCCCGGCGGTCGCGGGGCTCGCCGCCATCGTGCTGCTCTACGCGGCTGCGCTGCTCACCCCGCTTCTAGCGCCCCATGACCCGATCCATCAGGGCGACCTCCTCACGGAGCGGCTGCTCGCGCCGTCGGGCGCCTACTGGTTCGGCACGGACAGTTTCGCGCGGGACGTGCTCGCCCGCATCCTCTACGGTGCGCGAATCTCCCTGACCATCGGGTTCGTGGCCGTGGCCATCAGCCTCTCGATCGGCACGCTGGTGGGCGCGGTCGCCGGCTACCTGGGCGGCAGGGCGGAAGCGGTGATCATGCGGTTCGTGGACATGGTGATCTCGTTCCCGCCGCTGGTGCTCCTGATCACGATCATCGCGGTGTTCAGGCCGTCCATCTTCCTCATCGTCGCGGTGCTGGGGCTCACTCAGTGGCCGGGCACGGCGCGCATCGTGCGCGGCGAGGTGCTGAGCCTCAAGGAGCGGGAGTTCGTGCTGGCGGCACGGGCGCTGGGCTTCTCCCGCTCGCGGATCGTGCTGCGGCACCTCATTCCGAACGCGCTCGCGCCGGTGATCGTGGCGGCCACGTTGGGGATCGGCAACGTGATCGTTTTGGAGGCGGGCCTGTCGTTCCTGGGGCTCGGCGTGCAGCCGCCGACGCCGTCCTGGGGCACCATGGTGGCGGACGGGCGCGACCACCTCCTGGGCGCGTGGTGGCTCTCCACGTTCCCCGGGCTCGCCATCGTGATCACGGTGCTGGCGTTTAACCTGGTGGGCGACGGCCTGCGCGACGCCCTCGACCCGCGGCTGCGCGTATGACCGGGGCGACCGCGGTTGGGCGCGCCGCGTCTCCCGGCCCGGCGGTCCTGGAGCTGAACGAGCTGCGCACGTACTTCGCCACGGAGACGGGGCTCGCCCGGGCGGTGGACGGCGTCTCCTTCGATCTCGCACAGGGCGAGACCCTCGGGCTGGTGGGCGAGTCCGGGTGCGGGAAGACGGTCACGGCGCTCTCCATCCTGCGGCTCGTCCCGGAGCCGCCGGGCCGCATCGTTGCGGGCAGCTCCGTGCGGTTCCGCGGCACCGAGCTCATGGCGCTCTCCGCCGCCGAGATGCGACGGATCCGCGGCGACCGCATCGCCATGATCTTCCAGGAGCCGCTCACATCCCTGAACCCCGTCTTCACGGTGGGCGACCAGATCGGGGAGACGCTCTCGCTGCACCGCGGACTCCGGGCGCGGGCGGCGCGGCAGGCGGCCGAGGCGATGCTCCAGGAGGTGGGGATCCCCGACCCCGACCGCGCCCTCGACGCGTACCCGCACCAGCTCTCCGGCGGAATGCGACAGCGGGTCATGATCGCCATGGCGCTGTCCTGTGAGCCGGACGTGCTCATTGCGGACGAGCCGACCACGGCGCTGGATGTGACGATCCAGGCTCAGATCCTCGAGCTCTTGGCCGAGCTCCGGCATCGCCATGGGATGGCCGTGCTCCTCATCACCCACGACCTGGGTGTCGTCGCCGAGTTCTGCGACCGCGTCGCGGTGATGTATGCGGGCCAGATCGTCGAGTGCGGAACCGCACGCGAGGTGTTCGAGGCGCCGCGGCATCCGTACACCCAGGGGCTTCTGGCGTCGCTCCCGCGCCTGGGTGACCCGCGGGCACGCCTCTCCGCGATCCCGGGCGTCGTCCCCGGGCCCGAGAGCTGGCCCGACGGCTGCCGCTTCCACGACCGGTGCCCCCACGCGTGGGAGCGCTGCGGCGCTGCGGCGCCGCCCTTGTTCAGCTCCGCGCCGGGTCGCGGCGCCCGCTGCTGGCTCGTGGAGGAGCCCGCGCGCCGGAAGCCCGGGGTCTGGGAGGCGGCGTGGTGAAAGGAGGTAGCGGCACCGTCGGCGCAAGAATCGGCCGAATGACCTCCCGATGCCCGACCGCGACGCTTGAACCCCGTGCTTCCGGGGCCGCGCGCCGAACGCCGGCGCGGGACGGAACGCTGTGTGGCGCCCCGAGGGAGTCCGTCCGTGAGTGAGGCGCCCTCCGTCCTGGTGGAGGCCCGCGACCTGAAGAAGCACTACCCGGTGCGGCGAGGCGCCTTCGGCCGCGTCGTCGGCACCGTGCGGGCCGTGGATGGCATCTCGCTCACGCTCCAGAAGGGGGAGAGCGTGGGCCTCGTGGGAGAGTCGGGGTGCGGGAAGACCACCGCTGCACGCGCGCTCCTGCGCCTCGTGGAGCCCACGTCGGGCACCGTCTTCTTCGCTGGCAGGAGCATCCTCGAGATGGACCGCCACGAGCTACGCGGGCTCAGGCGCCGCGCCCAGATGGTTTTTCAGGACCCGTTCGGCTCCCTGAACCCGCGCATGACCGTGGGCGACATGCTCCGTGAGATCCTCGGCGTGCACGGGCTCGCCGCCTCACCCCGGGACGCCGACGCCCGCATCCGCCGGCTTCTCGAGCTCGTCGGACTCCTCCCCGCGCACGCCAACCGCTACCCCCACGAGTTCAGCGGCGGCCAGCGCCAGCGCATCGGGATCGCCCGCGCCCTCTCCGTGGAGCCGGAGTTCATCGTGTGCGACGAGCCGGTTTCGGCGCTGGACGTCTCCGTGCGTGCGCAGGTCATCAACCTGCTCAAGGACCTGCAGGCGGAGCTCGGACTCACGTATCTCTTCATCGCCCACGACCTCGCGCTCGTCGAGCACGTGAGCGACCGCGTGGCGGTCATGTACCTCGGGCGCATCGTGGAGCTGGCGCCGGCCCGTGAACTGTACCGGGATCCCAAGCATCCGTACACGCGGGCGCTGCTCTCCGCGGTGCCGAACCCGGACGCGGCCCGGCGCGGCAGGCGTGAGCGGATCGTGCTGGCGGGCGACATCCCGAGCCCCGCGAATCCGCCCGCGGGCTGCCCGTTTTACCCCCGCTGCCCCAGCCCCCTTAAGGACGACGAGTGCCGCAAGGTCCTGCCGCCGCTGGAGGAGAAGGCCCCCGCGCGCCTTGCCGCGTGTCTTAAGGTTGTGCCGCAGGCGAGGCTGGCCCCATTCGGCCCATCGTAGCATCGTAGGATCGCAGGGGTTGACACGCATGGGGGTGCTTTGCATTATCCCGAGGTTTCGGTTGGGCCACGCACCCGCGGCGCGTGGAGCGCATCAACCGTAGACGGCTAGGCGGCTCGTCTACCGAGCGGGAGGGTCTCTTGGGCGGTCTCACAGTACTAACCACGGCGCTTCTGCAGCTTCCTGGCATGGAAGCGCCGAAACTGACGTTCTGGGAACAGGTCGCGAATCTCTGGGTCGACACGGGATGGATGGTCTACCCCCTGGCCCTCAGCGCATTCATCGGGCTCATCACCATCATCTGGAAGTACCTCGAGCTGGCGGGGAAGAGCGGCCGCACCCGCAAGGTGTTGAAGGATGTGGACGCACTCCTCGCTGAGCACCAGGTCGAGGAGGCCCTGAAGGTCTGTAGGGAATCGAAGTCTCCGGCCGGCAGCATTCTCTACGCGGGCCTCGAGCGGCGCGACGAAGGCACAGAGCGGGTCATCAAGGCGATCGAGAACCAGGGCCTCATCGAGCTGAGCAAGCTCGAGCGTGGTCTCGTGATTCTCGCGAGCGTGACCAACGTTGCGCCGCTGCTCGGCTTCCTCGGGACGGTGATCGGGATGATCGTGGCGTTCCAGGCCATCGAGCTGGCGGGCGAGGTGGAGGCGACGCTGGTGGCCGGGGGCATCAAGATCGCGCTGCTGACTACGGCCGAGGGCCTATGCATCGCCATCCCCGTGAGCATCTGTTACAACTACTTCGTCTCCCGTATCGACCGGCTGGTGATCGAGATGGAAGAATCGGCCCAAAGGATGGTCGACGCGCTCCACGCGATGGAGGCGCGGAAGCGGGGCGTGGCCGCCGCGTCGTGACGCTGCACGGCGCCGCTGCCGCAAGGCAGGGAGGCCACCTTCGCGGTGGCCTCTTTCTTTTGGTTCTTTTGCTCGCGCTGGTTGCGGCCGCGGCGTGCGGCGGCCGGCGCGTCGGTCCGGAGGGCGCGCGCCCCGGGAGCGCCTTGGGTCCGGCGCCGCTCGCGCGCCCGCTCGATGTCTACCGCGATCTCGGGATGGTAGTGGGGGGGCCGGACTTCCGCGGCGTGGGGCGCTTCGCCAGCTTCGCCGGACCCGCCGACAGCACGTTCCTCTTGTTCGCGCTCTCGTTTCCACCGGAAGCGCTGCGCTTCCACCGGGATGAGGCCGGATTCACCGGGGAGTACCGGGTCGCGCTCACGGCGGTGCGGGGCGGACAGCGGCAGCGGCGGTTGGAGCTCACGGAGACGGTGCGCGTCGCCGAACGGCGCGAGACGATGCGTTCGGACGAGGCCGTCTTCTTGCAGGCGTTCCTCGCTCTCGAGCCCGGGGAATACGAGATCCAGGTGCACGTCCAGGACATGGGCTCGCCCCGCGGCATGAACGCCGTCGACACGCTGCGACTGCCGGCCTACGGCGCGGAGGGCGTGCGCTTCAGCGGGCCCGTCCTGGTGAACGAGGCGGGCGGGCGCGACGACCCGGGCGCGCTGCCGCAGCTCTTGGCGAACCCGCGGTCCACGGTGCCGTACGCGGATGAGCCCGCGCTGGTTTACCTCGAAGCTTACGGCTCGCTGGAGGGGGCCGCGGGTGTGCTCGAGGTGCGGGACGCGGGCGGCTCGGAGGTCTGGCGCACCGAGGTGGCGTTCGGCGGTGGGAACGCCGGCGTCCGCGTCGCCGTGGTGACGGTTCCCGTGCAGAGCCTGCCCATCGGCCGGCTCGAGCTCGCTTTCCTGTCGCCGGGCGAGACGACCCCGGTCGCCACGGCGCCCGTCCTGGTCACGCTGGCGGACACCTGGATCGTCGCGGACTTCTCGGAGGTGCTCGACTACCTGAGCCTCATCGCAGAGCCCGAGGAGATCGAGCGCCTGCGGGCCGCCACCGGGCTACAGCGCGCGCGCCTGTGGGAGGAATTCTGGGCCGCCCGCGACCCCGACCCCACCACCACGCGCAACGAGTACCGGGACGCCTATTTCGAACGGGTGCGCGAGTCGAATCTTCGGTTCCGCGAGCCGGGGATGCCCGGGTGGCGTACGGATCGCGGGATGGTGTTCATCGTCCTGGGACCACCGATCACCGTGCAGGAGCAGCCGGGCGATGTGGGGGGCCAGCCGCGCGTGATCGTCTGGATCTACCAGGACGCAACGCTGGGGCGCGCGGAGTTGCGCTTCATCGACGACACCGGCTTCGGGCGCTACCGCATGACCCCGAGCTCCCGTGCCGACTTCAACACGCTCGCCGAGCGCATCCGCCGCCGGCGGACGTCGTAGCGCCCCCCACTCCGGCGCCGGGAATCTCTCCGAGCGGGCCCGCGAACCAGCCCCGGCGTCGCGCGAGCCAGCGGGGCGGCGGCAGACTCTGCCGTGAAAATGCGATCCGCAGTGGCGCGAGCAGAGATCCGCCGGCGGCGGACCCCGCCTCACATCCGCGTGATCAGCACGCGCTCGATGCGCCGTCCCTGCATGGATTCGACCCGCAGTCGGCCGCCCGGGAGCTCCAGCTCCTCGCCCACCCGTGGGATCCGGCCGATGCGATCCAGGACGTAGCCGCCGATCGTGCTGTAGCGCTCTGCGTCTGGAAGCTCGAGGTGCGCCGCCTCGTTCACGTGGCTGATGGGGGCGGTGGCCGCCATGGAGTAGGCCCCGGGGCCTCGCTCCTCGACCTCGGGCCGCTCCACCTCGTGCTCGTCCCGGATCTCGCCGACGATCTCTTCGATGAGGTCCTCCAGCGTGACGATCCCCGCCGTGCCGCCGAACTCGTCGAGCACCACCGCCATGTGGTTGCGGCTCTGGAGCATCTCCGCGATGAGGGGCTGGGTCCGCTTCGACGCTGGGACGAAGAACGGCGTGCGCATGACCTCCCGCAGCGTGCTCGGCCCACCCCGGTGGATCGCCCGCCAGAGGTCCCGGGCGAGCACGGTTCCCACCACGTGATCGAGGTCGCCTTCGTAGACCGGAAGCCGGGAAAGCCCCTCCTCGAGGATGACGCGCGTCACCTCCTCCAGCGGCGTGCCCACCTCGACGGCGACGATGTCCGTACGGGGCGTCATCACCGTCTCGGCGGTCGTCTCTGCGAGGTCGAGCACCGCCTCGATCATGGCGCGCGGATGCGCCGCAAGAACCCCGTACTCGTGGCTCTGGCGCACGAGCATCTGGAGCTCCTCCGGCGAGTGCACCCGCTCCACCTCCGTGGGAGCCCGGAGCCCGACCGAGCGCAGAATGAGGTTCGCCGCCCCGTTGAGCAGCCAGATGAATGGCGCGAGCAGACGCGAGAAGACCACGAGCCCACCGGCGACCCAGAGCCCGACCCTCTCCGGGAAGAGAAGCGCCAGCGACTTGGGCGCCAGCTCCCCGAGCACGATGTGCAGGAACGTGATCCCGAAGAAGGCGATCGTCCCCGCTACGCCGTGGCTCGCGATCGCATCCCACGGTGCGGGCAGCCCGTCGAAGACCTGGATCAGGAGCACCGCCAGCGTGCCCTCGCCGAACCAGCCGAGCGACAGCGACGCCAGCGTGATCCCGAGCTGGGTCCCCGAAATGTAGCGGTCCAGGTGCCGGATCGCGTGCAGCGCGATCTGTGCGCGCCGTTTCCCCCGCTCCGCCAGCGCGCCGATCCGTGTCACTCGCGACGCGACCAGCGCGAACTCGGCGGCCACGAAGTATGCGTTGGCGAAGACCAGGGCGAAGACGACGGTGATCCGGAGGGCGAAGTCGAGCAAGCTCAGCTCGTAGTCCACTGGCGAACCCCGGGAGAAGGAGGGAAGGATGCGGCGTCCGGCACCGATGGAGGCCGGTACGGATGGAGGATGGTACGAACGCACGCGCCGCGACGCCACTACACCGCCGGCCAACTCCCCGCCGATCCGGGGCTCCTCGCCCGCCCACTGGACACCCTCAAAAGCCGTCGAACTATTTTCTTGACAGGCGGAAAATTCCTAATTTAGCTTCGATCCGTTCTGTGACAGTTTCGGTGGTCCCTTTCGCGCAGGAGGCGGTGAGCATGCCCAAGGGTACCGTGAAGTGGTTCAATGATGCCAAGGGCTATGGCTTCATTGAGCAGCAGGGCGGCGAAGATGTCTTCGTTCATTTCTCGGCGATCGCCATGGACGGCTTCAAGACGCTCACGGAGGGGGAGGCGGTGGAGTTCGAGGTGCGGCAGACCGACAAGGGGCTCCAGGCCGCGAACGTCGTCCGCGCCTCCTGACGGTCCTCCAGGCTTGCCGAACCGCGCCCCGCAGTGTGATCCTGCGGGGCGTTTTCGTTGCATAGGGCGCAGTGAGTCCCCTCCTCGGGACCGGCTTACCAGTAGGATCCTGCAGCGGGTTCCGTTGTATAGGGGGAGCGTCAGGAGAGCGATACCCGGGGTGGCACGGCAAGCTGCCTGTAGTGTGCACCGATGATCGAAGCCCCACCGAAGACTCACCCGCGCTTCTTCCTCATTGACGCGTACGCGCTCATCTACCGCGCGTATTTCGCTCTGGTGAATCGTCCCCTGACGACGTCGCGGGGCGAGCACACCTCGGCGGCATGGGGTCTCGCCAATTTCCTCATCAAGATTCGGGAGGACTTCGGCCCGGACTACCTGGCCGTGGTCTTCGATGCGGGGACGAGCGAGCGCGAGGTGGAGTACCCGGAGTACAAGGCCACCCGGGAGAAGATGCCCGAGGATCTCGAGGTCGGGCTCACGCGCATCCGCGAGCTCATCGCCGCGTTCAGCGCGCCGGTGCTCGAGCTGGAGGGATACGAGGCGGACGATGTCATCGGGACGCTGGCGGTGAAGGCGCAGGCGGGCGGGCTCGAGGCCGTGATTGTCTCCGGGGACAAGGACTTCTACCAGCTCGTGGGTCCGGGGATCGCGCTCCTCAATCCCGGGCGAGGCGGTGCCGCCGGTGTGGCCGCCGAGTGGGTAAACGAGGCGACGGCGGCCGAGAGGCTGGGCGTGCCGCCCGCCCAGGTCGCCGATTACCTGGCGCTCATCGGCGACGTCTCGGACAACATCCCGGGCGCTCGGGGGATCGGCCCGAAGACGGCCGTCGCTTTATTGGAAGCGTTCGGTAGCGTCGAGGAGATCCTGCGGCGCGTGGACGAGGTCGAGAGCAGGCGGGCCCGCGAGGCGATCCTCGCCCACGCAGATGACGTCCGTCTGTCCAAGCGGCTGGTCACGATCCGCACGGATGTCCCCGTCGAGCTCGAGCTGGACGCGCTCAGGGTGCGCGAACCGGACCGGAACGCGCTCCGCCGCCTCTTCGTCGAGCTCGAGTTCCGCACCCTCGTGGACTACGCCGCGCCGACACCCGAGGCCGTGCCCGCGGCCGCAGCCGCCGCGGGCCAGGAGGCCGCAGACTACCGGCTCGTGGAGTCCTTCGAGGAGGTGGCGGAGCTCGCTCGCTGGATCCGCGCGGCGGGTGCCGTGTGTCTGGACACGGAGACGGGCGACCCGGATCCCATGCGCGCATCGCTCGTGGGCCTCTCCCTGGCGATCAAGCCCGGGCGCGCCTTCTACCTGCCGTTCGGCCACCGGGCGAGCGCGGCCCTGGCGCTGGACGGTCCGCCGGTCGAGATCAAGAACCTCCCGCCCCTGGGCTCGCCGCAGCTCCGGCCGCTCGTGGAGGTGCTGGAGGCGCCGGAGATCCGCAAGATCGGCCACAACCTGAAGTACGACCTCATCGTGCTGCGGCGCGCGGGCGCCGAGCTGCGGGGGATCTGGTTCGACACGATGATCGCCTCGTACGTCGCCGACCCGAATCGCCGGCAGCACGACCTCGAGGCGCTGGCCCTCGACTACCTGGACCACCGCATGACCACGTACGCGGACGTGGTGGGCAAGGGGAAGGGCGAGCGGCCGTTCGCCGAGGTGCCGCCCGAGGCAGCCCGCAACTACTCGTGCCACGACGTGGACGTGGCGCTTCGCCTCACGGAACGCTTCCAGCGCGAGCTCGACGCCTTCGAGCTGACCCGACTCTTCCACGAGCTCGAGATGCCGCTCCTCACCGTGCTCGCGGATATGGAGTACGCGGGGATCCGCATCGACACGGAGTTCTTCGCCGCCATGAGCAGGAAGCTCGAACGTGAGCTCGCGCTCATTCAGGAGGAGATCTTTAAGCTCGCGGGCGGCGAGTTCAACATCAGCTCGACGCAGCAGCTCCGGGAGGTGCTCTTCGACCGCCTGGGGCTGCCCGTGCTCAAGCGCACAAAGACCGGCCCCTCCACGGATGCGTCCGTGCTCGACGAGCTGGCCGCCCAGGGCAGCGTGCTCCCGCGCCTCCTCATCGAGTACCGGCAGCTCGACAAGCTGAGGGGCACCTACGTGGACGCGCTGCCCCGCCTCGTGCACCCGGAGACGGGGCGCATCCACACGAGCTTCAACCAGACGGTGGCGGCTACCGGGCGGCTCTCGTCGAGCGAGCCGAACCTGCAGAACATCCCGATCCGCACCGAGACGGGCGGCGAGATCCGCAAGGGCTTCGTCCCGGGGCCCGGCCGCGTGTTCCTTGGGGCCGACTACTCGCAGATCGAGCTCCGCATCCTCGCCCACTTCTCCGACGACCCGGCCTTCGTGGACGCGTTCTCGCGCGGGATCGACATCCACCGCCAGACCGCCGCCATCGTCTTCGGCGTCGATGTCGATCAGGTCACGACGGAGATGCGCGCACGCGCGAAGACGATCAACTTCGCGACGATCTACGGCCAGGGCGAGTTCTCCCTCGCCCGCCAGCTCGGGATCAGCCGCGAGGAGGCCCGACGCTTCATCCAGCAGTACTTCGCGCGGTTCGCGGGGGTGCGGCGCTACCTGGACGAGACGGTCGCGCAGGCGCGCGAACGCGGGTTCGTGGAAACGCTCTCCGGCCGCCGCCGCTACGTACCTGAGCTCCGCTCACCGAACTGGAACATCCGCGCGTTCGGCGAGCGCGTCGCCTCGAACACGCCCATCCAGGGGACCGCCGCCGACCTCATCAAGCGCGCCATGATCGAGGTCCATCGGGCGCTCCAGGCCACAGGCTCCGGCGCGCTCATGGTGCTCCAGGTCCACGACGAACTGCTGTTCGAGGTGCCCGAGCACGAGGTCGAGCAGCTCCGCCGCATCGTCATCGCGAAGATGGAGCGCGCCATGCAGCTCCGCGTCCCCCTCGTCGTCGAGACCGGGATCGGGAAGAGCTGGTACGAGTGCAAGGGGTGAGGGGCGGCACGCTGGACTGCGGAAGGCCGTGTCGCGGACGCGTTGACGCGCCGAAGCGACGCACACCACCACCACGTGACTCGCGGCGCCATGGCAGCGCCCCGTCTCGGAGCGCAACCTCTCTCCGAGCACCGGCCGGTTCCGCGCGCTCGCTTCGTGGGCCGGCCTCGCCCAGCCGCGAGCACAGGGAAGGGGGGAAACCAATGAGCCGCTCGGTGAACAAGATCATCCTGGTGGGCCACGTGGGGCGCGACCCGGACATCCAGCAGACGCAGAACGGCACGAAGGTCGCCCATCTCTCTCTCGCCACGAACCGCCGCATCGCCGGGGACGGCGATGAGGGCAAGGAACGCACCGACTGGCACCGGCTCACCTTGTGGGATCGCCTCGCGGAGCTTGCGGAGGAGCACATCCGCAAGGGAGACCGCCTCTACGTGGAGGGGCGCATCGAGTACGACTCCTTCGAGCGCGATGGAGTCACGATCCCCACCGCCGACGTGAACGTCCGCGAGGTCGTGCTCCTGTCACCACGGGGGAAGGGCGAGGAGGAATGACGGGAGCACAAGCAGGAATGGGACAACCGGGAAGACCTGGACAGCGGGGAAGAGTGGTGGGGGGATGACGGGTCGCCCTCGACCGGTCGGGCGGTAGCACGACCCTCAGGCCGACCCTTGGGGAGGGGTGGCGTGGGGTCGGACGGAGCCGCTCTGCACGGCTCCGAACGGGCAGGCGGCGCGACCCGGACTACGACTAGGCCGGGTCCGGAAGACGCTGGAGGCGGGTACCGGCGCAGGGAGGAGGGCCACCAAAAAGGTGAGCGCCGGGCCCGTCCCCCGGCGCTCGGCTCTCTCCCCACTGTTGTGCTGGCACCACTTCCAGGAGGGTGCCCCTCCTCTCCTCTTTGCCACGAGTTTCCTTGCTCCGGCGCCAGCTTGGCTCGTGGCACGCCGCCGGCACCGCTACATGGCACTGGTCACTGGCGGGGCGGTCGCGAACCTGCCTGAGGATTGCCTACCGGAACTGGCCCGGAGGCGTTGTGGGCAGGGTGCCCGCGGACAGCGAAGCGTGAGGAAGAAGGTGTCGCGCCCGCCCCATGTCTTTTCTCTGTACCAGATTATTTCAAGCCGCGTGCCAGGCGATCCGTCTCCGGGTGACCCATCGAATGACGTCCATAATTTATTGTCTAACAATATCATAGGATGTGTGGACGTCCGCACGGCGTGCCGGCACTGACGGATGCGGCGTGCCGGTCATCCGACCCGGAGCGGTCATAACGACCGGTCAGAGTTACCGGGCCGAAAGCCCTGGCCGCTCACCGCTCCCTTGCCGGTCAGAGTTCCTCTATGGCTGTTGAAGAACCCACTGAGGACGGACCCCGCCGCGCTCCGCACCGCGAACCACGGACAGGTTCTTCAACAGCCTTCTATCTGTGTCCGCCCGCAGTTCCGTTCGGATCGGAGCGCCTATGCCGGTCACGGGTCTCCCCTGCCGCCAGGACTCTCGGGCCTGCGGTCCGCTCAGAGCCAGTCCCAGAACTCGCGGTTGACGGAGAAGAGCAGTTGCCACGAGCCGCCGTTGAGCCCGCGCGCGAGGTCCACACGGAGGATGTCGAAGCCCAGGCCGAGGCCGACGCCCACGGAGGTGCGAAGGCTTCCCGTGCCGCGGGGCTCCACGGGGTCGGTGGAGGGGTTGTCGGCCGTTCGGTCGAGTTCTGTCCAGCCGGTGGCGGCTGAGGCCCGGGCTCGCACCCAGGGGTGAAGGAGCGGGGTGGAGCCTTCGGCGCGGGCGACGGCGAAGTGGTCGCCCGTGAAGGCGCGGTACGGGTAGCCGGGGAGTGTCTCGCGTCCGCCCAGGAGGTAGCGCATCTGGCGCGGTGTCGAGCCCAGGTTGCTTCCGGCGTGGATCTCCGCGACGGCCTCCCGCTCGCTGCCGAGCCAGCGGCGCCTCCAGGCCAGCGTGCCGCGCAGTGCAGCGAAGGTCGTGCCATCGAAGCTCGCCAGCGTCCCCACCCCCTCGCCGGAGAGCCCGGGATCGGCCCGCTTCTGGAGGGCAAGGCTGAGAGATCCGAGCGTTCCCTCGTCGATGGCGCGCACCGGACGGAAGCCGGAGCCGGAGCGCAGCGGCGGCTCAGTCACCCTGAGCGCCGCGGCGTCGTGGCGCTCCCAGCGCAGGGTCATGGTCGCCGTCGTGGTGCCGCCGGAGCTCAGCCGTTCTTCCTGGGAGATGGCGATGCCGGAGGCGAAGTAGGGGTCCAGGTAGTCGTCACCGGCCAGGAGCGCGGTGAGGGTGTTGACAGCGCCGCTGGCGCCGCGGATCGGCCCGATGTCGCGAAGTTGGCGGTGCGAGAGGGTGAGGGTGAGCGTGCCCGGATCCTCGCGGTGGCTGGCGACGAGGGTCGCCTCGGGGATCCCGGCCGCGAAGGCGTAGCCGCCGTGGAAGTCCAGACGTAGGTCCGGCCGGGCCATCCAGGCAAAGCCCAGCCCGGCGAACACGCCCTCCGCGCGGTTGTAGCGGAAGGCGGCGGACGCGAACGGCAGGTGGAGGCGCAGGGGTTGGAGCCCGCTCAGGTAGTGGTTGCCCACGAGCTCCATGGCCCGCCGCCGGATCTCCGCGAGCTCCGGCGGCGGCGCCAGGCCCTGCTCCTCGAGCTCGGCGTAGAGTCCCTTCTCGAACGGGAACTGCTCGCGCATCGTCTGTGGCAACGCGGCGACGCGCCGTCCGAGGAAGAGCCCGTCCGGCAGCTCCGAGTTGAAGCGGTAGTTGCCCACAGAGATCTTCCCGCGGATCACGCCGCCAACGGGGAAGTCGAGCTCCGGAAGCTGGCGGCGCAGCTCGGCCCGCTGTTCGTGGGGGAGCCAGTACTTTCCCTCCCATAGCCCGTTGTCCAGGGAGATGCGAATGTAGTCGAGCTGCCGGTCCACGTACGCGCTGGGCGTGAACGTGAAGTTCATGCGCACGATCGCCGCGCTGGCGCGGTCCGTGAAGATGCTGCCCACAAACGCCGGCGCCCCCAAATCTTTGGGCCGCACCTGGATCTCGTAGACGCGGATGTCGGTAGCGGTGCCTGCGAGCCTGATCGTGATGGAATCGGCGAGCCGGAAGTCGTAGATCTCGTCGGACCCCGGTGCCGCCGGGTGCACGACGCCCCGGACCTCGTCACCGTCGCCCAGGCGGATGAGGTCCCCGAAATCGTCCTGAACCACCGTGAGGTGATCGAGGTGGTAGCGGATGTTTGTGGGCAGCCGCTTCTCGTCACGGAGCCCGACGATCAGCTGCTTCGCCAGCCCCGGCGCCTGCCAGTAGACCTCGAGGGCGATCTGGTCCACCTTGACGAGCACCCGCTCGTCCGTGTCCTGGCGATCCAGGAAGAAGTAGACGTAGCCGCGGGCGTCGGCCGCGTAGGAGCGGAGCGACGAGTCGGCCGCGGCGTGCTGGCGCCGCTCGCGGGTGCGGCGGATGAGCTCGAGGGTGCGAGGTGAGTTCCACCCCCCCGGGTCCCCCGGGTCCTGGGCGGGGAGCGGAGCGGGGGAAAGAAGCGCAAGGAAGACCGCCGCGGCCGCCACACCGCGGACACCGCGGACACCGCGGCGCGCCGTGCGGCACATGTGCGGCGAGGGCTCTCGCGCCGGGGGCGTGGGGGCCCGGCGCGCTACGCCTCCGCCATGCGGCCGCAGGCGCACGGCAGCCCCGTGGACGGGCAGCTCGCCGCTGCGGCGTGCACTGGGAGCGGCGCGGTCAGCGAGAGCTTGCGATCCGCGCCCACGCCGCACGCCGGACACGCTTGCACCTCCCCCATCTCCGAGAGCCTGAGGCGCCGTTCGAACTCGGTTCCACAGCTTGAGCATCGATATTCGTAGATCGGCATGCCAACCTCCCCACTGGATGCGGACGCTCAGTCGCGCTCGCGTCGTTCTTTCCTGATTGGTTTCGTACTCGTCCGGCAGGAACACGGTTCCCGGCCGGGCACGACCCCTGGCGCGACGCGGGATCCACCGACATGAGAAAGGCCCCGCACCCGGAGGCGCGGGGCCATGCATCGCCATCCCGGCTGCCGCCGCGACCCTGCTTCAGCGACCTGCTAGTGCTCCCGGCTGGAAATACGGTCACGTATCGAGACCGTCGATGCGTGCGCCTCGCAAGGCGTGCTGAGGAGGAATAGCCCTGCGCTATTGCGACGAAGCGCAACGCAGCGAGGCACAATGCAGCGGCGGTCGAATACGACCGTATTTCCGGCCGGGAGCACTAGTTCGCCATCCAGAAGCCCGCCAGCGCCGCGCCATCCGGGCTCTCGCGCAGCTTCTCGAAAGCGCGGTTCCGGATCTGCCGAATCCGCTCGCGCGTCACGCCCAGGAGCGTGCCGATCTCCTCCAGCGTCCGCTCCTCCCCGTCGTCGAGCCCGTAGTAGAGGTAGAGGATCTTGCGCTCGCGCTCCGTCAGGTACTTCTCGAACATCTGGTCCAGGAAGTCGCGGCGCGCGATCGCCTCCACGTCCTCCTCGATCTCCGTCGCCTCGGAGCCCGCGAACCGCTCGCCGAAGCTCGCGCTGTCCCGGTCGCTCCGATCAATCGGCGCGTCCAGGGATAGCTCGGTCGCCGCGACCCGCCGGAGCGCTCGGATCGTCTCCAACGGCTCGCGCATCTCGGCGGCAATCTCCTGGTCCGTTGGCGAACGGCCGAACTGCTGCGTCAGGGCGGTCTCCGTGCGGGAGAGCTTCGCCAGGTTCGAGTTCTGGTTCAGCGGGATCCGAACCGAGCGCGTCTGCTCCGCCAGCGCCTGCAGCACCGTCTGACGGATCCACCACACCGCATAACTGATGAACTTCACGCCCTTGTCCGGATCGAACTTCTTCACCGCCTTGAGGAGCCCCTCGTTGCCGATGCACACTAGCTCCGCCAGGCCGAGTCCGCGCCCCTGATACTTCTTCACGTACGAGATCACGAATCGCAGGTTCGCCGTCACCAACCGCTCGGCGGCTTCACGGTCACCCCTGCGTGCCCGGCGAGCCAGCGCTCGCTCCTCCTCCGGGTTCTGGATCAGTGGATACTTCTCGACGTCCTGCAAATACTGGTCGAACGAGTCGAGGGCACGAGAAGTTGCGAACATGAGTCCGGTTCTTCCGCGGTTCAAGGGTTGGAAACAAAGACAGCGAGCACCGCCGCGCCACGGCACTCGCTGCCTCGATCCTCATGCGAGAAACGGAGTTGGCACACCCGCTCGCTTGCGCTCATAGCCCGCCAAATCTATGAGAAGCCGCCCGCCTCATCAACCCTCTTGGGGGCGCCGAAAACCGGGCCGCCACCCACGCTTCCCGCCACAGCCGAACTGGAGTTCGCGCACGCTTACCCCGGCCCCGCACCCCGGGTTCCCGCTTGCACACCAGCTCGTGTGCGAGCCGGGATCCGCGCAATGATTCGGATTTTGTTCGGGAAAGGCTCGAGTACCTCACCAACCGATCCCCGGGGAGCGGCGCCGTGCGGTTCGTGGCACGCCCCTGAGTTGGTCCGTGAGCCGGTCCGGAGCTGGGGGGATGTCGGCCCGCCAGTGGGCGACGCATGGACTCGCCGCACCCCGCGGAGCCGTGGGGCGCACGCGGTTCCTGGTGCGCCTTCTTGCTGCCCGAGGAGACGATCAACCGTGGGGGTGCGCGGTCTTCGTCCCGTGGGCTGGAGCTGATAGCACCAGGCTGGCGTTGATCCCACCGAAGCCGAAGGAGTTGGTGAGCGCGGCGCGGGGTCGCGTGTCCCTTCCGTTTCCGACGACGTAGTCCAGGTCGCAGCCCTCGCCCGGGTTTTCCAGGTTCAGGGTCGGCGGGATCCAGCCCCGCTCGATGGCCAGGGCGCAGAGCGCGGCCTCGATGGCGCCGGACGCGCCGAGTGCGTGGGCGTAGTACGGTTTCGTCCCGCTCACGGGGATGTGGTCGGCGCGCCCCCCGAAGACGCTGCGAATGGCCAGGCTCTCGGTGGAGTCGTTGAGGGGGGTGGAGGACCCGTGGGCGTTGATGTAGTCGATCTCGCCTGGCGCCATGCCCGCGCTCCGGAGCGCTCCGGCCATCGCGCGGGTCGCCTCGCGGCCGTCGGGGCGCGGCGCGGCCATGTGGTGGGCGTCGTTCGTGTTGGCGTAGCCGCGGACCTCGGCGTAGATGCGTGCGCCACGGCGGCGCGCGTGCTCCCGCTCCTCGAGCACCAGCACGCACGCCCCCTCGCCCATGACGAAGCCGTCGCGGTCGCGGTCGAAGGGGCGGCATGCGCGCTCGGGCTCGTCATTGCGGGCGCTCATGGCGCGGATGATGGCGAACGCACCGAACGAGAGCGGCGCGAGCGGCGCCTCGACGCCGCCGGCAATGGCCACGTCGGCTGCGCCTTCCCGGATCAGCCGCCACGCCTCGCCGATGGCGATGGTCCCGGAGGCGCAGCTCATGGCGTTCGTGGCGTTGGGGCCGGTGAACCCGAACTCGATGGCGATATTGCAGCTCGCGGCGCCACAGAACGTGGTGAGGGCGACGTGAGGGTCTACGGCGCGCACCCCGCCCCTCAGGAAGTTGAGGACCTGCTCCTCGGCGAAGGCGACCCCTCCCAGCGCCGATCCGATCTGCACGGCTACGGCGGCTCGATCGATGCCGTCGGGATCGAGGCGCGCGTCGTCCAGCGCGAGGCGAGTGGCCGCGACGGCGAACTGGCTGTAGCGGTCGAGGCGATGAGCCGTCCGGCGGTACATGTAGCGCTCGGGCTCGAAGTCGTTCACCTCGGCGGCGATGCGGGTGCGGAACGGGCTCGGATCGAAGCGCGTGACACAGCCGACGGCTGAGCGTTGGCGGCGCAGCCCTCCCCACAGCGCCTCGACCCCGATCCCCGCGGCAGTGATGGGGCCGAGCCCGGTAATGACCACCCCGCGCCGGCGGTCGTTTCCGTCCCTCTCCATAGCGTGGCTCCTCGATCTCACATTCGTGGGGCACTCCACGCGGCCCGCTCTGCGGCGCGAGCGATGCCGGCGAGGGTGCGGCGCGCGATGGCGCTGATGAAGTGGGGCCCGATTACGGCGCTCGCGGCGAGGCGGCCGACGAGCGGCCAGGCCGGGCCGTCCCATTCGTGCAGGACGCGCAGCAGCGTGCCCCTACTCCGGCGCTCGAACTCCCAGCGCACGTCCATGCCGCGGGTGATGCCCTCGATGTGGCGGTAGAGGATGGCGGGCGCCTGGAGGTCATGGTCCATGCGGGAGACCCACCACGTCGGGTAGCGAAGCATCCCGAACGGCCGCCATGCCGCCATCTCGACCGTGCCCCGGGCGAAACCCTGGCGCTCGCGGAAGCGCACCCACCGGTAATGCGGGAGGAATTCGGGCCAGCGCTCCACGTCCGCGGCCACTCGGAAGCAGGCGTCCAGCGGTGCGGCCGCCATCTGTTCGTCGATCCTCAGCATGGGCTGATCGGCAGGCGATCCTCGGGGTCGTCGGCATCCGCGGCAGGCCCGGCGTGCTCGACCTGCTCGGTGTCGCACTTCGTGAAGCGCCGCGCTGGCCTGCCGCCGGCTCGAGCGCGCTCGCTTCTCTGCCCGACTCCGTCCCTGACTCCGAGGATGACCGGCAGCCAGACCCGAGGGTGGAGCAGCGTGCGCACGGGCGCGAGGTCGCCGGTCACGCGCACGAGCGCGTCCGTCGCGAGCGGCGCGGCTGCGAGCCGGCGCACCGCGTGCGCGCGAGCCGCCGGGTGGGCGATCACGAATTCGATGGCCCGCTGGACGGCGCGTCCCGGACCGAACGCGCGGCGCAGGGCCCGGTCGTAAGCGCCGATATCCCGCAGCGATAGCCGGTCCGCCCGCAGCGCTCGGTCGATGACCGGCGCGGCCAGCTCGGCGGAGCGGAGGGCGCGGTAGATCCCCTGGCCGGTCAGCGGATCGTAGTAGCCTGCGGCGTCGCCGACGAGTACCACGCGGTCGGCCACGGCGCGCCGGGTCGGCCGGTCGAACGGGCCGCTCGCCCATGGTCCCCCCGCGATCTCGGGGAGCCCGCCGTCCCAGGCGATGGGAAGGCGCGCAAGGGCGCTGTAGTAGAACCCGAGGGCGTCGCCGGCGACGGCGCGGCCCCAGCGCTGCGAGTCCACAACGAGCGTGCCGTTCCAGAGGCTTCCATCCGCCTGTACAGGCGCCAGCCCGAACGCGCCGAGCTGGGAGAGGAAGAGCATTCCCGTGTCGGCGTGGGGCCCGGAGCCGCAAAGGTGGCAGGTGAGGGAGAGCTTGCGCAGCCGCGGCGGCCGGCCCAGGAGCCCGGCCTGCCTCGCGACCACGGAGCGGAGCCCGTCGGCGCCGACCAGGATGCGCGCAGCGCAGCCGTCCGCCCCTCCCCCCGCTCGGACGGTGCTCGCCCGCATGGCGCCACAGCCGGGGTCGAGCTGGAAGCCGGTCGCCCGCACGCCCTCATCGATTCGCGCGCCGCGGCGGATCGCCTCGGCCGCCAGCGCGGCGTCGAGGACCTCCCGCGGGAGCGCCAGGCCGCGGCTCCCCGGCACCGGGTATGCGCCGCGGGCTGCACTGCCGCCCGCGTCGATCTCCCAGGCCGCGATGCGGGCCGGCGCGGCGCTCAACACGGCCTCCAAGAGCCCGAGCCGGGAGAGCGCCTCGACGCCGCCCGGGTTCACGCACTCGCCACACGGCTTCGGTCGCGGGAACCGCGCGCGCTCCAGGACCCGCACGTCCCAGCCGCGCTCGGCCAGCAGGCAAGCGAGCGCGCTGCCCGCCGGCCCTGCGCCCACGATGAGCACGTCGGCCACGGCCGTCATCTCGTGAGGGGCCACCGTCACGGGGACGCCGGCGGCATGCCCTTTTCCTCCTCCCGCACGAAGGCCGCGTCGAACTCGATGCGCACTCGCTCGGCCACGGAGAGGATTCCCAGGAACCGTTTCGGCTTCCGGATGCCGAACTCCGGGAGGAGCACCTCCGTTCCACCGCTCACGCGGAGCGTATCGCCCGAGAAGCTGTAGGTCACGTCGAAACTTAGCGGCCGCGTCTCACCGTGGAGCGTGAGCTCGCCGACCAGGGAGGCGTGACGGCTCGAGTCCTCCGAGGCGAGGCGCCGGATCTCTCCAATGGCGAAGGACGCCACCGGAAAACGCTCGGTCTCCAGCGCGCGGCGCGTGTCGCCGTCGCGCAATCCGATCCCCGTCTTCAGCGTCGCGAGCTCCACCTCGACCATGCCCTCTGCGTTCCCGAAGACCACCGTGTCGGCGAACGCGACCCAGCCGCGCGCCGCGGAGGTCGTGGCGCGAAAGTCACCGAGGCTCCCGCGCGCGAAGAAACCCACCCGCGTGGGCTCAGGGGCAAGCGTGTAGCGCGGGGCGGCGGCCCGCCGGAGCTGCGCGGCGGAGTCCGGCACCTGGATCAAAGAGATGGCGAGCATCGCCGCCATGACCACCAGGGATTACCTCCTCGGCCTCCCGGGCCTCCCGGCCTTTCGTCGTCGGCTCGCGACTCGGGGTCGCGCTCGTTCCCCGAAGCCCCAAAACGAGGCTTCGCGCGCCCATCCCGTGCTCACATCCCCACAAAGACGACGCTCCCGGCACTCTCCAACCGAAAGCGAAGCTTCCGGCCCACCCCGGACACACCGGTCATTCACCGGGCGCGCAGCCGCGTCGGCGGCGACCCCTGGGATACGCTCCAAGACGGTGCACGTTCCCGCGCGGGATCCACAGGTCGCTGAAGAACTGCGGTGACCCACCGTAGTTGTACAGCGGCCTGTCAGGATACAGCGGCCGCGATGCGGCGAGCGAGGTTGTCGACCTGGCGGCGGAGCTCCGCCTCGTCCACGCTGAGGACGCGCCCTCGCTCGAAGATCGTGCGCCCGCGCACCACGGTGAGCACGACGTCGGCGGCGCGCGCGCTGTGGAACAGGCCGACGAGCGGGTCATGGATCGGCCGGGCGTGGGGGCCCGCCAATGAGACGGCGCAGAGGTCCGCCTGCTTGCCCGGCTCCAGGGAACCGATGCGATCCTCGAGCCCCAGAGTACGCGCGCCCGCGAGGGTGACGAGTTCCAGAAGGCGCCCGGCGGGCAGCAAGTCGGGCCGGCCGCTCAGGGCTCGGTGCGTCAGCGACGTGAAGCGCGCTTCCTCGAGGAGGTCGAGACGGTTGTTGCTCGCCACCGAATCGGTCCCCAGCCCGGTGCGGATCCCCGCCTCGAGAAAGCGCGGCAGCGGCGCGACCCCGTGGGCGAGGCGCGCGTTGGCGATCGGGCAGTGCGCGATGGCTGCTCCAGCGGCCGCAATGCGCTCGAGGTCCGCGCCGTCCACGTGGACGCAATGCACCAGCAGCGGTCGGAGCGCCAAGACGCCCAGGCGGTCCAGCAGCTCGATGGTGGAGCCGGCACGCGGCTGCACCGCGATCCCTCGGCGGCGGAGCGACTCCGCGAACGGGCCCGCACCGTCCCGCACCAGCTCCTGCTCCGCCACGGACTCGGCCGCGTGGCAGGCCAAGGGCAGCCGCTCGGCAGCCGCGAGCTCCGCGACTCCGCGGTAGAGGTCGTCCGAAACCGTGTAGGGCGCATGAGGCGAGACGCCGACGCCCACCAGGTCGGTCGCCAACTTCTGCATCGCCGCGACATTGTCCTCGAGGGAGCGGAGGGCGGGGGCCGCGTGCGCCGGGTCCGGCGCGAAGACTTCCCGGTACGCGATCCCGCGGAGCCCCGCGGACACGAGGGCGCGCAGCCCGGCGTCCGAGTCCTCGGTGGCCGCGAGCGTGGTGATGCCGGCACGCGCCGCCTCGACGCACCCCCAGACTGCCGAGGTCAGGTAGTCATCCGGCTCGAGTGCGGCCGCGCGCTTCCTGGCGAGCAGCCCCGCGATCCAGTCGGGGAACGGCCGGTCCTCCAGGAGCCCGCGGAACGCGGTGAGCTCCGGGTGCGCGTGCACGTTCACGAGCCCCGGGAGCAGCACGCAGTCGTCGAGGCGGACCTCCCGAACCCGAGCGCCGGACCGCCTTCCCATGCCGGCCCCCGCTTCCCCACGATTCGCGGCGGCACCACCCGCGTAGGCACGGGCTGCTTCCGCATGAGCCGCAGCCTCCACCTCCGCCACAGCACCCACCGCGCGGATCACGCCGTCCTCGACGAGCACCGCGCCATCCGGGATGGGCGCAGCCGTCACGGGGAGGACCCACGACGCCCGGTATAGCGTGAGTTGCCGGCGCGCCGGACCGGTCATCGTTAGGACCCCGGTCTCACTTGAGCTGGCCTCACTTCGGCGCCCTCACTTCGGGAAGTTGAGCAGCTCCGCACTCACGCCGCGGAGCCGGCTGCGCTCGATCTGGGGGTCGCGGAACCCTGCGGCGAGCCCCAGAAGCTCCTCGAACGACATCCGGACGATCACCTCTCGGAAGGCGGGCCCGCCCGTGATCGGCGCCGTCACATCGATGCGGAAGACGCGCTGGCTCCCCTGGGGGAACGCGCCCCGGATCCCGGCGCCCAGCGCCGCCTGCACCCCGGAGTCGACGCTGAACGGCGCATCGCCCGCCCAGGCGGCGCCGCCCTCCACGAAGAGCGCAGCGCCCAGGTCCATGAGGTGGGCCAGCAGCCCGTCCAGCGCCATGCGATCCTCGAGGGTGAACACCAGGCGCCGGGCGCCGGGGAAACGGTCCTCGTCGAAGCCGCGGAGCGCCGTGCGGCCGCCGAGCGTGAGCTGGAACGGCGTGGTCATGGCCCAGCCGCCGGACCCGGAGACGCGCGCGAAAAGCATGTGTCGCGCGAGCCCCGGCGGGCGCCAGTACAGGAACGAGTCCATCTGGCCCAGCACGTCCCGCCAACGCCCGCTCCCCTCGCCCGCGAACGGCCGCCGCCCTTCGACCCAAAGGTTCGAGGCCACCAGCAGGTCCCCGGGCTCGAACGCGATGAAGATGCGACCCCGGGCGAACAGATCGTCTGCAGACGAGATCGTCGCGTCGGACAGGCTGCCGATGGTTCGCCCCAGCGTCGCCTCGATCTCCGTGCCGAGGGGCACGTCCTCCACCGCTGCGAGGGCGTCCAGGCCGCGACGCCGCACGAAACGCAGATTCCGCTGCCCCAGTACCAGGTTGACGCGCGTGCCCGACACCTCCGTGGCCTGATCGGCCATCGCAGCCAGCACCGGCATCGACGCCGGCTCGGTGCGGTCGAACTCGCCGTTCACGACCACCCTGGCGGAGCCCGGGAAGCCGGGGAAGCCAAGACGCTCGTGCCCGATCCCGGCGCCCAGAATCGTCAGGTTGCCCGGCCGGCCGATGCGCGCCGCGAGTGTAAGATCGAGGCTCCGACGTTCCAGGCTCAGGAGCGCGTGGGACAGCCGGCCGTGGCGCCGCGCATCGAGGGCGTACGCGAAGAAGAGCTCGTGCCGACGGTAGCGCTCGCGGAACGCCCAGCGCCCGAGCTCACCCACGAACGGATAGAGGATCCCCTGCTCGAACAGCGTGCCCACGCGCGTCTCCCCGAAGATGAGCTGTGCGTCCCAGCGTGTGGCCAGGAGCTGCGGCGTGGACCAGCTCAGGCCGAAGTCGCGCACCTCCTTGCGCTCACGATAGAAAACGGTCGTCGCCTGGCCCGTCCCTGCCACATTCTCCTCCGTGATCTCCAGACCGTCGAAGCGGAGCCCGTCCTCGAAGGCGACGCGGAGGTCGATTTTCGTGCTCCACTCGTCATGGGTATCCACCACCACGTGGCGCGTGCCGTCGTCCTGCTCCACCGGAAAGACGTCCACCTGCGAGATAAACGGGTACCCACGGAGGATGCGCTCAGACTCCTGGAGCCGCAGCTCATTGAAACAGTCGCCCTCGCCGAAAAGCAGCTCGCGGGCGATGAACTCCGGGCGCGTGGACACGTGCAGCCGGTTCGCCAGTTCGTACGCCCAGCGCAGTCGCTCGTGCAGCGACGGGTCGCTCGTATCGAAGATCGAGTGGTTATCGATGAAGATATGCGAGATGCGGCCGCCCGGGCACTGCTGCGCCCGCACGGGCGGCGACGCCCCCAGGACAAGGAGCCACACGATCAGTGCCAGAGGGGCGCGCGGCCGAGCCGCGAGGGCCGAGCCGGCGCGGGGCCGCACCGTCAGTCCGCCGTGGCGAAGAGATCCTCCTGGTCTCCGCCGTCGCGCTCTTGGCCGAGAATCGCGGAGAGGCGCCGCTCCCACGCCGCCACGTCCAGGTTCGCCTCCAGGTGGAGCATGCGTCGCATGATGGGCGAGAGCTCCCGCAGCTCGTCCAGCAGGTCACCCAACACCGCCCGCGCCTCCTCCGCGCGAAAGATATCCTCCGGCAGCGTCACCATGTCCTGGAGGATCGCCCGCTCCGACCGTGAGGCGATGAGCGCATCCGCCCGGTTCATCACGTACACCTCAGTCCGCCGCCTCGGGCCGCGGTCCTCCTCGATCGGGTACAGCCCGACGATATGATCGGACCGCCAGTACTTCCCGTACCCCAGGTGAACCATGCAGCCGGGCCTGATTTCCAAGGGGCGCCTCCAGGTTCGGGTTTCCCGTAATCTAGAGGCGGCGCGCCGCCGCGGAAAAGTCTCGGCTGTGCCGCGCGGACGCCCGCGAGCGCCCAGCCGGTGCGACGGGAGGAGCCGGGGACTTGCGCGCGAGGGGCTCACGGGGTACGGGCGGCTCTGACGGCACGCTGACGCAGGGGACTGCGCACGCGAGTGGGCTCACGGGTTGGCGGGCGTAGTCCGTGTAGATGCGGTAGATGCGCTTCAGGGGACTGCGCGCGCGAGTGCGCTCACGCGGATCAGGTTCCAGCGGACTGCGTCCAGGTCCCGGGGCTCCGCGCGACAAGGCTCAGGGTTCTCCGTCCTCCCCAGCGAGGGCCCGTATCGCGAGTACCGCCCACGGCGGCGGAGGAAGATGGGGCGGGACCCGTCGGGTCGGCCCCGGAACATCAGATGCGGGGCGACCCAGAACGCACCCAGAGGAATATGCGCGCCCCGGCGAGTCGAGTTGGACCCGGAGATCAGCCACGCCTCGCCTCCGGAACGCATGGAGAAGAGCGATACGGCGCGGGGTCAGTCCGTCCCGTGCCTTCGTGTGCATACCATGCGTAGCGAGCCCATCTCAGCCCGCCGGACGGTCCGTTGCGGGACTGGCGTGCCTTCGTGTACATACACGGCGCAGCGAGCCCATGGAGAAGAGCGAAGCGGCGCCGAGTCAGTCC
This sequence comes from Gemmatimonadota bacterium, assembly GCA_016209885.1. GTDB lineage: Bacteria > Gemmatimonadota > Gemmatimonadetes > Longimicrobiales > Gaopeijiaceae > JACQVF01. The sequence goes on along the minus strand of JACQVF010000063.1, from coordinate 7,703 downwards.
GTCGCCCCCGGGGCCACCGGGGGGGGCGGGCAGTAGCGGGTGCGCGAGCTCGCGGTGTCGTGGCGGTTTGGCCGGAGCTGGGACAATGTGGCCCGCCGCCGCGCGTCGGTTCTCAAGCCCGGCATCGCGCCTTTGGGCTGCCGTGGGCTGCACAACTGCACAATCATGACGCTGCGCTCCCTTCCCGTTTGACACGGTGGGCCGGTCCGGGATAGCATACTTTTTGCACGTCACCGACTTACGTTGCGCATGGCAGCGCCGGGGCTCGATTCCGGCTGCTTCCGCTTTTTTCGCTGAGGACAGATTCTCCGGAAGAGGATGGGAAGACGACGATGACGAGTGTGCGGCAGGCGGCCCTCGAGTACCACGCGGAGGGTCGACCCGGCAAGATTGCGATCGTGCCATCGAAGCCGGTAGCGACGGAGCATGATCTCTCCCTCGCCTACACGCCCGGCGTGGCGGAGCCGTGTCGCGAGATCGCGCGCTGCCCGGACGAAGCGTTCAGGTATACGGCGCGCTCGAACCTGGTGGCGGTGGTGACAAACGGGACCGCGGTCCTCGGCCTCGGCAACATCGGGCCGCTCGCCGGCAAGCCGGTGATGGAAGGGAAGGCGGTGCTCTTCAAGCGATTCGCCGACATCGATGCCCTCGACCTCGAGGTCGCGAGCGAGGACCCCGAGGACGTGATCCGCTTCTGCAAGCTGCTGGAGCCGACGGTAGGCGGCATCAACCTCGAGGACATCCGCGCGCCCGACTGCTTCATCGTCGAGGAGCGGCTCAAGGAGCTGCTCGATATCCCGGTGTTCCACGACGACCAGCACGGCACGGCCATCATCGGCGGCGCCGCGCTCGTGAACGCCCTCGAGGTCGCGGGCAAGCGCATCGACAAGGTGCGCGTGGTCTTCAGCGGCGCCGGCGCCTCGGCGATCGCCACGGCCGAGCACTTCATCAAGCTCGGCGTGCCCCGCGAGCATATCCTCCTAGTGGACACGGTGGGCGTCGTCTACGAGGGACGCGCGGAGAAGATGAACCAGTACAAGGCTCGCTTCGCCTCCCGCACCAAGGCGCGCACGCTACTGGACGCCATGGACGGCGCTGACGTGTTCGTCGGTCTCTCCGTCGGCGGGATCGTGACCGGCGAGATGGTCGAGGCCATGGCGAAGCAGCCCGTCATCTTCGCGCTCGCGAACCCCGATCCGGAGATCACGCCCGAGCAGGTGGCCGCGGTGCGCAACGACGCCATCATGGCTACGGGGCGCTCCGACTACCCGAACCAGGTCAACAACGTCCTGGGCTTCCCGTTCATCTTCCGGGGCGCGCTGGACGTGCGGGCACGACAGATCAACGACGCCATGAAGCTCGCCGCGACCCACGCCCTTGCCGGCCTGGCGCGCGAGGACGTGCCCGAGGCCGTGAGTTCGGCGTACGGCGGCGAACAGTTCCGGTTCGGACCCCACTATGTCATCCCGAAGCCGTTCGACCCGCGCGTGCTCCTATGGGTCGCGCCCGCCGTGGCGAAGGCCGCCATCGAGTCGGGCGTCGCGCGCCATACCATCCAGCTCGACGACTACCGCGACGCCCTCGAGGCGCGCCTCGGCCGCGGTCGCGAGGTCATGCGCTGGATGGCGAACCGCGCCCGCAGCGACCGCAAGCGCATCGTCTTCTCCGACGGCGAGCACGACCGCGTGATCCGCGCGGCGACGCAGCTCGTGGATGACGAGACCGCCCACCCCATCCTGCTGGGCACTGCCGCGCGCATCCACGAACGCGCCAGGGCGCTGGCCGCCGACCTGACCGGGATTCAGATCCTGGACCCGTCCCAGTGCGCGGAAACGCAGGAGCGCTACGCCGAGGAGTTCTATCTGCGCAGGCAGCGCAAGGGGATCACCCGGGCCGAGGCCCGCGAGCGCGTGACCCGCCCCATCTACTACGGCTGCATGATGGTCAGCCACGGCGACGCGGACGCCATCGTCGCCGGCGCCGAGGCCCACTACCCGGAGACGATCCGCCCCGCCCTCGAGGTCATCGGCACCGCGGACGGCGTGAAGCACGTGGCGGGGGTCTACATGATGGTCCTGCCCCGCGATCTCCTCTTCTTCGCCGACACGACCGTGAACATCCGGCCGGACGCGCAGACGCTGGCCGAGATCGCCATCCTCACCGCGCGCTTCGTCAAGGACCTGGGCGTCGAGCCGCGCATCGCCATGATCTCGTTCTCGAACTTCGGCTCCGCGCGCGAGGAGGAGTCCACCATCGTCAGCCAGGCGACCGCGCTCGTGAAGGCACAGGCGCCCGACCTCGAGGTGGACGGCGAGATGCAGGCGGACACCGCCGTGGACGGCCAGCTCCTCCGCTCGGTCTATCCGTTCAGCTCCCTGCGCTCGGCCGCCAACGTCCTCATCTTCCCGAACCTGAGCGCCGCGAACGCCGCCTACAAGCTCATGTACAAGCTCGGCGGCGCCGAGGCGATCGGGCCCATCCTCCTGGGAATGGCCCGACCCGTACACGTGCTGCAGCGCGGGTCGAGCGCCGCCGACATCGTTAAGCTCGCCACCATCGCTGCGGTGGACGCCCAGGTTCCGGCACCCGCGGAAGTGGCGGCGGACTGAGATGCGCAGAGGAAGCGCCCCTGTCCGCTGGACGGCGCGGGACAACTACTAGGAATACTGTGTCAAGAGAATGCTGGAATGCAGCGTGAACACTGGGGTTCGCTCAGTTCGGGCCCCGAACCCACGGGCCTCGCACGGACAGCATCCGTGCGGGTTCCCGGTGTTTGTGACACTGTAGGGTTGGTCCAGTGGGTCAGGAATTCGGTCAACGTATTCTCTTATGCTCAGGCGGCGGAGTCGGTTTGCGTGGCCAGGCTCGCCAGCATGCGCCTCAGAGAGCTATACCTAACTTCATTTACGGATCAGGTGCTCCACTCTAGAGCCCGTCCGGAAAGGCTCTGATTTCGGGGTTTGCGGGGCGCATGCACAGCCCGTTCAGTGCCCATTGGCACGGCGTTCCCAAAGCGGTCTCGGCGGAGCGCGTGGTTGGTTCCCCTTTTTGGGGACACACCGAAGACACCGGGTCCCGGCTTGGCGGGCGAAGCCAGAGCGGAGGGGGCGCTGCCGCCTGTTCCAGGTCGAGAGCTGACGGGCCAGGGTGAGGAAGGTGGCCGCCAGCATGAAGCATCCGGTGGCGCTTCCGAGGCCCGGCTGCCGGTGCTCGGATGAGCGTGGGTGCGAGTGGACCGCTGGTGCAGCGGCTCTCTGGTAGAACAGACAGTGCGATCCTGATGTCGGCCACGCTACATAAGAGTACTCTCGACCGCAGGGGTTGGGCGAGGAAAGGGAGGGTGCGGGCGGAGCGATCGCGATAGAGGGTCACGGCCGAACGTCGGCGGGAGGCTGTATCATGGCCACGAAGGCGGTGGAGCAGGAGCTCGGCACGCCGAAGACCCTGGCGAGCGCCTACGGGCTCGAGAACCACCTCATTCAGCCCGGCGCGCCCGTCCACTGGAACCTGTGGCCCGCCGAGCTCTACGAGCGCGCGCTCCGCCGCGGGGAAGGGCAGCTCACGAGTTCCGGAGCGTTCGTGGCCATCACCGCGCCCCATACGGGTCGCTCTCCCAGGGACAAGTTCGTCGTCCGCGAGCCCGGCAGCGCCGACCACATCTGGTGGGGCAACGTGAACGTCCCCCTGGACGAGGAGCGCTACCTCGCTCTTCGCGGCGAGCTCCTCGCGCACCTCGGTGGCTGCGAGCTCTTCGTGCGCGACATGTGGGGCGGTACCGACCCCCGCTACCGCATCCCCGTGCGCATCATCTCCACGAGCGCCTGGCACTCCCTCTTCGCCTACAACATGTTCGTGCGCCCGAAGCGCGCGGAGCTCGGCGAGATGCAGCCGCGCTTCACCGTGCTCCACGCCCCCGAGTTCCAGGCCGACCCCGAGCGTCACGGCACGCGCAGCGGCACGTTCATCGTGTTCCACTTCGGCGAGAACGTCGTGCTCATCGGCGGCACCCAATACGCCGGCGAGATCAAGAAGTCCATCTTCTCGGTGCTGAACTACCTTCTGCCGCGCCAGGGCGTGCTCTCCATGCACTGCTCGGCGAACGTGGGCCCCGAGGGCGACGTCGCCCTCTTCTTCGGCCTCTCGGGCACCGGCAAGACAACGCTCTCCGCCGACTCGACCCGCGGCCTCATCGGCGATGACGAGCACGGCTGGAGCGAGGACGGCATCTTCAACTTCGAGGGCGGCTGCTACGCCAAGGTCATCCGCCTCTCGGCCCACGGCGAGCCCGAGATCCATCAGGCCTCCCTGAGGTTCGGAACCATCCTGGAGAACGTCGTGCTGAACGAGCACACCCGCGACGTGGATTGGGACGACGACTCCATCACCGAGAACACCCGCTCGTCGTACCCCATTCCCTACATCCCGAACGCCGTCGAGTCCGGGCGCGCCGGCCACCCAAAGAACATCGTCTTCCTGACCGCCGACGCCTTCGGCGTCATGCCCCCCATCTCCCGACTCACGGCCGAGCAGGCGATGTACCACTTCCTCTCCGGCTACACCGCCAAGGTGGCGGGCACCGAGCGCGGCGTCACCGAGCCCCAGGCCACGTTCAGCACCTGCTTCGGCGCACCCTTCCTCCCGCTCCCCCCGTCCGTGTACGCGAAGATGCTCGGCCAAAAACTGCGCGAGTATGGCGTCGCCTGCTGGCTCGTGAACACCGGCTGGACAGGCGGACCCTACGGCCTCGGCCAGCGCATGCACCTCGCCTACACCCGCGCCATGGTCCGCGCAGCTCTTGCCGGCGAGCTCGACCAAGTCGAGTTCGAGCGCGAGCCCGTCTTCGGTCTCCTCATCCCGCACGAGGTGCCCCACGTCCCCCCGCACATTCTCCGCCCCCGCGACACCTGGCAGGACGCCGCCGCCTACGACGCCCAGGCCCAGAAGCTCGCCGCGATGTTCCGCAAGAGCTTCGAGCCGTTCGCCGGCGAAGTGTCGGCGGCCGTCCGGGAGGCGGGACCCGCGTAGCCGCCTGCGAGGCCCGGCCAACACCTGGCGGGACGCCGCGCCCCTGCGACGCGCAGGCCATGAGCTCGCCGCCATGTTCCGCGAGAACCTCGAGCCGCTCGCCGGCGAAGTGTCGGCGGCGGTGCGGGAGGCGGGCCCCGCGTAGCCGCCTGCGGGCTCGGTTGACACGTGGATGCCGCCCGCATGCGACGCGCAGGCCATGAGCTCGCCGCCATGTTCCGCGAGAACCTCGAGCCGCTCGCCGGCGAAGTGTCAGCGGCGGTGCGGGACACAGCACCGGTGTGCCGGCCTGCGGGCCCGGCCGGAGCCCCGCCCAGGACTCATCCACCGATGCGTTGGATATCGATCATTCGACTTTGGGCGCCCCCTGCGGAAGGCGGCGCCGCAAGCCGCCTCTTGCAGGCGGTGCCACGGAGCCGAGACTCGATTCCTTCTTGCAGCGTCCAGTAGCTCGAACCTCGCCAGGGACTGAACCCGGCCCGTGGCATCGCTTGAGCCCGGCCTCGGCACGGGTGAGGCCCGTCCTCCGTCGCCGCTCAATGACGGCACCCGTCGTCCATGGACTGAAGAAGCACGGACCCGCCCATTCTTGAGCCGCGGCGCAAAGTCGTCATCGTCCGCGGCTCGGCCTAGCCTAGCGGGGAGGCCTGGCTTCCTGGGGCGCCGAGCGTCGGCTGTTCGCGGAGCCTAGCCTGAGCCTGGTCTTCGCCTGGTGAGGTGCCGCCCTTCCCGGGTTCGGCCCTCGCCCAGGAGTGACCATGTCCTTCATCCCTGGCCGAGCCCGGCCGCGCCGCCGCTGACTACGGCTCTCGTCGGCACCTTGGTCCGCACCCGGCTGCGGCTCAGTTGATCGTTCCGTCCCGACCCTCGCTCCTCAGCCCTATGCCGCGACACATGGGATCGTCCTGCGGGACCATGGACCCGCACTCTACCCACGGAGCTGGCTCGCCGATGGGAACGGCCGACGGGAACGGCCGACGGGAACGGATGTCCCGCGGCACCATGGACCCGCACCGCACCGCGGCTGAGCATCCGGGGCGACAGAATCAGCGCGCCCGCACCACTCTCGTCGGACCAGCACCGTGCAGCGTGAGCTGGCGAGCTATGCGCCGGGATGCGTCGCTCCCATCTCCGGCGGACCGGAAGAGGCCAGGGGTGGCGGCCACACCGGTGGGCACAAGCCACACGGCGCGGCCCAACGTCGTTCCCGGAGACGGAAGACCAAGGGCGCACTGGGTCTCTCCATGAAGCCAATTGCAACTGCCAACCCTGATCGAGAATCCCCGACCGGGGATGCCCCGAGCGGAAGTGTTGCGACCCGTCCGGACCGGCTCGCCGTGGCCTTCAACCCGACTCCCGAGAACCTTGCCAGAATCAGGAAGATCGCGGGCCACCACTGGCATCGGGACAAGCGCTGCTGGTCTGTGCCGGACACTGCGGAGGCGCGCGAGCAGCTGATGCGAGTCTTTGCCGGAGAGAAGCTGAAGATGGCGCGCCGGCCCGGATGGGTCGTGGCCACGGACTCCGAGCGCACCGGGGGCTCGGACAGCCTTCGGGGGATCGGGGTCGTGGACCGTCATGACTCCGCCGCAGGAGAGGCACCCCGACATACGGCCGACATGAACGGGGAAACCGCCTCCAGTCCCGCTCCTTCCCATCATCCCGGGGTGAGCGGCACCCACGCGCATGCTGAGACCTCGAGAACGCAAGGCGGAGGGACCGAGTGGCGCGAGGCTACCCTCAACGAGCTCCGCCTCCGAGGCTACAGCGCCCGTACCCGGAAGGCGTATGCGCACCACGTGACCCGGTTCATGGGCTTCGCGCGCAAGGCTCCGCAGGAGCTGGACGCCTCTCACATCCGCGCTTATCTGCTCGACCTCATCGAGCACCGCGGCGCCTCGCGCGCCCATCACAGCCAGGCGATCAGTGCCATCAAGTTCTTCTTCGACCACGTGCTCATGAAGCCGCAGGCTTTGGACGCCGTGCCGCGGCCACGCAAGGAAAGGAGGCTTCCCTCGGTCCTGAGCCGGCAGGAGGTACAGCGGCTCCTCGATGCGCTGGACAACCCCAAGCACCGCGCCATCATGATGCTGGCGTACTCGGCCGGCCTCCGGGTCGGCGAGGTCGTGCGGCTGAAGGTGGAGGACTTGAACGAGGGCCGCCGGCTCATCCACGTCCGGCGCGGGAAAGGGCACAAGGACCGTTACACCCTGCTCTCTGATGTCGCGCTCCGCGCAGTCCAGGAGTACATGCGGATCCACCAGCCCCCCGACTGGTTGTTCCCAGGCGCGCGGCCGGATCGCCCCATCAGCACCCGCTCGGTCCAGAAAATCATCGAGGTCCTGCGACGCCGGGCCGGGATCGAGAAGCGCGTGACCACGCACACGCTGCGTCACAGCTTCGCCACCCACCTCCTGGAGGCAGGCACGGATCCGCGCCATATCCAGGAGCTCCTTGGACACGCCAGCCCGAAGACCACCGAGATCTACACCCACGTCAGCCAGCGCGACCTCGCCCGGATCCGCAGCCCGCTTGACCTCCCGGCACCTGACGAACACAAATCTTGAAGCGCACTCCGGACGACAGTATTCTTCGCTTTGCCAGCCCCACGCGCCGGGCCCACCGAGCTCGGCGCCCACAACATGCGCTGCAGCCGCGTGGATAGGCTCGCCTGAGAG
>JACQVF010000065.1 GCA_016209885.1 Gemmatimonadota bacterium | reverse complement strand
GTACACAGTACACAGTACACAGTACACAGTACACAGTGAACGTCATCAGTGAACAGTTGCCAGCGATCAGCGATGGGCGACTCGCGGTGAGTAAGTGATTGCGATGGGAGTCGGCCATCAGGTTTGGGGGCTTCGCGGACTGCGAACTACCTGATCGCTGATCGCGAATCGCTAGCTGACCCTATGGAGCGAGACTCTCTCCGGACTACATGATGATCCAGAAGCTTCTGACCAGGGTTTTCGGATCGCGGCACGAGCGAGCGGCGAGGAAGCTGATTCCGCTCGTGGAGCAGATCAACGGGATCTATGAGCAGCTTCATAGCCTCTCCGACGAGGAGCTCCGGGCGAAGACGGCGGAGTTCCGCGCCCGGGTGAAGGAGCGCACGGCCGCGCTGGGGGACCGGATCGCAGAGATTCGGGAGCAGAAGCGGCATTCCGAGGACGCGCAGGAGCGGGAGTCGCTCTCGCTGGAGATGGGCGAGGTGGAGCGGCAGCTCCACAGCGAGATCGACGCCGTGCTGGACGAGCTGCTCCCGGAAGCGTACGCGACCGTGAAGGAGGCGTGCCGGCGGTGCATGGGGAGGGAGATCCTGGTCACGGGCCAGAAGATGGTCTGGGACATGGTCCCCTTCGACGTGCAGCTCGTCGGCGCCATCGCGCTTCACCGGGGGAAGGTGGCGGAGATGGCCACGGGCGAGGGGAAGACGCTGGTGGCGACGATGCCCCTCTACCTGAACGCTCTGGCGGACCGGGGTGCGCACCTGGTGACCGTGAACGCCTATCTGGCTCAGCGCGACGCCGAGTGGATGGGAACGATCTACAACTTCCTGGGGGTCACGGTCGACTGCATCGACCTCTACGAGCCGGGCTCGCCGGAGCGACGGACCGCCTACCGCGCCGACATCACGTACGGAACGAACAACGAGTTCGGGTTCGACTACCTGCGGGACAACATGGTGCACTCGCTGGAGCAGCGGGTCCAGCGCGGGCACTTCTACGCGATCATCGACGAGGTGGACTCCATCCTCATCGACGAGGCACGCACGCCACTCATCATCAGTGGTCCGGTGGGCCGCGAGTCGAGCGAGCCGTTCAAGCAGTACAACCCGCTGGTGGCGAATCTGTACCGCAGGCAGACGCGCATCGTGAACGAGCTGGTGGCGGAGGCTGAGAAGAAGCTGGCGGAGAGCGAAGAGTACGAGGCGGGCGTGAAGCTGCTGGCGGCGAGGCGGGGTGCGCCGAGGCACAAGCGGCTGCTCAAGCTGTTTGCGGACGATCCGGGGCTCCAGAAGCTCGTGCAGCGGGTCGAGGCGGATTACATGCGGGACAAGCGGCTGCACGAGGTCGACGAGCTGCTCCTCTTCGCCATGGACGAGAAGGGGCACAGCGTGCACCTCTCCGACGCGGGCGTGGACGAGCTCTCACCGGGGGATGCGGAGGCGTTCGTCGTGCCGGACCTCTCCGAGGAGGTGGGCACCATCGAGCGGGACGAGACGCTTCCGGTGGACGAGAAGCGGGCGCGCATCGCTCAACTGGAGCGCGAATACGCGGAGAAGAGCGAGAAGGTCCACGTGATCCACCAGCTCCTGAAGGCGTACACGCTTTTCCAGAAGGACGAGCAGTACATCATCGGCGAAGACGGCTCCATCGTGATCGTCGACGAGTTCACGGGCCGGCAGATGCCGGGCCGCCGCTGGAGCGATGGGCTCCACCAGGCGGTGGAGGCGAAGGAGGGCGTGGAGGTTCGGGGCGAGACGCAGACGCTCGCCACGATCACGATCCAGAACTACTTCCGCATGTACGACAAGCTCGCCGGGATGACGGGCACCGCGGAGACGGAGGAGGCGGAGTTCCACCAGATCTACGGACTGGAGGTGACGGTCATCCCAACGCATCGGCCCGTGATCCGCAGCGACTTTGATGATCTGGTCTTCCGCACGAAGCGCGAGAAGTACAACGCGATCATGGACGAGATCGAGCGTCTCCACCTCATGAGCCTGCCCGTGCTCGTGGGGACCACGAACGTGGAGGTCTCCGAGACGCTGGCGCGCATGCTCAAGCGGCGGGGGATCGCCCACAACGTGCTGAACGCGAAGCACCACCGGCGGGAAGCGGAGATCGTGGCGGGGGCGGGCCAGCCGGGCGCGGTGACGATCGCGACGAACATGGCCGGCCGCGGGACGGACATCAAGCTGGGGCCGGGCGTGACGGAGCCGCGCACGGTGGAAGGGGCAAAGGCCGGGGCTCTCAAGCTGGAGGAGCTGGCACCGGTGGACCCGGGGCGCTGGGCGGACCTCGAGAAGGAGCCCGACGACTACCTGATCGAGTGCGGCGGCCTGCACATCGTCGGCTCCGAGCGGCACGAGGCGCGGCGCATCGACCGCCAGCTCCGGGGGCGCTCGGGCCGTCAGGGGGATCCGGGCGCAACTCAGTTCTTCCTCTCCCTCGAAGACGACCTCATGCGCCTGTTCGGCTCCGAGCGCATCGCCGCGGTGATGGAGAAGATGGGTGCGCAGGAAGGGGAGGTGATCACGCACCCGCTGGTCACGCGGTCCATCGAGCGCGCGCAGCGGCGCGTGGAGCTCAACAACTTCGAGGCGCGGAAGCGGCTGCTGGAGTACGACGACGTCATGAACCAGCAGCGGGAGGTCATCTACGACCTGCGCCTCTTCGCCCTGGAAGGCGGCGAGGACCTGAAGGGCGAAGTCTGGGAGATGATCGAGCACGCGATGCGCGCCGTCGTGAACCAGCATGCGCCCGAGGACGCGCACCCCGAGGAGTGGGACCTGGCCGGACTGCGCCGCCGCCTGCTCCTGGACTACTTCTTCGGGGTCGGCGGCTTGCCCCAGGAGAGCGAGGCCGAGCACGAGATCACGGACCGCGGCTCCCTCACGGAGCTCGTGCTCGCGGAGGCCCGAGAGGCCTACCACCGCAAGCTCAAATCGTTCGGCGACGCGGCGGAGCGGCTCCTCAGCTACGTGATGCTCTCGGTCATGGATGAGAAGTGGAAGGATCACCTCTATGACCTCGATCACCTGAAGGCGTCCATCGGCTTCCGAGGTTGGGGCCAGAAGGACCCACTGCTGGAGTACAAGAAGGAGGCCTACGACATGTTCGTGGACCTCATGGCGGACATGCGACGGAATGTGGCGTCGCTGGTCTACCGGGCGCAGATTGCCATGCCGGAGGCGCCGCCACCCGCGCTGCGGCGCCGGCTGCTGTACACAGGTCCGAGCGAGGTGCCGGCGGAACGGTACGCCCGGGAGGTGGCGGAAACGCACCAGCCCGTGGGTGCGGGAGCGGCCGCGCGGATCGGCGAGCTCGGCGTGGCGCGGACGGCGCGGGCGGACGTCGTTGCAGCGCTGCCCGGCCGCGAGCTCGGTGGCGGAGGTCCGGACCTGCGGCAGCTCGTGACGAACCGCGGCGAGGAGCGAAGGCCGCAGCCGGTCACGGTGGCGGAGAAGGTCGGGCGGAACGACCCGTGCCCCTGCGGGAGCGGGAAGAAGTACAAGAAATGTCATGGAGCGAAGGGGTAGGGGCCAGCGGTCGCAGCGTGGACGTGGGGACCGTCTCCAGCCCGGCCCGCCATGGCCGCGCCCCGTCCTGGGCGACACGGTACCCGGGGGTACCCGGGACTGACGGGACTGACGACCATGGCGGAGCCTGCCCGTTACCGCATTCGCGAGTGGCCGCGGGCCGAACGCCCGCGCGAGCGGCTGGCGGCCCTCGGCGCTGGAGCGCTGGCCACGGGCGAGCTGCTGGCGATCCTGATCGGCAGCGGCGGGAGCGGTCGGTCCGCCGTGGACATCGCCGGCGACGTGATGCGGCGGGCGAGCGGCTCACTTCGGCGGCTGGCGACTTTGCCGCCGTCCGAACTCGAGACGGTGCCGGGGGTTGGTGAAGCGACGGCGGTGAAGGTGCTGGCGGCGCTGGAGCTGGGACGCCGGGCGAGCGCGGAGCCGGCTCTCAGTCTTGACCGCGTGAGCAGCGCTCGGGACGTGTTCGAGCGGTTCGGCCCGAGGCTCCGGGATCTCCAATACGAGGAACTCCACGTTCTCTTGCTCAACGTGCAGCATCGGATTCTCCGAGACGTTCTCGTGACGCGGGGGATCCTGGATCACTCGGTGATCCACGCCCGCGAGGTATTTCGGCCGGCCATCGTGGAGAGCGCGGCCGGCATCATTCTGGTCCACAACCACCCCTCGGGCGACGCAGAGCCCTCGCCCGACGACCGGGTCGTAACGTCTCAACTCGTAGAGGCCGGACACCTCATCGGGATCGAGGTGCTCGACCACGTGATCGTCGGTGACGGCGTCTTCGTGTCTTTCGCCGAGGCAGGGCTGCTGTAGGCCCCTTCCGACCTCCGGACGCCGAGAGCCTCCACCGATTCATCCAGCAGCAGTTCTTCGACCTGGAGCTCTTCGGATCGCTGGAGGAGGTCCTGGACAAGGCCGCGCTCTACCAGGACTACCTCAAGTTCGCATGCCCGAACAGCTACAAGCAGATCGCACCTCTGACAGATCCTGCAGCAGGGGGAGCTGCGCCTGCGCGCCGCCGATCTGCGGCTCTTACCTGTGCTCCTAGTGTACTGACGCAAAAGTCTGTAGACCACGTTGGATCTTCGCGATGATCTCCGCGGCGTTCTTTGTCCAAACGAACGGCTTCGGCTGCAGGTTGCGATGATTCAGGTAACGCGTGATCGCGGCCTCAAGTTCTGCGACGCTGGTGACGGCCAGTCGCTTGATCTGCTTTTCGGTCAGCTCGCTGAAAAGGCGTTCGACCCTATTGAGCCAGGATGCCCCGGTGGGAACGAAATGCAGGTGAACGCGCTTCGCGCGCTTGAGCCACCGGCGCACGTTTTCGTGCTTGTGAGTGGCGTAGTTGTCGAGAATAACGTGGATTTCAAGTCCCGGCTCGACGGAACGCTCGATCTTACGCAGAAACTTTAGAAACTCTTGATGCCTGTGCCGAGGCATGCATTCGTGGATGGTCTCACCCGTGGCGACATTCAGGGCCGTAAACAGGCTGGTGCTGCCGTGGCGTTTGTAGTCGTGGGTCAGGGTCCCGGCCCGGCCCTTCTTGAGCGGCAGGCCCGGCTGGGTGCGATCCAGAGCCTGGATTTGACTCTTCTCGGCGAAGGAGAAAACCGCAGCGTTGAGGGGCGGGTTCAGATAGAGACCCACCACGTCATGGATCTTTTCGAACAGCCGCGGCTCGCGAGACAGCTTGAAGCGCTTGATCTGGTGCGGCTTCAAGGCGTACTTCCGCCAGATCCGGCCGATCGCTTCCCGACTGTGCCCGGTGAGCTTGGCCATCAGCCGCGTCGACCAGTGGCTGGCGATCTCCGGCGGCGGACTCTCGCGAACCGTCTTTTCGATCACCGCCTCCTCGATCTCTGCCGTGATCGTGCGCGGACGCCCCGAGCGCGGGCGGTCGCGCTCAACGCCGGCGATCCCTTCCGCCTCATAGCGGCGTGC
>JACQVF010000060.1 GCA_016209885.1 Gemmatimonadota bacterium | reverse complement strand
CGGCGAGCCGACGGTCGGAGAGCTCTCGCGCGGAGAGTACGGCGCGCGGGTGGGTCTTCAGCGCGTCGTCGATCTGCTGGATCGCTACGGCATCCCGGCCTCGTTTTTCATCCCTGCGGTGAGCCTCGAGCTGAACCCCGGCATAGCGGACGTGATCAAGCGTTCGGGGCGGCATGAGTTGGCGGTGCACGGCTGGATCCACGAGCTCAACTCGCAGCTCGCTGCCGAGGAAGAGCGCGACCTGATTGCGCGCGCCGTGAGCTACCTCACGGAAGCGACGGGGGCGCGCCCCATGGGCTACCGTGCGCCGTCCTGGAACTTCAGCCCCAACACGCTGGCGATCCTGCGCGAGCTGGGCTTCCTGTACGACAGCTCGCTCATGGCGGACGATCGCCCCTACGAGCTTGTGGCGGCGGGCCAGTCCACGGGGATCGTGGAGCTTCCGGTGGAGTGGATCCTGGACGATGCGCCGCTCCTGGATCCTCGGGGTGAGCGCTACAGCTCGCCGCGCGACCTGCTCCAGGTGTGGATCGACGAGTTCGACGGGGCATACGGGGAGGGGACGATGTTCCTCCTCACGATGCACCCCCACGTGATCGGACACCGGTCGCGGATCGCCGTGCTGGAGTCCCTCATCGCGCACATTCGGGCGAAGCCGGACGTCTGGTTCGCGACGCATCGGGCGGCGGCGGAGTACGTGAAGGAGCAGGCGAGACTGAGCGCCGAGCGTGCCGGCGGTCCCGCGAGCGGGGCCTTGCGGTGAGGCGCCCGTGGCGCGGCCTTTCGCAGGCCCGACGGTGAGGGTGACGGCAACGGCGAGCCTGTGAAGCCGGTCTCCGATACCATGGTGCACCTGGGTGGTGGTGTCTCCGGGGACGGCTGGCAAACGGATCGTTTGCGACCCGTCCCTCGTGGCGGGCTCCGGCCGGTTCGTGTACAAGACGGCGGATTGAGCAGCGGTCGAGGGGACGCACGTGGTTGAAGGATCAGGCCGGCTCAGCGTCGTCACCGGGGCGTTCGGTTTCACTGGCCGCTATATCACCCGGCGCCTGCTCGAGATAGACGAGGGAGTTCGCACGCTCACGGGCCATCCGCACCGGCCGAATCCCTTCGGCTCACGGGTCGAAGTCGCTCCCTACGCGTTCGCCGACGTGGAGCGGATGGCGCGGGTCATGGCCGGCGCCGCGACGCTCTACAACACGTACTGGGTCCGCTTCCAGTACGGCGCGGTGACATTCGATCAGGCGGTCCGCAACAGTGTCGCCTTGTTTCGCGCGGCGAAGGCCGCCGGAATCGGCCGGGTGGTCCACATCAGCATCGCGAACGCGAGCCTCGATTCGGCACTCCCGTACTACCGCGGCAAGGCGCGGGTGGAGAAGGAGCTCCGAGAGTCGGGGCTGTCCCACGCGATCCTGCGTCCGACCGTGCTGTTTGGGGAGGGCGATATCCTGATCAACAACATCGCGTGGCTGCTGCGCCGCTTCCCGGTCTTCGCCATCCCGGGCGACGGCCGCTACCCCGTCCAGCCGGTCCACGTGGACGACGTAGCGCACCTGGCTGTGCGCCTGGGTCACGAGATGGGGGACGTGACGGTGGACGCTGCGGGGCCCGACACGTTCACGTACGAAGGGCTCGTGGAGCTCGTCCGCGATGTACTCGGCGCCCGTGCTCGCGTGGTTCACGTGTCACCGGTCGCCGCACTCGTCCTCGCGCGGGCCCTGGGTGCCGCAGTGCGGGACGTGATCCTGACCCGCGACGAGGTGCGGGGGCTCACAGCGGGGCTCCTCGCCTCCAGGGAAGTGCCGCAGGGCCGAACGCGGCTCGCCGACTGGCTAGCGGCGAACCGCGGCTCCGTGGGCGCGCGCTACGCCTCGGAGCTCGAGCGGCACTATCGGAGCTGAGGAGGCGGTCGGCTAGTCCGCCGACCGATCCAACAGCGTTCGCACGACCTGCTCCGTGACGTTGCCTCCTGTCACGCACGCCACGGTGGCGTGGCCGTTGTCTGCCTTCCCGGCCAGGAAGGCGGCGGAGGCCACGACGCCCGCCGGCTCCGCGAGAATCTTGGCTCGGAAGAGGAGCGTTCGGAACGTGTTGGCGATATCCTGCTCCGTGATGAGCACGATGTCGTCGAGATAGCGCTGGATGTGGCGGAACGGGAAGTGCCCGGGCCGCACGGCGGAGAGCCCGTCGGCGATGCTGTCCCAGTAGTCGATGGTGGTGGGCTCGCCCCGACGTAGAGAGACGTACGCGGCGTTCGCGTGCTCGGGCTGCACGCCGATCACGCGGATCTCCGGGCGCGTCAGCTTGACCGCGGTCGCGACGCCGGCGGCCACGCCGCCGCTGCTCACGGGGACCAGGATCGTCTGCACCTCCGGGAAGTCCTCGAGGATCTCGAGCCCGAGGCTCGCATGGCCCGTGGCCACCCTGGCGTCCTCCCAGGAGTCGATGGCGGTCATTCCCCGCTCCCGCGCGACCCGCTCGACGGTGGGTTGGCGGGCGAGGGCGTCGTTCCCACAGAAGACGACCTCGGCGCCGTACCCACGGGTGGCGTTCACCTTGTACGGGCTCGCCCGGTCCATCATCACGACGATGACGGGGATACGCAGGACGGCGCCCGCGTAGGCGAACGCCTGGGCGAAGTTCCCCGAGGAGGTGAGCACGACGCCGCGGGCGCGCTCATCGGGGGTGAGCGACGTCATGACCGCGAAGGCGGCCCGGGGCTTGTATGCTCCTGTGACCTGCAGGTTATCGAGCTTGAGAAACAGCTTCTCGTGGCCGACCTCGCCGGAGTCGCGCGAGAGCGGGCTCACGGGGGTATGACGGACAAAGGGTCTGACGCGCTCGCGTGCGGCGAAGATCTCCTCGAGGGTGATCCAGTGCTGAACGGTGGTGCCTGTTGCCACGTTTCCTCCTCTTCCTTCCGCTGTCAGCGCCGCTTCGTCGGGACGATGGGGAGCACGACGTGCGACGGATACTGAGCGCTGTGGTAGATGGTGTGGTCGGCGGTGATCATGCGCCGATTCTTCCCGAGTGGCTCACCCGTGTTCGGGTTCACGTCGAAGCGCGGGAAGTTGGAGCTCGAGAGGTCGATGCGGATGCGGTGCCCTTTCCTGAAAACGTTCCCGGTGGGGAAAGGCTTGATCGTGAACTCGTAGACTTTGCCCGGCTCCATGAGCTCCGCGCGGTCCGGCCGGTTGCGGTAGCGGGCGCGGATGATCGCGTCCGTCAGGTTCATGTCGAAGCCGGTGGGGAAGTCCGCGCTCGGCGCATAGACGTCCACGAGCTTGGCGGTGAAGTCCGTGTCGACCGCCGTGGAGGAGGCGTAGAGCTTCACGACGATGGGCCCCACGACCTGCACGTCTTCCTGAAGTGGCCCGGTCTGGAAGACAACCACATCGGGCCGCGCCTTGAGGGGGAGGTACGGTGGCTTCGACGGCGGGAAGCCCTCGCGCTCGCGCTGGTCGAAGGCCCCGTCCTTGAGGCGGCCGGACACGCCGCCACCGATGGTCGGCACGGGGTGGCGAGGGTCGAACGTGAACAGGGTGGATTCAGGCCCGGAACGTGGCGCCTCGGGGCGGAGGCCGCCGTCGCCCTGGAAGTAGTAGTTGACGAGCTTCGTTCCCGAGATCGGCCATTCCGTCTCGTCGCGCCAGTAGCCGCCATGGAAGAGGCGCCCGTTCGAGTCCTTGTGGCCGTCGCCGGTGCCCATCACGAAGACACGGATCCGCGGCTCGCTCTCGACGCCGCTCGTCTTCCCCTTGAGGAAGTGGTCGAACCAGCGGAGGTGGAAGCCTGTGCCGAAGTCCGTGATGGCCGCCTCCGGCCCAAACTCCACGTCGCCCGCATGGCTCTCGTCGTTCCCGCCGTGGGTCCAGGGGCCGATGAGCATGCGGATGGGTGACTTCTTGAGCTTGGAGAGCCCGAGGAAGTTGTCCACGGTGCCGCGGAGGTAGATGTCGTACCACCCGCCGATGTGCATCATCGGGATGTCCGCCGTCTGCGCGTAGTACTCGACCCAGTTCTGGCCGATGGCCTTCCAGTGCTGGTCGTAGTCGGCGTGGGTGGCCATCTCGAGAACGTAGTCCTCGAAGTTCGGCGCGACGGAGAGCGGGTTGAGCCCCTTGCGCAGCGGCAGCGCGTCATACCAGTCCGTCACGTTCTCCATTTCCAGGAGCTTCTCGACGACCGGATCCTTGGCATCCGCGCGGAGCTGCTGCCACGCCCAGGTGAGCTGGCGACCCACCTCGAACGTGCCGTCGAAGCGGACCGAATGGTCCCAGGCGTTCGACATACCTCCCTGATTCACGACGATCGTGGCGAGGCCGCGCGGGTTCGTCTTTGCAGCGTCGGCCTGGGTGTGCCCACCGTAGGAGGTTCCCCACATCCCGATCCTGGGCTCGACGTACGGGAGCTTGACCAGGTACTGGATGACGTCATGGCCGTCGTACGCGTCGTAGTCGTAGTACTTGCTGAAGACGCCCTCGGATCCGTAGTTGCCGCGGGTGTCCTGGACGACGACCACGTAGCCGTGGCTGGCGAAGAAGTTGGCCTGCCTGACGAGCCCATCGCCCAGCTTGTTGTACGGCGTGCGGTGGAGGAGAATGGGAAACTTCTCGTCCACCGGCCGACCGTTCCGCGCCGGGCGGTAGATGTCCGTGGCGAGACGAACGCCGTCCCGAGCCGGGATCATGAGGTTCTCCTGGAACCGCACCACCTCGTAGGGCCCCGGGGCCTGCGCGGCTGCGGGCGCGAGCGGCCGTGAGAGCAGCGCAGCCAGGAAGGCGGCTGCCACCTGAACGGACGGCACGTGCCTGCACGGAACGCGGACGGAAGTCAGAACCCTGCAGCCCATGGCCTCACCTCCCGCTTGACGTTGCGGGCGCTGAAAGTGCGCGAGCCGAGACTCGGGGTCAATAGGGCTGCGCCACGCCCCGCGCTGGGCCGAGCGCGGGCCCACAACGATCGGGTTCGTTTCCCCCCGGGGCCAGCCCCTATTGCCGTCCCCCAAGCTTCTGACGAACGGAACCCTTGCGTCCGGGGGGCAGGGTCGATCATTTTGTGACCGAAATTTAGATCACTAAATGTATACCATTTGCATAGCGCAATGAATTCCGCGGACCCCGCCATAGAGTCAGTGGCGTCGCGACCTCGGGGCGATCGGGCGAGCGAGGCCTACCGCCGTCTACAGGCGCTGATCGTAGAGGGTGCGCTGTCCCCGGGAGCGCCGATCATCGAACGGGAGACAGCGAAGCGTCTGGGTGTGAGCCGCACGCCGCTTCGGGTAGCCCTGGGGCGGTTGGAGAAGGAGGGTTATGTGGTCAACGCCCGGATCGATCAGTACTCTCGCACCGTGGTGGCTCCGCTTACGGCGGAAGATGGTCGGGAGCTGTTCGACATCGTGGGTGCGCTGGAGGCGTTGAGCGCCCGGCGGGCCGCCTTGCTGGACACTGTGCGGCGAGGAAAACTGGTTCGCGATCTCAAGGCGCTGAACCGGGAGCTGCGGTTGGCGGCGCGGGAGCGGCCGCCGGATGCGAGGCGGGTGAACGACCTGGACCTCTCGTTTCACCGGCGGTACGTGGAGGCGGCTGGGGGCACGCGGCTCACGTTGCTGCACGAGAGCGTGAAGCCGCAGGCGGCGCGGTACGAGCTGGTGTATACGAGCGCGCTGCTTGGGGAGATCGACACATCCGTGGCGGAACACGCTGTCATCATCGGGGCGATCGAGACTGGGGATCCGGAAGCGGCCCAGGGGGCCGTGGAGACGAACTGGAGGAACGCGGCCGAACGGCTGAGCCGCGTGATCGAGCGATTGGGGGAAAAGGGAAGCTGGTGACGTGAAGAGACTGGCTTCGGCGATTGGCTGCTACCGAGGAGGGACACCATGAGAGCGCGCTTGCTTTTTGGCTCTGGACTTCCAGCGCTTGTGCTTGCCGCTTCCCTGGTGCTCGAGCCTGCACCTGCACTTGCTCAGGCCACGGGCGCGCTGCGCGGGACCGTAGTTGACGCCACCACCCAGAGACCTCTGGAGGGCGTTCAGGTACATATCCCGGGAGCGGGTATGGGCGCCCTGACGAGCGCCGCTGGGCGATTCCTCCTCCTCCAGGTGCCGGCTGGAGATGTGGAGGTCCGTGTCGAGCTGATCGGGTACGCACGCCAGAGCAGGAGCGTTCGCGTCACTCCTGGCGAAACGGTCGTCGCAGATTTCGCTCTGGCGGAGACGGCAATTACACTCGACGAACTTGTGGTAACCGGTACGCCTGGGGCCACGCGGGCGCGTGAAATCGGCAATAGTGTGTCCAGGATCGCGGTCCCCGATGTAGTCACCAGCGCTCCGGTTTCGGACGTGACGGATCTCCTAACCGGGCGGGTCGCCGGACTGATCACGCTTCCCGGTTCCGGGAGCCGCGGAAACGGGGGCAAGATCAGAATCCGCGGCTCTTCAAGCCTTTCCCTTTCGAACGAGCCGCTGATGTACGTCGATGGCGTTCGTGTCGACAACGACTACAGGACAGGGCCGGGGGGTGGAATCATCTCACGCGTCAATGATTTCAATCCTGAGGACATCGAGCGAATTGAGATTATCAAAGGTCCTGCAGCGGCGACGCTCTACGGAACGGAGGCGTCGAACGGCGTCATCCAGATTATCACGAAGAAGGGTCTGCGCGGAAAGCCAAGGGTTAGCCTCACGGTCGCCCAGGGGGCGAACTGGCTCGCGAATCCCGAGGGTCGCATTGGCGGCGTTTTCGGCCGCAACGCAGCCGGGCAAGTCGTGGAGGTGAATCTGGTCAACACCGAGAAAGAACGGGGCACGCCGATCTTCGAGACTGGACATCTGCAGCGATACGGTCTGAGCGTAAGCGGGGGTGCAGAGGAAATCCGCTATTACATTGGGGCAAGCCTGGACAGGGATGAGGGTGTATTTCCCAGCAACAGTGTACGGCATTTTAGTGGGCGCGGCAATCTGTCCGTCTCCCTGAGCGAACGGCTGCAGATCGGTGTGAACTTCGGCCATATCACCGGGCGGACAAACATGGATCGGCAATGGTCGATCATGTGGAATCTTGCGCATGGCTCGCCGCAATACACTGCCACTCGGGGCTTCCTGACTGCTCCCCCGGAGGCGTACCACAAGTCGTTCAATGTCTTCCAGGACCTCACGCGGACGACTGCGGGGGCGCAGATTGACTTTGAACCCGCGAGCTGGTTCAGACATCGCCTGTCCATCGGTACGGACGTAGTACACGAGGATAACGAAACCATTGTGCCTCGCCTGCCGCCGGAAGAGAACTTCTTCGGGTCGCAGGGGCTCGGATTCAAGCAGGTAGATCGACGCGATGCGAACTATCTTACCGTGGACTACAGCGGGACGGTGGCGGTGGATCTTGGCAACGCACTTGCGTCGAAGACGTCGGGAGGATTTCAGTTGTATCGGAAGCTCATCGAGACCGTGAATGCGCAAGGGAACGAGTTTCCCGCACCCGGCGTCCAGACGGTTGGCTCCGCAGCTCGCAGGTTTGGGAGCGACAATTTTGTGGAAAACACCACCGTGGGCGTGTTTCTGCAACAGCAATTGGGTTGGAAGGATCGGCTCTTCGTGACCGGCGCCGTTCGGGCGGATGACAATAGCGCGTTCGGAGAGAACTTCGAGCTCATCTATTATCCGAAGGTGAGCGCAACTTGGGTGGTGAGCGAGGAACCGTTTTGGAATTTCGGCCTGGTCCAGGCGCTGAGGGTGCGAGCGGCTTACGGCGCGAGTGGCAACCAGCCGGAGGCGTTTGCGGCACTTCAGACCTTTGAGCCCGTGACGGGCCCGGGCGATGCTCCTGCGGTCTTGCCTCAGTTCCTGGGCAACCCGGATCTCGCGCCCGAGCGAGGCGAGGAGCTTGAGCTGGGCTTCGAGGCCGGACTGCTGAAGGATCGGGTCGCGATTGACCTTACCTACTATGCGCAGCGGGTACGCGATGCGATTCTGTTGCGTCCTGTGGCGCCTTCGCTGGGATTCCCGCAGCCGCAGTTCGTGAATGTCGGCGAAGTGAGGAACCGGGGAATCGAGCTCCTGATCAGCGCCCGGCCAGTGGCGACTCGACGGGTGGACTGGGACGTGTCGCTGAATGTTTCCGCGAACGACAACAAGATCGCGAGTATGGGTGGGATCGCACCGATCCTCTTCAATTTCGATTTCGTGCAGCGGCACCAGGAGGGGTATCCGATCGGCGCGTGGTTCGAGCGAAAAGTGGTCAGCGCGGAACTCGACGCGAGCGGTACACCCATCAATGTCATGTGTGATGGGGGCGCTGAGAACCAGCATCGCCCGGTACCGTGCGCAAGTGCGCCTTATGTCTACATCGGGCGTCCCGATCCGTCTACGGAAGGCGCGCTGAGCTCGTCGGTGAGATTGTTCGACCGGTTGGTGCTTTCCGGCATGATGGAGTTCAAGCTGGGGCACATTGTTTGGGATACCGGTATGTGGTTGAAATGCACGACATTTCGGAACTGCGAGGTGAACTTTTTCCCGGAGAGATTCGACCCGAAGTATGTGGCTGGGGTGAGAAGGCCTTACCAGTTCGCTTACATGAGCCCTGCGGATCTTGCGGCTCTCCGGGAGCTTTCGGTGAGTTATTCCGTTCCTGAGAGATGGACCCGTTCTGTAGGAAGTGGCGTTTCAGCCACGGTGACGGTGGCGGCCCGCAATCTGCACAAATGGACGAAGTACTCGGGGTTGGATCCCGAGGTTGGGCGGAGCTTCTATGGAACGCACCAGGACTGGCTCAACTACGCGATCGTGCCTCAGTTGGCGCAGTTTGTGACGACGTTGAAGCTGAATTTCTGAGGTCGAGCCGCCGTGTAGGTGTGAGGGTCGGAGAGAACGGGAGCTTGGGGGACGTATGACGAGCAATGATTCCGTGGGCCTGGTACGGGCCGCGTCGAGGTGGAGTGTGAGGCGGTGCTGCGCCGCGATAGCCCTGATTCTTTCGCTGGGCGGTTGTGACGCGCTGGACAAGCTGCTGGAGGTGGAGGCTCCGGATCGGGTGCTGCCCGTTTACCTGGATGATCCGGAGCAAGCGAGTTTGTGGGTGAATAGCGCAGTGGGCGCATTCGAATGTGCATTCAATCACTATGTCGTGGCTACGGGTTTGATCTCGGATGAGCTGGGAGAAGGGGGAGGACACACAGACACGCACGGATATGACCGACGTAATTTCAGCCCCTCTGAGCCGGAATACCAGGACGCCCATGGCGACTGCGGAAGGGGCTCGCACTTAGGTCTCTACATGCCCGTTTCGCGTGCACGCTGGCTGGCGGATCATGTGACGAAGAAGCTCGAGGGGTGGTCGGACGCGGAGGTTGCGGGGCGTACAAGTCTAATTGCCACAGTGGCGGCATACTCCGGCTATAGCTACATGCTGCTTGGCGAGGGATTCTGTGCGGCAGCGGTGGACGGGGGGCCGCGGCTGACGCCGGCGGATTTGCTGCGGGAGGCGGAAAAGAAGTTCACGGCGGCTATACAGGCAGCCGAGGCTTCAGGGAACAGCGAAATCCGGAACATGGCGCTGGTCGGCCGGGCGCGCGCGCGTCTCAATCTTGGTACGAAATCGCAGGCGGCGGCCGATGCGAGGCTCGTTCCTGCTGGTTTCGTGAAGAACGCGACGTATTCGAGCGCGTCTCCGTTCCGGGAGAACAAGGTATACGACACGAACACCCGGGGGAGAAGGATCACGGTCGACGAGCCGTACTGGTCGCTGAGCTTCGGCGGTGTGCCGGACCCTCGGGTGCGGGTCACGCGCACAGGTGGTAGGACCCAGAACAATCTTCGTCCGTTGGCGCTTCAGAACAAGTACACGGCTGCTTCCAGCCCAATCCCTCTCGCGACGTGGGATGAGGCGCAACTCATCATCGCGGAAGCTGAAGGGGGCCAGGCCGCGGTGAACATCATTAATGCGCTGCATGCACGGGTCGGGCTCCCGGCATTCAGCAGCGCCGATTCAAAGGAGATTCTGGCGCAGACCATTGAAGAGCGGAGGCGGGAACTCTTTCTCGAGTCTCAGCGCTTGTACGACATCATTCGATATCAGCTGCCCCTCCTTCCGCCTGCTGGCGCGCCGTTTCCGGAAGGAGGCTTCTACGGTACTATGACGTGTCTGCCGCTTCCGGACATCGAGAAGAACAACAATCCTAACCTTCGCGACTGACGGCTGAGACTCCGTACGAGGGGGGACGGCCGGGCGGGAGGCGAGGGGCGAAGAGGAACGCGAAAGCCATCGAGGAGTGGCTGCTCGAGGGCAGGAGGCTGCCGATGCGCATGGAGAAGGCCATGGGTCTGCCGGACCTGCGGATGGGCCTAGCCGTCTTGGGTGCTGTGTCTTTGTTGCTTCCGCGATGCCTTACGGCTCAGGAGCAACCACAGGGCGGGTGGCAGGCTTCGGAGCATGTGCGCTTCGAGCCCTATATGGCAGGGACGATTTCGGTAGTGGCTTCCGGTCCCAGGGCGGGCGAGGCGGTGTTTCGAGCGTTGCAGGCGGCGGAGAAAATCTCGAGCGGCTCCATCCACGGCACTGCTAGCCTGATTGCGATGACGAAGGACGGGAAGGTGCATCGTTTTGCGAACTTTGGCAGAGGCGGCACCGCGACGCTGTTCATAAGCGGAGAGGAGACGGGGGTGCCGCCGCCGCCGGAGATCGCCGAGGCCCCAATCGCCGCTGTGGGGTCGACGGGCCCGCGGGAGCCGAGACGCACCGCTGAGCCAGACAGGTTTCCGACGGCGGGCGACGGTATCGGTTTTGTGGTCGGGCACAGGCTGCCATCCGTGGTAGGTAGGAGCGGGCTGCCGGTGAATCATGAAGTGTTCCTTCTGCTGCAGAAAGGCGTCAGCGCTCGAGAAGCGGTGGACAGCGTAATGAATCAGAACAGCGAGCTGGATGTTGGCCTGATCGCGGTGGACAGGCGCGGCAATGTGGCCATGAAGAACTCGGCCCTGGTGGACCGAAGGTACGATTACGGGCATGCCCGGGGCGAGGACAGGGTAACAGGCGCAGTGGTCGAAACGATCCACAACGAGATTCATCCCACCAAGGCAGTTGCGCAGCTGGTTGTGGACGTCGCATTGGAGGTCATGACGGGTTCTCGCATACCGGATTTTCAAGTTCTCGTCCGGGCAGGGACGAAAGTGGATTTTGGGGCGGATGAGACGGTTGTGGTCGATGAGAACCTCGTGGCGATCAAGCTCACCACCAGCCGTCGGAACCACATAGAAGGGAATGTCCGGGCGGTCATTCCGTACATTTTCAGCAAGGTCTTCCAGAACGGCAGGATTATCGGTTACACGGTCAACGAGCCCATCACCAGCTTGGAGAACGGGATCATTCGGACGCTATCGACCCAGACAGAGATGAGGGTCTGGGTTAAGAAGCAGCCCCGCATTTGTAGATACGAGCACTCTACGTATACCGTATGTGAGAGTGCGTTCTGACGATCCGACGTGGGCGAGCGCGCGGGAGGGTCGAGATCGCGCTGCGGCAGGTCAACGCCGGGGCTGAACTATCCCGAAGGGACGGACCCTGGCGGCTGAGCCTGCCCGGGGGACGGGTGGCGGTCCGCCCGTGATTGGGAGGTGCAGAATCGGGTCTGGGCGGAGTGGTATCGAGGAGGGGGAGATGCTGCTTGTGGGTCGCCGTACGAAGCTCGTGTCGGCGCTCTGGGCTGCAATGGCCCTTGTCGGGTGTCAAGCACTGTCCGCGCAGGGCCAGCCTTTCGACATTCTCATCCAGAATGGCCGAGTACTGGACGGCACGGGCAACCCGGATTTCCGTGCGGATGTGGGAATCCGTGGTGACCGGATCATCGCCATCGGACGGTTGCAGGGTGCGGCGGCGCGGCGCACGATTGAGGCGCGCGATCTCTACGTTGCCCCGGGCTTCATCGACATGCATTCCCACGCGGATCGCGCGCTTGCCTCCGATGACGTGGAAGCTCGAAGCGCGCACAATCTCGTGAGTCAGGGGATTACGACGGTCGTCGGCGGTGCCGACGGACGGAATCAGGCATGGCCGGTCGCCGCGGAGATCGCTGCCTTCAGGAAGCTGGGTATGGGCCTGAACGTCGTTCCGATGGTCGGGCACGGGACCGTTCGCTCGAAGATTATGGGTGACGATTATGAGCGAACGGCAACCCCTGCGGAGCTGGAACAGATGAAGGCACTCGTCCGCCAGGGGATGGATCAGGGTGCTTGGGGGTTGGGGGCCGGGCTCGAGTACCGCCCCGGCCGCTTCAGCTCGAGCGAGGAGCTCGTCGAGCTGGCGAAGGCCGTCGCTCCGTACGGGGGGTTCTACTTTGCCCACCAGCGTAGCGAAGCGCAGCTTCCGAACATCTGGCAGGTCCCCAGTATGGTGGATTACTGGGCGGTCGACGGAGTGCGTGCCCTCGAGGAGACGATTCGCGTCGCGAAGGAGGCAGGGATTCCGGCAGTCGCTAGCCACGTCAAGGCTCAGGGCCGTTCCTCGTTTGGACGTTCGGCCATTGACGTCCGCCTGATCGATCTTGCTCGTGCCGAGGGACATCAGGTCTATCTCGACCAGTACCCCTGGGACTCGTACGGGAGTGGGCGAACCACGCTGATCCCGCCCTGGGCCCTGGTGGACGCAGCGGTCGAAGCGAGCGGCGGTCTGGACAGCCCGAGGTTGAGGGAGACCGGGGTTCTGGACCGTTACCGAGAGAACCTGCGGCGGAACCTGGCCGCCTCCGGCAGCGGTGACGTGCTGAAGCGGGATATCGAGTTCCTGATCGATGCCAACGGGGGAGCGGACCGCCTTCTCATCCTCGATCATCCGGACGCCGCGCTGATAGGAAAGTCTCTGGCCGAGGTGGCCAGGATGCGGGGGATCAGCGAGGTGGAGGCCTTGATCGAGTTCTCCCTCAATGGGTACGAGGGCATACCGGAGGGTGCCTACATTCGGAATCGTGCTATGGATGAGCCGGATATCGAGCGATACATGCAGCAGGAATATACCGCGACTTCTTCAGATGCCGGGGTCGACACGGACCGAACCGGGGAGGGCGGAAGTGGACGGGGGCTTCACCCTCGCTACTATGGCTCATACCCGCGCAAGATTGCCCGCTACGTCAAGGATCGAGGGACCATCTCGCTCCCCTTCGCGATCCGCTCCTGCACGGGGTTGCCGGCCCAGATCATAGGTCTGCGGGAACGCGGTTATGTACGCGAAGGCTTCGCGGCGGACATTGTCATTTTCGACCTGAACAGGATCCGCGACCGCGCGACATACCTGGAGCCGAGGGAGTACAGTGAAGGCATCGAATACGTGATTGTGAACGGCCAGTTCACCCTGGACCGAGGGCACCTGACCGGGGCTCTGCCCGGCATCGTGGTCGTCGGGAGGTGAACCGACGGCCCTGGGCCACAAGCGCTTTCCACGCGCGAGGGTGCCTGCATTTGTGGGCGGCAGCACTCTACCGGAACCATGGTAGTGGGCGGAGGGAGCCGAGCGATGCATGAGAGAGTTCTGGATGCGCGGTTGCGCATTGCGGAGCGCGGACCCGTTGCCCTACTCCTCAGTGCGCTTGTGTTGACCGCGTTTCCGTCATTGCTGCGGGCGTCGCAGGACCCAGGCAGGAGGGACGGGACGGGGTGGGCACTGCCGGGCAGTCTGAGCCGCGAGCGGCCGGGCACGATCGGGATCGCCGCGTCGGGCCCGAGGGCCGGCGAGGCGGTGTTTCGGGCGCTGGAGGCGGCGGAGAAGATCTCCACCGGTTCGATCCACGGCGTCGCCACCTTCTGGGCCATGACGCGGGACGGGAAGATCCACCGGTTCAGCAACTTCGGTCGAGGCGGCACAGCCACGCTGTTCATCAGCGGGGAGGAGACGGGTGTAGCGCCGCCACCGGAGATCGCGGAAGCGCGGATGGCGGGGCTCATTTCGACAGGGCCTCGGGAGCCGAGGATCGGCGAGCCGCAGCCGGAGCGCTACCCCACGGCGGGTGATGGGATCGGCTTCGTGGTGGGGCATCGTCTCCCGTCCGTCGTCGGCAAGAACGGGCTACCTGTCAATCACGAGGTGTTCCTGCTCCTGAAGAGCGCGGTCTCCGCGCGCGCGGCGGTGGACAGTGTGATGAAGCACAACGAGAGCCTGGATGTGGGCCTCATTGCGGTGGACCGCAACGGCGCGGTGGCCATGCACAACTCGGCGCTGGTGGACCGCCGATACGACTACGGTCATGCCCGCGGAGAAGACCGGCGCACGGGCGCGGTGGTGGAGACCATCATGAACGAGATCCACCCGCACCTCGCCGTGGCACAGCTCGTGGTGGACGTGGCGCTCCAAGTCATGACCGGTAGCCGGGAGCCGGAGTTCCAGATCCTGGTGAAGGCGGGGACGCGGGTGGCGCTGGCCGACGAGTACCGGATCGTGGTGGACGGAAACGGAGTCGCCACGCAGATCACGACCGTGGTGTCCGAGCACCTCCAGGGCCGGCGCACGGCGGTGATCCCGTACATCCTGAGCAGGGTGGTCCAGAACGGCCGGGTGATCGGCTATACCATCAATGAGCCGCTCACCGTGCTGGAGAGTGGGGTCATCGAGACCGTGTCGACCCAGCGGGAGATGAAGGTGTGGGCGAAGCGCGAGCCCCGGGTGTGCCGCCTGGAGCGTCCGGGCTATACGGTGTGTGACGTCCCGTGAGCGGGACGCTGTGCGGGCTGTGTGATTTCTCCGGCCTCGGGCGGTGCCGAGTGCGGAGCCCGGTGGACCGTGAGCCGCGCGGCGCTGTTCGGCTCGTCTCCCTGGTCCCGCTCCTTCTGGCCCTCCTCGGCCCGCGCGGCCTGAACGGGGCGCAGGGCGCTGCGGCGCAGGGCTCGATTCTCATCAGCGGCGGGACCGTGATCGACGGGACGGGGGCGCCGGGGCGCGTGGCCGACGTGCGGATCAGCGGGGACGCCATCGTGGAGGTGGCAGCGGGCCTCCGGCCCCGCCAGGGAGAGCGGCGGATCGACGCGTCGGGGAAGGTGGTCGCTCCCGGGTTCATCGATATGCACAGCCATGCCGACCGCGGGATCGAGGATATGCCTGACGCGGAGAGCCAGATCCGGCAGGGGATCACCACGGCGGTGGTGGGCCAGGATGGCGGCTCCGCGCTCCCGGTCTGGCAGTTTTACGAACTCGTCGAGCGCCTCCGCCCGGCGATCAACTTCTCGACGATGGTGGGACACGGGACGGTTCGGAGTGCCGTCCTGGGCGGCGATTCCCGGCGTGGGGCCAGCGCTGCGGAGACCGAGAGCATGGCCGCCCTTGTAGATCGCGCCATGCGTGACGGGGCGGTCGGTCTCTCGACGGGTCTGGAGTACGACCCCGGGTTCTTCGCCACGATGGAGGAGGTCGTGGTCCTGGCTCGCGTGGCTCAGCGCTACGGCGGGTACTACGCCAGCCACGTCCGGGACGAGGAGAACGGGGTGCTGGAGGCGTGGCGCGAGGCGATCCGCGTGGGAGGCGCGGCCGGGATCCCGGTGCACATCTCGCACATGAAGCTTGCTTCGAAGCGCGTATGGGGACGGGCCCAGGAGGCCCTGGCGCTTCTCGAGGATGCGGTCCGATCGGGCGCGCGGGTCACGGGTGACTGGTACCCTTACACCTATTGGCAGTCGAGCCTCTACGTGCTGATCCCGGACCGGGACTGGGGGAACCGCGGGAAGTGGGAGGCCGGGCTCGAGGAGATCGGCGGTGCGCAGAACGTGATGATCACGCGCTACCGTCCCGAGCCTTCCTACGAGGGGAAGACGCTGGCCGAGATCGCGGCGGCGCGAGGCCAGGATCCCGTGACGGTGATCCAGGAGATGATCCGTGAGGCGGGTCCACAGGTCGGGATCATCGGAACGGCCATGAGCGAGGAAGACCTGAATCGTATCGTGCGGCAGCCGCAGGTGGTGATCAGCTCGGACGGAAGCCTCCGTGGTAGGCATCCCCGAGGGTACGGGGCCTTCCCCCGTGTCCTCGGCGTCTACGTGCGGGAGAAGGGGATCCTTTCGCTGCCGGAGGCGATCGCCAAGATGACCGGGCGCTCGGCGGAGATCTTGGGGCTTGGCGATCGCGGCCGCATCGGTCAGGGGCTCAAGGCGGATGTGGTGATCATCGATGCCGGCCGCGTCGCGGATCGCGGGACGCGTACGAATCCGGAGCTGCCGCCGCTCGGCATCGAGTACGTCATCGTGAACGGTGAGGTCGTGATCGATGGCCGGAGACTCACGGAAGCCCGCCCCGGCCGGGCACTCCGCCGGTCGAACTGGCAGCCGTATTCTCCCTGAGCGATCATTCGACGATGGGGACCCGCACTGCCGTGTTTGCTCGCGGCATCATCCCGAGTCGGGGCGCGCAGCGCCCGCCGGGCTGACGCTTAGCACCGCCGCTCATGGCGCCGCCGTACGAGATCCGTTCTCTCGTGACCCCCGCGGAGTTCCGGGCGTGCGCGGACCTCCAGCGGGAAGTCTGGGGCGAACGGTACACCGAGGTGGTTCCCGCATCGCTGCTCATGGCCGCCCAGCGGCTCGGAGGCGTGGTGGCTGGCGCCTTCGACGCCCGCGGGTTGCTCGTGGGTTTCGTGTTCGGGCTCACCGGAGAAGATGGGGGAGTCCCCGTCCACTGGTCGGACACGCTGGCCGTGCGGCCGGGGTTCCAGAACCGCCAGCTCGGCACGCGCCTGAAGTTGTTCCAGCGCGAGCTGTTGCTCCCGCGGGGAGTGACCCGGGTCCAGTGGACGTTCGACCCCCTGGAGTCGCGGAACGCGTACCTGAACTTCGCGCGCCTGGGTGTGGAGGCGCGCGAGTACCGCGCAGACCTCTACGGAGAGACCGACTCGGCCCTGCACGAAGGGATCGGCACCGATCGCCTGGTGGCGAGCTGGGAGATTGCCAGCGAGCGCGTGCGACGGCGACTGAGCGGGGAGGAGCGCTCACCCCGCGGATGCGATCTCGCCGACGTGCCCGTCGTGAACGCGCCGCGCCGGTTGCCCTGCGGCTTGCTAAGCGGTGAGCCGGACATCTCCCTCAACGTTTCGCGGGTGCTCATCACGATTCCGGCGGACATCCAGGGGCTCAAAGCGCTCTCTGCAGAGCTGGCGCTGGACTGGCGGAGGAAGACGCGGGCGGCGTTCATGGCCTACCTCGATCGGGGCTATCAGGTGGTGGAGTTTGCGCGAGCAGGCGACGTCGGGCGCTACCTGCTGCTCCGCGACGGGTAGGGAGTGGCCGGTGGCGCGAAGTGGTACCCCCTAAGCACAAAACTGCAGGTGGATGAGGGGGGGATTTGATGGCGCGCCGACCTTTTCCCCCGAAGAACGTCGAACAAGGGTGGGGTCCGTCGACTCTGAGACGTGCCAGGCGCTCGGTCGGCGCGCTCCTTCTCTTGCTGCTGCTGGTTCCGTGGTACAGGCTGGTGGCAGTGAGGGCCGCGGGCCCCGCGGTGGAGCAGACTCTGCGACTCGGGGAGCAGTATTTCGTGGCCCATTGGGCGGGCCTGGTGCTGGGCGCCGTCCTGGCCGTTCTCCTGAGCTGGCTCCTACGCCCGACCCTGGTGTCTTCACTCTGCTCCACCGTAAAGCCGTGGCTGCTCCGGCCGCCGGTGGCTTGGGTCGGGGCAGGCCTCGGACTGTTGGCCGCCGGGATCTCTCTCTGGTTCAGCGTGCACGAGCTGAACCGGCGTCCGATCCTTCTCGACGGGGTCAGCCAGCTGGTCCAGGGTCGCTATTTCGCCGCCGGGATGTTGGCCGGTCCTCCACTCGAAGATCCGGAGTTCTGGCAGTTCCAGTTCATGGTCCAGACGGACGCCGGTTGGGTCTCCCAGTATCCTCCGGGATTTGCGGCGCTTCTGTCGGTCGGCTTGAGAGGGGGTCTGGCGTGGCTGGTGGGACCGCTTCTCCTCGGTCTGGCCGTCTACCTCACGACGCAGGTTGCCGAGAGGCTCTTCCCGGACGATCGCATGAGTGCCCGGATTGGAGCTGCCCTGGTGGCGGTCAGCCCCTTCCTGGCGTTCCACGCCGGCGCCTACATGAATCATGTCTTGGCGACGGCGTTGCTGGCCCTCGCGCTGTTCGCTTCCCTCCGTTCGGTGGACGGCTCCTGGCGATGGGCGCTGCTCTCCGGAGCGGCCGTGGGCGGACTTTTCGCCACGCGCCCCTATGTGGCTCTGGTCCTGGGCTTCTTCGCGACCGTGATCGTCTGGGCAGGCGCACCCGGACGCGGGGAGTTTACTCGACGGGATTGGATGCGACGCATGGCGGCGGCGGCGTCTGGCGCGGCCCCGTTCGTAGGTGGCGTGATGGCGTACAACGCACGGCTGTTCGGCGATCCGACCCGGTTCGGGTACCTCGCCGCGGCCGGCCCGAGCCATGGACTGGGCTTTCATGTGGACCCCTGGGGGAGCCCGTACGGTCTTCCGGAGGTGATAGGATACACTTCCGCCGACCTGCTGGGGCTGAGCCTGGACCTCCTCCAGACGCCCGTGCCGGCCCTCGTGGTGGTGGCCCTCTACCTGCTCTGGGCGCAGAGGCTAGACCGGGGCACACGGCTTGCGGCGGTGTGGGCGCTGCTGCCCGTCGCGGCGAACGCGCTGTACTGGCATCACGACCTCTTCATGGGTCCCCGGCTTCTCTACGAGGCAGCACCCGGATGGTGTCTCCTCCTGACGGCCGCTGCCCTGGGACTGATTCGAGGCCTGTCAGAGTGGGGTGCGAATGCTCGATGGAGCCGGGTTCTCACGCCGAGCGGCGTGGCCGCGGTTTTTGTCCTCGCCTTGGGGGTAGCCCTCGGGTTCTCGGGGCCCGCGAAGTTGATGAGCTACGCGACCACCGTGCAGCGGTCGGGCATGGCGATCGAGGCGCCGTCCGTGGAGCGGCCGTCTCTCGTGTTCGTGCATGAAGGCTGGGAATCCCGCCTCGGTGCTCGTCTTTCCGCGCTGGGCATGCGACTGGATTCGATTCGCGCCGCCTTGCGCCACAACTCCACCTGTGAGGTGGAGCTGTTCGTGAGGACGCGGGAAGAGGAGGAGCCGGAACTTCCCGCGGCCGCCGGGTCTCGCTCGGAGCTGGATTTTGACGGAACCGCGAAGCGGCCCCTCCGCGACGTCCAGATGCCTTCCGGCTCGGTGATCCGCACCTACGAGGGCGAGATCTTGGAGTCCGAGTGCGAACGGCAGGCCGCTTCCGACTACTCGGGAATCGTGGCGCTACCCCCACTCCTCTGGCAGGGCGACCTTCCAGGATTGGGATCGAATGGAGCGATGTTCGTGCGAGACTTCGGGACTGACCGGAATGCGCGGCTCCTGGCACGCTTTCCGTACCGTGAGCCCAGGGTGCTGGTTCGGCTGGGAACGGGGGGCCTCCGGCTGATTCCTTACGAACAGGGGATGGAGGAGCTGTGGACGGGGAACTGAAAGATGGGGAGGAGAGGGACTCACGACCGCCGCCATCTTCGTCGTCGGCGACGGCGGTGAGGTGCGACCGCGTGCGATGACCGCAGGTTACGCAGATTACGAAGCTCTTCCAGGCTGGGGATCCGGCTCCGAGCCGGGGGGTGGGATCGCGGGCCCGTAGGTTCGCAGGCCTGCGTCCACCTTGAGCTGGATCTCCGTGGAGAGCTCGAGTACGTACGCCTTGTACATCTCAGTTGCCGGGATCGTGGTCCAATCCGTGCCTGCCCAGTCCGAGGTGTTGGGAACGCCCCTGACCTGGTTTTCCGCATGGACCCTCAGCGTGAAGGTCGCAGGGCCTGACTTGCGCGCCCGGAAGATGAAACGGGTGCGAGCGGCGTCCACCCCCTTTTTGGCCTCGTCCTCGAAGGGGGCGCGATCCATCCAATTCGTCTCGATGTAAAGGGTCGCCCCGGTCTCCACGTTGTTGTAGATGGCGTAGCCGTAACGTCTGAGGACCTCGGGTACTTGAACCGAGATGTCGTGATAGCTGGCGTGACCGATCGTGTGCTCCACGCCGCCCTGACTGGAGATTCGGGCCACGCAAGCGGTCAGGAGGAGGACAGCCGGTGCTGCCAGTAAACGAGCCCAGGCGGAAGATGCGGGAAGACGTGGAAGTGCGGCTTGACCGGTGCGGGTTGCGGAGCACGCCTCCGTGGACGATGGCCGGGAAGAACCGTCCACCGGGAAGCTGAACATGACGCACCTCCGATTTAACACCAGTTAACACCAGTTTAGCAGGTTCACGGACCCCGTGCTACTCCATTCGACTTCGCTCGCCTTCAAGCCGTTCCACGGTCGGAGCAGCCAGTCCGATTCTCACCGCCGGGGGAGGTCTTGTCGATAGCAGCGTCAGCTTTGGCGGCGACTGGGTGCCGAGGCGGTTCATGATCTGAGCCTCGCGCAGGAAGTGCTTGACAACCCGGCTGCGGGGTCCCTAATGTGTAATCGTTCACGTTGTCAAGGTCGGGGCGAGGTGGGTACTGCCTTGAGGCTGCCTACCCCGAGGTGTGGTGGTAAACCGCACCCGGGTGGTCGCGTGCTACGGTCGCTCCAGCGGCGGAGCGCCGAAGATGGTGCGCAGCGACCGCCGTCTGCGGTGGAAGTTCCAGCCGATGCAGAGAAGGCGCTCCGGCCAGCGGAGTCGCTCCCGATACTCCAAGCAAGCCGTATCGTCCGCGAGGAAGTCGTCCAGGTCGTGGTGCGTGGGTAATCCACGCCAGCGAGGCACTCACGACTGGGCCGACAGCCACGCGCATGGTGCGTGGGTTGAGGTCATAAATTGGAGGTTTCAGCAGCCCTTATCGGGAGCAGGATCATGATACCGTCTTCAGTCCGTAAAGCCCTTCCGCTTGTCGCCGCTCTTTCGTTCATGTTGACCGCCCCTCCCGGGGACGCGAGCGCGCAGCAGACGGGGACGGTGACGGGAACCGTGACCGCCGCCGAGGACCGGCGGCCCCTTGCCGGCACTCAGGTGCATTTTCCCGCACTCGAGCAGGGAGGTCTCACCAACGCCCAGGGGCGGTTCCTCCTCATGAATGTCCCGGTCGGCCAGCATGAGATCACCGCTGAGCGCCTCGGTTTTGGAGCGGTCACTCAGGTTGTGGAGGTGCGGGCGGGCGAGACCGTCGCCGTCAACTTCGCCATGGAGGAGCGTGCGATCTCGATGGAGGGGATCGTGGTGACCGGCGTCGCGGCAAACACACCGGAAACCGAGCTTCCGTTCACGGTGTCGCATTTGAAGGTGGACGAGGTGTCGAAGATCCCCATTCCTTCCGTCGGCGGTCTGCTGCAAGCCAAGGTTCCCGGGGTGAAGGTGGTCCAGGGATCGGGCCTCCCCGGCACGGAGCCCTCGTTCCAGCTTCGGGGCCCGAAGAGCATCACGGGCAGCCAGTCGCCGCTGATCGTCATTGATGGCGTGATCACCAACGGGGGGATCGCGGATATTGATCCGGCGGACGTCGAGTCCATCGAGGTGGTGAAAGGCGCCTCGGCCGCGGCACTCTACGGCTCCCGTGCCCAGGCCGGCGTGATCCAAGTCACTACCCGGACAGGCGCCCGGTTGACGGAAGGCCAGACCCAGTTCACGGTCCGCAGCTCGTACCAGGCGAACTCCATCGAGCGCTACTACGGAGTTAACCAGCACCATCAGTGGAAGATGAACGACGCGAAGACCGAGTTCCTGGACCTGAGGGGACAGCCGGTCACGCTGCCGCACGACGGTGCCCTTGCCTTGAACGATGGCGGAAATGGGCGCAATGCGTTCACGACTTTCGTCGAGAACCCATACCCGTTCAAGACTTTCAATCCGGTCAAGCAATTCTTCAGCCCAGGGGACCGCCTGACAAACTACGTGGCGGTCGCCGGAAACCAGGGGAACACCCACTATCGGCTTTCGTTCGACCATACGTCGGAGGGCGGTGCGATCAAGCTGGCGCAGGGGCTTACCCAGCAGAATGCGCGATTGAACGTGGGCCAGACTTTCGGCCCCTTGGAGATCTCGGCCCAGTCCTACTTCGCCAAGCGGGTTCGTGGCCTCCTGGCCGAGGGAGGGACGGGGATCATCAGGGGCCTCACCTTTACGACGGTGGCGGCCGACCTGATGAAGATCGACCCCGCGACCGGTGAGATCAGCCACATCGGCGAGCCGATCGACCAGGGTAACGTCACCCGCAACCCGATCTACGATCTGGTGAACACCAAGGATGAGGAGTCCCGTACGCGGGGCATGGGTGGCCTCGACCTGAACTGGGCGCCTCTCCCGTGGCTGTCTTTCCAGGGGAACGGGAGCTTCGACCGGATTGAGACCCAACGGCACAGGTACCAGCGTCCCGGCCTGCTCCGCCCCTACGACACGCCCGCAACCGGGGACATCCTGGAGAGCAACGACCTGCGCCTCGAGGTGAACGCCAGCGTCACCGCGGCGCTCAACTTCCAGTTCGGGGACGGACTTGTCATGCGGAGCCGTCTTCGCTGGCTGATCGAGAGCCTGGAGGAGAGCGGGTTCAGCGTCCAGGGCGGAAACTTGCCCCTTACGGGAGTGGAGCGGCTCAGGCTCATCGGGGGTACGCCGGTCGTCGATTCCTACAGGCGGGATATCCGTTCGGAGGGGGTCTTCCTCATCAACTCGCTGACGTATCAGAACAAGTACATCGTGGACTTCTTGGGCCGGCGCGACGGGAGCTCGCTCTTCGGAGCGGATGAGCGCTGGCAGAACTACTACCGGCTCAGCGCCGCCTGGCGCGTTTCCCAGGAGCCCTGGTTCAATATCGGCTGGCTCACCGAGTTCAAGCCCCGGTACTCCATCGGGACCTCTGGGGGGCGGCCTGCCTTCAATGCCCAGTACCAGACCTACGCGGTCAGCGCGGGATCGATCAGGCCCCAAACCTTGGGGAACACGGATCTGAAGCCCGAGTTGGCCACCGAGCAGGAGTTCGGCCTCGACGCGGTGGTCGCCGAGCGGCTCCGGCTCCAGTTCAACTACGTGGACACGAAGATCGAGGACCAGCTCCTCCTGGTGCCCCTGCCCTCGGTGGCGGGCTTCGAGAGTCAGTGGAGGAACGGCGGCACGGTTGAGTCGAACACGGTTGAGCTGGCCCTCGAAGCGGCGATCCTGGAGCGTAGGGACATGGTCTGGACGGCGCGCCTGAACCTGGACCGCACCAGGAACCGCATCACCAAGCTCAGCGTGCCACCGTACAGGATCTCGGATTACCGGGCGGGCCTGTACATCAGAGAGGGCGAGGTCCTGGGTTCCTACTACGGGATGCACTACCCGACCGATTGCTCGGTGCTGAAGGAGGGCACCGACTGTAGCGAGTTCCAGGTCAACGATGAAGGGTTCCTCGTCTGGGTCGGGAAGGGGAACAGTTGGAGGGATGGAATCGCCAAGAAGCTCTGGGGCACCCGGGGGACGGTGAACGGCGTGCAGTACAGTTGGGGACTGCCCATTTCGAACCTGAACTCTGGCTGGACGGCTCCTGACGTGAAGCTCGGCGACAGCGAGCCCGACCTGAACGCCAGCTTCCTACAGAACTTCGAGTGGAAGAACTTCGGGCTGACACTCCTCTTCGACTCCGAGTGGGGAGCGCAGGTCTACAATCAGACCCTCCAGTGGAGGTGCCGGGACGGCCATTGTCCGCAGATGGACCAGTTCGGTAAGCCGGATGAGCTGAAGAAGCCCATGACGTACTACAATTTCGCGGGCGTGTACTCGAACAACAAGAACAACAGCTACTTCACCGAGGATGCCGACTACATCAAGCTGCGGGAGCTGTCCATCCGATACACGGTGCCAGAAGGCAGTCTGCCGGCAGTGCTTCGGACCGCTGGCATCTCGCGGGCGACTGTTAACCTCACGGGCCGCAACCTGAAGACCTGGACTGATTACCGGGGGTTCGATCCGGAGGTGGGGAAGAACACCTTCGGCGGCTCGGCTGCGGTCGGCCGGATCGACGAGTACTTCTATCCGAACTTCAGGAGCGTCGGGATCGACGTCGAGCTGGTCTTCTAGATCTCGATGATCCCGATTTCGGCTAACGAGAATACTGTTAAGGTGAGGTGACAGATCATGTTTGTTACGAAAACGGTGAGCGCTGCCGCGTTGGCCGCGGTTCTCATGTCGACGGGAGCCTGCGTAGACCTCGGCGTGACGAACCTCAATGAGCCCGACCGGGGGCGAGCCCTGGCCACGCCAGGGGACGTGGAGTCACTGATTTCCGGCACGTTCCGGACCTGGTGGGACCTCCAGCAGGGACGTGCCCCGGGACCCGCCATGGCCTCT
The DNA here is from genome assembly GCA_016209885.1 of Gemmatimonadota bacterium. GTDB lineage: Bacteria > Gemmatimonadota > Gemmatimonadetes > Longimicrobiales > Gaopeijiaceae > JACQVF01. Next base: position 76,389 of record JACQVF010000060.1, on the reverse strand, counting down.
TTGGCGGACGAGCAATCGGCGTCACAAGGTAACTACGGCTTCCAGGATCAAGGACAGGAGCCGTCGACGCCGATCATCAATGAAACGGCCTACCAGTGGGGTTACTGGGTGTACGATCCGTGGCAATTCACATACCGAGCCCTCGCGTCGATCCGGGACGCCCTCCAGTCGATCGACGAGTTGAAGCTGAAGATCGGGCCCGATGGACGGGATAATGCGCGGGCCCAGGCCTTCGCGAAGTTCATGCAGGCGCTCTTCCTCGGCAACATGGCCCTGCAGTACGACCGGGGCTTCATCCTCGACGAGACGGTGGCAGACCCACTGGGGCTGAAGCTGGTCCCCTCCGGGGAGCTGATGGCGGCGGCGAGGCAGAAGCTCGCCGCGGCACGGCAGATCGCCAGTCAGAGCACGTTTACCATTCCTGGCGGTTGGATGGGCCCGGACGCCTACACGAGCGCCACGCTGATCCGGTTGACCCATTCCTACGAGGCTCGCTTCATGGCCGCTGTGGCGCGCACCCCTGAGGAGCGGGCGCAGGTCGACTGGAACGGGGTGTTGAGCCACGTGAATCAGGGTGTGGTCCAGGACTTCGGCGTACAACTGGACGGGCCCACAGGCGTCTGGAACATCGTGATGAAGCGCCAATCGGGTCCGGGCGCCGCTACGGACCTGGCGCTCATCGGTCCCTCGGATCAGGCCGGAGCGTACATCGCCTACGAGAAAACGCCGCCACACGTCAAGATATCGTTCTTGATCGACACGGATGATCGCCGGATCACCGGCGGCACTCCGACGAGCCCGGGGGCGTACGTGGAGTATCGCGCCAGCTTGATCCAGCCGGCCGAGCGGGGTCTCTGGTTCCAATCGAACTATGCGCGGATGTGGTATTTTAGCATCGCGCAGACGGGCTTCGGGTTCGCCCCGGAGCTCACGGTCGAGGAAATGGGGTTCCTGGCGGCCGAAGCTTACATTCGCACCGGGAAGCCGGAGCTTGCGCTCCCGCTGATCAACAAGGATCGAGTCGCGGTTGGGAAGCTGCCGCCCGCCACGGTCGCCGGCGCCACCGGTGCCCGATGCGTGCCCAGGTCGGCGGGGCTTCTGGCGAAAGCTGCGGCGGCGCCCGAGGGTGCCTGTGGGAATCTCATGCAGACCCTCATCTACGAAAAGGACCTCGAGCTCGCCTTCCTGTATGCGGGGAGGAGCTGGTACGACCACCGGGGTTACGGAACACTACGCACCGGTAGGGCCATCCAGTGTCCGATCCCGGCAGTGGACCTGGAGCTCTTGGGGCTGCCGAAGTACACCTTCGGCGGCGTCGGTGGTCCAAGCGCTGCCCGCTGAGATTTCCTGGCACGCCTTCGGCGAGAAGAAGGGGGGTCGCAACCGGAGGCCCCCTTTTTTCTTGCGTTCACGCTGGTCCATGGCCCTGAGCGATCCCGGCGTAGCCGTCTTCTCTCCCGCTCGCTATTCGGCCCCGATGATTCGCGGCGGGCGTCTCCCCTGCCTTGACCCGGATGGGGTTCGATCCGATTATCATCGGTAGCCAGGTAGGTTGACGGAGGGTCCCCCTCTCCGATGGATTGTACCCTTGCAGTTTTGTGCGGGCTCTGCCGTTCCAGTTTGAGAGGTTCGCAATGTGCCCTATGTGCCCCATACGTCTCCCCCGGAGCTTGACGCTGATCGTTGCCGCGAGCGCCATGCTGGCCTTCGCGGCCGGAGACCTCGCTGCGCAGGGCGCGGGAAGCGTGACCGGTAGCGTGACGAGCGCCGGCGTGGCTGTTGCCGGCGTCCAGATACAGTTCCCTGCACTCCGGCTGGGGGAGCTTACGGACGACCAGGGCCGATTCCGGTTCGAGGTGGTGCCCGCGGGCCGACACGAGATTCGTGCCGAGGTCGTCGGGTGCCGGCCGGCGTCGTGGACGGTCGACGTGCCCGAGGGCGCGCGCGTCGCCGTTGATCTGAAGCTGGACGAGCGTGCCATCGCGCCATCGCCACCGGGGCTGGTGAGGGCTGGGCTCGCGGCGCAGACTCCTGAGGTGGAGCTTCCGTTCACGGTGGAGCGTCTGGAGCTCGAGGAAGTGGAGCGCAACCCTGGCCGCACCATCGCGGATCTCCTCCGGGCCAAGTTCCCAGGCGTCAAGGTGGTGCAGGGGAGCGGTCTGCCTGGCGAAGGGCGCTCGATCCAGTTCCGGGGCCCGAACAGCATCTCTGGTAGCGAGGAGCCGCTGGTCGTCGTGGATGGAGTGATCACGGGGGGTGGGCTGGACGACCTCGATCCACTCGATGTTGAGAGCCTCGAGGTGCTGAAGGGCTCCGCGGCCGCGGCGATCTACGGGTCCCGCGGTCAGGCCGGTGTAATCGAGATCACGACAAGACGCGGGGTACGAAGCGCGTCGGCCAGGTGCTTCATCCGGAGCGATCCGTCGACCTGAGCAGGGGGCTCACCGGAGAAGATCGGGGAGTTCGCGTGCGCCGGTGGGACATCCGGGCCGTCCGGCCGGGGTTCCAGAACCGCCAGCTCGGCACGCGCCTGAAGTTGTTCCAGCGCGAGCTGTTGCTCTCGCGGCGAGTGACTCGGGTCCAGTGGACCTTCGACCCCTGGAGTCGGGGAACGCGTACCTGAACTTCGCGCGGCTGGGTGTGGTGGCGTGGGAGTACGGCGCAGAACTCTGCAGAACTCTGCAGAACTCTACGGAGAGACCGACTCGGCTTTGCCCGAAGGGATCGGCATCGATCGCCTGTCCTCATCCTCGATTCCTTGCATTCTGAATCCGATGGGGTCCCGCAACCGCAAGCGATGCGGCGACGGGATCGTCGAGTGTGGGTACGCGGCTCGGTCGTGCCGCCACGCGATCACGCAGGTCAGGTGCTGCGGTTCGGCGAGGAGGGATGTCGATGCGCGTCTTCGAGGGAGCCAGCATTGCTTGGGAGCAAGCGGATCCCGCGCATTTCACGGGACGAGCGAGGGTCAAGCGTGCGGACGCCGATGACCCAGCGGGCCCCGCAAAGGTCTATCGAGTGGAGTTCGAGGCGGAGGCGCGGACGAACTGGCATGCCCACAGCGGACCACAGGTCCTGCTGGTTGTGGAGGGCCGGTGCCGCGTGCAGAAGTGGGGGGAGCCGGGGCGCGAAGTGGGCGCGGGTGACATCGTCTACATCCCGGGGAACGAGAGACACTGGCACGGTGCGGCGCCGGGATCGCCCATGACGCACATCGCCTTGACGCTGGCCGCGATCACGCGCTGGCTGGAGCCGGTGAGTGACGAGGAGTACGCCGCGGCGGGCTCGCTGGCCGGCGGTGGGGATCCGGCGTTGTCCGACGAAGAGGTCGACGCCGTCCTGCGGCCCATCGACGAGAGGGGAGCCGCGCGCTAGCGTTTCGCGGCGGAGATCCGGGTAAGCACCGAGAGCCCGAAGCGCCGCTGGAGTTGATGCAGCGGTGCTCGAATGCACGCGGATCTCCGCCGCGAAACACCAGCCTGCTATCCAGTCTCCCGGCTCAAGAGGGGGGCCTGTGCCCGGCGGAGCGTTCGTTTGCCCGGGCGTCCGGGGATTCACGGATTGACGCAGCCGCTGCTGCGCGCCAGGTTGGCCCCGGCGTTCCCTGCAGTCCCTGCGCCGCGTTTTGACTCCGCGCTCCGTCTTGAGTGGACCGTGCCCGGCGGTGCCGGAGCGTTGTCCGAAATCCGGCAGGAGTCCATGACTGCCGCGCGTCGTTCCCGGCCGTTTGCCTTCGGGGTCCTCTCGCTCACGCTACTCGTGGGCTCATGCGAAACCGGCCCGTCGGGTCCGCCGCCCGTCGCTCTGCTCCAGGTGCTTTCGAGCGGGCTCACGGGCGAGGTGGCGACGTCCGTCACGGTGGCGGTACGCGCGGTGGACGCAGGTGGCAGCCCCATCGCCGGCATCCCGGTGGCGTTCACGGCCACCTCTGAGTCAGGTAACGCGAACCCGGCGGTGGTCACCACCCTCGCGGATGGATCCGCGGTCAGCGCGTGGACCCTCGGGACGCGGGCGGGCACGCAGGTTCTGCGAGCCGTGGCGGGTGCGGTCTCGGCGGAGATCACGGCACAGGCGACGCCGGCGGTGCCCGCGCGCCTGCTTCCGGCTTCCGGCGATGGGCAGCAGGGCGCCGTGGGCGCGCCGCTCTCCGCACCCGTGGTCGTGGAGGTGCAGGACCGCTTCGGCAACGCGGTTCCCGGCGTCACCGTGACTTTCGCCGTGACGGCGGGCGACGGGTCCGTGACTCCGGCGAGCGGGCAGACCGACGCGTCCGGGCGCGTAGCGGCCACGTGGACGCTCGGAACGAAAGCGGGCGGGAACGGGCTCGAGGCGCGGGCGGGCAGCCTCGTCCCGGTGACCTTCGTTGCCGCTGGCCTCCCCGGTCCCGCGGCGTCAATGGAGAAGGTGGCGGGCGACGTCCAGGAAGGCACGGTGGCGCGGGCGCTTGCTTCGCCCGTGGTGGTGGAAGTCCGCGATCGATTCGGGAACGCGGTGCCGGGTGCCGCGGTGAGCTTCGCGGTGACGGGCGGCGGCGGCTCGGTGGTCCCGCCGTCCGCGGAGACGGACGCGTCGGGCCGGACGAGCACGACGTGGACGCTGGGGACCAGGGCGGGGACGCAGACCCTCGAGGCTCGCGTCGCGAACGTCGGGCCGGCCACGTTTACGGCGCGAGCGCGGCCGGGTCCGCCCGCCGCCCTGGCGAAAGTCTCGGGTGACGGCCAGGAAGCGACCGTGGCGACGGTCCTTTCCGGCCCCGTGAGCGTGGAGGTGCGCGATTCCTTCGCGAACGGCGTTCCCGGCCAGCCCGTGACCTTTGTGGTCACGGTGGGCGGCGGCTCCCTGACGCCAGGCACGATGCTGACGGACTCGGTGGGGCGGGCCAGGGCGACCTGGACGCTGGGGACCGTGGCCGGCACGAACGCGTTGGAGGCGCGCTCGGCCAGTCTTGCGCCGGCGACCTTCACGGCAACGGCGCGGCCGGGGCCGCCGGCGTCCATCGCGAAGCTCTCGGGCGACGTGCAGGAAGGGACCGTTGGCACGGCGCTGGCGGCGGCGCCGGTTGTGGAGGTGCGTGATGAGTTCCGGAATCTGGTTCCGGGCGCGACGGTGACGTTCGCGGTCACGGTGGGCGGCGGCTCGGCCAGTCCGGCGTCGCCGCAGACGGACTCGGCGGGTCGTGCGTCCACCGCCTGGGCACTGGGTACGGCGGCCGGGTCACAGACGCTCGAGGCGAGGGTGGGGAACCTGACGCCGGCCCGCTTCACCGCGACGGCGAAGCCGGGGCCCGCGGCCGCGCTAGTCAAGGTCTCGGGGGACGGACAGGAGGGCCGGGCGGGTGCAGCGCTGCAGAGCGCGCTCGTCGCGGCCGTGCAGGATCGGTACGGGAACGGCGTAGCGGGCGAGACCGTGACGTTCACCGTCACCGGCGGGGGCGGGTCCGTGACCCCTTCGTCGCGCCAGACCGACGCGTCGGGTCGAGCCAGCGCGACCTGGACTCTGGGCCCTAGCCTGGGCGCGCACACGCTGGAGGCGCGGGCGGGGAGCCTCGCCCCGGTCACGTTCAGTGCGACCGCGCGCTCCGGCGCTCCGGCCTCCGTCGTGAAAGTCTCGGGCGACGGGCAACAGGCGACGGTGGGCACAGCGCTTCCGGCGCCGCTCGTCGTGGAGGTGCGCGACCAGTTCGGCAATCGCGTGCGGGGAGAAGCCGTAAGCTTCGTGGTGACCGTCGGCGCTGGGACGGCGAGCCCGGCGACGACCCAGACGGATACGTCGGGCCGGGCGAGCACGACGTGGACGCTGGGGACGGCGGCGGGCACGCAGCGACTCGAGGCGCGGGTGGGGAGCCTTTCCCCGGCTGTGTTCACGGCGGTGGGCCTGCCCGGTGCCGCCGCCGAGATCGTGAAAGCCGCCGGTGACGGCCAGAGCGCGCGAGTCGGGACGCCGGTCGCGATTCCGCCGTCGGTGCGGGCACGCGACCGCTTCGGGAACGCTGTCCCGGGGGTAACGGTGACCTTCGCCGTGACGGCGGGCGGCGGGTCCGTGACCGGCGCAACCCAGATCACTGACGGCGGTGGGACCGCGGCGGTGGGGAGCTGGACGCTCGGGCCCACCGCGGGTACGAACACGCTCACCGCAGCGGTGGCGGGACTGTCCCCCGTGACCTTCACGGCGACGGCCACGGTTCCGCCAGCGGTCTACGACATCGAAGTGCGGTACGTGGGGAGCGTCGGCGCTTCCGTCCAGGCAGTGGTCAACAGCGGCGTGTCCCGATGGACAAGGGCGGTCACGGGCGAGCTCCCCGACATCCCCGTTAGCCTCACCGCGGGCACCTGCGCCGGAGTGGCCTATCCCGCGCTTAACGAAACGGTGGACGATCTGTTGGTCTTCGTCCAGGTCGTCTCCATCGATGGCCCCGGAAGCACGCTTGCAACTGGAGGCCCCTGTCTCATCCGCACCGTGGAGAGGCTCTCCGTCATCGGCGGTATCCGCGTGGACACGGGCGACCTGAGCCGCATGGAATCCGAGGGCACACTGAATGACGTGGTGCTCCACGAGCTCGGGCACGTCATCGGGATCGGTTCGTTGTGGGGGCAATTCGGGCTGCTCGTGGGTGCCGGCACGGAGGACCCGTACTTCAGCGGCGCCAACGCCATCGCATCGTTCCGAGCCGCGGGCGGCAGCCATGCGTCCGGTGTGCCGGTGGAGAACACGGGCGGATCCGGAACGCGGGATGCCCATTGGCGCGAAGCGGTGCTGAGGAACGAGCTCATGACCGGGGTCATTGACATCGGTGGGAATCCGCTCAGCGCCATCAGCATCGCTTCCCTGAGGGACATCGGCTACACGGTGAATCTCGCCGCCGCTGACCCCTACGCGGTGCCGAGCCCGGCCCTGGCTGCGGCGCCCGGCGTGATCATCGAGCTTCGCGACGACGTCATCTGGGGTCCCCTGTTCGAGGTTGACGAGGAGGGAAGGGTTCGGCCGGTCGGTCGGGTGCGATAGAGCCTGCCGGTTTCGGTGCGTGCACCCTGATCCGCCGGGCTGAGGCCGACACCGGCGCCTCTCGCAAACTGAGACGCGGCGCGCGAGATTCGGATCCTGACGCGCCCGCGAGCCTCTTCAGTCGAGTCTCGGCCCGGCTCTATGAACCTACTCCTCGTCGGCGACGTTCAGCTCGGCCGCCTCATGAACGAGGTGCTCTGGCGCGAGCCGCCGGAGTACCCGTGGGGCGACACGCTTCCGCTCTTCCAGGCGGCGGACTGGCGGGTGTGCAACCTGGAATGCGTGATCGCGGACCGGGGCACACCCTGGTCGGCGACGCCGAAGGTGTTCCACTTCCGCACGGACGCGAAAAACGTGGCGGCGCTCGAGGGCGCCGGGATCGACGCCGTGTCGTTGGCGAACAATCACAGCCTCGATTTCGGCTACGACGCCCTCTTCGAGATGCTGGAGATCCTGGACCGGACCAGGATCGCCCGGGCGGGCGCGGGCCGCGACCTGGATGAGGCGTGCCGCGCCGCCGTGTGCCGCGCGGGTAACCGCACGATCGAGCTGGTTTCGTTCACCGACAACGAGCCTGCCTGGGAGGCGGAGCAGCACGAGGCGGGCGTGTTCTACGTACCCGTCGATCTCGAGGACCAGCGGGCAACGAACCTCCTGCAGGTTGTGCGATGCGCGAAGGAGCAGGTGGACCTCGTGATCGTGGCCGCGCACTGGGGACCGAATTGGGGATACCGGCCGGTCCCGGCGCACCCGCCGTTCGCGCGCGCGCTCATCGACGCGGGCGCCGACCTCGTTTTCGGCCATTCCTGCCACGTGTTCCAGGGGATCGAGATCTACAAGGGACGCCCGATCCTGTACTCGACCGGCGACTTCGTGGACGATTACGCCGTGGATCCGGTGGAGCGCAACGACCGGTCGTTCGTGTTCGTGGTGGGGACGGACGATTCGCGGGTCGAGCGGCTCAGACTCTACCCCACGGTCATCCGCGACTTCCAGGTACGGACGGCGCGCGGGCGTGAGGCAGAGGAGATCGCCGACAAGATGCGCGAGCTGTGCGCGGGATTCGGGACCGAAGCCCGGTGGTCCGGGCAGGAACGCTGCCTTACGATCGATGTCCCGTGACTGCGGCCGGGGCCGCCCGGTACATCGCCGCTGCGGCGCCCGATCTTCGCACCAACCGCGCAGCGCAGCAGCGCGGGGATCATCGCCGTAGACGCCGATCGGCGTGGTCCGCCGTCTCTGGAGGCTATGGTCTGCGATCGCTCCCGCGGCCCTGGGCTGGTCTCACGCTCGTCGGCGACCCGCACGACCCGCAAGGTCGCCTGCGGTGGCTCACTGCTGCGCCGTCGCGGCGACGGGTCGTGCCGGCCCCTTCAGCACGCGCCCCGGCTTGGCGCCCGTGAGCGCGCCCTGGCGGATGACGGGCACGCCGTTCACGAGAGCGTGGCGGATCCCGAACGCGTACTGGTGCGGGTCGAGGAAGGTGGCGCGGTCGCGGATCGTCGCCGGGTCGAAGACGACGATGTCCGCGAACATCCCGTCCGCGATGCGGCCGCGTTCGTGCTGCCCGATCTGGTCTGCGGCCATGGACGTCATCTTGCGGATGGCTTCTTCGAGGGTCAGGACGCCGAGCTCACGCACATAGCGCGCGAGCGCGCGGGGGAACGCGCCGTAGCTCCGCGGGTGCGGGAACCCGACGCCGTAGCCCACGGGATCGCCGTCCGTCTCGAACATGGCGTACGGGTGCCGCATGATGCGGATCACATCGTCCTCGCTCATCCCGTGGTAGATGGCGCTGAACCCGCCCTTGAGCTGGAGTTCGATCACCAGCGGGATGCCGGACTCCACCGTGTTGGGCAGCCCGCGGTCGCGGGCGAGGTCGGCGAGCGTCTTGCCGTTGTAGCGTGGGTCGGCGGCGACTTCGCGGAATTGGATTCGCGCCAGGTCGTTGCCGGTCCACTCGTGGGTCATGCGGTCGCGCATCCCCTCCTCGATGCGCTGGCGTATCTCCGGGTCTGTAAGACGCGCGGCGAGGGAGTCACGGCCGCCCGCCAGCGCCCAGGGCGGAAAGATGACGCTGGCGCCGGTGCTCGCCGCCGTGTACGGGTAGAGGTCGTGCTTGACGTCGAGCCCCGCGGCGCGTGCGGAGTCGATCATCGCCAGCGTGCGCACGCTCCACCCCCATTGGCCCGGCCCGAACGCCTTGTGGTGCTGGACCTGCGCGGGGATGTTCGCCTCGCGGGCAACGCGGATGACCTCCGCCACGGACTCGAGAAGGCCGCGGCCCTCGTCGCGCATGTGGGAGCTGTAGATCCCGCCGTAGCGCGCCGCGACTTTCGCGAGCTCGATGACCTCCTCGGTCTTCGCGTAGTTGGCGGGCACGTAGAGCAGCCCGGTGGAGAGCCCGAGGGCTCCCTGCTGCATGCTCTGCTCCACGAGCGCCTTCATCCGCTCCAGCTCCTCGGGGCCCGGATCCCGGTTCTCCTCCCCGAGGACCTGTCTCCGCGTCCAGGTGTGGCCAGCGAAGAAGCCCACGTTCGGCGCGATCTCGAGGGACGCCATGTATGCGTCCAGTGGCCAGGGCTCGTCGCCGCCGTGCAGACTCGCCAGGATCGTGGTGATCCCCTGGCGCAGGAAGTTCTCGGCGAGCGGGTGCTCGTGGATGTTCGTAGAGATGTGGGCGTGGTTGTCGATGAAGCCCGGGGCGACCACGAGCCCGCTCGCGTCGAGCGCCTGATCGGCCTCCGCGGGCGCGATCCCGTTCGGGTCCACCCGCACGATGCGGTCGCCCCCGATCGCCACGTCGGCGCGGAAGCCCGGCTGGCCCGTGCCGTCCACGACGGTGCCGCCAGTGATCACCAGGTCGTACGCGCGCCCGCGTGTCGCCGGCTCGGCGGGCGGCCGGCAGCCAGCGACGAGCAGTGCGGCGGCGGCCAGGAGCGGGGTCCGCACCGTCGAGCGAGGAGCCATGCGGTCGTGTCTCACGCTATGCTTCTCCGTCAGGAAGGTTGCCACATGCTGCTGCGTTCGGCCGCTCCCGGCAAGGCGTGAGAGGAGTATCGGCACGGGTCAGGCGAGGCCTGTCAACCACAGGGTCACGAACACCCCGTAGAACGCCGCCGTAGCCACGAGCCCGATCCGACGCCACAGGGGTGGCCGGAGCTCCGGGGGGAGCAGCCGGGTGTTGATGTACAGGAGGTGCAGGGAGCTGACGATGAACACGATCCCGCCCATGTTCGCGCTGAGCTGGAGCAGCACAATAGGCTGGGTCAGCCGGCTCGCCCCGATGCCCCAGACCACCACGATCAGGAGCACGGAGTAGTAGACGATGCGCACGTCATCGCGGCGCCATGCCCGCAGGCGTCGGCTCCCTGTCCACAGGATATCCGTGACGGTACGCACCGTCCCGTCCAGGACGTCGAGCTGCGTCTTGAAGAGGATCCACACGCCCATGAGGCTCACGAGCATTCCGACGAGGAGTCCGGCGTGGCGCCCCATGCGCTGAGCCAGCTCCGCCGCGATCCCCAGCCCGCGGATATCCGTTCCCGCCGGCACGAAGGTCACGTAGAGAGCAGCGGGCAGGGCCATCCCGAGGAGTGCGCCGGCGAAGAAGATGCCCCACTGGTCCGCACGCACGATGCGCCACCATCCGCGCCAGCGCTCCATCGCCTCCGCGGTGGGCCGGAAGGTGAAGCCCGTGTGGGCGAGGCGCACCTTTTCGCCGCCCACCGCGGCGGGGATGTACCCGGCGAGCCGTGCCATGCCGTACCCCTTGTCGCGCGCCCAGTTGCCGAGGGCAATGTTGATGACGCCGCCCGCGCCTGAGTAGGCGGCGAACGCGCTGATCAGGAAGAAATCCGCGCCCTCGGGCAGCAGCTCGAACTCTCCGCGTGCGGGATCGAGACCCACGAAGCCGGCGGCGGTCGCGAGCCAGGTGGCGGGCGCGACCAGGGCCAGGCCCAGGACCAGCAGCCCGCCGAGGATGAAGACCACGAGCACCCAGTTGAGGATCTCGAGGGTGCGCTCGATGCGCCGTCCCACCAGCAGCACGGCCACGCAGGCGAGAAACGTGCCGACGCCGATGAGATAAACAGCGTGCGCGTCCTCGGGACCCGCCATGCGGCCCGCCGAGAGGAAGAAGATCGCGCCCGCCGCCGCCCCGGCCCATGCGGGCCAGCCGACCTGCAGGAAGAAGAGGAGCGAATAGAACCATGCCCACAGGGTCGAGCTGGGGTGTGTGCGCATGAAGCCGGTGAACACGGGCTCGCCCGTGGCCAGCGTGTAGCGCATGATCTCGGTGTTGAACACGGTTTGCAGAAACGCGGCGGCTCCGGTGACCCAGAGAAGGGTGAGCCCGTACTTCACGAACGCGGCGGGTCCGAGCAGGAACTCGCCGCTTCCGATGGAAGCGCCGAGCACGATGATGCCCGGGCCGACCACGCCGAGCCAGCCGAGGCCTCGGGGCATGGGAGGTGCCGGGAGTTCGGCGCGAGCCCAGGGGTCGAGACCCGACCGGGACTCTTGGGGGCCAGCTTCGCGTCGGGCCGAGGTGACGCTCATGAACGGCCTCGTGTCGTGTGGTGGAGCGATGGATGTCGCTCAGGCGGGGATCCTGCGCCTGAGCCGGGTGACGAGCTCGTGGCTGCGGCGGATCGGCTCGGGCAGCCGATAACGCCGTGCGGCGCGCAGCACGAGCTCGACGGCAGTATCGAGATCCATGTCGGAACCGGGTGAGACATAGACGGGGCGCACGAACGCGCGGGTGCGTACGGCCATACCGATCACCTGTCCGCCTGCCCGGATCGGCGCCCTCGCGCCCCGTTCCTCGCCAAGCGATCCGTGCTCGCCTACGAGCAGCGATTTCGCGCACCCGATGGAGGGAACGCCCAGGAGCAGTCCGCCGTGGCAGGCGAGCCCAAAGCCGCGAGGGTGGGCGGTCCCGTGTCCGTCGAAGATGATGACGTCGGGTTGCACGTTCAGTCGCTCCCATGCGGCCGCCACCGCCGGGAGCTCGCGGAACGAGAGGAGCCCGGGGACGTAGGGGAAGCTCACCTCGATGGCCGCCCATGCCTCGTCCACGCTCTCCAGGGTGCGCAGGTCCAGGACGACGATCCCTGCGTAGCCCTTGCCCCGCTGCGCCGGCCCCACGGCGACATCCGCCCCCGCCACGAGGCTCGGGCGGAAGGCTCGCGGTGGGCGGAGCGCGAGCCGCTCCCGGAGGGCGACCTGCAGGACCGCGGCCTCGCGGGGAGCGAGGTCCCACGAATGCTCGAGTCGTTTCCTCATGAGATGACCGCCGCTCCCGCAGCCAAAGGGTCCCGAGCGACCCCGCAACGAGGCGCCGCCCCACGGCCTTTGTCAACCCTCACGCGAAGCGCGGCATCCCGGGATGCATGCGGCGGCCCACGCTCTCGGTGCTCGTTCAGCGTACAGGTCCTGCCTTGGTACGGGGCGGGGCTGAACCTCCCCCAGTCGCGGTTCGGCGCGGCCAAGCTCCCTCCTCGCCCCGACGCCTCCCTTGGCGAACGCGCGGGCCGCTGCCAGGTTTCGTCACGCGCTCCGGCGGTCACCGGCTGGGAGCGGAGGCCGCGAGCAACGCCGGAGCTCAGGTCGTGACCCATGATGACGCAATGACGCGACGCGCGGAGGCCATCGATGGCAGCCTTTCTCCGCCGGAGTGACCTCCTCCTCGCCCTCGCCGGGGCCGTCGGTCTCTCCGCCTTCCTGGCGCTCTACGATCACGCCTTTCCGCAGGCATCCGTGCCGCTGCGGGTGACGCGAGACGAGGCGAGGGTGCGGGCCGTCGCGTTCCTCGAGGAGCGCGGCACGCACCTGGAGGGCTTTCGCGAGGCCTCCGCATACGGAGGATCGACGCTCGCGCTCGTGTTCTTGCAGCGCACCCTCGGACTGGAAGACGCGAGCCGCTGGGCGCGGGAGGAAGTGCCGGTGTGGAGCTGGCGCTTCCGCTGGTTCCGCCCGCTCGAGAAAGAGGAGTGGCGGGTGGAGGTCGGCCTGGACGGGACGGTCGTCGAGTACCATCACCTGGTGGACGACGCCGCCGCGGGCGCGAACCTGCCACAGGATTCCGCACTGGTTCTCGCAGAGGCGCTGCTCCGGGAGCGAGGCTTGGACCTGCCGCGCTGGGAGCGTGTGGAGGCGTCCACGCAGAGGCGCGAGAACCGCACGGATCACCGCTTCACCTGGGAGAAGGGGGGCTCCGCGATCGAGTGGAAGAGGACCGATCCGGAGGCAGGGACCGGCGCGGTCCGCCTGACAGTGCAGGTTTTGGGCGACCAGATCGGCGAGTACGAGCATTTCCTCAAGGTGCCGGAGGAGTTCCGCCGCGAGATGGAGCGCACCACGAGCGTGGGCCTCGCGCTCGCGGTGGTCACGCTCGTGCTGACGGTGGCGCTGGCGGTCGTCGCCATGGGCCTGGGCATCGCCCGGTCCCGGGCCGACGGCGTGCGCTGGCGCCCCGCCGTTGCGCTGGCGCTGTTCGTGTCCCTGCTCCTGCTGGCGCAGCAGGCCACGGCCTGGCCCGTCCTCGAGTTCAGCTATCCGACCGCGCTGGCGTGGTCCGCGTATGTGGGCGTCGCCGTGGGCGGCGCACTGCTCCTCGCGGTGGCGTACGGTGTGTTTGTCCTCCTGGGCACGGCGTCCGGCGAGTCCCTGTGCCGCGAGATACTCCCACAGAGCCTGGCGGCTTTTTCCACGCTGATGTCCGGCCGCCTTCGCGATGCGGCGGTCGGCGCGGCCAGCCTGCGCGGCTACGGTTTGGGCTTCGCGTTTCTCGGGTACCTGACCGTGTTCTACGTTGTGGCGCAGCGGTTCGTGGGGGCCTGGCTTCCAGCGGAGGGTCCCTACTCGGAGATCTTCAACCTCTACCTTCCCTTCCTGACGCCGCTGACCATCGGTCTGGTGGCGGCGATCTCCGAGGAAGCCATCTACCGGCTCTTCGGGATCTCGCTGGTCAAGCGCTATCTGAAGTCCACGCTCGTCGCCCTCCTGATTCCGGCCGTGATCTGGGCGTTTGCTCACTCTACCTACCCGGTGTTTCCCGTCTACCTGCGGGGGATCGAGCTGACAATTGGCGGGCTCGTCTTCGGGCTTGCCTTTCTCCGTCTCGGCCTCGTGACGTGCATCGCCGCGCATTACGTAGTGGATGCCGTGCTCCTGGGGATGCCGCTGCTGGCTTCAGGGACCGCTGCCTACCGGGTCTCCGGCGTGGTGGTCATGGGGTTTGCGCTGCTTCCCGCGATCGTGGCGCTCGCGGCACGGCGCCGCCTGCCGTTCAGCTCGTCGGGGACCGCATAGCGCCACCCCGCCGCCCGTAGCCTCGCCGCGACCTGAGGACCGGCCGACGGCCGGGCGGTTGGGGCCGATGGGCCGATGGCGCGTGACTGGACGGCGGAGCCGGCCCGACGCAGATTGCCAGGTGTGGGAGCCCGCTTTGCCGTGCGCCCGGAATGCACTCCAGATGGGAAAGGAGGGTCGGGCGATGAAGGTCCGCGATGTCCTCCGTGTCAAGGGCCATAACGTCGTCACGATCACCCCGGACCAGACCGTCCTCGCCGCCATGCGCACCCTCGTCGAGCGGAACATCGGCTCCGTGGTTGTGATGGACGGCGATGATGTCGCCGGGATTCTCACCGAGCGGGACGCGCTGCGCCTCGGGGCACGGGATCCGGGCGGGCTCGCGAACACGCGTGTTCGTGACGCCATGACCACCGACCTGGTGATCGGCGTGCCCGAGGACGACCTCCAGTACGTGATGGAGATCATGACCCGGAACCGGATTCGACATCTCCCCGTGCTGGAAGAGGGACGGCTGATCGGTATTCTCTCCATCGGCGATGTGGTCAACGCGCTCCGCACGAGCGTGGAGGCCGAGAACCGGTATCTCCGCGACTACATTCAGGGCGCGGTGCGGTAGGCGCCGCGGCCGAAGTCGCCCGCAGCCCCGCCGCTCCACCGCCCCCGCCGCAGGCGTGGACGCGGTCCGGCCCCGCGCATAGCTTGATGCGGACGATGTCACTTTCCGGCTTCCATCCCGCCGTCGCCCGCTGGTTTGCGGAACGCTTCGAGGCGCCGACCCCCGCGCAGGTGCGCGGCTGGGAGGCGATCCGTTCGGGGCGCGCCACGCTGATCGCCGCGCCCACCGGCTCGGGGAAAACGCTGGCCGCCTTCCTGAGCGCCCTGGACGAGCTGCTGCGGGAAGGGCTCGAGCGCGGGCTTCCCGCGGAGACCCGCGTGGTCTACGTGTCTCCCCTCAAGGCGCTCAGCACCGACATCCATCTGAACCTGGCCGACCCGCGGCGCGAGATCCGGACGGTGGCGGAGGCGATGGGGCTTCCGCCCGTGAAGGTGACGGCGGCGGTGCGCACGGGTGACACACCGGCCTCGGAGCGCCAGGCGATGCTCCGCGAGCCGCCCCATATCCTGGTGACCACACCCGAGTCGCTCTACCTCCTCCTGACGGCGGAGAAGAGCCGCGAGATGCTGCGCACGGTGCGGACCGTGATCGTGGACGAGATCCACGCGGTCCTCGAGTCGCGGCGCGGCGCCCACCTGGCTCTCAGCCTGGAGCGGCTCGAGCACGTGGCCGGACGGCGGCTGCAACGGATCGGGCTCTCGGCCACGCAGCGACCCATCGAGGAGGTGGCGCGGTTTCTGGTGGGCGCAGACGCCACCCTTCCGGACGGCACGGCGGACTGCGCCATCGTGGATGAAGGCCACCTCCGGGATCTCGACCTGGACCTCGAGCTTCCGGGCTCGCCGCTGGAAGCGGTCATGTCGGCGGAAGTGTGGGGCGAGGTGTACGAGCGGCTGGCGGGGCTCATCCGCGAGCATCATACCAGCCTGGTCTTCGTGAATACCCGCCGCCTTGCGGAGCGCGTGGCCCGCGACCTGGCCGAGCGCCTGGGTGCCGACGCGGTCACGGCCCACCACGGGAGTCTGGCCAGGGAGACGCGCCTCGACGCGGAGCGACGCCTCAAGCAGGGTGAGCTGCGCGCGCTGGTGGCCACGGCGTCCCTCGAGCTCGGCATCGACATCGGCGCCGTGGATCTGGTTTGCCAGTTGGGATCGCCGCGGCGCATCGCCACGTTCCTCCAGCGCGTCGGCCGATCCGGCCACACTGTGCGGGGCATGCCGAAGGGGCGGCTCTTCCCGCTCACCCGCGACGAGCTCGTCGAGTGCGCGGCGCTCGTCGATGCGGTCCGGCGCGGCGAGCTGGACCGGGTGCGCGTTCAGGAGGAGCCGCTGGACGTGTTGGCCCAGCAGATCGTCGCCGAGGTCGCGTGCGAGGAGTGGGACGAGAACGCGCTCTACGAACTCGCCCGACGCGCCTACCCCTATCGGAAGCTGCGGTGCGAGACGTTCGCCGAGGTCGTGCGCATGGTCGCCCGCGGATACACGACGCGCCGAGGCCGGCGCGGCGCCTACGTGCACCATGACGCGGTGAACCACCGGCTGCGTGCCCGCAAGGGCGCGCGCATGAGCGCCATCACGGCCGGGGGCGCGATCCCGGACAATGCGGACTACCGGGCCGTCCTGGAACCCCAGGGGATCTACCTGGGCTCCTTGAACGAGGACTTCGCCGTCGAGAGCATGCTGGGCGACATCTTCCAGCTCGGCAACGCGTCGTGGCGGATCCTCAGGATCGAGCCGGGCACCGTTCGCGTGGCGGACGCTCGGGGCGAGCCGCCCACCATCCCGTTCTGGCTGGGCGAGGCGCCGGCACGAAGCCCTGAGCTCTCCAGGGCCGTCTCGCGTTTGCGAGCCGAAGTGGAGGCGCAGCTTGCAGAGCCGGATGACGCCGTGGAATGGCTCGTGGGCGAGCGGCGGCTGCCGCGGCACGCCGCGTTCCAGATCGTCCACTACCTCGTCGAGACCCGGCGGCTGCTCGGCGTCGTTCCGACCCAGGAGAGTCTCGTACTGGAGCGGTTCTTCGACGAGTCGGGCGGGATGCAGCTCGTGCTGCATGCCCCGTTTGGCGGCCGCGTGAACCGCGCCTGGGGCCTGGCGCTGCGAAAGCGCTTCTGCCGGCGGTTCAACTTCGAGCTTCAGGCGGCGGCGACAGAGGAGGGGGTGGTCCTCTCGCTGGGACCGCAGCACTCCTTCCCGCTCGAGGACGTGTTCCGCTACCTGCTCCCGGACTCGGTGGAGCAGATCCTGGTGCAGGCGCTGCTGGACGCGCCGCTCTTCCAGACGCGCTGGCGCTGGAACGCGACCGTGTCGCTGGCGGTGCCGCGGAGCCGGCGCGGACGAAAGGTGCCGCCCCAGCTTCAGCGCGTGCAGGCGGAGGATCTCCTCGCCGCCGTGTTCCCGGACGCGGCCGCCTGCCTGGAGAACATCGCTGGCGACCGCGAGGTCCCGGATCACCCGCTCGTGCGGCAGACCGTGCGGGACGGGTTGCAGGAAGCGATGGACCTGGATGGGCTTGTTGCGGTCCTTCGTCGCATCCACGGAGGCGAGGTGCGCTGCGTGGCGCGGGACACGCCGGAGCCCTCACCGCTCTGCCACGAGATCCTGAATGCGAAGCCGTACGCCTTTCTGGACGACGCGCCCCTGGAGGAGCGACGTACGCAGGCCGTGTATGCACGCCGTGCCTTCGAGCCGTCATCGGCCCGGGAGCTGGGCGCCCTCGATCCGGAGGCGATCGAGCGGGTGCGCGACGAGGCGTGGCCCGAGGTCCAGAGCGCGGACGAGCTCCACGATGCGCTGCTGACCACGGGGTTCCTCACGGAAGCGGAGGGTAGGCTGGGGCGCGCGGGGGAGTCGTGGGCGCCCTTGTTGGACGAGCTCGCCGCGGCTAGCCGGGCCACACGCATCACGGTGGCCCACGAGTCCTCGCCGCGCGCACCGGAGCCCGGTGGGCCGGGTGACGGCGGTCGTGACGGCGGTCGTGACGGCGGCAGCGCTTGCCTCTGGGTAGCCGCGGAGCGCCTGCACGAGGTGCTCGCGGTCTTCGCGGATGCGTGGGCGGATCCCCCGATCCAGCCGGTGGTGTCAGAAGGTGCGACGCAGCCGGGGCGGGAGGACGCGATCCGGGAGCTTGTCCGCAGCCGCATCGAGGTGCTGGGGCCCACCACGGGACGAGCCGTGGCGGCGAGCCTGGCCGTGCGCGAGCTCGAAGTCGAGGCGGCGCTCCTCGCCCTCGAGGGACAGGGTGTGGTGCTCCGCGGGTCATTCACCCCTGGAGTGAGGGCCGAGCGCGAATGGTGCGACCGCCGGCTGCTGGCGCGCATCCACCGGTACACGCTGAACCGGCTGCGCGCCGAGATTGAGCCCGTCACGGCGGCGGACTTCATGCGCTTCCTCTTCGGTTGGCAACGGGCTCTGCCGGAGCAGCGAGCCGCGGGCGTGGAGGGCCTCGCCGCGGTCGTCGCGCTGCTGGACGGCTTCGAGTTGCCGGGCGCCGCCTGGGAAAGCGACATCCTCCCCGCACGCTGCGAGGAGTATGAACCTGAGCTGCTCGACATCCTCTGCCTCACCGGCCGTCTCGCGTGGGGTCGCCTGTCGCGGCCGGCGGCGAGCTCGCCGGGCGGCTGGACGTCCGGGCCCCTGCGCTCGAGCCCGCTCGCGTTCTTCCTGCGCGGCCACACGGACGCGTGGCTCTCCCTCGCCGGTGCTCGATCGGACCTCCACCTGAGCACCCACGCGGGTGAGGTGCTGGCTGCCATCGAGTCCCGGGGCGCCTCCTTCTTCGAAGATCTCGTGGCAGCGACAGGTCGCCTGGCCACGCAGGTCGAGGAGGCGCTCGGCGAGCTCGTGGCGCTCGGGCTCGCCACCGCCGACGGGTTCGGCGGCCTGCGCGCTCTGCTCACTCCGTCCAGTCGCCGCAGGCCGCCGCCCGGCGGGCGGCGCCGCGGAAGAACCGTGGCGTTCGGGCTCGAGGCCGGGGGCCGTTGGTCGCTTCTCCTACGGTCGGCGCCTGCCTCCGAGCGTGGCCGGCGCGGTGGGCATGCGGATCCGCAGGCGGTCGAGACGTACGCGTGGGTCCTGCTCCGGCGCTATGGCGTGGTGTTCCGCCGGCTCCTGGCGCGGGAGCCGAACCCGGTGCCGTGGCGCGATCTGCTCCTCGTCTACAGGCGGCTGGAAGCGCGGGGCGACGTGCGCGGCGGGCGTTTCGTGGCGGGTTTCTCCGGCGAGCAGTTTGCGCTCCCGGAGGCGGTGGGCCCGCTGCGCGCCGTGCGCAAGGAGGAGCCGACCGGGCGGCCGGTGGGTATCAGCGCCGCGGACCCGCTGAACCTCACTGGCATCGTCACGCCGGGGGAGCGCGTTCCGGCGCTGGCCACGAACCGGGTCGTCTACCGCGATGGCGTTCCCGTGGCCGCACTCGTAAGCGGCAGGGTCGTGCGCCTGGAACCAGTGATGCACGAACATGACGCCGCGGAACGCAGCGTGGAGCAAGCTCTCATCCGCCGGCCGATCCCGCCCGCCGTGCAGGCCTACCTCGGCGCCAGAGGCTGATCGCGGGGGCCGGGATCGGGTCGCGCGTGCCGGCCGCCGACCGCGTGGCGCTGTACACCGCCCGTGGGGTCGTGGCCGCCTTAGAACAGGTAGACCCCGAGGAACCCGGCGATCCCGGCCAGGACGTCGATGATTTGATTCGTGCGGGTCTCCGGGAAGCGGCTTCCCTTCCCGAGCCCGTAGGGGAAGTGCCTCCCGAAGCGGCGGTAGAGCGGCGGCTCGATGACCTCCCAGCCGAGGAGCACGGCGACGGCGGCCAGCGATGCCGCGAGGGTGGGGATGCTCAGCGCGTCGAGCCCCAGGCCGAGGAGGACCTCCCGAGGCCAGGTGCACGAAGGTCCAGTAGTTGTAGTAATGGCCTTCCTGCGCGAGCAGGCGAAGGACCCGGACGAGGAGGCGCGTTCCGCGCGCGACGGCGCGCTGTGTGCCTGGTGGTTCCGTCGCCGCCTCTTTGCGCGTGCGTTCCAAGTGGCTGGCGTGGCCGTGCGTCTCCATGACGATTCGTTCCGGTCGGGCGTGAGTGGCTAGGCCCCGGCCGCCCGCCCCGGAGCAGCCTCGTTGCCCTCCTCGGGGAGCTCAACTTCCTCCCATTGCACACCTGCCGTGCTCACGCCCTTCCAGCGCAGCACGGCCTCGACATCCCGGAGCTTCTCACAGTACGCGCCGTGGAGGGTGCGGGCGAGGTCGCGGAGAGAAGGCGGGGGACCCGCGGCGTCCGCGTCCGCGAACGTCTCGACCTTGAGGCGCCGCTCGCCAACCGGGTGCTTGGTGCACACGACTGTGAGCGCAGTGCCGTCCGGCGCCGTGATGCGTGCTCGCCATGCCTTCACGTGGGGTCTTCCCTTCAAAATCGCTGCGATCGCGAACGACTCACCCACGGCAATCGCGTCCCAGAATCGGCCCGGCCACACACAGCACAAACCCATGTTCCCCCGCGATCCAGCCCGGCCGGCCCGGTGCCGGCTAGCCGCGGATCACGTTGGAGGATCCGAGAAACTCGGCGGCGAACCGATTCGCGGGTCGCTCGTAGACGTGCTTTGGCGTGCCGAGCTGGACCACCTGTCCCGCGTTCATGACCGCCAGCCGGTCGCCCAGGGTGAGCGCCTCGTCCTGGGTGTGGGTCACGTGGATGAACGTGATCCCGAGCTCGCGCTGGATCTGCTTGAGCTCGCGCTGCATGGCCGCCCGCAGCTTCTCATCCAGTGCGGCCAGCGGCTCGTCGAGTAGGAGCACACTCGGCCGGTTGACCAGTGCCCGCGCCCGCGTTGTCCGCTGCTGCTGCCCCCCGAGAGCTGGCGCAGATAGCGCTCGCCGTGCCCCTCGAGGCGCACGAGGCTCAGCGACTCGTCCACGTGCTGCCGCACCACATCACGGCGCAGCTTCTTCACCGTGAGCCCGAACGCCACGTTCTCGAACACGGTCATGTGGGGGAAGAGCGCATACTGCTGGAAGACCATGTTCACGGGACGCCGCTCGGGCGGGAGGGGAAGGGGCGACCGGCCTTCCAGCTCGATGTCCCCTGAGGTAGGCTCGTCGAGACCCGCGACGAGGCGGAGCAGCGTGGTCTTCCCGCACCCCGACGGACCCAGGAGGCAGAAGAATTCGCCCCGGCGGAACTCGAGGGAGACCGCGTTCAGCGCGACAACGCGGGCGAAGCTCTTCGTGAGCGCGCGGGCTCTGAGGATGGTCGGCTCCGGCTGCATCGCGCGGACCGGCATGGTGCCGGCGAGGCGGTCTGAGCGGGCGAAGTCGCGCGTTTCATTCGTGAATTCGATCAATACTGCCCGAGGCGGCGCGAACGGTCAAGTGCTGGAGCGGCGGGCCGGAGGAGACGGGGAGACGGGGAGCCGCCGCGCCCCGGTGCCCCCCGGGCGAGGCTCTCGTTCCTGCTCCTCGCGTGAGGAGTTCAGCGGCGCTCGCCCGCCGGAAACCGGTCCCCTTGTGGCGCCCGCCCCGTGCGGCCATACTCCCTGGCCGCGGCGCCGGCCGCGGGCGCATCATGGAGCTCATAGGGCCTTGTGAACAGCATCGCAGGGCTCTGCCCATCCATCGCATCGATGGACTCGAGGAGGAGACGATGCCGGTACGCACATCGGAAGCGGTCTGGGAGGGCTCACTCAAGGAGGGCAGGGGTCGCATGATGTTCGGGGGCGGCGCGTTCGAAGGGGCGTACTCCTTCGCGTCCCGCTTCGAGGAGGGATCCGGAACGAACCCGGAGGAGCTCATCGCGGCGGCCCACGCCGGCTGCTACTCCATGGCGCTCTCCCACCGGCTGGCGAGCGCCGGGTTCACGCCGAAGCGCGTTCACACCGCGGCGCGCGTTCACCTGGAGAAGGGCGAGAGCGGATTCGAGATCGCGCGGATCGACCTCAAGACGGATGCGGAGGTTCCGGGCATAGATCGGGATACCTTCCTGCAACACGCAGAGGAAGCGAAGCGGGGCTGTCCCGTGTCCCGCGCCCTGGCCGCGGTCGACATCAGCCTGGAAGCGCGGCTGGTCTCGTGATGGGCCTGATGGGCGGTTCGCGCCGGCTCAAGCGCCACACGGCGGCCGGTGGTCGCGAACTGGAACTCCACGAGGACAACGTCACGAACGAAGGAGGTGATCCGTGTCCGGATCCACGGATGTGCGGCTGTACCGCTGGGACGAGCTCCCCAAGGAGCGGCTGACCGACAAGCTCGAGCGGCGGATCATCACGGGAGAGCGCATGATGATCGCGCACGTGTACCTGCAGAAAGGGTGCGTGGTCCCGCTGCACCACCACGAGAACGAGCAGCTCACGTACGTCCTGGAAGGCGCCCTCCACTTTTACCTGGGTGAGGACCGGGGACGCGATATGGTGGTCCGTGCCGGTGAGGTGCTGCATCTCCCGTCGGACGTGCCCCACGAGGCGGTGGCGCTGGAGGATACCCTCGACGTGGACATCTTCTGCCCACCTCGCCAGGACTGGTTGGACAAGACAGACGCGTACCTGCGCCGCGGATGACGGCCGGTCGCCGCGTCCGGGCATCGTGGTCCGGGCTTGGGTGGTACGGGCCACGTCGAGGAATGGCGTGTGGCTGGACCCGACCGTGGATTGCGCGGCGAACGAACTGGAGGATGGGGATGGCGGATGCGCTGGCGGGGCTCCTCGTCGCGGATTTCTCGGAGAGTCTGGCGGGCCCGTTCTGCACGCAGATTCTGGCGGACCTGGGCGCGGAGGTCGTGAAGGTCGAGCGCCCGGGGGCGGGCGACTCGGCGCGGGCCTGGGGCCCGCCCTTCTGGGGCGAGGATGGCGCGGTCTTCCTCGCCGCGAACCGCAACAAGCGGAGTATCGCGCTGAACCTGAAGGACCCGGCAGGCCTCGAGGTCGCCCGCCGTCTCGTGGCCCGGGCGGACGTGATGGTCCAGTCGTTCCGGGCGGGCGTCATCGAGTCCCTGGGCCTGGGGTACGAAGACGTGCGTCGTCTCAACTCGCGACTCGTGTACTGCTCGGTGACGGCCTACGGGACCGTGGGCCCGCTCAAGGAGCTCCCGGGCTACGATCCGCTCATGCAGGCGCACAGCGGCCTCATGTCCGTCACGGGGCTTCCGGGGCATGGGCCCGTGCGCGTGGGCACGTCCATTGTGGACATGGGCACGGCGCTGTGGGCGGTGGTCGGCATCCTGGCGGCACTGCGTGAGCGGGAGCGTACGGGGCAGGGTAGCCACGTGGTGACGTCGCTCTTCGAGAGCGCGCTCATGTGGATGTCCTACCAGCTCATCGGCTATCTGGCCACCGGCGAGGTTCCGGGGCCGCAGGGTACGGGCCTCGCAATGATCGCGCCGTACGGCGCGTTTCCGACCTCGGACGGCGAGGTCATGATCGGGGCGGCCACGGATGGCCTGTACCGGCGGATGTGCGACGCCCTCGATCTGCGGGATCTGCGGGCCGATCCGCGCTTCGCCGACAACCCGGGGCGCGTTCGGAATCGCGATGAGCTGAGCGAGCGGCTCGCCGTGGCGACGCGCCGGGAGAGCACCGCCGGGCTCCTGGAGAAGCTCCGGGCTGCCGGCGTACCGTGTGCGCCGATTCTGCGGGTCGATCAGGTAGCGGCCGATCCGCAGGCCGCCGCGCTGGGCGTGATCCTGTCAGCGCCGCACGAGCGGATCGCCGACTACCGCTGCGTCGCGCTCCCGCTCCTGCGGGACGGGGAGCGGCCGGGCGTCCGCCGGGCGCCGCCCCGCATGGGGGAGCACACTCGCGAGCTGCTGCGGGAGCTGGGCTTCGCCGAAGACAAGGTCCGGCGGCTGGAGGCGGACGGGGTGGCCGTCCAGGGGTGAAGTGGGGCTCGGGCGGCTTCGCGCGTACGTCCTTCCTGGGGCGCTGGCCGCTGCAATCTTCGCCGCGGCCGGGGCTCTTGTCGTCGCTTCGCTCCGTCGTCCGACGCCGCTGGCATTCGCGCCCACGCCCGCGGCGCCCGCCGAGGTCGGCGCGGCACGGGTGGGCCCGCTTTCCTACACCGTGGACGCGTCCTCGCAGGATGCCTGGCGCTACTTCGACTTCTCGCGCGCCTCCGCGGTCGAGCGGCCCGGAGCGCTGGACTGGGATCTGGCGTTGCGGCGCCACCACATCATCGTGAACGGGGGCCCGGGGTTCAGCGGCCAGGGCGGCGTGCTGGATCTCGGCCGCGTGCCGTTCGACTCCGTTGGCGTCGTGCCCGAGGCCGGCTACGCTCTGAACCGCGCCGGCCGTGACACCGTGAACCCGGTCATCGAGCGGTGGTACGACTATGGGTTTACCAGCCACCTGCTCACGCCCAAGCCGCGCGTCTACGCCGTGCGGACCGCCGACGGACGGTACGCGAAGCTCCAGATCGTGAGCTACTACTGTCCCGGGGCCAGCGCGGGCTGCCTCACGTTCCGCTACGTCTACCAGGGGGACGGAACCCGGCGGTTGGGAGTGTCGTCCAGCGGGACGCCGCTCCCCGCCGCCGATACGGCGAAGCGCTCGAATGCACGCGGCCTTCCGCCGCGAGGTACTAGAGCAGGTGGCTGAAGTTGTTGAGCGACCTGCTAGGGCCCGGGCCCCCGACCGGCGTGCCCGTGGCCGAGGTGCTGGAGCAGCCTGGCCACCTCGTTCGTGGTGAGCCGCGTCACGCCCAGCTCGATGAGCCGTTCGGCGTCCTCCACGTTGTTCACCGTCCAGACGCCGAGGGTGATCCCCTGCACCCGCGCCTCTTCCACCAGCCGCGGCTCCTTGAGCAGGATCGTGTAATCGCAGGCCAGGATCGCGCGGCCGTCATCGGCGGCTTCCCGCAGTGCGTCGTGGTAGCGCGACCTGCGCTCCACGATGAAGCCGATCATGATCTGCGGGTTCGACCGGCGCACCCACCGCAGGATGTCCCAGTCCAGCGAGATGATGATGCACGCGTCCGCGAAGGCGTGGGCATCGATCGGCTCCAGGATCCTCGGGATATCCGCCTCTCCACGGATCCCCTTGATCTCCGGGTAGATCTGCGGCACGCGGCCGGCGGCCGCCGCCAGTGCCTCGTCCAGCGATGGGATACGTTCGCCGCGGAACTCCGGTGCGAACCAGCTCCCGGCGTCCAGGCGACGCAGCTCGTCGAACGTCATGCCCCCTACCAAGCCGGAGCCGTCCGTTGTGCGGTCCACGGTCTCGTCGTGGATGACGACCGGCACGCTGTCGGCGCTTACGCGTACGTCCCACTCGAGGCCGTCCACGTTCCACGAGATCGCTTCCTCGAACGCGGCCAGCGTGTTCTCCGGCGCGATGCCGCTGTAGCCGCGGTGGGCGATGACCTCCACGCTAGGCCGGTCACGCTTGGCCGGTTCCTGCGCTCCCGGAGGCGAGTCCACGGGCCCGCGTCCCGTGATCTGACTCACCGGGGTGACCCGGTAGGTAGCGCTGGCGCCTCCCGCTGTGGCGGGCGACCCTGGCTCGCACGAAGCTGACGGTCGAACTCGGTCGCTTCCGCCAGCCGCTGCACCGTGGCTTCCACGCTCTCGAGCTGCTGCTCCAGGAACGCGACGCGCCGGCTCACGAGCTCGACCTCCTCCCGCGCACCACGCGCCTCCATCCAGCGGCCGAGCGACTCGACGAAAGGCTTGAGCGCGAATCGGAGCGTGAGCCCCGCGATCGGGATGAGAACTACGAGGATCCCCATGAACGCGGACACCAGGGACACTACATCAATAGGAAGGATCTGCATTTCGAGCCTCCGGGTGAGAGCACCGGCTTGCCGCCGGGGTGGGCCCGGGCCGGCGCCGAGGACTGAGTCTCCGGTGATCGAGCGCCGTACGCTGCAACCCCGGGAGGTTGCTGCGCAAGGCCGGCGGCATCCTGCATATCGATCCCCGGCAGTCCGGGAGAACACGTGAGCAGGTGAGCACGCGAGCGCGGGAAGCCGGATGGAGTCTGTTTTCGCCGCCTGGGCGCCGCAATATTAAGAGAAGCGATGCCATCATCACAGCCAAACGCGCGGCACACGACGCACGGCGGCTCCGTCGCCGACCATTGTGTGGGCTCCGGCTCCAGGCACGGGATGGGCCACGCGCGTCTCCCGGGAGACGGCCGGATCCGTGGCGCGTGAGGGCAGCACCCGCGGGAGGCCGCTGGGCGTGATCCTGGCCGGCGGCGGAAACCGGCGGTACGGTGCGCCGAAGGCGTTCGCCATGGTGGGTGGTCGGCCCATCATCGACCGGGTGCTGGCGGCGCTGCAAGGGGCCGGGCTTCGCGCGGTGATCGTCGCGAACGACCTCGAGCGCTACGGAGGTTTGGGCGTGCCGGTGCGCCCTGATGCCGGCTCCGTGCGGGGCCCGCTGGGCGGCATCTGCACCGCCCTCCTCTGGGCCCGCGAAGAGGGCGCGCCCGGCGCGGTCGTCCTCGCCTGCGATATGCCCTTCGTGACCTCTCCGCTTGTGCGTCGGCTGCTCGCTGAGGCCGATGGCGCCGAGGCCGTACTCCCCGAGAGCGGTGGTCCCCGCGGGGTGGAGCCGCTCTGCGCCTATTACTCCGTCCGGTGCCTGCCGGCCATCGAGGCGGCGCTCGAGCGGCGGGCGCTGGCCGCCGTGGCGTTTCTCGACCAGGTGCGGGTGCGGAAGATCCCGGCCGCCGAGGTGGAGCGCCTGGGACCCGCGGGCACCCCCTTCCTCAACGTGAACAGCCGTGCGGACCTCGAGCGCGCGGAGCGGATCGCGGCCGCGCCGCCCGATCCCGGCTCCCCGGAACCGCAGCGCGGATCACCATGACGACCGATTCGTCCTTGCCGGCCGTCGTCTGCATTGTCGGGAAGAAGAAGTCGGGGAAGACGACGCTCGCGGTGAAGCTCGTTGCGGAGCTGGCGGCCCGTGGCCGCCGCGTGATGACGGTGAAGCACGGACACGGGTTCGACCTGGACACGCCGGGCTCCGACTCCTGGCGGCACCGCCATGAAGGCGGCGCCCGACGCGTGGTCCTGGCCGGGCCGCAGGATCTGGCCGTCGTGGGCGGGTGGGGGCCCGCCGGAGAGATGGGCCTCGAGGAGATCGTACGCCGATTCCTCTGGGACGCGGAGATCGTGGTGGCCGAAGGGTACAAGCGGGAGCGGCTGCCCAAGATCGAGATCTACCGGCGGGCCGCGCACCCGGAGCCGGTGTACGACCCTGCCCGCGCCCACGAGATCGGCCGCTACCTCGCCATCGTCACGGACGCGCCGGGCTTCCAGGCCCCCTGCCCCATCTTCGACGCAGACGACCCCACACTCTCCGCGCGCCTCGCCGACCTCGTCGAGCGCGACCTTCTGTCCGCGCCGTGAGCGCCGAGTCCGGCGACCGGTGTCCTTGCGGGCCCGTGACCGGCTGCGCCGAAGAGGGCCGTGCCGCCGCCGCTCCCCCGGGGACCCGGGGGTCCTTGCGGGAGCGTGCCCGGCACCATAGGGTTGCAGCCCGACCGAAGATGCTTGCAGCTGCCCAATCGTTTCGAGAGCGACACCCGGGCGGGGGGTCCGCCCGCCGGGGGCACGCCCACCGCTTGGCGGGCGTGCCCCGACGGCTGAGCGTGCGCGCCCGACTCGTGCGCGCCCGACTCGTGCGCCGTGGGATCCCACAGAGCCGGCGCCCTGCCGTGGTCGCGGGGGCCGCGCTGTGCAGCGCCCTGGCCGGCGGCTGCTCCGACTCTTCCGCCGCAGACGGGGACTCCGCGCCAACAGCGAACATCCTGGCCCAGGTGGTGGCCAGCGGCTTCGTGGACCCGGTGCACCTCACGGCCCCGGCGTCCGATCGCCGGCTGTTCGTGGTCGAGCAGGCAGGGCGCATTCGCATCATCGAGCCGGACGGCCGCGTGCTCGCCGCACCGTTTCTCGACCTCCGGGACCGGGTTCGGAGCGGCGGCGAGCGCGGGCTCCTCAGCCTCGCCTTCCACCCGAACTACGCGGCGAACGGCCAGTTCTACGTCAACTATACAGACCTCGAGGGCGACACTCGGGTCGAGCGCTACTTCGTTTCTCGGGATCCGAACCTGGCGGATCCCGGATCCGCGAAGCTGATCCTCCATGTGGACCAGCCGTTCGCGAACCACAACGGCGGCCTCGTCGTCTTCGGGCCCGATGGCATGCTCTACATCGGGATGGGCGACGGCGGCAGCGCCGGTGACCCCCTCGGGCACGGGCAGAACCGCGGCACCCTCCTGGGCGCGCTCCTCCGCATCGACGTGAATCGCGGTGACCCATACGCCGTGCCGCCGGACAACCCGTTTGTCGGGATGGCCGGTGCGCGCGGCGAGATCTGGGCGATCGGGCTCCGCAACCCCTGGCGCTTCACCTTCGACCGCGAGGCCGGCCTCCTCTACATCGCCGACGTGGGACAGAACCTGTGGGAAGAGGTGAACGTCGTGTCCGCGAGCCGCGCGGGGCTCAACTTCGGCTGGAGCATCATGGAGGGCGCCCATTGCTTCGTGGCACCGGCGTGCGACCGCACGGGGCTCGTGCTCCCCGTGTTGGAGTACGGCCATGACGATGGGTGCTCCGTGACGGGCGGACACGTATACCACGGCGCCCGTATCCCGGCGGTGGTCGGCCACTACTTCTACGGTGACTGGTGCGGCGGCTGGATCCGTAGCTTCCGCCACCGGGACGGTGCTGCATCCGAGATCCGACGCTGGGAGGTGGGCGACGTCGGGCGCATCACCTCGTTCGGGGAAGATGCGCAGCGCGAGCTCTATGTCCTTTCGTCCAGCGGCCGAGTCTATCGTCTGGTCGCCACCCGCTGACTCCACTTCCTGAATTGCCTGACGATGGTTCGCTTACGACTCGAGCAGCTCATCGCCTACCACGAGCCTTCCGGCTGCTACCTGAACCTGGCCGGCGACTACGACTACCTGACCACCGGCTACTACTTCTCGCAGCAGGCGGAGGCTGACGGGATGCGGGTGCACCCGACGTGTAAGGAGATCCTCGACGCATACGTGACACCGCTGTTCCTGGAGAAGGCGCGGCTCGCCGGGCTTGCGGTCCCCGAGTACTACGTTACGAACGACTACTTCGAGCCGCCCGTCGTCATCGATCCCATCAACCCGTTCATGTCCCGGCACGCGGTGGTGCGCAAGCCGTCACAGCAGCAGCGCATGGCCCGGTCCCTCACCCGAAACTTCACGTACGCGATGTGCTGTCAGGAACTACCCGACGGGGCGCGGGTCGGCTGGTTCCGCTGCGTGCTGGGTCGCTCTGCCTCCCCGCGTTACCGTGAGCTGGCCGCCGCGTTGTGGAACCTCTTCCGCATACCCATTGCGCGCGTGCGCGTCATCGTGCCCCCTGCCGGCATCCCGCTCCCGAGCGCTGTGTATCCGCTCTCCCACCAGCGGCTGCACCGCCGGGAGCTCGCGCTCATCCATCGAGAGGTGCAATGGCCGACATAGCCGTATTCATCGAGCGGTACACGGTGACGCGCTCGGAGGAGATGGGCGCACTCATGCGGTTAGGGCAGGTGGCCCAGCGGCTGGGCCACCGCCTGGATGTGCTCTTCCGCCCGGACATGTACAAGATCCCTGACTACGATGCCCTCTTCATTCGCGCGCTCACCGACCCGCTGAACTCGGCGTACGTAGCGGCCCGCATGGCCGAGTTGCACGGGCTGCGGGTGATCGACGATCCGGACTCCATCGTCACCTGTTGCGACAAGGTGAACATGTACAGCCACCTGCGGCGGGCCGGCGTGCCGATCCCGGAGACCGCGTTCCTGCGTCCGTCCGAGCTCACGCCCGAGCGCGGGCGCGAGCTGCTCCGCGACATGGGGAGCCCGCTGGTCCTTAAGGCGCCGTACTCGAGTTTCTCCATGTACGTGGACCGAGTGTCGGAGCCCCTCGATTTCGTGAGCCTCTCGCGCCGCTATCTCCGGCGAGCCGACCTCGTCGTCGCCCAGCGGTTCGTACCGTCGGAGTTCGACTGGCGGGTGTGCGTGCTGGCGGGCGAGCCGCTGTTCGTTTGTCGCTATATGATCCCGAAGAAGCGCTGGAAGGTGCTTTCCTACATGGCGAACGGGCGCGTCGTGTACGGTGACGTGCAGTCCGTGCCCGTGGCGCGGGTGAACCCCCGGGTCCTGGAGGTTGCCACGTGCGCGGCGGCGGCCATCGGGCGCGGCCTCTACGGGGTTGACCTCAAGCAGGTGGGCGACGAATACGTGGTCATCGAGGTCAACGACAATCCCACGATCAACGCGGCGGAAGAGGACGTGAGTGCGCCGCATGTGTACGAGCGGGTGATTCGCTATCTTGTAGGAGAGTGGGGATAGGCGATGGCCACCGCGTCGCGCGGGCGCTCGCGAATCCGGAAGGCGACCGGTGCGCATGCGGAGGCGCTTTTCCGGCTCGAATGGGAGGGCTTCAGCGCCGACCGCTTCGATCGCCAGCAGATCCGCCATCTGCTCACCCGGGCGAACGCCACGACCTGGCTGGTGGAAGCGAACGGAGCGCCCCAGGGCGCGGCCATCATGCTGTGGCGGGAAGGATCGCGGGTCGGGCACCTCTACTCCATTGTCGTCCATCCGAAGTTTCGGAGGCTCGGCCTCGGGAGGAAGCTCTTGTCCACCTGCGAGCTCGAGGCGCGGCGCCGCGCCTGCGAGCGCATGACGCTCGAAGTGCGGGTGGACAACGTGCGGGCTCGTCGATTCTACGAACGGCGGGGTTACCGCGTCACCGAATATCTGCCCGCGTACTACGAAGGGGGAAATGACGGTCTGCGGATGGAGAAACCGCTTCGACTTCCGCCGAGCGGCGGGCCGCGGCCGCGGCCGGCGGCAGAACGGCGTTCGGGCATCTTGCTGGACGTTCCGTACTACCGCCAGAGCCTCGAGTTCACCTGCGGTCCGGCCTGCCTCATGATGGCGATGAAGTATCTCGACCGCGGCCTGCGGCTCAGCCGCTCGCTGGAGCTCACGCTCTGGAAGGAGGCGACGCTCGTCTATATGACGTCCGGGATCGGTGGCTGTGATCCCTTCGGCCTGGCGCTAGCGGCGCGCCACCGGGGTCATCGGGCGAGCGTGTATCTGTCGGACGGGCGCATCCCGTTCCTCTCCAGCGTGCGCAAGCCCGAGAAACGCGCCGTGATCCGCCTGGTGCACCAGGAGCTCCGTGCCCGGGCTCTCGAGCTCGGCGTGCATTTGGAGCATTCCGTTTTCCCGCTGGAGGAGATGGTCGAGGTGCTGCGGCGCCGCGCGGTGCCTATCGTGCTCATCAGCACGTACCGCCTCCACGGCGTGCGCGCGCCCCACTGGGTGGTGGTCAGCGGCGTCGACGGGAAGAACGTCTACTTCCACGACCCCTACGAGGCCTTCTACCTCAGGAACAACCGCCGGGGCAGGCACGTGGCGGTGCCGGTCTCCGAGTTCCGGCGAATGCAGCGATACGGGAAGGACATGAAACGCATCGCCGTCCTTGTCTCCGGGCCGGCGAGGGAGACCGGGCCGGCGAGGGAGAGATGGCGGACGAGGGGGCGAGTAGGCGAGTAGATGGAGCGCCGCGTGAGCTGTGAGCCGGTACCGGCGGGGCCCGCACACCCGGCGCCGCAGGAGGGACCCGCCGGAGACGCCACCGCGGAGGCAGTGCGGTGCGTCGCTCACGGTTCGCCTCAAGCGACCACCCTGTGGCACTAGCCCTCAGCTCGGCCGGCCCGGTCGTCCGCGGGTCCGAACCTCCCGGGCCCGAACGCGTCCAGCGGGACAGGGGGTGTGCGCCCCGTCAGGACATCGGCCATGGCCTCGGCGGTAATGGGTGCCAGGAGGATCCCGTTGCGGTAGTGCCCGGTGGCGTAGTACAGACCGTCCACCTCCGGATCAGAACCGAGGATCGGGAGCGAGTCCGGCGTGGCCGGCCGGAGCCCGGCCCAAACCTCGGCAATGGGAGCCCCCGCCAGGACCGGTACCGTTGCCACCGCTTCCCGGAGGAGGAAGGCGATCCCGCGCGGCGTGGTGTGGGAATGGAAACCCGCCTGCTCCGCCGTCGCGCCCACGAGGATTCTCTGCCCGGACCGCGGGATCAGGTAGCACCCGAGTGTCTGCACAACACGCCCCAACACCGGCGGCGCGCTCTGAACGGCCACCATCTGGAGGCGCACGGGGAAGACGGGGAGCGCCCGCGGAAGCCCCGCGAGCTGGCCGCTCCAGCAGCCCGCCGCCACGATCACGCGGCCAGCGATGATCCTGTCGCCGTCCGCCAGCGCGACGCCGGTGAGACGGTTGCCGTCACGGACAAGCGCGGCGGCCGGGACGCCGAGCGGGCGAGCGGTTCCACTCTCGTCAGCGCTTGAGCGTGCGAGGCGCGCCGGCCCTGGAGGCGTCCGGCCCCGCCACGCACTTGCCTCCCGGGGCGAATGCTCCGATCGTTGCCACCGGTCGTTCTCTCGCGGGCGTTCGCGAGTGCCTGGCGGTTGCGGGGCGGATTCCGTCATTCATCGCTTGCCCGCGAGCATACACCCCTCCTAATTCTGCCGAGCCGCTATTGCGAACATGGCGAGTCACGAGCAGCCGTTCCGTTTCCAGTACCCGGTCCCGGTCCGGTTCCGCGACATCGATGTGGGGGGGCACGCCCATCACTCCATGGCGCTGGTCTACTTCGAGGAGGCACGCGCGGCTTACTGGCGGGAGGTCGTGGGACGCCCCGAGCTCGAGGACATCGACTACATCCTCGCGGAGGCGACCGTGAGGTACCACATGCGGGTGCTCTACCCGGATACGCTGACCATCGGCGTCCGGGTGAACCTCCTGGGGAGAAAGCACTTCGTCATGGAGTATGATGCGCGCTCGACGAGCGGCGAGCGAGTCGCGAGCGGCGAAACGGTCCAGGTCATGTACGACTATCGGGCGGGCCGCTCGAAACCGATCCCGCCTGAGGTCCGCGCGCGCATCGAGGCGTTCGAAGGACTGACGCGCGGACAGGCGGGGGCGCACCCCAGGGACGCGTAGGCAGCGTCAGCGGTCGCCGCCCGGCCCGCGAACGGGTCGGCCGTTAGCTCCGATACGTGAGAAGCTTCGCGTCGTAGAGCTGCCCCACCCACTCGCCGTACCCGTTGAAAAGCAACGTGGGCCGGCGCTCTCCCGTGCCCACGACCTCCTCCGTTTTCTGCGACCACCGCGGATGGGGAACGTCCGGGTTGATGTTCGAGTAGAAGCCGTACTCGTCCGTCGCCAGGTCGTTCCAGAAGGTTCGCGGTTGCCCGCGTACGAACTCGACCCGCACGATGGACTTGGGGCCCTTGAAGCCGTACTTCCAGGGAAGCGCGATGCGGATCGGCGCCCCGTGCTGCTTCGGGAGCGGCGCCCCGTAGATCCCCGTGGCCACGAACGCGAGTTCGTTCATCGCTTCGTCCAGCCGCAGCCCCTCGTAATAGGGCCACGGGTACCATGACTGCGTCCGCTGGCCGATCGCCTCATCGGGCCTGAGGAAGCTCACGAACCGGACGTAGTGCGCAGCCGACAGTGGCTGCGCCTTCGCGATCAGCTTGCGAAGGGGAAACCCCGTCCAGGGAACCGCGATGGCCCAGGCCTCCACACAGCGGAAGCGATAGAGACGCTCCTCGAGCCCGAACTCCCGCTCCAGGTCCGCGACATCGTAGGTCCCAGTGTGCTCCGCGAGACCGGCGATCTCGACCGTCCACGGCCGCGCCCGGAATGGACCCGTGTGCCGCCACACCCCTTTCTTGTCGGTGAGGAACTCGTAGAAGTTGTTGTGCGTCGCCGCGACGATCCGGTCCGTCACCGGACGGTCCAGCTCGAAACGGGGATCGCGCACTGCCGGATAGAGATCGAGCGTCGGAGTCGGTGGAATCGTGTCCAGCGGATCCTTGGGCTCCATGGCCGCCACGTCCGAAGCTGCCTTCGCTCCATCCCCCTGCACTCGCTCCGCCGGGCCACCCAGACGAGGTCCGCAGCCGCCCAGGCCCAATGCTGCCGCCCCCATGCCGACGGCTCGCAGAAAGGCCCGCCGGTTCCAGTACACGAACTCAGGAGTCACCTCACGCTCGGGGAGCAGCCAGCCGGGGTGAATGTGAATGTTCGCCATCGTCGGATCCTCCTGGCTTCCAGGGCAACGTGTACTCGCGTCCCTAATCTAGATTGGCCCCTGGTGGTTCCGCCTCCCCGGGGACACAGGGGTGGCGCCCCGGGATCTCCCGAAGTCCCCGCCAGTACCTTCGAACCCCCGCAGCCACGCAGCGACGTACCCACGTACCGACGCAGTCACACGGTCTCCGCGGTCTCTTCAGTGTCTCTGAGAGTCTCTGAGAGTCTCTGAGTCGCATGGTTGACTCGGCATACAAGCGTGTGTACATTACCTCTTCCTTGACGCCCCGCCGGCGGATGAACCTTTGCCGCCGGCGAGGTGTTAAAGTATTTCGGGACGGCGAGGGTCCGTCCCGGCGGCACGATCCAGCAACGGCGGGGAGATTCGCACGATGGACGGCAGGCGGAAGCAGACTCCACTCACGATAGCCCTGGCGCTGGCGGTGGCGCTGCCCCTGGCGACGCCGACGGCGACCCGGGCTCAAGGACAGGAAGCTTCCCGGCGCTTCCGCGTCCTGGTGCCGAACCTCGAGCCGCAGGGCGAGGTGGATAAGAAGTTCGGGGAGAAGGTAGCTGGGCAGCTGCGTGAGCTCATCGACCAGCTCGCCACGCACCAGGCCGTGGACGACAAGGAGGTCAAGCAGGCGCTCCGGAAGTTCAAGCTCAAGGAGGAGGACTTGAACTGCATCCGGGCCCGGCAGCTTGCCACCCAGATCGACACTGAGCTGGTCATGTGCGGCGAGTACAAGGCGGGTGGCGCCGGCGTCGAGGTGTCGGCCCGTTTCGTGAGTGCGCGTACGGGCGAGGAGTTCAAGATCGACGCCTTCCCGGTGGGGATGTCGGAGACCGACAAGGCTGCCCAGCATATCGGGTCGGAGTTCGGCAAGTACGTGGACCAGCTCCGCTATGTGGCGTTCTGCAGCGACTACCTGGCTAGCCAGCAGTGGGAGAACGCAATGACCGCCTGCGATCGGGCGATCTCCCTCAACCCGGAGTCCATCACGGCCCGCTACAGCCGCGCCCAGGCTCTCTGGAAGCTCGAGCGGAACGAAGAGGCGCTCGCGGAGGTCAGGAAGGTCTTGGAGGTGAACCCGATTCACGAGAGCGGGCTCCAGATGGCCGGCTACCTCTCCGCGGTGCTCGGCAACGACGAGGATGCGCGCAAGTACTACAGCGAGTACCTCGAGCTCCAACCCACGGATGCCGCCGTGCGCATGAAGATCGCATATGACCTGGCACAGGCCGGCGATCCCGTGGGTGCCGCGGGACTCATCGAGGAAGGGCTCAAGCTCGATTCCACGGACGTCCGCCTCCATGAGCAGCTCGGCAACTTCGCCATGAGCGCCGCGGCGAAGATCGCCGAACAGGCCGGAGGCGTCGACGGGAACGCGCCGCCCCCGGAGGCTATCGAGCTGTTCCAGAAGGCGCTGAGCGCCTACGGCCGCGTCTACGCGCAGAAGGGCAAGGAGATCGACCCCGCCATCCTGCGCAACATGATCGCGGCGAACATGTCGATCCGGGAGAACAACCTGGCCGTCGAGCTCGCGAAGCAGGCTATCCAGACCCACCGCGACCAGGCCCAGCTCTGGTCCTACTACGCCGACGCGCTGCAGAAAATCGGACGCCTCCAGGATGCCATCGCGGCGCTTGACAGCGCCGCCGCCCGCGATGCCGAGTACCCGAACATCTCTGTCCGCAAGGGCAAGTGGCTCCTGGACGAAGGACGCGTGAACGAGGCACTCCCCGCCTTCCGCGAGGCGCTCAAGCGCAATGAGCAGCCGGGCGATGTCCTCGCTCAGCTCCTCATCGCCCACGGACACCAGACGGGCGTGACCACCAAGAACTTCGCGTACGCGATCCGCACCTTCGAGCAGGCCGGGGAGTTTGCCGAGCAGCAGAAGACCAAGGAGATGCTCAACTTCTGGCTCGCATACGCCCTCTACCAGAGCTCCGTGCAGCAACAGGAGCCGCAGACCGTCGAGTCCGCCAAGAAGACGCTCCCCCAGTTCCAGCGCGCACTCGGGTTGTTCGAGAACTCGAGGAACTACGCCGCGAGCCAGCCCTCCATCAACCTGGCCCAGTTCATCAACGCGGCCAAGACGTATATCGAGATCCAGGAGGCGATCATCAAGCGCGCCGGCTGAGAGCCGAACGCCGCTACGCCGCCAGCCTCGATACGGCGCCACGGGCACCCCCGTGGCGCCGCTTGCATTGCACCCCCGCTTCGCACCTGACGCCCCCACGCCCCGCAGCCCGCGTCCCCCGCTCAGCCGTCCCCGCGAACGCGGGGAACGTGGCGAACGCGGCGAACGCACCCTGCCCTCCGCTGGCCGCAAAGAGAATCCGAAGCCGCATCCTTCTGACGGTACCGACTGACGGTACCGAGACGCCCGGCACGGGAAACCGGACACAGGCCGACACGGCCGAGACGGGAAAACTCTTGACCGGATTGCCACCAGCCTCGTATCTTTCTCCGCGCGGCACCACTTTTTGCCACTATCTCCCACTTCGCGCCACTACAAGGTGAAAACGTTTCTCGGGCGGTACGAGTATCAGCTGGATGCGAAGGGGCGAGTGAGCCTGCCCGCGGCGTTCCGGCGAGGGGTTGCGGGGAGCCGGTACGTGCTGGTGCAGGTGAATGCGCCGGCGCTGACGCTGTACCCGGAGTCGACGTGGGAGAAGGTGACGGAGCGGCTGCTGGAGCTTCGGCGGCGCCAGCCGGAGGCGCGGGACTACGTGCTGTGGGTGACGTCAAACGCGCTGGAGGTGGTGGCGGACAAGCAGGGGCGGATCCTGATTCCTGGGCGGATGCAGGAGGCGGCGAAGCTGGACGGCGGCCGTGTGCTGCTGGTGGGTGCGCTCGACCGGATCGAGGTCTGGTCGCCGGCGGTGTTCGAGACTTCGGTACCGGAGAGCGCGCGGGGTTTCGAGCAGTTCTCGACGCAGATCTTCACCTGAGGAGGCGTCGAGTTGGGAGCGTTGCTCATGGCGGCTTGGACCGGGGAGCGGGCGGATTGGTCCGGGGGCAGTGCGGGCGCATTCCATTCCCCGGCTCTGGTGGCGGAGGTGCTCGGGTACCTCCGTCCGGAGCGCGGGGGTTTGTTTGTGGACGGTACGGTGGGCGGCGGCGGCCACGCGGCGGCGATCCTGGAACGCTCGGAGTCCGCGCGTCTGGTGGCAGCGGACCGTGATCCGGAGGCACTGGAGGCGGCGCGGGAGCGGCTCGCGCGGTTTGGTGATCGGGCGCGGTTCGTGCTGGCGCGCTACTCGGAGCTGGTGGAGGTGGCGGGCCTGGAGACGGGGAGCGTGGCGGGCGTGCTCCTGGATTTCGGGCTGAGTTCCCGGCAGGTCGATGATCCTCTACGGGGCTTCACCTTCGCGCCGGGCGCTCCTCTGGACATGCGGATGTCGGGGCCTGGCGGGGGTGGCGCGACGGCAGCGGACCTGCTCAACGGGGCGACTGAAGACGAGCTTGCGCGCGTGTTCCGGGAGTACGGGGAGGAGCCGCGGGCGCGGCCGCTGGCGGCGGAGGTGGTGCGCCGCCGGCGTTCGCGGCCGTTGGTGACGAGCGACGATCTGGTGGCGGCGCTCCGGGTCGTGCTGGGGCGGAGCGCTGCGCCGCGGGAGAAGGCGCGGGTGTTTCAGGCGCTTCGCATCGCGGTGAATCGGGAGCTGGAGTCGCTGGAGGCGGCGCTGCCGCGGCTCCGGGATGTCCTGGAGCCGGGCGGGGTGCTGGCGGTCATCGCCTATCACTCGCTGGAGGACCGGATTGTGAAGGATGCGTTCCGGGAGTGGAGCCGGGCGTGCGTGTGTCCGCCGGATTTTCCGGTCTGCCGCTGTCGTGGCCGTCCGCTGGGGGAGCTGCTGACGCGGGGTGCTGTGCGTCCGGATCCGGGAGAGCTGGCGGGGAACCCGCGAGTGCGCAGTGCGCGGCTACGTGCGTGGCGGAGGGCGCTGTGACGGGTCGCTCGGGGACGGGTGCGGTGGCGCTGGCGCTCGCCTCGCTCCTTGCGGCACTGGGCCTGGTGGCCTGGCGGCAGGCTCGTGCGCGTGAACTCCTGGGGGAGCTGGCCCGCGTGCGGAGCGAGCGCGCGCTGGCGGAGGCGGAGCTCACGGAGCAGGTGCGGCGGGTGCAGCGGCTGGAGAGTCGGGCGAGGGTGGTGCCGGAAGCGCGACATCGTCTCGGCATGCACCTTCCCTCGTCGGCGGAGATCGTCATTCTGTCGGAGGATCGGAGCTGATGGAGGCGCGGAGGCTTCCGGCGCGGAGTGCGCGCAGGCGGCGGGTGATCCTGCTGGGGTGGACGCTCGCGTCTGTGGCGCTCGTGGTGCGGGCGTTCCAGCTCCAGGTCCTGGAATGGGAAGAGTGGCGGGCGCGGGCGGCGCAGCAGCAGCGGAAGACTCTGGAGGTGCCGGCGCCCCGGGGCGCGATTCTGGATCGGGACGGCGTAGCGCTCGCGCTGAGTCACGAGATCTACCGCGTGGCGGTGGCGCCCCGGGAGCTGGAGGACGCGGAGGGGGCTGCTGCGCTGCTGGTGGACGTGCTGGGGCTGGGGCGTACAGAGGCGCTGCGGGCCACGCGCTCGCAGCGTCCCTGGGTGGTGCTGCCGGGGCTCCATTCGCCGGCCGTGCGCGAGCGACTGGTGGGGATCACGGGGTTCCACTTCGAGCGTGCGCTTCGGCGCTTCTACGCACACGGGGACCTCGCGCGCGCGCTTCTCGGCGACGTGGACGCGGGCGGGGCCGGGGTTGGAGGGATCGAGCAGGAGTTCGACGCGGTGCTGCGGGGGCGCCCTGGCCAGGAGGTCGTGGCCCGGGACGCAAACGGGCGGCCGATCCCCGGCGAGTCGTGGCTCATTCGCGAGCCGCAGCGGGGTAAGGACGTGGTGTTGACCCTCGATCTGGACCTCCAGGAGATCGGTCATCAGGCGCTTGAGGAGGCGATCGTGGCGACCGGTGCCGCGGGCGGTGATCTGCTCATCACGGAGCCGTGGTCCGGTGAGATTCTGGCGCTCGTCTCCCTGCGTGCGGACGGCCGGCGCTCCCTTTCCGCGATCAACGCCCCGTACGAGCCGGGGTCCACACTGAAGCCGTTCACGGTGGCCACGCTGCTGGCGGAGGGGCTGGCGGCGCTCCAGGACAGCGTGTACGCGGAAGGCGGCGTCTGGACGGTGGGCACCCGGGCGATCCGCGACGTTCATCCGTACGGTTCCCTTACTGTGGCGGATGCGCTTCGTGTCTCCTCCAACATCGGCATCGCGAAGGCGGCCGCGGTGCTTCCTCCCGGCGTGCATTACCAGCATCTGCGTGACCTCGGCTTCGGTTCGCCCACGGGGATCGGGCTTCCCGGGGAGTCTGCGGGCACGCTGCGGCGCCCGCGCGATTGGTCGGCCTACTCGACGTCGAGCCTTGCCATCGGGTACGAGATCGCGGTGACGCCGGTGCAGATGGTGATGGCGTACGGCGCCCTGGCGAACGGGGGCGTGCTCGTGGAACCACGCATCGTCCGGGAGGTGCTGGATGAGCTGGGCCGGCCGCAGCAGAGGCTCGCGCCGCGGGTTGTGCGGCGCGCGCTGCCTGCGTCCGTGGCAGGGGAGGTGAGCGCGCTGCTCGTGGACGTGGTGGAAGCGGGGACGGGGAAGGAGGCCGCGCTGGCGACGTTCAGCGTGGCGGGGAAGACGGGAACGAGTCGCTATCACGGCAGCGGCCACTACGAGCGCGGGAGCTACCAGGCGTCGTTCGTGGGCTTCTTCCCCGCGGATGCGCCCCAGCTCGTCGTGTTCGTGAAGCTGGACCGTCCCACGGGCGTCTACTATGGCGGCATGACCGCTGCGCCGGTGACCCGGGCGACGCTGGAGGCGGCGCTCGCCGCGCGGCGGGCGCCGCTCGACCGGCGGGCCCTGGCGCTCGCCGCGGCGAACCCGCCGCCCCGGCAGCGGGATGGGCAGCGGATCCGTTTCGCGTCCGTGCGGCGGGCGGCGGTGCCGGAGAGGGAGGCCGAGGCGGAGGCGCTTGCCGCCGCCGTGGGCGAGGGCGACGCCGCGGGGGTGGCGGTTCCGGATGTGGCGGGGCTTCCCGTACGCGTCGCAGTGCGCAGGCTGCACGCGCTGGGGTTCCGCGTCGCGTGGCCGCGGTCCGGGCCGATCGTGGGGACGGAGCCGGCGGCGGGCCAGCGTGTCACGGCTGGAGCGGTGGTGCTGCTCCTCGTGGGAGACCGTAACGATGGCTGACCGGTCGATGCCGTTCGAGGATGTGGTTCGCGTGCTGCGGGATGCGGAGCTGCTCGTGGAGGCGCACGGCCAACGTTCCGTGGTGGTTCACGGGGTGGCGCACGACAGCCGTGCGGTGGTGGCGGGCGACGTCTTCGTGGCGTGGGTCGGCATGGAGCGGGACGGGCACGAGTACGCGGCGGACGCGGTCCGGGCCGGTGCCGTGGCGCTCGTCCTGGAACGGCGGCTTCCCGCGCTGGCCCTTGCGCAGGCGGTCGTGACGGGCGGCCGGCGCGCCGCGGCCCTGGTGGCCGACGCGGTGTTCGGCTCGCCGTGGTCGCAGCTCGCGCTGGTGGGTGTGACCGGTACGAACGGCAAGACGACGACGGTCGCGATTCTCCGCCACGTTCTCTCCGCCCTGGGGCCCGCGGCGTCCCTGGGGACCCTCGGGCTCGTGGGTCCCGACGGGCGCGTGCGGCCCGGCACGGAACACCTCACCACGCCGGGCCCGGCGGACTTCAGCCGCTGGCTGCGTGACCTCGCGGATGAGGGGGTTGTGGCCGTGGCCCTGGAGGCGTCCTCCCACGCCCTCGACCAGCGGCGGTTGGACGGGGCACGCTTCGACGTGGTTGTGTACACCAATCTCACCCGCGATCACCTGGACTATCACGGCACGCTGGAGGCTTACTTCGCGGCAAAGGCGCACCTCGTGGAGCTCCTCAAGCGGGGCGGGACCGTGGTGCTGAACGCTGCCGAGCCGGCGTGGGCCCGCCTCCCGCTGGCGGGCCGGCGGGTCGTGACGTTCGCGGTCGAGCGCGACGCGGACGTGCGGGCGGAGGCCGTGGCGCAGCGCGAGGGTGGGTCCGAGTTCGCGCTGAGGGCGGGGGGCGAGACGGTACGCGTGCAGCTGCCCCTCATCGGCCAGTACAACGTGGAGAATGCCGCGGGCGCGGTGGCGGCGGCGCTTGTCTGCGGGATCCCGCTCCGAGAGGCGGCCGCGCGCCTCGCCACGGTCCCCCAGGTGCCGGGCCGGCTCGAGCGCGTCACCGCCGATCCGTGCCCCGTCTTCATCGACTTCGCGCACACGCCCGACGCGCTCGACCGCGCGATCGGCGCGCTGCGTCCCCTGGTGGGCGGGCGTCTGATCGTCGTCTTCGGCGCGGGCGGTGACCGCGACCCGGGCAAGCGTCCGGAGATGGGCCGCGTGGTGGGCCGGCTGGCGGACCTGGCCATCGTCACCTCCGACAACCCGCGCACGGAGGACCCGGACAAGATCATCGATGACATCCTCCAGGGGATGGCGGGTGCGGCGTTCGAGCGAATCACGGAGCGGCGCGTCGCGATTCGCCGCGCCCTCGAGCTCGCGCGCCGCGGCGATCTCGTCCTCCTCGCGGGCAAGGGGCACGAATGCTACCAGATCGTGCGCGATGGCAAGCTGCCCTTCGACGAGCGCGAGATCGTGCAGGCATTGCTGCCCGCGTCCAAGCGGAAGAACCATGGCGCCGTTCCGGTGGAGTGACTCGGAGGTGCGACTCGCGCTGGGGCTCGCCGCGGCCCACGGGGACCTGGAGTACAGCGGGATCGGCACGGACACGCGAACGCTGGCGCCCGGCGAGCTGTTCGTCGCGCTCGTGGGCGAGCATTTCGACGCCCACGACTTCGTGGGGGAGGCGTTCCAGCGCGGGGCCGCGGGGGCCGTGGTCGCGCGGGACGTGGCGGTGGAGCCGGGCCGCGTGCTCTACGGCGTGAGGGACACCCTCGAGGCGCTGGGGGCGCTGGCGCACCACCGCCGGAGGGCGCTGCCGGTGCCGGTGGTCGGCGTGACCGGCACGGTGGGAAAGACGACGACGAAAGACCTGATTCACGCAGCGCTGGCCGCGCGCTATCGAGTCCACGCCACGGAGGGGAACCTGAACAACCTGGTGGGCCTCCCCCGGACCATCCTGGCGGCGCCGGACCAGGCGCAGGTGCTCGTCCTCGAGATGGGCACGAGCCGGCCGGGCGAGATCGCGGCGCTCACGCGAATCGCGGCGCCCACCATCGGGGTCGTGACCGGCGTCGCGGAAGGGCATCTGGAGGGGCTCGGGGACCTGGAGGGCGTGATCCGGGAGAAGCTGGATCTCATCGCCGGGCTCGACCCCGATGCCCTGGCTGTGGTGGCGGATGAACCCCCGAACCTGGCCCTCCGCGCTCGGAGCATGCACCGCAACGTCCGCGTGGCCGGCCCGGGTGACGGCGCGGATCCCGAGTTCCGGGGCGAGATCCTGGGTGCCGACGCGCAGGGGCGATTCTGCTTCCGCTGGCGCGGCCAGGAGATGGCGCTCCGACTGCGCGGCCGCCACGCGGTGTCGAACGCGCTCCTGGCTCTGGCCGTGGCCGACGCGCTTGCCGTACCCGCTGCGGACGCGGCCGCCGGCGTGGCCAGCGTGGAGCCGAGCAAGATGCGGGGCGAGCTCCTGCGGGTTGGCGACCTGAGGCTGGTCGTGGACTGTTACAACGCCAACCCGACGAGCGTACGTGCCGCCGTAGATCTGCTGCTCACGCTCCCCGCACCGGGCCGGCGGGTGCTCGTCCTGGGCACGATGCTCGAGCTGGGGACTCGCAGTGCCGCGCTCCACGAGCTGGTGCTTCGCGAGCTGGCGCGCCGGCCCATCGACCTCATCGTGGCGACGGGGGAGTTCGCGGGTGCGGCCGCGCGGGTGCATGAGCTCGAGGCCGGCCGGGTCGTGGCGGAGTCGGAGCTAGAGGCGGCGTATGCCGAGCTCCGCAGTCGCCTCCGAGGAAACGAGCTCGTGCTCCTCAAGGCGTCGCGGGGCGTGCGGCTGGAGCGGCTCGTCCCGGAGTTCCGGCGCGATTTCGCGCCCAACGATCTCGAGTCACCCGCACGCGTGGAGCGCTGAACGTGCTGTACCATCTGCTCCCCCAGTTCAGCGACGTTCACATCGTCTTCAACCTGTTCCGCTACATCACCTTCCGGGCGGCAGGGGCGGTCGTGACCTCGCTGCTCCTGGCCTTCCTCCTCGGGCCGCCGACCATTCGCTGGCTGCGAAGGCTGCGGGTCGGCCAGGTGGTGCGCGCGGAGGGGCCGGAGGCGCACCTGGGCAAGGAGGGCACACCCACCATGGGCGGTGTGCTCATCATTCTGGCGGCCGCCACATCCACATTGCTCTGGGCCGAGCTCACGAACTGGTATACGGTCATCGCGCTGCTCGTGCTCGTCTGGATGGGCGCGGTGGGCTTCCTGGACGACTACCTGAAGATCGTGCGCCGGCGGCCTGAGGGGCTTGTGGCTCGCTACAAGCTGATCGGCCAGGGGATCTTCGGCCTCGCCCTCGGGATCTTCCTCGTGCTGCGCCCGTTCTGGCCGATCCCGCCCAACTGGACGATGGTGCCGTTCTTCGCGGACTGGTACGCGAACTTGTGGCTTCCTGCCTACGTCCTGTTCGTGGCCGTGGTGGTGACGGGCTGCTCGAATGCGGTGAACCTGTCGGACGGGCTGGATGGCCTCGCGGCCGGCCTCACCGCGATCGCGGCCAGCACGTTCGGCGTCTTCGCCTATCTCATTGGCCGCGTAGACGCGTCACGGTACCTGGGGCTCTTCTACCTCCCGGGCTCGGGCGAGCTCGCCGTCTTTGCCGTGGCGCTGGCCGGCGCCGCCCTCGGCTTCCTCTGGTTCAACGCCCACCCGGCGGAGGTCTTCATGGGCGACACCGGCGCTCTCGCGCTGGGAGGCGCCATCGGCGTCGTGTCCATTCTCCTGAAGGCCGAGTTCCTGCTCGTCATCGTGGGCGGCGTCTTCGTCGCGGAGGCAGTCTCCGTGATCGTGCAGACCGGCTTCTTCAAGTACACGGCGCAGCGGGAAGGGAAGGGTAGGAGGGTTTTCCGCATGGCGCCCTTGCATCACCATTTTGAGAAGCTCGGCTGGTCGGAGACGAAGGTCGTCGTGCGCTTTTGGATCCTCGGGATCCTGTTCGCGATGATCGGGCTCAGCACGCTCAAGATCCGATAGGAAGGGGGTGCGCGATGAGGCACGCGGTCGCTCACGTGATGCATGTTCCGGGCATCCTCGAGTCACTTCGACGCGCCATCGTCCGCCTGCCCGGAGGCCGGATGCGGCCGCCCCCGCCGAGCCAGGGGGCCCGGGACTCTCATGGCCTCCGTGAGGTTGCGGTCGCGTTCGGGACGTTCGGGAACGCGGGCTCTGTGGAGCGGCCGGCGTGGGTGAAGGGAGCGGGGACGGCGTTCCTGGGTGTGGTGGTGACGGTGTGGCGCACGCGACTCCGGGCCGCTGCGCGCGGCCTGTAAGCCCGGCGAGCCGGCGAGCTGGCGCCGGCCGCACGATCGTCCTGTGGAGCGCATGTGGTCGGTGAACGTCTCGATCTGAAAGGAGAGACCGTTGCGATCATCGGAATGGCGCAGAGCGGAACGGCGGCGGCGCGCCTCGCGCGCGCTCACGGAGCGGCCGTGTATGCATCCGACGTGCGCGCTGATGCCGGTGTCGAGTCCGGGGCCGCCGAGGTCCGCGCCCTGGGTGGAGATGCCGAGCTGGGAGGCCACGATGTGGCGCGAATCGCGCAGGCCGACCTGGTGGTGGTCAGTCCGGGAATCGCCCCCGACGCTCCGGTTCTCATCGAGCTCGGGAAGCGCGGGGTCGAGTGGATTTCTGAGCTGGAGTTCGCCTTTCGGTTCCTCGCGGCTCCACTGATCGCGGTGACGGGGACCAACGGGAAGACCACGA
Organism: Gemmatimonadota bacterium; assembly: GCA_016209885.1. Taxonomy (GTDB): domain Bacteria; phylum Gemmatimonadota; class Gemmatimonadetes; order Longimicrobiales; family Gaopeijiaceae; genus JACQVF01. The sequence continues at coordinate 31,461 of JACQVF010000060.1, read as the reverse complement.
CCGCGGCACTGACCGCCCACCTGCTTCGTGCCGCGGGGATCGACGCGGAGCTGGGCGGCAACGTGGGTGCGAGCCTGGGCCCCGCGCTGTCCCTGGTGGCGCTGCGCACGCCGCCGCCCGCCTGGGTCGTCGCAGAGGTCAGCTCGTTCCAGCTGGCGGGGATCCGGACGTTCGCCGCGGCCGTCGGCGTGGTGACGAACCTCTCGCCGGATCACCTCGACCGCTACCCATCCGTCGAGGCCTACTACGCGGACAAGGCGCAGATGTTCAGGAACGCGGCGCCCGCGAGCCGCTGGGTGCTCAACGGCGAAGACCCGGAGGTTCTCCGGCTGCCGGGAGACGCGCCGGGCCGGCGGTGCCTCTTCGCGCGGGAGCACGAGCCGCAGAGCGAGGAGGCAGCCTTTGTGCGCGAGGGCGAACTCGTACTCCGGCTCACCGGCCTCGAACACCCGCTCCTGCGGGCCGCCGAGCTGCCGCTCCTCGGAACCCATAACGTGATGAATGCGCTCGCGGGCGCGCTGGCCGCGGCGCTCGCGGGCGCAGCGCCGCAGCGCATTGCTGGCGGGCTCCGCGGCTTCCGGGGCCTCCCCCACCGCCTCGAGCTCGTGGCGGAGCGGAACGGGATCGTCTGGATCAACGACTCGAAGGCCACGAACATCTCGGCGGCGCGTGTCGGGATCGCGAGCATGACACAGCCAGCCGTCGTGCTCCTGGGCGGCAAGCACAAGGGTGAGCCGTATTCGCAGCTCGCGCCCGTCCTCATGGAGCACGCGCGGGCCGTCGTGGCCTATGGCGCCGCGTGTGCTCACGTCGAGGCCGATCTGGCGGCCCACGTTCCGGTGGTGCGTGTGGACGGCTCCTTCGAGGATGCCGTCGCCGAGGCCGAACGCCTCGCCCGGGCCGGCGATGTGATCCTGCTCTCGCCCGCGTGCTCGAGCTTCGACATGTTCACGAACTACGAAGAGCGCGGCCGGCGCTTCGCCGAGCTGGCGCGCGGAGGGACCGCGTGAGGGTCCGGGCGCTGCCGCTGGACGTCGCGCCGCCGCGGCCGACCGGCTTCGCTGATAGCGGGATCGGCTGGGGGTGGGAGCCTGCCGCGCTCCTGGTCGTGACCGTGCTCCTTCTCTCGTTCGGGCTCGTCACGCTCTACAGCGCGAGTTCGTTCCTGGCACAGCGCGAGCACCTGCCGGACTACTACTACGTGCTCCGTCAAGCCGCGGGCGCCGGCGTGGGCCTCGCGCTTCTGGCGCTCTGCTCCCGAATCCCGTATCGCTCGTGGCGCAGACTCGCGTGGCCGCTCCTCGCGGTCGTCTTGATCCTCCTCCTGGTGCTACTGCTTCCCGGCACGCGCGAGTTCGCGCCGGAAATCAACGGGGCGCGCCGCTGGCTGAAGCTCGGTGGAATCACGCTGCAACCTTCGGAGCTGGCGAAGTTCGTGGTCGTGGTGTGGACCGCGGCGCTGGCGGTGAAGGGAAAGGAGCGTCTTGCCCACGTGAGTCGGGGCTTCCTTCCGCTGGCCGCGATATGGGCGCTTCTGGCCGCGCCCATCGTGCTGGAGCCCGACCTGTCGACGGCGGTCCTGGTGGTGGCGCTTGGCGGCCTGGTGGCGCTTACGGCGGGGGCCCGCGTCCTGCACTTCGCGGTCCTGGGGCTCGCGGCGCTGCCGCTCCTCGCCAGCGAGCTCGCCCAGGCCTATCGGCTTCGGCGTGTGCTTGCCTTCCTGGATCCCGAGACAGACCCGAGCGGAGCGGCGTACCAGGTCCAACAGTCGCTCATCGCCGTGGGCTCCGGTGGTCTGGCGGGTGTGGGGTTCGGGGAGGGACGGCAGCAGTTCGGCTTCATCCCGGAGGCGCACAACGACTTCATTTTCGCGATGATCGGCGAGGAGTGGGGGTTCATCGGGGTGACGCTCACCGTGGGGCTGTACCTGACCCTCGTGCTCATCGGTTTTCGGGTGGCGCGTCGGGCGCCGGACCACTTCGGCGAGCTGCTCGCCGTGGGGCTCACGAGCCTCATCGCCACTTCCGCGGTCCTGCACATGGGCGTGGGGCTCGGGCTCATTCCCGCCACCGGCGTCACACTCCCCCTGATGTCGTACGGGCGCTCGAACCTGCTCGTCTCGCTGGCGGCGATGGGCGTGCTCGTGGCGATCGCTCGCGCGGGGTCGGCGGGAAGGGGCAGCCGTGGATGAGGGGCCGATCGTGACCCTCTTCGCGGGGGGCGGCACCGGCGGGCACCTCTACCCCGCCCTCGCGCTGGCGGACGCGCTCATGGCGCGACGTCCCGATGTGCGTCCGTTCTTCGTGGGTGCATGCCGCGGCGTCGAGGCCCGGGTGCTGCCGCAGCGGGGCGTCGAACATGCGCTTCTTCCCGTGGAGCCGCTGGATCGGAGACGGCCCTGGCGGAACTGGCGGGTCGTCCCCGGGCTGGCGCGGGCTCTGCGTCAAGTGGCAGCGCTCTTCCGACGGCTGCAGCCGGCGCTCGTGGTGGTGACGGGCGGCTACGCGGGTGCCGTACCGGGCGCGTGGGCGGCGGTGAAAGGCGTTCCCCTCGCGCTCCACGAACAGAACACCTACCCGGGCTTCACGACCCGGCTGCTCTGCCGGTGGGCCCGGCAGGTCCACCTGGGCTTCCCCGAGGCCGCCGAGTACCTGCCTCGTGGTGCCCAGGCCGGCGTCCGGGTGAGCGGCAACCCGGTGCGGCCGTTGCGGCCCATGGATCGCGCAGAGGCGCGTGCGCGGTTCGGGCTCGCAGAGGACGCGACCGTGATGCTGGTCGTGGGGGGGAGCCAGGGGTCGGCGGCCATCAACGGGATCCTGGCCGATGCGGTGGAGCGCGCGCAGGCCGGAGAGCTGGAGCGCCCGGCGCACCTGCAGGTTCTCTGGGCGACGGGGCACGCACACCGGGAGGCGATGGAGGCGCGGGTGCGGCGCGCCGCGGCCGGGTCATGGGTGCGGCCGGTGGGCTATATCGACGACATCTCCTCCGCGCTCACCGCCGCTGACTTCGCGCTGAGCCGCGCGGGAGCTATGGCGACCTCCGAGTTCCTGGCGTGGGGCGTGCCTGCGATCCTGGTACCGCTCCCGGGCGCGGCCGCGAACCACCAGGAGAAGAACGCACGCGCCCTCGAGGCCGCGGGCGCAGCCGTGCGTCTGTCGCAGCGCGGCCTCGACGCGTATGGGCTCTGGCGTGCGGTCCGCGCGCTGGCTGCGGATCGCGCGCGCCGGCTCCGCATGGCGCAGTGCGCCCGCACGCGGGCGCGACCGGACGCTGCGGCGGAGATCGCGGAGAAGCTCGCCGAGCTACTGCCCGGTACGGGGGCCGCGGTGGACGTTTCGAGAAAGGATGGCGAGCAGTAAATTGATCGAGCCCAACTTGAGGGAGCTTGCCCTTCGAGGCCCCGTGCATTTCATGGGCATTGCCGGTGCCGGCATGTGCGCCCTGGCCGAGCTGGTGCTCAGGCGCGGCGGCAGCGTTACGGGCTGTGATCTGCGGTTGGGCTCGGGCGCTCACGCTCTGGAGACGCTGGGCGCGAGGATCGTCGACGGGCACGACGCCGCGCACGTGGCCGATGCCGTCGCCCTCGTCGTGACCGCGGCGGTGCCCTCGGACCACCCGGAGGTCCGGCGCGCGCGGGCTCGGGGGATCCCGGTGCTCAAGCGGGCAGAGGCCTTGGGCGCGCTGGTGAACCGCGGCACGGTCGTGGCCGTGGCCGGCACCCACGGGAAGACCACGACCACGGCCATGACCACGGAGGTCCTGGCCGCTGGCGGATTCGATCCCACGGGGTTCGTGGGCGGCCGCGTGATCCAGTGGCAGAGCAATCTGCGGGCGGGCGGCGACGTGCTCTTCGTCGTCGAGGCGGACGAGTACGATCGCTCCTTTCACGCACTATGGCCGACGGTGGCCGTGGTGACGACGGTTGACGCGGACCATCTCGATACCTACGGCTCGCTCGACGCCGTGCGGGCGGCGTTCGCCACCTTCGTGGAGCGGGCGCCCGAGGCCGGGCGCGTGATCTGCTGCGCCGACGATCCGGGCGCAGCCGGGCTGTTGCCCGCTGCGGGGGCGCGCGGCTACAGCTATGGCCTCACGGAGGGCGCGCAGCTCTGGGGCGTCGATGCCCGTCTCAGCGCGGCGGGAGGCGAGATGGCCGTGGTGGAGGAGGGCGAGCCGCGGGGCACATTGACCGTGTCCCTTCCGGGGCTCCACAACCTGAGGAACGCCCTTGCGGCTGCAGCGGTCGGCCGGCACTTCGGCCTGGACTGGCCGCGTATCCGTGGGGCGATCGCCGCCTACCGCGGCGTGGCCCGCCGGTTCGAGCGCCTGGGCGAAGCCCGCGGCGCCCTGGTCGTGGATGACTACGCGCACCATCCCACCGAGATCGAAGCGACCATCGCCGCGGCCCGATCAGCCCATCCCGATCGCCCCATCACCGTGGTGTTCCAGCCGCACCTCTATACACGGACGCGCGACTTCGCCCGCGAGTTCGGCCACGCCCTCGCCGGCGCGGATCAGGTGTGGGTGACGGACGTCTATCCCGCCCGTGAGGTCCCGATCCCGGGGATCACGGGCGAGATCGTAGCGCGCACGGCGCGGGAGGCCGGCGCCGCGGCCGTGACCTACTATGCGGCGCTGGACGGCCTTGCCCGTGCCGTGGCCGATAGCCTGGAGCCGGGGGACTTCTGCCTGGTTCTCGGCGCCGGATCCATCGAGCGGATCGGACCCGAGGTGTTGGCCGCCCTCCGGGATCGCAACCATGCCTGAGCCATGGCTCTTCGACCATCCGCTGGCGCCGCACACGCGTTATCGCATCGGCGGTGCAGCCGCGCGCTTCCGCGAGCTCGAGACCGAGCGCGAGGCCGTCGCGTGCGTGCAGGAGCTGGACGGCCGCCCGTACAAGCCGATCGGCGGTGGCGCGAACCTGCTGGTCGCCGATCGGGGTGTGGACTTCCCGGTGCTGGCGCTCACGAGCGAGTTCCGAGCCGTCGAGGTGGAGGAGGATGCGATCGTCGCGGGCGCGGGAACGGCCCTCCCCGCCCTCGTGCAGACGGCGCGGCGCGAGGCGCGCTGCGACTTCCACCACCTCGAGGCGGTGCCGGGCACCGTGGGCGGTGCTCTGCGCATGAATGCGGGCACGCGCGATTGGGGGGTCTGGGACGTGGTCGAATGGGCAGATGCGCTCTTCCCGGGCTTGCCCGCGGTCACGCGACTGACTGCTGCGGAGGCGCAGCCCGGCTACCGGGACACGGGGGTGCCCGAAGGCACGCTCTTTCTGCGGGCGCGGCTCCGCGCGGCCCGCGGGGACGCACAGGCCGTCGAGCGGGCCCACCGCTCGTACCGGGAAGAGAAGGTGCGCAATCAGCCGTACGATCGCGCCTCCTGCGGATCCGTGTGGAAGAACCCGCCGGGCCAGTCCGTCTGGCGGCTCATCGATGCCATCGGGATGCGGGGCACCCGGCGAGGCGGCGCCCAGATCTCCGAGCTGCACGCGAACTTCATCCTGAACATGGGCGGCGCGACAGCGGGAGACGTGATCGAGCTCATGCGTGAGACGCGGCGCCGCGTGCTCGAGCGCTTCGGGATCGGGCTCGTCCCCGAGGTTCGTCTCTGGGGCTGCGACCCGGAACTGCTCCGGGAGCTCGGCGCGGAGGACCAGATTCCATGATCGGCGTACGCTTCTTCGTCAGCCTGTGCTGCGTCGCTGCCGGCGCGCTGCTGGCCTCTGAGGTGCGGCCCCGCCTGGCTCGCCTGGACCTGTTTCGCGTCCAGCAGATCCGCGTGGAAGGCGCGCGGTACGTCCATCCCGCGACCGTGCTCGCGCAGGCAGGCGTGCCCATGCGCCCGAACCTGTGGGCCGATCCGGAGCCGTGGGTGGAAGCGCTCCGCGCACACCCCATGATCCGCGACGCCCGAGTCCGCCGCCGCCTCCCGAGCACCCTGGTGCTCGAGATCGAGGAGCGCAGGCCCGTGGCGCTGCTGGCGACGCCCGTGCTCCGGGCGGTGGACGCCGACGGGATGATCCTCCCCGTCGACCCGGGGGAGCGTGCCCTCGATTTGCCGGTGATCCGCCCCACGGCCGGGCGCAGACCGGCCGTCGGCCGGCGCACCTCCGCCGAGGTCCGCACCCTGGTGACCGAGCTCGAGCGGCTCAAAGAGATGGCGCCCGCGTTCCTGTCCACCGTGTCGGACCTGGCGCTGGGTCCCGGCAAGGACGTCTCCGTGCGACTCACCGATCCGCCCGTCGAGCTGCGCTATCGGCCGCCCCTCGACCCTCGCTGGCTCAGGGACGCGCTCCTCGTCCTGCGCGATGCGGGGAACCGCCGGGCCGACTCGGTGCCCGCCATCATTGACCTGCGCTTCGCGGATCAGGTCGTCGTGCGCTACGGCCCGCTGCCCGTGCAGGTCGCAGCCAACGGACGCTGACTCATGCGCTCGAACCTGATGGCCGGCCTGGACCTGGGGAGCACGAAGACCTGCGCCGTGATCGCCGAGCTCGGCGATCGGCCTCGCCGGCCTGAACTCAGGATCCTGGGGGTCGGCCAGGCGAAGACCGCCGGGGTGCGCCGGGAGATCGTCACCGACATCGAGGAGGCCACGGAGTCCGTGCGCAAGGCGCTGAAGGAGGCGGAGCTCATGGCCGGCGTCACCGTGGACCGCGTGTACGCCGGAATCTCCGGCGAGCATATCCGCAGCAGCACGTCCATGGGCGTGGTGGCCGTGGGCGGCGAGGAGATCACCCCGGACGACGTGACGCGGGTGCACGACGTCGCCCGCGCCGTGGCGCTGTCGCCGGATCGCGAGCTGCTCCATGCGATCCCCCACGAGTACATCGTCGACCATCAGCCGGGGATCAAGGATCCTGTGGGCATGGCGGGCACGCGTCTCGAGTGCGAGGTCTACCTGGTCACCTGCTCGACTACGGCCGCGGCGAACATCCGCAAGGCGGTGCAACGAGCGGGCTACCGCGTGCAGGAGCTCGTGCTCGAGCCGCTGGCCGCCTCGCTGGCCGCGCTGAACGAGGAGGAGAAGGAGGTGGGCGTGGCGCTCGTGGACCTCGGCGGCGGCTCCACGGATCTGGCTGTGTTCTACGAGGGGAAGATCCGCCGGGTGTCGGTGATCCCCTGGGGTGGCACCACGGTGACTCAGGACCTGGTGCGCGGGCTCTCGCTCCCCTTCGTCGAGGCGCAACGTGCGAAGGAGCGCTTCGGCGTCGCGTCCACCCGCTTCGTGGATCCGCGCGAAACCGTGGATCTGTCCGGATCCGGCCCGGACGGGCGGCGGCCGGTCGCGCGCGAGCTCATCGCCCACGTCATCGAGCAGCGCTTCGACGAGATTTTCTCCCTCGTTCGCCAGGAGATCGAGTCGTTGGAGCTGCCGGGACCTCTGGGGGCCGGCGTCGTGCTGACGGGCGGAGGCGCCGCGCTCCCCGGGGTCGTCGAGCTCGGCCAGATCGTCTTTGCAGCGCCTGTACGTCAGGGCGTCCCCGCGAACGGGCTCACCGGGCTCGCGGATGCCGTTGGACGCCCGAAGTTCACCACTGCGGCTGGGCTCGTGGAGTATGGGGCCGAGCGCTTCCTGGATACCGGAGAGGGAGCGGCCACCCGCGCCTCCGGGCTCGTCTCGAAGCTTGGATCGTGGCTGAAGGAGTTCTTTTAGGGTGTTCCTTCTGAAGAACCGCTTCCCGGCGCCTCCAGCGGGTCGCCGGACGGGCCGCTCGGCGGCCGGGGGACCGTCCCGTTCCACAAGTCCCGGGAGGACACGATGATGATCTTCGAGTTCGAAGATGCGCCCACCCAGAACGCACGTATGAAGGTGGTCGGCGTCGGGGGCGGTGGTGGCAACGCCGTGAACCGCATGATCGACGAGGAGCTGGAGGGCGTCGACTTCGTCAGCGTGAACACCGACACGCAAGCGCTCAAGAACTCGCGCGCGCCCTTCAAGCTCCAGATCGGCAAGAAGCTGACGCGCGGGCTCGGCGCCGGGGCGCGCCCCGAGGTCGGGCGGCAGGCGATCGCCGAGAACGCGGAGGAGGTACGCGCCGCCCTCGAAGGAGCGGACCTCGTCTTCCTCACTGCCGGCATGGGTGGCGGGACCGGAACCGGCGCCGCGCCTATCATCGGCGAGATGGCTCGCGAGATGGGTGCCCTCACGATCGCCATCGTGACGAAACCGTTTTCCTTCGAGGGGAAGAAACGCCTGCGTCAGGCGGAACAGGGAATCGCGGAGCTACGCCGCACCGTGGACACCCTCCTCGTCGTGCCGAACGATCGGATCCTTGCCGTCGTGGGCAAGGGCACCTCGTTCCGGGATGCCCTCAAGAGGGCGGACGAGGTTCTGCTCCATGCAACCCAGGGGATCAGCGACCTCATCCGAGTCACGGGCGAGGTGAACGTGGACTTCGCGGACGTGCGCACCGTGATGTCGTGCCGGGGGCCTGCGCTCATGGGCACGGGGTTTGCTCAGGGCGAGAACCGGGCGATCGAGGCAGCGCAGGAGGCGATCTCGAGCCCGCTCCTCGACAACGTGACCATCCGGGGTGCGAAGGGCGTGCTCATCAACATCACGGGTGGCATGGATCTTGCGATCGACGAGGTCACCACCATATCTTCTATTATACAGGAAGAAGCCGGTGACGAGGCCGAGATCATCTTCGGCGCGGTGCACGATCCCACCCTGGATGGCTGTGTTCGCGTGACGGTCATCGCCACGGGCTTCGAGGCCGAGGAACCGCCGCGCGACGAGAAGGTTATTCGCGGGGACTTCCGCAGGCGGGCCGTAGCGGGTGGGCCCCGCACGGAGATCCTGCCGCCCCGGCCGCCCGCGCGCCTTGTGGTGCGGGAGCAGCTCAGCGATCTGGACATCCCGACGTTCATCCGCCGCCAGATGGATTAGCAGTTCTTCAGTGATCTGTTGAACTGGCGCCGGAACCCCGACCGCCGCAGACAGGGAGGCTTATCGTATCGTGAGCTGGCGCAGAGCCGTCTCCTGGCCGCGCGCCCTCGGTGCCGGCGCCCTGCTGGGCGTGGTGTTCCTGCGCCTGGGCGGTGGACGCGGTGAGGCGCCGGACGCGGGCCTGATGGCGCCGATCTACGTGGCGCCGGCCGAGCAGTTGGAGACGGTCGAGCTGCGGGCCGGCCAGACGCTGGGGCGTCTTCTGGTGGGCGCCGCGATCTTGCCCGGGGAGCTGAGTACGCTCCTGCTCGCGTTCCGCGAGAGCGCGGATCCGCGCTCGATGAGGGCCGGCACCGAGATCACAGTGCGGCGGCGGTCGAGGGACGGCTGGCTCCGCGGGATCGACGTGCGCATGAACGCCGATTCCACCGTGCGGCTCTCCCGCGATGAGTTCGGCTGGCGCTCGGAGGTCGTGGAGACGTCGGTGTGGGTGGACACCATTTTCGGCTCCGGCCTGATCGGCGAGGACGACAACCTCTGGTTCGCCCTCGCCCGCGATCCCGCACTTGAGAGCGTCCCGGTCGAGGACAAGGCCCGGTTCATCGACGAGATGGACAGGATCTACCAGTGGCGCGTCGACTTCTCGACGCAGATTCAGCCCGGTGACTACTACCGCGTGGGCATCGAGCGCGAGGTCCGGCCCGACGGCAGCACGCGGGCGTACCGCGTCTTGGCCGCTGAGCTGTACAACGCGGGCCGGAGTATTGCAGCGATCTGGTTCGATGCGGACGGCGACGGGAAGGGCGATTACTACGACTATGAAGGGAAATCGCTCAAGGGGGCTTTCCTGAAGAAGCCGCTGGAGTTCCGGCGGATCTCTTCCGTGTTCGCGAATGGCCGCTATCACCCGATCCTTCGAGCCTGGCGTGCACACCGCGGCGTGGACTACGCGGCGGCGGCCGGCACGTCCGTGTATGCCACGGGCAGCGGGATCGTGGTCTTCAGGGGGCATCGCGGCGGGTACGGCAATCTGGTCGAGATCCGGCACGCGAACGGGTTTACCACGCGGTACGGGCATCTGCGCGCGTTCGCCGGTGGGCTGCGGGTCGGCCGCCGCGTCGGCCAGGGCGCAGTGATCGGCTACGTGGGGATGACAGGCCTGGCCACCGGGCCTCACCTCCATTACGAGATCCATCTTCGGGGCAGGCCGGTGAATCCTCTCGCCGTCAACATCCCGAGTGGCGAGAAGGTGCCGGCGACGGAGCTGGAGCGCTGGGCCCTCGAGCGGGCAGCCCGCTGGATTGCGCTCACCGAGCGGGTACCGTCGCCGGCCTATCTCGCCGAGGCGCAGCGTCCCGAGGCCAACAGCCGGATCCGCGGCGGAACGTGAGGCTCCACGCGGGATGGGTTGAGGTGGGGCCCGCCATGCGCGGGCCTTTTCATTCGGCGATTCGACCGCTGGCCGGTCGCCCGCGCGCCCGCGCGTTCGCTGGTTCACCGGCGGCATGAGCGCATCCGACTGGCTGCTGTATGCAGTGGCCGCGCTGGCGGCGCTGGGCTTCGTCTCCCTCGTCTACCGCACGCGGGAGACTGCGGTTCCCGGGCGCATCCTCCCGGTGCTGCTCCGCGCCGGGGTGTTCGCCGTGTTGCTCCTGCTCCTCTGGGATCCCGAGCTGCCCCTGGGTGGAGAGGACGCGGGGGTCGGGCGGCGCTGGGTCCTACTCGACGGGACCCTGAGCATGACCGCGGCGCCGCAGACGGCGGCGCCGCAGACGGCGACGCCGCAGACGGCGACGCCGTGGGACCGGGCGCGGGAGGCGGCGCGGGCGGCCGCGCGGGACGGCGCGGTCATCTACCTCTTCGGAGACGGTCTCCGCCCGGTCCCGCCGGAGTCGCTGCCTGCCGTCCGGGCCGAAGCGCTGCAGAGCCGCATCCTGCCCTTTCTCGCGGCCGCTGCCGAGTCCGGGGCGGGCGCGGTCACCGTGATCTCGGACATGCGGCTCACGGACGGCGAGGGGCTGGTGAATGCCGTGGCCGCGTTGCCCATCGCCGTGCGCTTCGAGCCAGTGGCGCCCCCGCTGGGGAACGCCGCGGTGGTGGATGTGACGGCCCCGCGGGCCGCGGGCGCGGACGGCACCCTGGAGGTCGGCGTGACGCTCCAGGCAGAAGGCCTCGCTCCCGGTGACACGATGACGGTCGAGCTCCTGGAGTCCGGTGGCGAGGCGGGCCGCGCGCGGTTGCTCGCGCCCTCCGCCGGCGGCCTCGCTCGCGCAGCCTTCCGCGTTGCCGCGCCCCGCGCCGGCGGGCTCGTCCGCTACGACGTGGCGGTCCGCGCGGCCGGTGACGTTTTCCCCGACGACGATGTTCGCTCGGTCTATGTGTCTGTCGCCTCCGAGGAAGGGGGAGTGGCCCTCGTCTCCTTCCGCCCGGATTGGGAGCCACGCTTTCTGCTCCCCGTGCTCGGCACCGCGACCGGACTCCCCACTCGCGGCTTCCTCCTGGCCGGCTCCGGATATGTGACCATGGGTGCCGCACCGGAGGAGGTGGGCCGGCGCGTCACGGAGTCAGAAGTTCGTTCGGCGCTCGCTCGCGCCGACATCGCCGTGCTTCACGCTCTCGGCGAGGCGGCGCCGTCGTGGGCTGTGGAGCTCGCCCGGCAGGCGGCGCGCGTGATTGCGTTCCCGGCCGACGGAGCCGGCGCTCAGGCGCTGGGACTCGACGTGCGGCCGGGCGGACCGGGGGAGTGGTACGTCGCCGCGGAGCTGCCGCCGTCGCCTCTCGCCGCAGCCCTTGCCGGCACGCCTACGGACGCGCTCCCGCCCCTCATAGAGCTCATCGCGGTCCGGGACACGGGCGCGGTGGCGGGGGCGCTCCGGGCCCAACGCGGGCGACACGGACCGGCGGAACCCGTACTCGTGCTGCAGACGGCGGGTGGCGGGCGCCGCGTCGTGGCCGCGGCTCGCGGCTTCTGGCGCTGGAGCTTCCGGCCCGGCGAGCCGCGCGAGGTCTACCGCAAGCTGTGGGCGGCGGCGGCCGGCTGGCTCCTCCAGGGCGAAGCCGTCGCGGCCGGCGCGATCGTACGCCCGGAGCCGCGCGTGGTGCCGCGCGCCGAGCGGCTCCGGTGGGTCGCCGCCCCATCCGACCTGGACGCGCTCCGGCTCCGGATCCTGGCCGGTGACTCCGCGGTCACGGATACGACGCTCGCGCTCCGCGGCGCCGGCACGTTTACGACGCCGCCACTGCCGCCGGGCCACTATCGGTATGTGGCCAGCTCGCCGCGTCGGCCCGCCACCCTCCTCGCGGACGGCCCCATCACCGTTGAGCGGTTCAGCGGCGAGATGATCGTGCCGCCCGTCTCTGCGCGCGCGGACACCGTCCGGGGCGGAACGCAGAGGGGCGGCGAGCGCGGCCGCAGGCGGCTCCACAGTCACCCCGCTCCGTACCTCCTCGCGATCCTGCTGCTCTGCGCGGATTGGATCGTCCGGCGGCGCAAAGGGCTGCGTTGATCCGCGAAACCGCCGAGACCCCCCGGGGTAACCCATAGCGCCCCATGAGACTGTTCAGGCGCGACAGCGAGAAGCAGAAGTCGGTCTGGCGGCGCGCCGTCGAGCTCGCGCTCACCGATGTCCGCGTGGCCGTCTCCGGCGTGGATGCGGCGTCCCTCGAGGCGCTGGAGGAGCAGCTCCTCGCCGCCGACTTCGGCGTGCCGGCGACGCTGCGCCTCGTAGACCGCGTGGAGGCACTCGCGCGGCGCGGCGACGTGCGGGGCCCGGACGACATGCGCGCCGCGTTGCGCTCGGAGTTGGAGCGCATCCTCGAGCCTGCCGCGTCCCCGAGCCTCAACCTCGCTCGGGATGGCCTGTCTGTTATCCTGGTGGTGGGCGTGAACGGCGTGGGGAAGACCACGTCCGGTGCGAAGCTCGCCCGCTGGCTTCAGCGCCAGGGCAAGAGCGTGCTGCTGGCGGCGGCGGACACGTTCCGTGCGGGCGCCATCGAGCAGTTGCGGATCTGGGCTGAGCGGGTGGGTGCGGAGTTCGTGGGTGCGAAGCCGGGGGGCGATCCTGCGGCGGTGGCGTTCGACGCCATCGACGCGGCCGCGGCGCGGGGGACCGACGTGGTCATCGTGGACACCGGCGGGCGGCTGCACACGCACGGGAGCCTCATGCAGGAGCTGAGCAAGGTGAACCGCGTGATCGCCCGCAAGCTGGACGGCGCGCCCCACGAGACGCTCATCGTCCTGGATGCTACCATCGGCCAGAACGCCGTGCCCCAGGTGCGAAGGTTTCGCCAGGACCTCCAGCTTACAGGGATCGTGCTCGCGAAGATCGACAGCACGGCCCGCGGCGGCATCGTGGTCGCGCTTCAGCAAGAATTCGGCGTCCCGCTGAAGTTCCTCGGCACCGGAGAGGATGTGGACGATCTGGAAGCGTTCGATCCCGCCGCCTTCGTGGACGCCCTCATCGATGGCGACCGCTGACTCTTCAGCGGCCTGCCGGACTGCGGCGCCGCACCGCTCATGACCTTCAGGCCGCTCGACAAGCCCGTCCAGTACCTGAAAGGCGTAGGGCCGCGCCGCGCCGAGGCCCTGGGCCGCCTCGGCATCCGCACAGCCCGCGATCTGCTCTACCACGTGCCACGCCGCTACGACGACGCCTCCACCCTCCGCCCCATCGCGAACCTCGAAGTCGGAATGGATGCCACGACCGTTGGCCGCGTCCGCACGAAGGGCGTCGTCCCCACGCGTTCCGGCTTACGCATCTTCCAGGCCGTGATCCGCGACAACACCGGAATGATCACCTGCGCCTGGCCCGGGCAGCCGTGGCTCGACCACAAGGTCGAGGAGGGTGACCTCCTCCTGGTCACTGGTCCGGTGCGCTTCTTCCACGGGCGCCAGTTCCAGCCTCGCGAGTTCGTCGTACTGGCCAGGAAGGACGAGCCACTCGAGGAGCCCGCAGAGGGAACGATCTTCGTCTCGTATCCGGCGAGCGAGGAGCTACCCCAGTGGGTCTTCCGCAGGATCTTCGCCCAGAACCTGCCCTGGCTGCTGGAGCATGTGGAGGACGACGAGTTCCTGGACGCCGCCACCCTCGCGGGACTTGGACTCCCCTCGCTTCCCCGCGCCTTCGACACGCTCCACCGGCCCAGAAGCCTCCCGGACGCCGAGGCCAGTCGCCGCCGCCTCGCCTTCGACGAGCTGTTCTTCCTCCAGATCGTGCAGGCCCAGGCCCACCACCGCCAGACGGAGGCGCGCGAGGGGATAAGGTTCGAGCGCACGAATCGACTGATCCGCCCGCTCCACGACCGCCTGCCCTTCCGCCTCACGGAGGCACAGGCCCGCGTGCTCCGCGAGATCTGCGCCGACATGACCTCGCCGCGGCGCATGAACCGCCTGCTGCAGGGGGACGTGGGCTCCGGCAAGACCGTGGTCGCGCTCTTCGCCATGCTCCTGGCCGTCGAAAGCGGTTACCAAGCTGCCCTGATGGCACCTACGGAACTCCTGGCGGAGCAGCACGCCCGTACGCTGAACGATCTGCTCGCGCCCATCGAGCTCCGGGTGCTGCTCCTCACCGGCCGCCTGTCTCCCCGCGAACGCCGCGACACCCTCAGCGCCCTGGGCTCCGGCGATGCACCCCTCGTCGTGGGGACCCACGCCCTCATCCAGGAGGGCGTCGAGTTCGCGCGGCTCGGCCTCGTGGTGACGGACGAGCAGCACCGCTTCGGCGTGCGGCAGCGTATGGCGCTGGGCGAGCGAGGGTCGCGCCCCGATGTGCTCGTCATGTCCGCCACGCCGATCCCACGCTCCCTCGCCCTCGCCTGCTACGGCGACCTGGACCTGAGCGTCATCGACGAGCTGCCACCCGGTCGCAGGCCTGTGACGACGATGCTCAGGCGTCCCGGCGAGCGCGGCGAGGTGTACGAGCTCGTGCGCCGCGAGCTCCGCCGCGGACGCCAGGCGTATGTCATTTACCCGCTCATCTCGGAGTCCGAGAAAGTGGACCTGCTCGCTGCGGAGCAGGAGTTTGAGCGCCTTTCCGGCGAGGCGTTCTCCGAGTTTCACCTCGGGCTCCTGCACGGCCAGCTCCCCGGTGAGGAGAAGGAGCGTGCGATGCGCGCGTTCCTGGCGGGCGATCTCCAGCTCCTGGTGGCGACGAGCGTGGTCGAGGTCGGGATCGACGTGCCCAACGCCACAGTCATGGTCATCGAGCACGGCGAGCGCTTCGGCCTCTCCCAACTTCATCAGCTCCGCGGACGCGTGGGCCGGGGCGGCGAAGAGAGCTACTGCATCGTGTTCGCCGAGGACGCCGGGGACTCCGCCTTCGAGCGGATGCGTACCTTCGAGTCCACGGAGGACGGCTTCGCCATCGCGCGTGCGGACCTGAGGATCCGGGGCCAGGGCGATCTCTTCGGCGCACAGCAGCACGGGCGCGTCATCGACCTGCGCTATGCGGACCTGGAACGCGATGAGGACCTGCTCCGCTCCGCCCACCGCATGTCTCGGGAACTCATCGCCCGCGATCCGGAGCTGGACGCGCCCGAGCACGCGGACCTCCGCAGGCACCTGGACGCGCGCTACGGCGAGCGCGTTCGCATGTTCGAGGTAGGGTAGGGCAGGGTACGCGGGTCCCCTGGCCAGCTACGCAGCCGTGACGAAGGCGCTACGGAACCGCCATGCGCACTTCGAGCGCCACGCCGTCCGGCTGCGCTCGCAGCCTCACGGGGACATAGGGGATGTCCGCGGGCGTAGCGTCCGGACGGATATCCAGCACAAAGAGCACGACGCTCGCCGCCAGCCCGATCTGCCCCGCCACGAGCGCCGTCCGTGCGCGCCGGTCCAGGGCGAGCACGCGCTGGTAGCGGTCCTCGAGCTCCCGATCCGCGAACGACCCGTCGGCGTGACGCTCGGCGCAGCGATCGGGATCGCGATTGCACGTCTGCTCCACCTCCGCGTACAGGCGGTCCGCATCGCCGTTCACATCGAAGCCGTAGAGGGCGAGCGCGGCGGACGCGAGAAGCGAGGACCACTTGGCGATCCCCAGTGGCGTGTGGGGAATTCGAACGCTGACGGGTTCGACAGGGTGCTGTATGCCCGCGGCTGCCGAGGGCGCGGGCTCCGAGATGGCGCGCGGACGCGTGACCTCGTCCTGGGCGCGGGCGGATGCCGCCGCCAGGAACGCTGCCATCATGGCGGAGACGAGCCCGATCGTGGCGTGCCGGCGCGCTCTCATGGGCGTGAGGCGGTTCGTAATGCCCGTCCGGCCTGCCCCCTGCGCCGCACGCGCCCACGGGGCTGGACGTGCGGGTGCCCCGGCTGCGGAAGCAGCTCCAGC
This sequence comes from Gemmatimonadota bacterium, assembly GCA_016209885.1. Taxonomy (GTDB): domain Bacteria; phylum Gemmatimonadota; class Gemmatimonadetes; order Longimicrobiales; family Gaopeijiaceae; genus JACQVF01. The sequence continues at coordinate 15,238 of JACQVF010000060.1, read as the reverse complement.
AGCATCAGTTTCGCCGCCACGCGGGCCTCTCCGGGCTTGGGTTCCACCGAGTGTGTGTGGATCAGCGCAGCTTCACGATCGAGCCCCGCAGCAGGGGCACGAACACATCGCCCGAGTACACGGCCACCGGGGCGCTCACGGATTCACCAAATCGTACACTCCAGCGGGTCTCCCCGGTTCCCGCGTCCACGGCTACGAGGCGCCCGTCCAGCAATCCTACCAGCAGCGTACGGCCCACCAGAGCCAGCGACATCGTGGCCGCGCTCCCCAGCGACGTCAGGCGCGTCGCCTCGCCGTTCCGGCGCGCTACTGCCCAGACTGTGCCATCCCGTCCGAGGGCGTAGACCCGGCCGTCACCGGCGGCCACCGGCGCGGCCAGGATCGGCGCGCCCAGGCGGGCGCGCCACAGCTCCCGCGGCTGCGCCGCGGCCCGCCGGCTTCCATTCACCCCGCCCCTGCGCCCACTGTCGGCGGGCGACAGCTCCAGGGCCAGGAGCTCACCGCGATGGAAGGGGACCACGAGCGTATCTCCCACCAGCGCGGGGGGAGCCGAAACCTCGCCCGGGAGCGCGATCCGCTCCCTGACGCGCCCATCCCCTGCCTCCAGCGCGATGAGTGAGTCCCGGCCCGTGGCCACCAGGAGGTGCCCTCCCCACGCCACCGGCGTGGACGCTGACCCGACCCCCAGCTCCACGTCCCAGACCACCTCGCCGTCGTCCGCCGCCAGCGCGAGGAAGCGCCCGGTCTCGGTTCCGACGTAGAGAACGTCCTCGGATAGGAGCGGCGCCCGCCGCACCGCCGGCATGTTCCGTTTCCAGATGGCGCGCCCGTCTCGGAGGCGGAGCGCGTACACCGCGCCATCTTCGGCATCAAGGGCCACGAAAATGCGGTCGCTGTCCACGAGCGGTGGCACGGTGAGTGCGCCGCCGAGCCGATGCTCCCAGAAGATCTCTCCCGTTTCCGCCGACACCGCCGTCACGATGCGGTTCGTCGTGCCTACCAGCACCACGGGGCCCGTCACCACCGGCGGAGCCCTGAGGCCGCGCCCCACCTCCGTGCGCCAGACTTCCTGTGGCGTGTCCGCCGGCGCCGTCTCGTCTTCGTACGGACTGCGCGTCAGCTCACCGAGATACATGGGCCACACCGTCGTCGGCTCCACGGGCGCCGGCCGCATGGGCCTGCCGCACGAGGCCACGAGGCCGAGCGATCCTAATGCTATGAACCACAGATAGTTAAGTGATCTGGAATCCCCGGCGGCCCGATTGACACCCACACCGCCTCCGTCTACCTTGGGCCCCGCCCCTGGCCCAGCCGGCTGCCAGACACCCGTAGCTACGCTCTGGACACCCGAGAGGAAGCTCGATCCATGGTGCGAGAAGACGCCGTCGAGGTCCGCGACCTCCGGCAGCACGCCGGTCGCGAGGTCACGATCCAGGGGTGGGTTCAGACGGTGCGCGAGCACGGCAAGGTCGCATTTGTGGTGGTCCGGGACGGCACCGGGGTCGTACAGACTGTTCTCGTCCAGAAGCAGCTTGGCCAGGCGCTCTGGCAGATGGCCACGGGCCTCGCCCAGGAATCCACGGTGGCGGTCCGCGGCACGGTCCGGAAAGAGCCGCGTGCCCCCGGCGGCTGCGAGATCGCCGTCACGAACCTCGTCCTTCTCGCCGGGAGCGAGGAGTATCCCCTCCAGCCGAAGGAGCACGGGATCGATTTTCTCCTGGACCACCGCCACCTCTGGCTGCGCTCGAGCCAGCAGCACGCGATCCTGCGGGTCCGCGCCGAGGTCGAGCAGGCGATCCACGACTTCTTCTACGCCCGCAACTTCGTCCGCATCGACACGCCGATTCTCAGCGGGGCCATCGGCGAGAGCGCAGGGACGCTGTTCGAGACCGACTACTTCGGCGAGCGTGCGTTCCTGGCGCAGACCGGACAGCTCTATGTAGAGGCCGCAGCCGCGGCATTGCGCAAGGTCTATTGCTTCGGCCCCACCTTCCGGGCCGAGAAGTCGAAGACGCGGCGCCACCTCACGGAGTTCTGGATGGTGGAGCCCGAGGTCGCCTTCGCGGACTCGGAGGACAACATGCGCCTCCAGGAGGAACTCGTCACGTATGTCGTCGGGCGCGCCGTCGAGCGCTGCGGCGAAGAGCTCGCCATCTTGGAGCGCGATACCTCCGCGCTCGAACCGGTGCGCCCACCCTTCCCGCGCATCAGCTACACGGACGCCGTGGCGCTCCTCCGTGGGCGCGGCAGCGACATGCAGTGGGGCGATGACTTGGGCGGCAACGACGAGACGATCCTCTCCCAGACCTCCGACCTGCCGGTCTTCGTCTACAACTATCCGCGCCAGGCGAAAGCTTTCTACATGAAGGAGAACCCCGAAGATCCCCGCACCGTCCTGTGTAACGACCTCCTGGCCCCCGACGGATACGGTGAGATCGTCGGCGGGAGCCAGCGCGAAGACGACCATGGCCGACTCCTCGCCCGCATCCGGGAAGAGCAACTGCCGGAGCACGCCTACGGGTGGTACCTCGACCTGCGCAGGTACGGTACGTTCCCTCACTCGGGGTTCGGCCTCGGCATCGAGCGCACGCTCGCCTGGATCACCGGACGCCGCCACGTACGCGAACTCATCCCGTTCCCCCGCATGCTCAACCGGCTGACCCCCTGACGGGTCGGGTGTGGGCGCGGCTCCGCCCGCCCGCTTCCTGGCTCCGCCCGCGCACTCGTGCTAACCTACTCCCTCCACACGTCCGTCCAGCCAACGCAGAATACTGAATCGTGACGCGGCGCATCGTGGTGGATATGAGGGACCGGCGCCCGATCTGGACGCTCCCCGCCTGGGTCGTGGATCGGATTCGCCGGGTTCTCCCGGACAACTGGGACATGGTCGTGATCGGCAGCTTGTCGGACGCATCGGGAGACGGTGCCCACGGCGTGTCCGGCGAGACCCTTGCGGCCGTGGCGGATGCGGAGATCTACCTCGGGCTCGGAGTACCGGCCTCGCTCCTGCGCGCGGGACCGCGGCTGCGCTGGGTGCACACGGGCACCGCGGGCGTGGGCGCGTCACTCTCACCGGAGCTGCTCGCGAGGGACGTGATCTTCACGAACTCTGCGGGCGTGCATGGCCCGCCTATAGCGGATACCGTCCTGGCCGTGATTCTCCATTTCGCCCGGGGTCTCGATTTTGCCGTGCGCGGCCAGGCCGAGGCTCGGTGGTGGTCGACCCCGTTCCACGGCGAGGATTCGCCGGTCCGCGAGATCGCCGGGGGCATCGTGGGGATCCTTGGCCTTGGGGGGGTCGGCCGCGAGGTGGCGCGGCGTGTCACGGCGCTCGGCGCGCGTGTCGTCGCGCTCAAACGGCGGCCACCCGCGCGCGCGCCCGAAGGCATGGAGGGCGTAGAAGTGCTCGCGGGCCCGGAAGGGCTCGCGCGGCTCGCCCGCGAGCCCGACTACCTGGTGCTCACGGCGCCCGAGACGCGGGAGACGCAGGGGATGATCGGCCCCGCGTTCCTTTCCCAGATGAAGCCCAGCACCGTGCTGATCAACGTAGCCCGCGGCAGCCTGGTGGACGAGGACGCGCTGGTCGAGGCGCTGCGGACCGGCCGCCTGCGGGGAGCCGGGCTCGACGTTTTCCGGACAGAGCCGATCCCGCCGGACCACCCCCTCTGGCGGCTGCCGAACGTGCTCATCATGCCCCACGTCTCCGCGTGCACGCCCCGCTACTGGGAGCGGGAGTGTGCGCTCATCGAGGAGAACCTGCGGCGCTATCTCGAGGGCCTGCCGCTCCTCAACGTGGTGGACCGGGAGGCGGGATACTAGGACCTCGCGGCGGAAGTCCGCGTGCATTCGAGCGCCGCTGCATCCGCTCCAGCAGCGTCGCTCCTCCTCGAAATAGCGCTGCTATTCCTCGTCGCCGTCACCCCACGCAACATTCGTTGCGTGGGGACCCCGGTCGCTCCTTGCTGGGGCGGCGCGTCGGCGCTCTCGGTGCTAACGCGGACTTCCACCACGAAGTACTAGAAGGAGGGTGTCGCATCGGAGTCCGACGGCAGCGCCTGCGTCCGCGCTTTGACCTCTTCCCACAGCGAGTCCAGCACGTCCAGCGGCGCTTCTCCCAGGCGAACCCCGCGCTCGGCGGCCAGGCGCTCCAGGGCCTCGAATCGATCCTGGAACTTGGCGTTCGCGTGCTGAAGCGCGAGGGCGGCGTGTACGCCGCTGAGACGAGTCAGGTTCACGACGGCGAAGAGGAGGTCACCCAGCTCCTCCACAAGGGCGGGAGACGGCTCGTCCGCCCGCGCGGCGGCTTCTTTGGCCGTCGCAGCTGCCGAGCGGGCGGAGCGCAGCAGGGCGCGCTGCACCTCGTCGAGCTCCTCCGCCACCTTCTCCCACGCGCCGTGCGCGCTGGTCCAGTCGAACCCCACCCCGCTCACCCGCTCCTGGATGCGGTGCGCGCGGAGGATCGGGTCCAGCCAGTGGCTCAGCCCGTCCAGCACGCCGCGGCCCTCGCGTTCGCGGGCCTGCGCTTTCATCGACTCCCACGCCTCCGGCTCGCCGCCGCGGTACACGTGCGGGTGGCGTTCCTCCATCTTCTGCTCGAGTCGTGCGACCACCGACTCCCGGTCGAACGCTCCCCGCTCCTCGGCCAGCACGATCTGGAACGCCACATGGAGAAGCAGGTCACCCACCTCGGACTCCATCATGCCCTCATTGCCGGCACCGATGGCGTCGGCGACCTCCGCCGCCTCCTCGAGCAGGTAAGGGACCAGCGACTCGGGAGTTTGCGCCCGGTCCCAGGGGCAGTGCTCGCGCAGGTGCTCCACGAGCGCGAGGGCGCGGTCCAGCATCGCGCCCCGTCGGCGCGACGGGCCGCGTGCCCCCGCGGCGCGGTCATCCCGAGCGTCGGGCTCTCCTCGCATGATGCTCTCCCTGAAGAGGCGGGTTACAGGCTTAGAACCCTTAGAACCCCGCTCCGCCTTGAAACGCCTTTCCCGCTCGGGTATGTTTCGTCGCTCTTGACCGGCATGTCAACCGACCTGCGTGCACGGGCCTGGATCGAGGTCAACGCGGCGGCGCTGTGCCGCAATCTCCGGAGGATCCGCGAGGCTGTGGGCGACGGCCCGGCGTTGATCCCGATGGTAAAGGCCGATGCGTACGGCCTGGGTATAGCTGGCGCGGTCCGGGCCCTCGAGCTCGTCGATCCGTGGGGCTACGGCGTGGCGACCGTCGAGGAGGGGACGTGCCTGCGCGAGCTCGGCGTTCGGCGTCCGATCCTGGTCTCTAGCCCTGTCCCCCCCGACGGATGCCGCAGCGCGGTCGAGCACGATCTCATCGTGAGCGTCTCCGACCTCGAGGTGTTGGACTGCCTGGTGAGCGCAGCCCACGGAGTCGGCCGGTCGGCTTCGTTTCATGTGGAGATCGACACGGGTATGGGGCGCGCGGGGTTCGACTGGCGCGAAGCGGCAACCTGGGGGCTGGCTGTCGCGGGCCGCGCGAGCGCGGCGGCCTGCTGGACCGGGTGCTTCACCCACTTCCACTCGGCGGACCTGCCCGAGCGCGGGCCGAGCGAGATCCAGTGGGAACGCTTTCAGGATGCGCTCGCGGCGCTTCCCGTGCCGCGGGAACGGCTCATGATCCACGCCGCGAACAGCGCCGCAGCCCTGCGGTTCCCCGCGTTCGCCGCGGGCGGCGTTCGGCCGGGCATCTTTCTCTATGGGGGCGCGGTCGGGGTCGATCTGCCGCTGCCCGAGCCCGTCGCGTCCGTGAGAGCTCGGGTCGTCCGGATCCGCGACGCGACGCCGGGCTCGACGGTGGGCTACGGCGCGACGCACGCCGCCCGCGCCTGGGAGCGGTGGGCCACTCTGGCCATCGGGTACGGCGACGGGCTGCCTCGGGCGCTGGGAAACAGGGGCTGGGTGATCGTAGGCGGCCGTCGCGTCCCCATCATCGGAAGGATCTCGATGGACGTGACCGTAGTAGACATCACGGGTGACGACAGCACGCGCGTCGGCGATGTGGCGACGCTCATCGGCGCCGACGGCGACCAGTACATCAGCGTGGAGGAGGTGGCGGCTCTGGCCGGGACGATCAGCTACGAGATCCTGACCGGGTTCACGGCTCGGCTCCCGCGCATCTGGTCGGGCGATGGAAGCCACTGATCCGTTGGTCGAGCGGGCGCGCTCGGTCCGCGCGCGGGCCTACGCGCCCTACTCCGGCTTCCCAGTGGGCGCGGCCATCGAGGCGGATGACGGGGCCATCTTCGAGGGGTGCAACGTCGAGAACGCCTCGTATGGGCTCACGATCTGCGCGGAGCGCGTGGCGCTGGCCACGGGCGTGGCTGCGGGGCGGACGCGCTTTCGCAAGCTGGCCCTGGTGACGGGAGGGGCCGAGCCCGTGGCGCCCTGTGGCGCATGCCGTCAGGTGCTGGCCGAGTTCGCGCCGGACCTGGAGATCGTGTCGGCTGCGAGTGTTGCCACGCGCCGCTGGAGGCTGGCCGAGCTGCTCCCAGCGCCCTTCCGCCGCGACAAAGGGGAAGGCGCGGGATGAGGCGGCCCGGCTGCGGCCCCCTGGCTCGCGTGCTTCTCCCGCTCGCCGTTCCGGCCGTGGCGGCCTGCACCGAGCAGATCCCCACGGCGGTCGAGAGCGGCGAGCTCTTTCCGGTCACGGCCCGCACCGTGGAGATCCGGGTTCCGGCCGCTGACTTCCTGCGGAGCGTCCGGCTGCTCGACGGCTTCGGGTCGCCCGCGGACCTGGGGTACGGCCTCGTCGCCCGTGGGTTCGAGGGGAAACTGAACGCCCTTACGCTGGCGCGTTTCAGCGCCTATCCCCGCTCGGCGTCGGTGGTCGACTCGACGGGCACGACGAGGGTCGACTCGGTGCTGACCCTCCTGGGCGGGAGCCTGCTCGTCCGGATCGACACGACGACGGTGGTGGGCTCGCCGCCCGTCCGCCTCGCCGCCGGGGCGCTGATGCAGCCGTGGCACGCGGGCTCGACTACCTGGGCGAATGCCGTGGATACGCTGGGCACGGCGCGGGAGTGGCAGGAGCCCGGCGCGGGGCCCGTCATCGCCGTGGGGCAAGGAAGCTGGACGGCGGCCGCGGGCGACAGCGTGGTCATTGCCGTGGACTCGGCGACGGTGGCGGCCTGGGGAGATACCGCGCGCGCGGAACGCAGCGTGCGCATCGGCGCGGAGACGCAGGGAGTGCGGGTCCAGATCCGCTCCGTGGCGCTCCGCCTGCTCGCCCGGCCCAGCGTGCGCAGGGACACCACCCTCGTCCTCTCGGTGGGGACCGACGCGCTTACGTTCATTTACGATCCGCCTCCCGAGGCGCCATCGGGGGAGCTGCGGGTCGGGGGCGCACCGGCATGGCGGAGCATCCTGGTGCTTGACGTGCCACGCGAGTTCGCGGGCGGTCATCCGGTGTGCGCGCGCGTCGCCTGCCCGCTACGGGTGGACTCCGCGAACCTCACCTTCGCGGCCCTGGTCCTCCGCAGCCAGGCGATGCTCTCCGCCCACCGGCCCGTGGAGACGGTCCGCCTGGAGCTGAGGCCAGTGCTCCGGCCGGAGCGGCTGCCCAAGGCGCCGCTGGGTGCCCCCGTGGACCCGGGACTGTTCGGCGAGCCCGGCTCACCTCCGATCCTGCCGTCCGCATTCGTTCCGGGCGCGAAGGCGCTGGTGATCGCCGTACCGCTCACCACCTTCGTACGCGACCATCTCCGCGGCGCCACGGCCGACGGCAATCCGCCGTCCAACACCCTGGCGCTTCTCGTGGCCGGCGGCCTCGAGCCTCGAGACTTCGGGATCGTGACGTTCTCCGGCACCGGACCCGACGCACCGGAGCTGCGCCTGGTCATAACGGTCACCCAACGCGTGGGACTCCCATGAGCCGTCGGATCGTCGCGGCGCTACTGCTCTTGCTGGCGATGGCCGGACCCGCTGCCGCCCAGTCGCTGTTTGGGGCCGGTGGCCTGGGCATGCTCTTGGAGCCGACCGACGCCCGCGCCCGCTCTCTCGGTGGCCTGGGTGTGGGGCTGTCCGGCACGATGCTGCTCCCCGCCGATCCGTCGAGCGCCATCGGCTTCGCGTTGCCCTTCGTGACCGCGAGCCTACAGCCCGGCAGCGCCCGCGCGACGCTCGCTGGACAGACGAACGAAGCGAGTGCCACGCGCTTCCCTCTGCTCGCCGTCGCCTACCCGGTCGGGACCGCTGGCGTGGCCACCGTGAGCTACGGCGCGTACCTGGACCTTCGCTGGTCGCTCCGCCGCCGAACCGTGGAGGAGTTTGCGGGCCAGCAGGTGCCGGTGGAGGACCGCTTCGTCTCCGACGGTGGCGTGGCCGCCCTCCGGGTCGGCTGGGCTCAGCGCGTGGGCCAGCGGCTGGGAATCGGCGCGTGGGCGGGCGTCTACACCGGACAGCTGACCCGTGCGTTCACGCGGCAGATCGACACGGTCGCCGCGGGCGTGCCCGTAGACAGTTTCTCCGTTCGTGGAGAGTGGAGTCTCACGGGGCCGACGGTGGGCCTCGGCGCGTCCTGGGAGCCCGTGCCCATCGTGCGGCTGGCTGCAAGCCTCATCTGGTCCGGCGAGTTGCGTGCTAACCCCGCGGAGGGGTCCGGCGACCGCGACCGCCGGGAATTCACCCTCCCCCTCGAGCTCAAGGGCGGCGTGAGCGCCCGCCTTACCCCGCAGATCGCCGCGAACCTGGGAGTGGCCTGGGCTGACTGGACCGCTACGGGCCGCGACCTCGCGGACGGCCAGGCCGGGGCCGCGTGGGCCACCGGGATGGGACTCGAATGGACGGGCTCCGGCATGCTGGGGCGCTCCTCGCCCGTCCGCGTCGGCTACCGCTGGGCCCAGCTCCCATTCCACATCCGCGGCGATGCGCCGCGCGAACGAGCGTTCACCGCCGGACTCGGCCTGATCCTCCTGGAGGTTGAAGGGAGGACGGTGGCAGGCTTCGACCTCGCCATCGAGCGAGGCGCCCGCAGCGCGGACCGGCTACAGGAATCGTTCTGGAGGGGCACCTTCACGGTTCACCTTTCCGGGCGTTGAGCCGTCCGCGGATGAACGTCTGTTTCCACACCTTCGGCTGCAAGGCGAACCAGTACGATACCGAGCGGATGCGCCAGGAACTCGAGAGCCGCGGCGCCGTGGCCGTGGCCGAGCCCCGGGCGGCCGAAGTCTGCGTCGTCAACACCTGCACGGTCACCAACGAGGCTGACGCCGAGGCGAAGCGCTTCATCCGGCGGCTTCATCGCGGCAATCCCGGCGTGCGCATCGTGGTGGTCGGGTGCTCTGCGGCGCTTCGAGCCGCGGAGTACCAGGCGACGCCGGGCGTCCACGCCGTGGTGGAGGGCCATGACCCCCTCACGGTCGCTGAGGCTGCGGCTGCGGGGCGACCGCTTCTCCAGCTCTCCGCGCGCCGCCCCGGGCCGGGCCTCCTTGCCCGTCGCTCGGGGGGCACTCGCGCGTGGCTGAGGCTTCAGGACGGCTGTGATCGCAAGTGCTCGTTCTGCGCCACACGCCTCGCGCGGGGCGCCAACCGCTCGCGCCCGGCGGACGAAGTTGTGGCCGAGGCCCGGCTGCTGGCGCGCTTCCACCCTGAGATCGTGCTCACCGGGATCCATATCGGAGGCTACGGCCGCGAGGTGGGCTGCGCCCTCGCCCTGACTCGCCTGGTGGAGCGACTGGTCGCCGAGGTGAGCGGCGTCCGGTTCCGCCTCAGCAGCATCGAAGCCACGGAGGTGGACGATGGCCTCGTCCGTCTCATGGAGAACCAGCCGCAGCGGCTCGCCCCCCATTTCCACATGCCGCTCCAGAGCGGATCAGACCGCGTACTCCAGCACATGCGGCGCTGGTATACCCACGAGCAGTACCGCCGCCGAGTGTTGGACATCGCCGAGCGGCTCCCGGTACTGGGGCTCGGCGCCGATGTGATCGTGGGCTTCCCGGGCGAGACCGACGACGACCACGCCCGGACCCGCGCACTCATCGAGGAGCTCCCCTATACGTACCTCCATGTCTTCCCGTTCTCGCCCAAACAAGGGACATACGCGGCCACGCTGCGCGACCGCGTGCCGCGGCACGTTGCCGCCCTGCGCGGGCGCGAGCTGCGGGCACTCGCCCTCGAGAAGGGACGGCGATACCGCGCGCGGCGGGTGGGCACGCCCGCGCACGCGGTCCTGGAGAGCGGCGGCTCCAAGGCCCTTACGGAAGACTATCTCCGAGCCCACGTGCGGAGCGCAAACGGGGAGGGGGCGCCCGCGGCGAGGCGCGTGGCGCACGCTGTATTACACGGGGATGCGGATCATCTGTATATTGATCTGTCCCTGCCAGGACGCGCGAATTTCAATGGCGAATTGAGCGTACCTTGACGAAAAAAGCCTACGTCGAGACGTACGGCTGCCAGATGAACATCAGCGACGGGGAGCTGATGCAGGGGATTCTGGCGGCCTGCGGATACGAGATTGTTGGCGCGCCGCATGACGCGGACGTGATCCTCGTGAACACCTGCGCGATCCGCGAGCGCGCGGAGCAACGCGTGCTCGGCCGCGTGGCTCAGCTCAACGGCTTGAAGGCGCAGCGCCCGGACCTGGTGATCGGCGTGACCGGGTGCATGGCGCAGCGGATGGGCACGCGCCTGCTCGAGCGCGCGCCCTACGTGGACATCGTGATGGGCCCGGACGGCTACCGGGAGCTTCCCCATCGTCTGGCGGAGCTCGAGGCGGCACGCGTGGGCGGCTTCTCCTGCGCCACCGCCGACATCGGTACGCGCTCCAGTGCCGCGGCGGCGTTGTCGCCCCACGGTTGGGGGCACCCGGCGGCCGCTCCCGCGCCGGCATCCGGCCCCGCAACGCCGAGCGCGCCGCAGCTCGTCCCGCTCGGCCTACGCCGGGGCAGGCGCACGTTTCACCTGGCCGTTCAGTTGGCCGTCCTCGATCTCCAGGCGCATGAGAATTACGAGGGGCTCGAGGCTCGCCGCAGCTCGGGCGTCTCCGCGTGGGTGCCGATCCAGCGAGGGTGCAATCGCCGGTGCACGTTCTGCATCGTGCCGTACGTACGCGGGCCCGAGAAGAACCGCCATCCCGACCACATCCTCGCCGAGATCCGCGAGATCGCCGCGAGCGGCGTCCCCGAGATCACCCTCCTCGGACAGACGGTGAACTCCTATCGCTGCGGCGACTGGAATTTCGCGCGCCTGCTCCAGGCTGTCGCTCGCACCCCGGGACTCCGCAGAGTGCGCTTCACGTCGCCGCACCCGAACGATGTCACGCCGGAGCTCGTCCAGGTGATGGCGGAGGAGCCAGCGGTCTGCGAGCACCTGCACCTCCCCGTGCAGGCCGGACACAACCGCACCCTCAAGCGCATGCTCCGTCGCTACACCGTGGATTCGTTCCTGGAGAAGGTCGCCATGGTGCGGGAAGCGATCCCCGGGATCGCGCTCTCCACGGACGTGATCGTCGCTTTCCCGGGCGAGAGCGAGGGCGAGTTCGAGGCCACGCTGGACCTCCTGCGCAGGGTGCGCTTCGACGAGGCGTTCACGTACAGGTACTCGCCACGCGACGGGACCCCGGCCACCCGGCTCCCGCCACGAGACTTCATCGAGCCCGAGGTCGCGCAGGAGCGCCTCGAGCGCCTGATCGGGGTGCAGCGCGCGATCCAGACGGAGATCAGCCGGACGGAGGTCGGGCGCGTGGCGGAAGTCCTCGTAGAGCGCGCGGCGAGGGTCAACGGCCAGGCGCTGGGGCGCACGCGTCGCAATAAGGTCGTCGCTTTCCCGGGGGACGCCACCCTCACTGGCCGCTTCCTCACGGTAAGGCTCACGGCGACCACCGGCTCCACCTTCGTCGGCCACGCCGTCGACTCGCCCGCGCTGGCGCAATCCGCATGAGCCGGGGCGTCGCCGCGCTCGGCGTGACCCTGCTCCTCGCCGTGTCCGCCCTCCTCGCGTACCTGAACGGAGCCGAGCGCGTCACGCTTCACCTGGGATTCACCACCCTGTACCGCGTGCCCCTCATCTACCTGGTCTTCGCCTCCGCGCTCCTGGGCATGCTCGTCATGCTCGTGGCCGGCATTCACACCGATCTCAAGGTGCGGCGCTATCTTCGCGAGCGGCTGGCGGAGGAGGCCCGCGAGGAGAAAAGCCGCGTCGTCGATCGCTACCAGCAGGACCTCTTCCCGCAGGAGGATCGCTGACCTGAACCCTCGCGCACCCCCCATCGCCTGGCTCGCTCTCGCCTTTCTCGCGGGCGTGGCCGCCGGCCACCACGATCTCCCCGCCCTCGCCGCCCCGCTCCTCGCACCACTCGCCGTTCTGCCCATCCTGCTATGGCGCCGGCTCCGACTCCCATGCGCGCTCGCCTCGATACTCCTCGCGGGGAGCGGTCTGGGACGCGCGGATCGCGTGCACGCGGACGCGGACTGCCGGACGCTCCTCCCCGATGGCGGCACCTTCACGGTGCGCGGGACGTTCGAGGCGATCCCCGGGCGGGGTGGCGGCGCGCCGTTCCTGATGGAGGAGGGGGCGCCCCGTGGCTGTCGCGGCCGCGTGAGGGTCTTTCTGCGAGCGGAGTCGGCGGCGGTGCGACCCGGGGATGAGATGGTGGCCCTGGGCCGCTGGGTCCAGGGCGGTGGCGGGCGGGAGCGGTCTCCGTACGAGGCCGGCACCCTGGTTCTCGACTCCGTGCGAACGCTCGTGCCCGCCGGCCCTGCGCACCGGCCGCTTCTCTGGCTGCGGGGCTCGGCGCAGCGCCGGCTGCGGGAGCTCCTGGGCGATGACGCCCCGATAGCGGAGGCGCTGGTTCTGGCCCGGCGGGAGGGGATCGAACCGGAGCTGAGCGAGCGTTTCGCGCGTGCGGGCGTCGCTCACCTCCTGGCCATTTCGGGCTTCCACATCGGCGTGGTGGCCGGAGTTCTGCTTGGGCTGGGCGGCGCCCTGGGGCTGGAGCGTCGGCGCCGCAGCCTCGCGGCCGTGCTGGGGACCTGGCTTTATGTGGGTCTGATCGGGGCGCCGTACGCCGCAGTGCGCGCCGCCGTGATCCTCAGCCTGACCCTGGCTGGGCGGCTGGTCGGGCGTCCTGTGGACCCGGTGGGTGCGCTCGGGATCGCCGGGTGCGCCATCGTCCTGGCAGTGCCGGGTGCGATTCGCGACATAGGGTTTCAGCTCTCGTTCGCGGCCGCGGGCGGGCTGGTGCTCCTGGGGCGTCCCATCGCGCGCATGCTGGGCATGCTGGGGGGCGCGGGCTATGGCCAGCGAGCGAGGCATCGAGGTCTCGACGTGCTGGCCGCGGGCCTCGCCGCCACCCTGGCCACTGCGCCGCTAACGGCGCTCCACTTCGGGCGCGTCTCCCTCGTGGGGATCCCGCTCACGCTGCTCCTCGCGCCTCTGCTCTCCGTGGCGATCCCGCAGATCTTCTTGGTGCTAGCGCTTTCCTGGGTCGTGGGGGGCGCGGCTCATTTCCTCGCCGGGGGGCTCGCGCTGCTGCTCGCCCTGTTCAGGAGCGCCACCGAGCTCGCAGCCGCAATGCCTGGTGCGAGCATCGCCGTGCCGCGCCCGTGGCTGGCAGCGGGAGCCGCTGGCGCCGCTCTTGCCTTCCTCACGCTCGCATACGCGCCACCCCTCCGGCGCATGGCGCGCCACGCCGTGGCGGTGGCCGGCGCCGTCGCTGCCATCCTTCTCGCCCCCCTGGCTACGGGTCACCGTGGCGCGGACCTGAGCCTCTATTTTCTGGACGTGGGGCAGGGCGACGCTACCGCGATCCGCTCACCCCTGGGACGCTGGATCCTCGTGGACGCGGGACCCGTGAACGACCGGTGGGATGCCGGCGCCCGCCTAGTGGTGCCGTTCCTCCGCCGAGAGGGCGCCGCTCGCCTGGAGCTCCTCGTCCTCACCCACGGCGACCTGGACCACATCGGCGGCGCCGCTGCGGTACTGGACGAGGCGAGCGTGGAGGCTCTGCTCGAGCCGGGCCAGGTCGCAGGGAAAGAGGCGTACCTCGGGATCCTGGAGCGCGTGGACCGCCGCGACATTCCGTGGATCCGGGCCCACGCCGGCCAGAGCATCCTCCTCGACGGCGTGCGGCTCGACGTCCTCCACCCTCTACCCGGTCCGCTTGACCCCGCTCGGGACGCGAACGACTATTCCGTCGTTCTGCGCGTCGGATACGGCCGGTTCGCCGCGCTCCTCATGGGTGACGCCCCGGCCGATGCGGAGTTGACGGCCGTGAACGGGCTCCCGGACTCCAGGGCTGCCATCCTCAAGGTCGGCCACCACGGAAGCAACACCTCCACATCCACGGCCCTCCTGCGAGCCACGCGCCCGCGGGCCGCTGTCATCTCCGCCGGACGGCACAACCGCTATGGGCACCCCGCCCCGAGTGTCCTCGCACGCCTGGCACGCGCCGGAGTCCGCGTCCTCCGAACCGACGTGCACGGCACCATCCGTGTGGACGCGGCGGCCGACGGTGACTTCCGCGTGCGCACGGCTCGTGAAGGGCCCCTGCCCGAGACGCCAGAGACCGGCGCCTACCCAGGGCGACCTCCTGGACCTGCTGAACGTCCGGGGGGAGCCGTGCGCCGGCAGAGCCGAAGCGTTCGTCGCTAAGACGAAGGCATCCATAAAACATATGTTTTGGAGGCAGCGCGCGACACTGCCAAGATTCGACGCTCTACACGCGGCCGTCAGAAATCTGAGGGATAGCCGGGGAATTCCATGTCGGCCGAGAGGGTGCGAGATCAGATGGCGTTGAATCATAAGCAGTTAGGGATGCGGAAAACCTGGCACCACCCTTGCAGTTTCCCCCTCGCGGTTAGGTGCGCCCGTAAGCCGCCGTCGCGGGCGAGCGAGGCGGCTGACAAGAGAACAAAAGAAATAAGAGAAGCGCAGCGTTCAGCGCCCGACGAGGGGAGAAACCGGAGAAAGGGGGGGATGTCCCAGGTGGTTTCATCGGGGGACGCGTTCCCGGTGAGAGGGCAGGATGTAGGCGGCAAAGTAAGGTGGGTGTGGGGTGAGAACGCAGGGCTTTGACGGTGAAGGGTGAAGGTCGCATGCTAGCATGCGCTGAGGGTGAGCGGTTGAACCTCCCAATGAAGGGAAGCGAGCGATGAGGAAGCTGAGGTGGTTGCTGGTGGCGGCGCTGGCGGTGCTGCCCCTTGCCGGTTGCGACGAAGGCGAGGAGGTGGTGGAGGCCGTTACCGGGACGATCCAGGGGACGGTGACCATTGAGGGGACGGGCGCCTCTG
>JACQVF010000058.1 GCA_016209885.1 Gemmatimonadota bacterium | reverse complement strand
GCGCTACACCCTCTCCAGCAGGCTCAGCACCGGAGCTGCCGACCCCGCCCGTCGATCTCCCCCCTCCTGATAGCGATCCCCTACGACCGTAGCCCGGGCGAGAATCCAGGAATTGCCAGGAGCCCTTCCCCAGCCCCACTCTTCCACGGACGGAAACAAGTGAAGACCCTAAAACCGATCACCACGCTCGTCCGCTCCCTCCCGATCCGCCCGTCCGCGTACCGATACTGACCCCACCCATTGAGCACCGTGACGCCGTCCGGAAACCGCCGCGTGATCACCTCGCCCAGGAAGCGCTCCCACTCCTCGTCCGTCACCACCGCGCCCGTCGGCATCTCCGCCCCGAAATAGAGCTCGTCCCGGAACCAGACGGCCGCCCCGCCACCCCCCGCCTCGCCCGGCGGACCCGGGGCGACCGAAGCCCGCGCAACGCAGCCCGCAACGGTGAAGAGAAGCGCAATTACCAACCCGGGCCGCGCGAGCCGCCCGGCGGCAATGGGGGACCCATCCTCCCGTCGCGTGACCAGCAGCGGCGAGACCGTCAATCCCTTCATCCGTCCCCGCCTCCTACGCCCGACCGGCGTAGTCTATGGCGCCGCGACTCTCGCAACGCGATGATGCCGCGACTCGTGATCCTCGAAAACGACCCGGAAAAGCAAAGGGGCCCGGTGCCCCTCTACCATCGTGCTCCGTGCCCCCTCACCGTGTCCCGGTCGATGCCTGCGTTTCTCTCGCGGGTCAGGACGACGACGTCTCTACGTCTCTATGTCTCTACGTGAGAAGCCTGGCGAACCGCAGCGTGCGCGGCGAGTCTGGCGGTCCCCCGCAGCTCCGGGCCTGACGGCTCGTACCTGCTCGCTCTGCCCCGAACACCCCCCGCGGGTCTTGGACACAGGGCGGGACCGGCCGGCCCCCGCACCGATCCGCCGAACCTCGGCCCCCGGTCCGGTATGGAGGCGAGCGACTACTTCCGCTGCCGCTGCTTTCGGCGCATGCGGCGCTTGCGGCTCCCGATCTTCCTTCTGCCTCGATGCTTCTTCGGATACCCCATTACCCCCCCTGGCGCTCATTATGACCCACCTGCGCATTCCACTCTCGCCCCTACGGACGCCGCGCGTACGTTGGTGACCAGCACAGCCGAGGCCGGAGACCGGCAGGCTCGACCACGGCACGCGCGTCACCGGGGCCACCGACGCCCGTCGTAGCAAGTGGCAAGACTTTTATTTCTAGCGGCATGGCGCTGACCCGGCAATAGCCCTGGGACAGCGCGGCCGATCGTAGAGCCCCTCCGCTACGATGCCAGGTGCTCCTGCACGCCAACCCGATACGCCTCTCGTACCAACGCCGCGAACGCCTCGTCCAGCTCGCCCGGCTCTCGGATCCGGAAGTGATGCACATGATAGATCGGCGGGATCAGCTCGATCCGCCGGAGCTGCGGGGCGTCGCGACGGCGTCGCAGCACCAGGGTCACATCCAGCCACTGTCGGCGCACCACCGCACCCCCAAAACGCATCCGCGCCTGAAACACGATCCGCGTCTTCTGGGCGTAGACCGTGACCGGGCCGCACACCTTCACGAGCCCGCAAAAACGGTCGAAGAGCCGGCGCACCAACGGGTCCTTCCCGGCGAAGTGGTCCGCCAGGCGATATCGCCCGCACGAGTGCCACAGGTTCCGCGTCACGAACCGGTGCCCACACCGTGGGCATCTCCACAGAGGCTTCCGTTTCTTCATCGTTCGGGCTGACGCCAGGCGCCGCGCGCGGCGAGACACCCGCCCGGCTTCGCCATGCGCTCGGCTCCGGGCACCGCAGAACCCGGTCCGGCATACGGTCGAGCCCGCAGGCCAACCGTGACCGTCAGCCTCCCTCCCCCTCGCCCTCACCACCGACGGAGAGGGAGCCGAGCCTTCGTCCGATCTCCTGGATCCGCTCCGCAGCCTCGGGGAATCCCACCAGAAACGCGCCGCCAGGCTCCACCATCGAGAAGAGACGGATCGCTTTCGCATAGCGGCCACGGGCGTCCTCCGGGCGCCCCTCGAGCTCCGCGCTCAGGCCGTCCAGATAGAGCATCTCCGCCAGGAACCAGCAGCGGGTGGGGTCCACCTCGCCCGTCGGCGCCACGATCATGGCCAGCGTATCCGCACTCGCCATGCGGGCGATGTCCAGGTCCAGCCCTACGTTCAGGGCCGCGGATCGGAGCTGCCGATCGATCTCCGCAGCCGTGCCGACCCGGCCCAGGATCCTGTTCCTGAGCCGGATCAGGACCTCGCCGGCCTGCTCGATCATCCGCAAGAGGTAGTCCCGCTGGTGCATCTCACCCTCCGGATGCCCCCGCCCCGCACGCCAGCGCCGTAGGGGCGGTCGCTGCTAGACGCGGCACCCCGTCAATCCTTCGGTCCGCCGGCGCCGACGCCACTCGGACCGAGAAGCTTCGAGTACCCCTCGATCAGCCCCCGGTGAAGCATCACCAGCAGGTGCAGTCGATCTCGGAAGGCGGAAAGCGCCCTACTCGCTCCCAGCCCTTCGATGTCCCCGGCGATCCCGGCGATCTGATCCATGAAGCTCGACTGCGTACTGACATAGAGTGCCTGCAGGTCGTAGACCCTCGCCACCTCGGTCAGCCATTCATAATCCAGGAAGTGCACCGCCTGCGTCGCCTGCGCAGCTTGCCAGGCCGCCGACGAGAGAAGGGGAACGGAGAACGAAAAGTCGATGGAAAACTGCCTCACCCGAGCTGTCCTGGACGGCCTGGATCTGTGCCTCGAGCTGCCGGAGCAGAAGCTCGTTCTTAGCGCCGCTCTCCATCAGCTCCGCGCGATTGGCCTGCAGTTCCGTCAGGATGCTCTGCCGAGCTCGCACGCCAAGCTGCCGGTTCCCGCGATCCTCCCGCCACTCATCGATGGCCAGTGCGAGAAGCACTGCGAAAGCCACGGATACGGCTTCCAGAGCTAGTTCGGGGAGCTTCTCCTCTAATCCCAAAATAAGCGAGTGTCTGTGATCGAAGGCGGAGTCGACGGTGCGGTGCCCATATTTGCGTGTGGGGAGGCCGACTGTGAGGCGTCTATCGTGAAACACGGGGCCTCGAAAGACTCACTGCCGACAGTGGGGGCATACTTCGGGCTGTTTGTGCGGCTCCAGGCGACACCTCTCCTGGCCTCCGCTCGACGGCGTGCGGAGCGCGACTCTTCAGGAGCGATCGCGCCGCTCATCGTGTTAGGCAAAGCCCGTTCGTTCGATGGTGAGCCAGGTGCTGAAGAACCGGTCCAGCGTGGGTGGATAGCCGATCAGCCGAAGCGTGATGCTCCGCGCCTGCCGGATCACCCGGCAGGGGAT
>JACQVF010000062.1 GCA_016209885.1 Gemmatimonadota bacterium | reverse complement strand
GCGCTTTGCGCGATCGGATCCCCGCGCGCATCTTGGCCCGTCGAGTCGAGCGGCTATTGCTTGGCGGCCGCCAAGTGGCCAACTGAACGAGAAACCTTCGCGCGACGCGTCCCGTGACCGTGCAGCTCTGCATCTTCGAAAGCGCGGGTTACCGCAAGTTCATCCCTCTGGCCTACTTCCGGCCCGTCTATGACCTCCGCCTCGGGATTCTCTCCCTGCGCGAGAAGATCGAGCGCGCCTATCCCGGCACCGAAGTCGTGCTCCAGTCTCGCACCTATTTGGCGGGCTTGTTGAGCGAGAACGGCGACGCCGTGGGCCCGCAGGCGCTCTCCAAAGAGCGGTGTCTCTTCGTGAACGGGGCCGCAGTCGCCGGTCGGGATTTCGCCCTCAAGGTCCCGCTGGATGGCCCAGACAACGTCGTGTATGCCTCCGGTGAAGACATAGTGGCAGCGCGCCTCGGCGGCTCGCGACTCCAGGCGCTCCGCCATCGCCTCCACCAGGCACACGAGCGCCTCGCCTTGGGCGAGGCGCTCAAACGACTCGCGGGTCTCGCCGAACCCCTCGACACCGCGGACGCGACCGATCAGGCACCCAGCCTGCGGACCCCGGCAGCGGTCGCGGATGTCGATGCCGGGCTCATCGGCGGGGACGATTTCGAGGGGCTCTCACGGCTGGAAGTGGATGCGGAAGTGGTCCATTACCCGTGGGAGCTCGTCCACCGCAACGCGAGAGCCATCGCGGAGGACTTCGCGGCGCTGGGCTCGGCGGGCCGCATCGAGGGAGTGGTCTACGACGGCGCCTACCTCGTCGCCCCGGAGCGCATCCACGTAGGCGCGGGGACGAAGATCTGGCCGGGCGCCGTGCTCGACGGAGAGTCGGGGCCTGTCTACATCGGCCGCAACGTGACCATCTCCTCCGGCGCGGTGCTCCGCGGTCCCCTGTTTGTAGGCGAGGGCAGCCTGATCAAGTCGCACGCGGAGATCTACGGCGGGGTGAGCATCGGACCGGCATCGAAGATCGGCGGCGAGATGGAAGCCACGATCATCCAGGGGTACTCGAACAAACAGCACGCCGGTTTCCTCGGTCACTCCTACATCGGCGAGTGGGTCAACCTGGGGGCGGGCACGAACAACAGCGACCTGAAGAACAACTACGGGAGCGTGCGCGTGCGCGTAGAGGGCGAGGAGGTGGACACGGGCGAGACCTTCGTCGGCCTCACCATGGGCGACCACTCGAAAAGCGGCATCAACTCCATGTTCAACACCGGGACCGTGGTGGGCACCTGCTGCAACATCTTCGGCGCCGGCTTCCCTGCCAAGTACATCCCCGGCTTCTGCTGGGGCGGCGCCGGCGGGTTCACGGCGTACGACCTGGAGCGCTGCATCGATGTGGCACGCAAGGTGATGGCCCGCCGGAAGGTCCAGCTCACGCCGGCGTACGAGCAGGTCATGAGAACGGTGCATGCGATCACCCAGGATGAGCGGCGGGCGTTCTGCGTGGAGTCCGCGCACCGTGGCTAAGCGGAATCCCGAGCCGGCTGGGCAAACTGCGCCGACTGAGCCTGTCGGGCGGGAAGGAGGCCGGTAGCTGGCAGTATCAGGTGTCGTTCAGCCGGGTGAGCTCAGGCTTCGACATGACCGACATGGGGTTCCAATGGTCCGGGGACTTCCAGGAGGCCGGGATCTTCGGCCAGTATCTGCGGTCGCGGCCTCAATCGATCTTCCGCAACTATAGGGGAGCCTCGGCGTCGGCTTCCAGGGCAACTGGACGACCGCGGGAGAGGCCACGTGGATCTGGTTTCGGCCACTGTTCTTCTCCGCCACGTTCCGGAACAACGGGTCGCTCAACGTGAACCCCATGGCTTTCGCCTGGCCCGCGCTTTCCGTGACGGCGCTGCGAGGCGGCCCGGCGCTGCGTACCGACACGTGGCACCAGAGCTTCCTCAACCTCTCGACCGACCGCCGGAAGCCCGCGGCCCTGTCGCTCAATAGCTTCGGGGGCTTCGTCCCCGCAACGCCGGCCCGATGGTACGGCGTCGGTTCAACGCTCTCCCTCCGACCCGCCGCCCTGGTGAATGGCAGTCTGCGACTCGACTACTGGCGGAGCCGCGACCCGACGCAGTGGGTGAGTCGGCGCGAGGCGGCGGGCTCCAGCGAATGCCGCATCGGTCGGGGGCGACTCCCGACGCCGACCCGGTTGCGCGAGGGCCGACTCGCCGGCCGTACCTCAGCCGCTTCGGACCCCGTGCACGAATCGCCCCGGCATCCTATACTGTGACGGTCACGTATCCCATTCCGGGTGCATGCGTGTCTCCCTGGCACCCCAGTCGCCGAAATTCGCAGGAGGGTGGTGAGATGACTACTGTGCGGGGACCCGTCGGAGACCGAGCCGTTCTCCCGCGGATCGCGGGCCTGGCCGCTGCGATCGCCTTCGTCGCCGCAGGCTTCTCGATCCTCGAGCTCCGGGCCCAGGAGCGCTCGCCGGGCGGCAGCAGCGGCGCGGGCGCGGGAGCTTCCTCCGCCGCGGCCACCGCGGCGACCGCGGCCGCGGCGCCGGGCGCGCCGTCTCGCGCGGCACCCGCCTTCGATCCCGCGCTGTTCGCCGGGTTTCGCTACCGGCTTATCGGCCCGTCCCGGGGTGGGCGCGTCACGGCGGTGGCTGGCCATCGCGCCCAGCCGTCCACCTTCTACTTCGGCAGCACGGGCGGTGGGGTATGGAAGAGCACGGACTACGGCATCACCTGGCGCAGCATCTCGGACGGGTACTTCCAGACCGGGTCGATCGGCGCGATTCGGGTGGCGCCCTCCAACCCGAGCGTCATCTACGTGGGCACCGGCTCCGACGGGATGCGCAGCAACGTCATCATCGGGAAGGGCGTGTACAAGTCCAGCGACGCCGGTGAGACCTGGACGTTCGTGGGGCTGAAGGAGGTCGGGCAGATCGGCGCCGTGGAGATTCACCCGACGAACCCCGACATCGTCTTCGTGGCCGCCATCGGCGACCCCTTTGGCAAGGGCCCGCACCGCGGCGTCTATCGCACCCGGGACGGCGGCAGGACGTGGGGGAAGGTGCTCTTCGTATCGGACAGCGTCGGCTCCTCCGACCTCGAGCTCGAGCCCGGCAACCCGGATGTGATCTACGCGGGCATGTGGCGCGGCGAGCGCAAGCCGTGGTCGATCATCAGCGGTGCCAAGGCCGAGGCGGGTGTCGGCATCTACAAGTCCACGGACGGCGGCAACACCTGGACGCGGCTGACGGCCGGCCTCCCCAAGGGGCTCATCGGCAAGATCGACCTGGCCGTCTCGCCGGCGAACCCGCGCCGCATCTATGCGCTCGTGGAGACCACCGACCCGGACGAGGGGCTCTACCGCTCCGAGCACGCGGGCCAGACCTGGCGGCTCGCCAGCAACCAGGCGGGGCTCATGGACCGGCCGTTCTACTACACGAACGTGGACGCGGACCCGAAGAACGCGGATATCGTCTACGTGAACAACGAGGACTTCAACAAGTCGACGGACGGCGGCGCGACCTGGCAGCAGATCCGCGTGCCTCACGGCGACAACCACGACATGTGGATCAACCCGGACAACCCGGACGTCTACATCCAGTCCAACGACGGCGGCGTGAACGTCACCCAGAACGGCGGCAGGACCTGGTCGACGCAGCACAACCAGCCCACCTCCGAGCTCTATCAGGTGGACGTGAGCGACGACCTCCCCTACTGGGCCTGCGCCGGCCAGCAGGACAACAGCACCATCTGCGTGCCCAGCCTGCCACCCACCGCCGGCCTGCCCGATGACCCCGCCGTCTGGTGGCGCCAGGTCTCCGGCTGCGAGACCGGGCCCGCCGTGCCCAAGCCGGGCGATCCCGACATCGTCTACGGAAACTGCAAGGGCCGCTTCGGGCGGTACAACCACCGGACCGGGCAGGAGCAGTTCTACTACGTGGGCGCCCAGAACATCTACGGCCACGCGCCCCGCGACATGAAGTACCGTTTCCAGCGGGTGTCGCCCATCGAGGTCTCGCCCCACGACCCGAGCATCGTCTACTTCGGCTCCCAGTTCGTCCACCGCACCACGGACGACGGGAAGACCTGGGAGACGATCAGCCCGGACCTCTCGGCGAACGACCCGCGCTCCCAGGGTCCGTCCGGCGAGCCGATCACCCGGGACATCACGGGCGAGGAGAATTACAGCGTGCTGTATGACCTCGAGGAGTCGCCGGTCGAGCGCGGCGTGATCTGGGTCGGCGCGAACGATGGGCCGTTCCACGTCACGCGCGACAACGGCAGGACCTGGACGAATATCACGCCGAAGGATCTGGGCCCGGGCGGTCGCGTGCAGAATATCGACGCCTCGCCGCATGGGGCGGGCAAGGCGTACTACGCAGTGTACCGCTACCTGCTGGACGACTTTCAGCCGTATATCTACCGCACTAGGGACTACGGGAGGACCTGGACGCGGCTGACGGACGGACGGAATGGGATTCCGGCGGACTGCCCGACCCGGGTCGTGCGCGAGGATCCGGAGCGGGAGGGGCTGCTGTACGCGGGCACGGAGTGCGGGATCTTCATCTCCTTCGATGACGGGGGGAGCTGGCAGTCACTGCAGCAGAACTTCCCGGCGACGCCGGTCACGGACATCCAGGTCAAGCGCGGCGACCTGGTGATCTCCACCATGGGCCGCTCGTTCTGGGTCCTGGATGACGTGTCGCCGCTGCGCCAGCTCACGGACCAGGTGGCCGCGTCGAGGGCGCACCTCTTCGCGCCGCGCGAGGCGTATCGCATGCGCTACGCGGTCTGGGGCCAGGGGCGCGGACCGCGCCGGCCATCGGACCCCGAGTACCTGCCGCCCGGCGCTGTGATCAACTACTGGCTTGGCGAGGCTCCGGCAGGCGAGGTGAAGCTGGAGATCGTGGACGCGGCCGGGAAGGTGATCCGCGGCTTCTCGAGCGAGGCGGCGGGCTACGAGATGGCGGCAGTGGGCCAGGGGATGCAGGGTCCGAGCCTGGCGCGCGTGCCCGGACCGCAGTTGGAGAAGACGCGGGGACTTCACCGCTTCATCTGGGACCTGCGCTACCCGGGTCCCCGGGCGTCCTCGGGTGCGCGTCGCAGCGGGAGCGGCCCGCTGGTCGCGCCGGGCGAGTACCAGGTGCGCCTCACTGCCGGCGACTGGAGCCAGACGCAGGCGCTGCGGGTACAGGTCGATCCCCGCATCGCCAGCGACGGCGTCACGGTGGCGCACCTCCAGGAGCAGCTTGACCTGAGCCTCGAGCTCCGGGATGCGATCGGCGAGGCGCGGCACGCGGCCGACCGCATCAAGGCGGCTCGCCAGGCGGCGCAGGCGGGCGGGAAGCAAGTGGACCGCCGGGTGGCAGCCATCGAGGCGAAGCTGGTAACGGATCCCACGATCTCGAGCTACCCGCAGCCCATGCTCCTCGACCAGCTCGAGTACGTATACGGCATGATCGACAATGCCGACCAGAAGCCCGGCCGCGACGCACATGACCGTTTCGCGGAACTCCGCAAGCAACTGGAGGGCATCGTGGCGGAGCTGCGGACCGTGCTGGGCGGCGAGATGGTGGGATCGCCCTGAGGGCGGCGATCGGGGCGCCACACTCGTGACCAGGGCGAGGAGTTCGCTCGCGGCAGGCGGCGTCCCCGTGTAGGCCACCCACTCGGTCGGCAGGAGCCGGAGCAGCCGGCCTTCAGAGTTCAGAGCGCGGTCCTGATCTGGTCCACCAGGGCCGCGCAGCTTCCCGGCTCGCTCCGGCCGCCCAGGGTAAGGTCAACCAGCCATCCGATCCACCTCGCCCGGGCTTGCCGCGCCTTCGTGGCAGACAGGCCGCGGCTGGCCAACTGGAAGAGCTCTTCCTCGGCTGCCGACCGGACCAGCGAGTCGTGGACCGTCTCGAGCCAACGCTGGTAGCCCTCGTCCGGGCCGAACACGGCCCTCCGCAGGTTGATGCACGGACCCAACGTGTTCACGAGGCCGAAGAGCTCCCAGCGCAGCCCGCGCATCGCCCGCTCGTCCAGGACCACGGCGGGCATTTCCGCGAGCGAGCCCCGGAGCCCGACCTGCGCGATTTCCACCGTACGCTCCACTGTGCCGGCGGCCCAGGCCAGCGCTCCCGCCGCCTCGCCGCGGCCGCTGGCCTGGTAGAGAGCTTGCAGCGCCTCGCCGCCGATATCAACCACGCCGTATCCCACCAGGTTGTCGAGAATGAAGGGGCTGTGATCCCCCAGCAGGAAGCCCACCGAGATCACCTCGCGCATCGTACGCTCGGCGTCCGCGAGGTGCCCGTCGGCCGCTTGAAGGACGGCCTTGCCCACGTGCGCGTACGCGCCCTGGCGGATCCCCCACCCCGTGGGAAGGGGCAGCTCTATGAGGGAGACGGTGTCGGGCAGCGGGATCGGCCAGCGGGTGCTCACGATGTCCGCATTCGCCGCCCGCGCCAGGAGTGAGAGCTCCTGGTGTGCAGGGTGGGCGGCGATCCCCGCCAGGTACGCCCGCTCGTTCACGCCGAGGCCACCGCGGATCGCCCGCGCTACCAGGTCTCGGCTCCAGAGGAAGGGCTCAATGCCGATCGGGCCTCCGTCGCGGTCGGGCAGCCACGGCTCGGCGTACCTCCGCAGCGGAGGGACCATCTCGGGCCGGAGATTACCCGTCACGCCCACGTAGGCGACGGTGTGAAGCGCCTGCCCCGCGGCGTCGGGCGAGACGGACGGATCCGATTCGAGACGGTAGCGGCGCAGCATCTCGACCCTCGCCGTCTTCTCCTGACTGAACGACACCCTCGGCGCCGCAATGCGCGCGACTGCCGGGGCCAACGCCGAGACCAGGAGCAGGGTGACCGCGGGGACGAGCATGATCATGCCGAGGGGGACCAGGGCCACGGCCGCCCAGCGGAACGGACGCCCGGAACCGGGAGTGCCGCTGGTCAACGCAAGCTCGGCTCTCCGCGCGGCCACCTGCTCGTTCCACGCAGCCACCTCCGCCTGGGCGAGGTCCGCGCTCCACGGCTGGCGGAACCAGGCGTGCCTCGCCTTTCGGATCCAACTCGCGTCCGCCGCGCGCAGGATGAGAGCCAGCACGACAAACAGCAAAGTCGGCCCCAGGGTCAGCGCGGCCGCGCCCGAGGGGTTCACGATTCCCCGGGCGGCCAGCATCACGGACGCGGCGAACGCCAGGGGGAGCCACACGGCACCCAGCAGGTACAGCACCGGCGCGGCGACTCTGGAGAGGAGCAGGCGCCGTCGGACCGGCAGCGCCAGTGTCGAGTACGCCCGTCCACCCTGCAACACGAATCCGCTGTCCCGCCGCGAGTCCGCGGCCACCAGAGCGACCGTCCCCCATCCGTAGCCGCCCTCCCGGGCGCGGGCCGCGCGCAGGAGCATGCGGCCGAGGTTCGCCAGCGCGCCCCCGAGGGTGGCGAGACCAACGAGGGAAACGATGAGGGCCACCCACCAGGCCTCGCCCAGGGGGCCCAGGCTCCAGAAGTCCTCCTCCTGCAGAATCGAACCCAGCAACGGCAGCACAAGGAGGCTGCTTCCGATCGCACCCTGCGTGACCACCTCCCAGAGGTCTCCCTGAATGCGCTCGACGCCCGGCGGCGGCCATCGGAGATCAGGCCGCGGAGCGGACGGGCCCGGGCCGGGGCTCGAGGCAGTCGGTGACGCGCCGGGTGCGGGGGTGCCGGGCTCCGGACGCGAGGTGGGGCTTCCGGTATCCATGGATGTGCCTCCGGTGGAAAAGGAAGGACCGGGCTCCGGGCGCCTTGCCGGCCCGCGGGCTCCGCGTACACGGCCGTCAGCGCAGGCGGTGTCTGCGGATGCCGCCAGCCCGTGGCCCCGGCGCGCATCCGTGGCTCCCACAGACTCCTGCAACGGTTCACCGGACCTGACGCATGCTGGCGACGCGCAACGTACAGCTATATGTACAGCTACAGGTATCACAGTCGCCGGAATCCGGGCAAGATCTTCGCGCGCTGCCCCTTGTTCGGTCTTCACTTGTCGACGCCGGCCCCCGCGTGACAGGGGCTTTCGGCCTTCGCGCCGCGGAGTGATCTTGATCATTCGAGTTCGGGATCGGCCCACTGGCTGGGGAAAGGACACGGGCGATGCGATGCCTCAGGCGCGCGATCTTCGTCGCAACGGGATTGTGGTGCATCGGTGGCGGCGCTCTGGCGCAGAGCCCCGTGACACGCCACGTGCGTTACTCGCATGCGGGGCGTGTCGCCTACGGCGTCCTGGAGGGCGAGACGATCCACGAGCTGGACGGCGACCTCTTCGCGGCCCCCCGCCCGACCGGCCGCACCGTGCGGCTGGCGGACGTGCGGCTGCTGCCGCCGGTGCAGCCGTCCAAGGTCATCGCCGTGGGGCTCAACTACCGCAGCCATCTGGGCGAGCGCCCCGTCCCGGCGTACCCCGGGCTGTTCGCGAAGCTGCCCAGCTCGCTGATCGGCCCCGGGGAGAACATCGTGATCCCGGCGGACTCGAGGGACCTCCATTACGAGGGCGAGCTGGTGGTCGTCATCGCGAAGACGGCCAGGAACATCTCCGTGGCGGAGGCCCCGCAATACATCTTCGGCGTCACGGCGGGGAACGACGTGAGCGAGCGGGAGTGGCAACAGGCCGATCTCCAGTGGTTGCGGGCCAAGGCCTCGGACACCTTCGGTCCCATCGGTCCCGCCATTGCCACCGGGCTCAACTACAACGACCTGTTGGTGCAGACGCGGCTGAACGGCGATTTGCGCCAGTCGGAGCGGACGCGCGACCTCATCTTCGACGTGCCTGCGCTCGTGAGCTACGTGAGCCGCTACATCACGCTGCTGCCGGGCGACGTGATCTACACGGGCACGCCGGGAACGACCGCGGCGTTGAAGCCGGGTGACGTCGTGGAGGTGGAGATCGAAGGAGTGGGGTTGCTGCGGAATCACGTGGTCGCGGCGGCGAGGTCACCCTGAGCAGGGAGCGGAAAGTCTACGTGCCGAAATGGGTCGCCTGGTTCGGCGGGGCAATAACGGTGCCGACCTGGCTCTGGATCACCTATCGCACCTTCTTCACCGACGTCGGGCGCACGGACCCGGGGGTCGGCGGCTGGGCTGTCTTGACCGTCGTGATCGCCGTTGTGCTGGCCGTGCTGATCCTCATGGCCGCACGCAAGCTTCCCGCGCACCTGATCATCGAGGAGAACGGGGACCCGTGAGGCGGGCGTCCGCGGGCGGCTGGCCGGCCCGGACTCTCCAGCAGATCGCGAAAGGACTACGGCGACCCGCTACTGGTTCTTCAGCGGCCGCCTACGGTGAGATCCACAGCTTGACCGCGAAGACGAGGATCGCGGCGATGACGACGCGTCGCACCCATCGATGTCCTTTGAGCACCGCGAGGCGGACGCCCACGAGGGCGCCGATGAGGGTCCCCGCCGCGAGCACTCCGCCCATGCCCCAGTCCACGTTCCCGCTCAGCGCGAACAGACCGAAGGCTACAGGCGTGTAGACCAGGACCAGCAGAACCTTCAGGGCGTTTCCGACCACGAGGTCGAGGCCGAGGGCAGCGGCGACGGCCAGAATCAGGAAGCCCACTCCCGCCTGCACGAATCCGCCGTACACGCCCACCAGGAACAGGGCGATCATCGGCCCGGCTCGCCCCAGGGCCGTGCTTCCCCTCGCCGGATTACCGGCCTGACCGATCCCGCGACCGGCCCCTCCCGCGACGGCGAGCGTCCCCGGAGCGCCGGTCTCGGCGGGCGCATCGCCCTCGAGGCTGGCGCCCGTGCGGCGACTGAATGGATCCCACAACGTCCAGAGCGTGACCAGGACCATGATGCCGGCCAGGATGCGGCGGAACGCTTCGTCGCCAATCTGCATGGCGGCCCAACTCCCCACCGCCGCCCCCAGGAATGAAGGCGGGACCGCCGCTTTGAGCCAGCTCCAGTCCATCATCCGGTGGCGGTGGAAGCCCCACACCGCACCGGCGCTCTGCACCAGGATCGCCACCCGGTTCGTGCCGTTGGCCACCGTTGGCGGAAGTCCCAGAAAGATCATGACGGGCAGGGTAAGGAAGGAGCCGCCGCCGGCGAGGACGTTGAGGGTTCCCGCAACGCCGCCGGTGACGAAAAGGATCGAGTATGTGACCCACGCGTCGGACACCGCGAGGCTCCCTCCTCCACAACGCCGACTTCTGTGACCCTGTGCAGCGGCGCCGCCAAGCCGCTCGCGACGCCTGATACCTCTCTTCAACTCGCTCGGCTGGGCGGCTGCTGTACAGATAGCCGCTCGGTGGTACCGCCACCACCCCACGGGGATGTCGCGGTGGCCCGCCGCCACGCCGTTTTCGCGGGAATCGTCATGTTCCTCATCGTGGGCGTCGAACTCTGGCTGTTCGCGCCGTCGCCCACGGGCGACACCCGCTACCGCCGCGAACGCGTGCCGGCCGCCTCCATGTGGACGCGCATCCGGCCGCTGGAGAGCCGCCGGCGGGAGGCGAGAGGCGAGCGCTTCTGAGGTGCGATCATCCCGCCCACTCCACTCCGGCCGGCACCGTCTCCGCTGCGCCCGAGGGCGCCACCGGTTCAGCGGCTCGCGACCCACGACGCGCCCTGGCCGTGGTGATGACCACCACCGCTCCCACGATGACTGCCACCGCCAGGAGCGCGCGCGAGCTCAGAGGCTCACCCCCGAGCCCCCAGCCCAGAAGCATGGCCACGGCCGGGTTTACGTACGCGTACGTGGCGACCCGTGCCGGCGTCGTCGCCTTGAGGAGCCAGGTATAGCAACTGAAGCCGACGATGGACCCGAAGAGGACCAGGTAGCCCATGGACAGCACGGACCGGACGGATACCGCGCCCAGGTCCAGACGCGCCCACTCGCCCGTGACGGTCCCCGCGGCGAGGAGAAGGGCACCCCCCACAAGCATTTGCATCGCCGCCGCCAGGAGCAGCGACGCGGGCTGGGGTGCCCTCCGGGAATAGAGAGAGCCCGTGGCCCACGAGACCGATGCGAAGAGGAGGGCCGCCGCGCCCAGCGGGTCCACATGACCGGCACCGGCGAACTCGCCGGGCACGATCAGCAGCGCGACGCCCGCGAAGCCGGCCACGAGGCCCAGAAGCACAGCGAGCCCCGGACGCGTGCCGTCGGCGTGGAGCCAGTCGAACAGGACCATCCAGAACGGCACGACGGCAATGAGGACCGCGGCGAGGCCCGAGGCAACCCGCTGCTCCGCCCAGACAACGCCGCCGTTGCCCATCAGGAGGAGCAGGCCGCCGACCACGGTCGCACCGCGCCAGTGGGACGGCCGGGGCGCCGACGCTCCGCGCCAGCGCATCCAGGCATACAGGATCGCCCCGGCCACTACGAAGCGGGCGCCCGCCATGACGAAGGGCGGAACCGTCTCGATGGCGAACCGGATCGCGAGATAGGTCGAGCCCCACAGGACGTAGACCGCCAGGAACGCCAGCACGAGCCGGAGCCGTCCGGCCCCGGGTGCGGTGCCGCCTGGAGGTACCCGCCCGTGGATGCTCTTCAATCCAGCTCTCACGCCTCTCCCGCTTGCGCACCTGGAGACGCACCCTCCCAGCCCCGTCTCCACGGCCGTGCGCGTCCGGGCCGATCGCCGCTCTCCCGTGGCGTCCCGCTCCCCATCTTCGGAGCGCCCGTGTGTCCGTGGTGGACGTAACCCCGGGGGGACTCTGAAAGGCTCCCGAATATTGCCGGCGCCGTGCTCGCGTCAAGCCTCGCAGCGCCGTCCGGAGAGTCCGTTCACGGGGGAACCCTGTCGCCGCAACAGGAGCGACGGCAGCCGCGAGGAATCACCGGTGCCGCACACCACTGCCGCGCCGCGGCCGCCGTCCGGCCTGGCGCTCGACGGCGTAGTGCAGCCGCACGACGCCGTCTGCGTAACGGCGGCTCGAAAGCAACCTGAGCGACACGAGTCGGTGCCGTGGCGCGATGAGCGGGATGCCCTCGCCGATGAACGTGGGGACGACGTGAATGACGAACTCGTCGATCTCGCCCTGGTCCAAGAACGACGCAATGATCCCGCCGCCGCCCATCATCCAGATGTTCTTCCCGGGGGTGCCGCGAAGGCGCTTGGCGAAGGCGGCGATCGGCTCGTTGACGAACTCCACCCCCGGCGGCGGCGCTGCGGTTGGCCGATGCGTGAAGACGTAGTTTCGCAGGTTCTCGCCGAAGCCGCCGCCGCTCTCACCGAACTCCAGCGCCTTGTCGTACGTCTTCCGCCCCCACAGAATCGTGTCGACGGATCGAAGGAACGCGCCCATCCCATAGTCGCCGGCCGTCCGCGGGCGATCGAGCCATTTCACGTCGCCGTCCGGCCTGGCGATGTACCCGTCGGCGCTCGTGGCGATAAAGACGATGATCTTCCGTTCGCTCGTCATCGGCGTCTCATCGTTTGGATGGCGGTCCAGGTCCAGACGGCTGTTACTCGACGACCCGGAAGATCTCCCGGCGGCCGGATCGTACCAGCGCCTGGAAGCGGCCGTACCAGTTCCGCCAGTCCTGGCTCTGGCTCACCGTGGCGATGCGACCCTCGAAATCAGCCAGGCTGTCGAACAGCGTCTCCATGACGAGGGTGTAGTACTCCCCGGTCACGTCGCTCAGGAGGCGCGCGGGGGTGTACCCCATCCGGCTGAGGATCGCCTGCCCCTCCTTCATCAGGGCCACGGCCTCCCGTGCCTTGCCGAACTGAAGCTGGAAGATGTCGCGGACGATGATCATGGGATTGCCTCCTGTTGAGTGAGCGGGGGTGCAGTCTGCGAACGCCAGCGCCGCTGGCCGTGGGTGACGCCGGTCAGGACGAATCCGGCGCGTCTCCCAAGCTACACCGTTTCCCGTCGGACGCGAGCCTCGAGGTGACTCGATGAACGTGGCCTTTCTGGGCCTCGGCGCCATGGGCCAGCCCATGGCGCGCAACCTGCTTGAGGCGGGCCATGCCGTGACCGTCTACAACCGCACGCGCACCTGCGCCGAAGCGCTGGCCCCATGCCGCTCGCCAGCCTCATGAGGGATCACTTCCTGTCCGCGATCGCACGCGGGTGGCAGGACATCGACTGGTCCGGGCTCGCCCGCGTAAGCGCGGCGAACGCCGCGCTGGAGACATGGGTCGAGTTGACGTGAGCCCGAGGGCAGCGGTCGGGCCTCGGACCGCTCTTCTCTTCGTCGTGGTGCTGCTCAGCGCCCTCGCGGCCGCGTCGTGCACGCGCGCGTTGGCGGGCGGCCGCCAGCCGCCTGCGCCGGGCGCCGTCGCGCTGCCACCGCGTGCGGGCGTGGCCGCCGAAGCGCAGGGGGCTCAACTCGCCCGCGGGCAGCCGCTCTATGAGAGGCGCTGCGCGAGCTGCCACGACGCGGAGGGCGCGATCGGGACCAGTCTTGACCGTGTGATGCTGGGGGCCTACGTGACCGCCCGCGCCCTGTTCGATTACGTGAAGGACTCCATGCCGCTGGACGCGCCGGGCAAGCTCCCAGACCAGGATTACTGGGATCTCCTCGCCTACCTGCTTCGCTCCCGGGAGCTGTTGCCGGCGGGAATGACGCTCGGTCCGGAGAACGCGGAGACGTTGCGGATCAGGAAATAGGCAACCGGGGCTCGCCCTACCCGATTCGTCCCTCGGGCCGACGGCCCACCGGCGCGCGCCACGAAGCCGAATTGTGCGGCGCCTCGCCGCGCGCCATAATGGCCGCGTCAGTGCACACCGGGCAGCGATGCTGGCTGCGCGCTTCCGTTCGCACACCAGGCCGCTGTGAGCGCGCACGCCAGCGAGTGACCCATCGGAACGCGAGATCATGGCCAACGCGAGGGACAGAACAGAGGTGACCGTCGTGGGTGCCGGGCCTGCGGGCGCGGCGGCCGCCATCGTCCTGGCCCGGGCCGGCGTCGATGTCGTGATGCTGGACCGCGCCCGGTTCCCCCGCGAGAAGGTCTGCGGCGACGGTCTCATCCCGGACGCCTTCGCTGCCCTCACCCGGCTCGGCGTGATAGACCAGGTGCGCGCCGAGGCCTGCACGCTGGCCGGTGCGCGCTTCGTGGCGCCGGGCGGCGCCGACGTGGACGTCGCGTTCGACGTACTGACACTGCCGCGTCGCCGGCTCGACCAGTTGCTCGTGGAAGCGGCCCGGTCCGCGGGTGCCCGCGCGCTCGAGGGCGTCACCGTGGAAGGCCCTCTGGAGCGCAGCGGGCGGGTCGTCGGCGTTCGGGGCCACGGGACCGGACACACGGGTGCGCTCGAGATCGAATCGCGTGTCACCATCCTCGCGACCGGTGCGGCCTCGAGGATCCTCGAAACCTTCCGCGTGCTCCGCTGGAGGCGGCCCCACGCCCTGGCCCTCCGCGGCTATTTCAGGACGATGAATGCGGGCCTGGAGAGCATCATCTTCTCGTATGAGCGCCGGCTTCTGCCGGGCTACGCGTGGGTGTTCCCCGTGGGTGACGGCGTGGCGAACGTCGGCGTCATCCGCTTTCTGGGGCGGCGAGGCGCCCGGCGCGTGAATCTGCAGGATGACCTCCGGCGCTTCCTGAGCGAGTCGCCGGTCGCCCGCCAGTTGCTGGCCGTCGCGGAGCCGTTGGGACCGGCGAAGGGTGCCCCGGTGCGCACGGGTCTCCGGGGGAGCCGGTGGTGGCGTCCGGGGCTCCTCCTGGCCGGCGAGGCCGTGGGAGCGAGTTACGCGGCGAGCGGCGAAGGGATCGGTAAGGCGCTGGAAACCGGGTGTGAGGCCGGACGGGTCGCTCTCGAGGCGCTAGCAGCCGAGACGCCTGCCGAGATCGACCGAATCCTGGCCGACTATCCGGGGCGCATCCGCGAGCGCTGCGGCGACATCCACCGCGCCTACCGAGTGGCGGAGCGCTGGGTCCGCTTTCCCCAGGTGGTGGACCTGGTGGCCAGGCGCGCGAACGCGGACCGTAGAGTGCGGGAGGCCCTGGAGGCGGTCGTGCGGGAACAGGCGGAGGCGAGCCGCGTGGTGTCGTTTCCGAACCTGGTGCGGCTGGCCCTGGCGCCCATCTTCGCGTCGGCCGATCGCGCCGCGTCACGGGGCGCCTCCGCCGCCTGACCGGGCGTTGGCGCCGCCGCGCCTACTGCAAGAAGCCCACGCCCGGCAGGCAATCGGGCATCGCGGCCAGTGACGCCGCACCCCTACCCCGCACCCCTACCCCCACACACTCAGGGACCGCAGCCGCGGGTGCGGGTGCCTCTCGTCGAGCCTCTCGAGCCCCAGCTCCCGGGCGATCGCCCTGGCCTCCTCGAACTCCGCGGACGCAAGGTGCCGATTGATCTCGGCGTACTGCTGGGCGCTTACCTTGCCGGCCGGGTAGTACTGGTCCATGAGGTTCACGTAGGCGTCGCGACCCAGCTCGGCCGCGATCCACTCCAGGACCCTCCGCGTCTCCTCCAGCATGCCCGGCATGACCAGGTGGCGGATGAGGAGCCCCCGCCTGGCGACCCCGTCGGCAGCCAGGACCAGGGGCCCCACCTGCCGGTTCATCTCCTTGATCGCGGCGCGTGCGGCCTGCGGGTAGTCTTCCGCCTTCATGTAGATCCGCGCGCACTCCGGAGACCAGAATTTGAAGTCCGGCATGTAGATGTCGACGATCCCCTCCATGAGCGCCAGGCTCTCGAGGGAGTCATACGCACTCGTGTTGTAGACGATGGGGAGCTCGAGCCCCCCGTCGATGGCCACCGCCACGGCCTCGATCACCTGGGGCACTACATGTTCAGGCGTCACGAAGTTGATGTTGTGGCAACCGTGCCGCTGGAGCTCGAGCATCATCGCAGCGATCTCCTCGGGGCGCGAACCGCGCGCCGCCGGCCCGGGCCGGACCGCCTGGCTGATGTCATAGTTCTGGCAAAAGACACAGCGCAGGTTGCAGTGTGAGAAGAAGATAGTGCCCGAGCCGTTCCAGCCTCGCAGACAGTCTTCCTCGCCGAAATGCGCGAAGTAGCTGCTCACCACCGCGTAGCGCCCCGTCTTGCACGCGGCCCACTTGCCCTCCAGGCGATTGACGCCGCAGTCCCGGGGACACGCCCGGCACTCGGCCAGGCTCGCAATGGCACGCTCCACGCGGTCGGCGAGCTGCCGCCGCGAGACGTAGTGGTACGCCGGCCGAAACCCCGTACTTGCGCTGACAAATGTCATAGTCGGCACCTGGCGATCTGAGACTCGCCGATCTTCGCTCACCCCCCTCAGCTATTACAGATACCCCGAAGACCCCAGGCGGGTTGGGGTACGTGAACGGATGGAACAGATGGACTCGTATTGACAGCGTAAGGCCCTGTAAATATCGTCGTGATTCAATGAGCGTCGCGCCCTTGCCGGCTACGCCTCTCGAAGCCACGCTCGAGCTCAGGCCGACAACCCGCCTGGACATCATCGACGTGAGCCGAAGGCTCGCCGAGAACTGCGGGGACCTGTTGTTCCGCTATCCCCGCGCCCTCTACTTCTCGTACCACACGACGGCGGGCTACGTGGACCCGCGGCTATCCGCCCGGCTGGACCACGACCGGGAGCGGATCCGTACCTTCTTCGAGGCGTTCCAGCGGCTGTTCCCGCCTAACGCCGGCTACCGCCACGACGAGCTGCACCTGCGTACGGAGCTCAGCGAAGCGCAGCGCTGCTGCGAGCCGCGGAACGGCGACTCACACCTCACCTTCATCGGCGCCGGCCTCACGAGCTGCGTGAGCGTGGACCGCCCGGCGGCGCAGCCGGTGTGGTTCGCCGACCTGGACGGGATCAACGGGAACCAGCAGCGGCGCCGCCAGACCACGGTTCTGGGCTACCACCGGGAGCAGAAGGTCGCCACCATCCAGATGGCGATCCCGGTGTCGCGGCACGCGGTCGCCTCGGTGAACCTGAAGGACCCGCGCCTCGGCTTCATCGACGAGCTGCGCGAGGCGCTCGCCCGCTTCGAGATCGCCAAGGGGCGGATCGACATCGCGCTCAGGCCCGACGAGCTGCACGCGGGCCTCACGGTCAACGAGTACGAGACGCTCCTCATGAAGCGCGACCTCGCGGAAGTGCTCAAGAACCCGCTCCAGTACATGGTGGAGAAGGGCAAGCACATGATCCGCGACCCGCGGGCCATCCCCAGCAAGACGATCAACTACGCGAAGTACGATGTCGTCCAGGTGCTCAACGAGGTCATGGACATCCTGGGGATGAGCGAGTCGCTGGTGGAGCGGATCGTAAACCGCCTCATGGCCGTACCCGCCGCGCGCTTCCTGCGCATGAAGCGGTCGATCAGCCTCCCCGTCTTCGACCGTGACCCGCCCGGGCACGGCACCATTGTGGAAGGCACCTACCAGAGCCCGATCCTGGTGCAGTGGAGAAAGGCGGAGGGGCGTGCACGACAGGTGGACGTAACGTTCGTTCGGTTCGCGTAAGCCCCCCCGCCCCCTCGCCGCCAGCGACGAGCGAGTGAGCGGATTGAACCCGCCAGCCCGCTGACCCGCTAGCGCGCGAATGCCTAGATAATCGACTTCCCCTGCCCGCCGTCCACGGGGATGCACGCGCCCGTGATGAGGCTCGCACGGTCGGAGGCGAGGAAGACGACAAGGTTCGCCACCTCGTCCGCGGTTCCGAAGCGCCCGAGCGGCATGCTGTCGCGCACGAACTTCGCCATTCCCTCGGGATCGTCCTGCACGCGCCGGTCCCAGCTCCCGCCCGGGAAGCGCACGGACCCGGGCGCCACGCTGTTCACGCGGATCCCGGCGGGGGCGAGCTCCAGCGCCATGATCTTCGCGGCGCTGATCATGGCGGACTTCGTGGCGTGGTACAGGGACAGATTCGGCCCACCGGCCTCGCGTCCCCAGATGGAAGCGATGAAGATGACGGATCCGCCCCCCCGCTCCTTCATCGCGGGGATCACGCAGCGGGTCAGCCGCAGCGAGGCGAGCAGGTTGAGCTGGAGCAGCTCATCCCAGTCCTCGTCCGTTGTCTGCTCGAACGGCTTGCGCCGGTTGCCGCCCACGCTGTTCACCAGGATGTCAACCCCACCGAACACCTCGAGCGCCCGGTCCACCAAGCGCTGCGCGGCCGAACGGTCCGTGAGGTCCACGGGCACGGCGAGCACCTGGGCACCCGTCGCGTCCCCAATTTCCCGTGCGGCCGCGTCGAGATCCGCTTTCGTGCGGGCACAGATCGCCACGCGGCACCCTTCGCCCGCCAGCGCACGGGCGATCCCCTTTCCGATCCCGCGGCTGCCCCCGCTCACAAGAGCGACCCTGTCGCTCAGCTTGAGATCCATGGCGCACCTTCATCTATGCGCTTCTTTGCGCTTCGCTCCGGCAGTTCTTGAGCGACTGCTGCCACCTCCGGGGCGCTAACTTATCCCCGCGGGCGGCGCGAACCCAGGGGTGCGCCGGCTCGTGCGGATTCGACGCCCCGGATCCCACGCGGGCGCTACCCCCCGGTGCGCGGGAGTGGATCCGGGCCATCCGCTCCCTGGCTTCGGCCGCCACGCCAGCACTCCTGGCAGTCTCGGCAGTCTCTTAAGGGCTTGCTGGGCCAAAACCCGCGATGCATCTTGGCGTTCAGCCGTGTTCGGAGTCTCGGGTCGGAAATCGTCGCTCGCGAAGGAGCGTACGCCTGTGGTCGAAGAATACTCGCCCCGGCCCGTACCGGCCCGCGCCCTGGCCCTGTCGCTGCCCGCTCTGGCCGTACCGGTGGTGGGAGCGCTCACCTTCCCCGACTCCCTGGGCGAATACGGGGTCCTGCTCTGGCTGCTCGCGCTGGTCCCCATCTTCCTGCTCGCATACTACCGCGGCTGGCGCGGCGTGGCCGCGGCGACGGCCACGGGGATGGCCGTCCTCTCTCTCACCCAAGTCCTCGTGCTCGTCCTGCGACTTCCGCAGCCCAACTGGTTGATGCTCCTCGCCGTGGTGATCGTATATATCGGCATTGCGCTGGGCGTGGGCTGGCTGTCCGAGCTGCTGCACCGGGAGCGCTGGCGCGCGGAGCAGGTCTCGCTGACGGACCCACTGACGCTGCTCCCGAACCGCCGCTACGCGACCCTGGTGCTGTACTCCGAGTTCTCCGCCGCACAGCGCGGCCGCCCGCTGGCCATCGTGTTTTTCGACCTGGACCACTTCAAGGCCTACAACGACCGCTTCGGTCACACCGTCGGCGACGATGCGCTTCGCGCGCTCGGCCGCGTCCTGACCGCCTCGACCCGACACATGAACCTCTCCGCCCGCTACGGCGGCGAGGAGTTCCTGTCCGTGCTCTCGGATTGCGACGTGCACGGCGCCGTCGCGTTCGCGGAGCGCATCCGGGCAGGGTTGCGCGCGGAGTCGCTCAGGGGCGGGCCGCTCACGCTGAGCGCGGGCGTCGCCGTCTACCAGGCGATGATGGACGACACGGAATCTCTGCTCAGAGCGGCTGACAGAGCGCTGTACGAGGCGAAGCGCTCCGGCCGTGACTGCGTCCGCATCGCCGACGGCACGCGGCAGCTGGAGCCCGATGAGCACGGAGAGAGCCGCACAGCGACGCAGTGAGGTCGCGACGCTGGGAGGAGGCTGCTTCTGGTGCCTGGAAGCGGTCTTCAGCGACCTCCACGGCGTCGAGCGGGTCGAGTCCGGCTACTCGGGTGGGCATGCGCCCAACCCGTCGTACCGTCAGGTCTGCACGGGGACCACGGGTCACGCGGAGGTCCTGCAGATCACCTTCGACCCCCAGGTCATCGCGTACCGCGAGCTGCTCGAGCTCTTCTTCACGATCCACGATCCGACGACGCCGAACCGCCAGGGCCACGACATGGGCCCCCAGTACCGTTCGATCATCCTCTACCACTCGCCCGAGCAGAAGGCCAGCGCCGACGAGGTCATTGCCGGGCTCGAGGCGGCGGGCGTCTGGGGGGCGCCCATCGTCACCGAGGTCGTACCGTTCGAAGCATTCTATCGGGCCGAGGACTACCACCAGCGATACTTCGAGAATAATCCGGACCAGCCCTACTGCCGCCTCGTCATCGAGCCGAAGGTCGCGAAGTTCCGCAAACAGTACCTGGCCAGGCTGAAGCGGTAAGCGCACGCTCCCGCGAGCCCGCGCCGCCGGCGCGAGGGCCCTGGCTGGTCTCTCTCTTGCAGCGCCTGTCCCACGGCCGCGAGGCTTTCCGACGGTGCCCGTGAGCGTCCGTGAGGGTGTCCGCATGGGGCTCCGCGGCCGATGGGAGCGCAGCCTGTGCCCCCGGCCCCGGCGAGCGACTGCGGAGCGGGGGTGGTCGCCGCTGCCACGGGAGGTTACGGCCACGGAGAACACCAAGCGAGGCGGACCCGCCGCGGCGCCCACGCCCCGCGAGCGGCCGCTCGGCTGCGCCCTCCCGCACGCGACGACGACTCACGACCGGAGCGCGCGGTCGATCCCGGCGCCCCAGGCGAGGAGCGTCTCGTCCTGGTACCAGCGGGCCGTGATCTGTACGCCCACGGGGAGACCATCGGCGTTCAGGCCCGCGGGCACTGCGAGCGCCGGAACGCCGCAGTACGTCCACGGGAGATTCATCACGGGGTCGCCCGTGCTGTCAAGACCCCGCGGCGCCGCGCCTCGCGCCGCGGGAGAAATCCACGCGTCGAGACCCTGATCGTCCATGAGCAACGCGAGCTCCCGGCGCAGCCGCTCTCGCCCGCGCACCGCTTCGGACAGCTCCTCGTCCGACACCCCGCGCCCCCGCTCGATGAGCGCTGCCGTGCGCGGGTGATAGAGCTCCCCGAATCGCTCGAACCACGCGGCGTGGACGCGGGCCGCCTCCGCCGCCAGCAGCATGCGATGCCGCGCTTCGATCTCCTCGAAGTCTGCAAGCGCGGGGAGCTCGCGCACCTCGTAGCCCGCGTCGGCGAGACGGCGGCAGGCCTCGGCGAGCTGCCCCAGCCCGTCCTCGGCGGCGCGAGAGAGATAGGGACCCACCGGCACGGCCAGAACCGGCGTTCCACCCGGACCCCGCCCGGCGGGCCGCAAGCGCCCGGCATCCCAGTCCGGACACAGCAGGCTTGCCGCTAACATCGCGCTCTCCACGTCGGTGGTGAGCACGCCCACGTGGTCGAGCGACGGCGCGAGGGGGATCACGCAGTCCATGGGGATCCGGCCGTAGCTGGGCTTGAACCCCACGACTCCGCAGAACGCGGCCGGCCGAATGATGGAGCCACCGGTCTGG
This sequence comes from Gemmatimonadota bacterium, assembly GCA_016209885.1. Taxonomy (GTDB): domain Bacteria; phylum Gemmatimonadota; class Gemmatimonadetes; order Longimicrobiales; family Gaopeijiaceae; genus JACQVF01. Next base: position 30,035 of record JACQVF010000062.1, on the reverse strand, counting down.
GTGCCCAGCGCCAGGGGACAGTAGCCGGCAGCCACGGCGGCGGCCGAGCCGCTGCTGGAACCACCGGGCGTGTGCTCGGGCGCCCGCGGGTTGCGCGTCGGGCCGGGTGCGAAGTACGCGAACTCCGTGGTCGCCGTCTTCGCGAGGACAAGCGCTCCCGCCCGCTTGAGCGCCGTGACACACATCGCCTCCGGGCCCGCGAAGAGCTCGGGAGGAAGCCGACTCCCGGCCCGCACCGGGAAACCGTCCGCCCTGAAGATGTCCTTCACGCCCACGGGAACGCCGAAGAGCGGCGGGCGCCGGGCCGGCTCCGGATACCGCTCGAGAAGCGCGCCGGCCTCGCGGCGCAGCCGCTCGAATCGCCCCTCCTCCGGAAGGAGCGCCTGAAGCACAGGCTCCCGCGCCCTCACGAGTACCTCCAGGCGAAGCAGGTGCTCGTCGAGCGAGAGATCGCCACTACGGAGCAGGCGCGCGAGCACCGTCAGCCCGGCCCCGGGTTCAAGCCCGGTGACGCCGGTCATGAATCCGGTACCTCGAGCCGGAGCCGCTTCTCGAGAACGCGCTCCACGCACGCCATTGCCCGCTCCCGCTGTGCTGGAAAGACCGCGCTGGACGCGCCGCCTTCGGGCGGCGCCACCACCAACCGCCTCGCAGCGTCCAGAATGCCGAACGGCGGCCACCCGGGCAAGCAGTGCCGCCGTACACTGAGCGCGGGATCGACGCGAATGGGGGTTCCCCCACAAAACTTGCGGCATTCCCCCGACTCTGCCCAGCGGCCCGCGCGCGAATACTTGTTCTTGAAGTTCGCACCGAGCGTCGCTATGAACAGCCAAGGGGGCCTGCGGGGAAACCCGCAGATTCTCCGTTGCGCTGACCCGGAAAGACCGCTATCGGTTCAGAGCTGGAAGCCGAGCTGATGGGCAACGGCGCGCTGCCGGTCATCAAAGGTGACGAAACCCAGCTCCCGGGGACTGTCAACGAGGTAAAGGGCACACGCCAGGTGCCATAGATCGGCACCCCGTAGGTACCCGGCGGAGAGGACGCGGGTGACCTCCAGGCTGAGCGGCCGATCGGGCAGCACCCACGTGATCCAGGTCAGGAGCTCCGAATCCGTGGAGACGCCCTCGCGCGCGAACGAGGCCCGCAGCTCCGCTTCGAGGAGATTCGACGAGAAAAGCTCCTCAAAACCCTCCAGCCTGCGCGCCAGCGCACGCGCACCCCGTTCCCCGAAGGCGATCGCCACGAAGCACGACGTGTCCACGTACGCTGCGTTCATGTGTCGCGTTCACGGAGAAACCGCCGCAGCGCGCCGGGCCTGCGGGCGATGGCATGAAGCTTCCCCTGCCGACTCCCCCCACCACGGACCAGCACGCCCCGCGCTTCCAGGCGTGAAAGACGCTGGCGCAGTCCGTCCTCGCCCTCCCGCGAGATGGGCCGGATCTCCGCGATCGGCTCGCCGCGGTGCGAGACCACCACCACCTCCCCGTCCCGCACCCGCCGCAGGATCTCGGAGAGCTTCGCTTTCGCTTCGTACGTCGAGTAAGTTTTCCTCACCCGTCCCATGCTACATTAACTGGTCAGACTAGTCAAGTTCCTGGCCATCGCGCCATCGCGCCATCGCGACCGCTCGGCGCGCTGGACCACGCCGGTCAACGGGATCGCCTTGCCGCGGAGCGGTCGGCAAGGGGACGGTCCTTCACCGGGATGACCAGCTTGAGGCCGGACCACACGTCGTCTACCGCGCAGACCTTCACGTCCACGAGTCCGTGCATCAGCGCCAGGCGGCGCACGACATCCTCGGTGAGGTCGGTGGCGCGCCGCGACGCCTTCTTCGGCCACGAGATCCAGATCATGCCCTGCGGCCGGATCGCGGCCCGGAGCTGGTCCAGACGGCGGTCCAGCTCCGCCGTCGCCGTGACGAACAGGTGAACGAAGTCCAGACCGGGGACGATCCGCTTGTGAAACCGGACTCGGGCCGGAATTTCCTCGAGGAGCTCCCAGTAGCTCGGAGGCGCGTTCAGCACGGCCGCGCGCAAGCCCGGCTCCAACCCGAGCTTGCGGTGCAGCGGCTGACCAGAATACCCGGCAGGCATGAGCGGTAGCTCGCTGAGTGGGTCATGAGCGGCGCGGCTCTTCCTCATGAGGGGTAGAGCGCTTCAGGATGCGCAAGGCCCGCGAGCCCGAGCGGCGCTTCAACCCCGATCATAGTCTTCGGCATGCGGGCCCCGCGCCTCACAAGCGGCTGCTCTCGGCCGCCGAAGTCATTGAAGCCCCGGGCCCGCCGCGATTCACGTCGTGAGCGCCGAGCCCGCGCTACCCTGTGCGAACGTATCGCGAAAACGGCCGCGGGGGCGAGCGCGAAGCACCAGCGATGGTGAGCTGCCGGCGGCGCGCCGGCGGGACGAGCGCCTACAGCAGTCCGCCTTCCGTCAGTCCAGCGCCTCCTCCTCCTCGATCTTTGCGGCCTTGCGTTCCTGCCGTCGCTGAGATTTGTCCCCGGTGACGCGTCTGTAGCGGAGCTCGCTGGTCTGGAGCTTGTCCATGTCGCTCCGGATCTGGCCGGCCAGGGATGCGCCGGACGACATGTTGTCGCTCGCGTTGAGGAGCTGGAGGTTGTCGAGGCTGTTGTCGCCGCCGAGCTGCAGCTCCTGGATGTGGTCCACGTGGTGCTCCACGGGCAGCCGCGGATCATCGGCGGCCACCTTCACCTCCTTACCCACGGCCGCCTGCCACACCTTGCGGACATCCTCGCGGGGGTGACGCGGATACGTGATGAGCTGGCCGCCGCCCGCGAGCGACCCGTAGTGTCCGAGCGCCCATCCCGACTTCGCGGCAGCTTTGCCCGTGCCATCGATTTCGTCTGTCTTCCAGATCGCAGGGTACGTCGCACCGCTCTTCTTCGTTGATACGTACAGCGGCCACTTCGGCTCCTTGTACTTCCCGCTGCGTATGTAGCGGCGGGGCTCCCATTGGTTCGTGGAGTAGTTCCAGTATTCCTCGCGGTTCCGCTGCTCGAAGTCCCCCGAGATGGGGCTCGCCGACTTCGAGCTGAACCGCTTCCAGGCCTCTTCCAGGTCGAGCATCTCGGCCCCGCGAGCCCGGCGTCTGTCCTCGGCGTCGCCGGGGGCGGCCGCCCGATTGATCCTGCGGCCGGTGCGCTGCTCGAGATCGTCGACGAAGCGATCCCACGCGAAGACCTGCCACGCTTCATCGTCGGTCCGTTCCTCCGGGACCTTGTCCGCCGTCGCCGGCCGCGTCGGCACGAAGGGTGCCGGCTCCGGCTCCGCCCCGCCCGGCACCGCCACCTCGCCGCGCCCCGACGTTGTGGGTCCGGCTCCTGCGGGCACCGCTCCAGCCGACGCCTCGCCGGGACGTGGGGCTCCGGGGTGGCCGGGTACGCGGCCGGCGTCCGCCGGGGTTGGCGCGGCGTCGGCGGTGGGCGGCGCCTCGGGGTCCGGCTCCAGGCGCATCCGCGCGGACGGCGGCTCGCGGCGCGGTCGATCGGGCGTCGGCTGGCCCGACTCGGGCATGGCGCTCTTGACAAGCTGCTTGGCATCGATCTCGACGGGCTTGAACTCGAGGTTCGGGCTGAAGGGCTCGCCGAGCGTGTAGTCGAGGGTCGCCTGCATGCCGAGGGAGAGGCCCGGGTCCCAGGTGAAGGACGCGAGGTTCCAGTCCTTGCGCCAGACCTCCTTCGAGAGCCAGCCGATCCCGACCTCGACGGCGGCGTAGGCGTTGACGCCGAGCGTCGCCACGGCGGCGGCCTGGAGGTCCGCCACGCCTTTGAACGAGTACTTGCCATCCTGGTACTGGAAGCGCGGCCGGACCGAGAGCGTGGCGTAGGCGCCCGCGGTGCCGACCAGGTCGATCCCGCCGGTGAGCTCGGCGATGAGCGCCGCGAGTCCTACGCCTCCGCCCACGATGATGACGAGCTCCGCGCCGGCGGGAAGGAAGAACTCGCCGGAGACGGCGAAGCTGGGCTCGGGCGCGGTCTCCGGTTCCCCGGTCCCCGTGGCCGCCTCGCCGCCGGCCTCCGGCGGCTTCTCGCCGCGCGTGCTGTACGTGCCCTCGACGACGATGTCCCGTAGCACTGCCGGCCCGAACTTCGTACGCGCGCCGATCTTCGCGTGGATATCCGCGATGAGGCCAATGGAGCCGACCAGGGGGATCGTGATCCCCCAGAGGGGAAATTCCTGGTCGAACTGGAAGAGGGTCCTCTCGAACTTGCGTTCCTTGAAGAGCTCGACCTGGTCCGGGAACGTGAGGGTGCCGGAGAGATCGACGTTGCCATCAGGGTAGAGGATCGCGTGGCCGCTGCCGGTGAGCCACGGCGCGATCCGCACCGTCAGGTCGCCCTCGCCGCTGATGGCCAGATCGCCCGGCTGAGCGCCCTCGGGTGGCCTGAGGCGGACGGTCAGGTTGCCGGCGAGCGGGCCGCGGCTGTAGCCGACGGTCCCCTCGGCGCTCCGGAGCTGGAAGTTCTCGTGCTCGACGTGGAGCGAGCCGCTGCCGCCCGCGAAGCTCGCCGCAACGTCGCCGGCCCCCTTCCAGTTCCCCGCCTCGTCCTTCTCGATGGTGAACGCAGAGCGCTGGAGGCCGGGGACGTCCAGCTCCGCGGCGATGGCGATGGCGAAGCTCTGACGCTGGTTGTCGTAGGCGACGCTGAGGCGGCCCTCCGAGAGGCCGGGGATGCTGTCCTCGGTCGTGGCGTGGCCGGAGACCGAGAGGCTCTCGCCCGTCAGCGTGATGGTCAGAGAGCTGTCCTTGAGCGGCAGCCCGGGGACCGTGATCTCGTCCGCGCCGACGGTGAGGGAGCCGCTGAGCGTGCCGGCGCCGTAGTTCCACTCGAGCCGCCCACGGGCGAACTGGGGCACCTCGACGGTGAGATCGCCGCGGGCACTGCCGATGGTGCCGCTGGCATCGACCTCCAGGGACACGTCGCCGCTGACGAAGGGGACGGACACGCCCCCAGAGATCCTGCCGCGACGCACCCGTCCGTTGCTGACCTCCACCTCCAGGGTGCCGAGTCGCAGGCCGGGGATGCGATCGGAATACGGCGAGAGATCTACGGACACCGTGCCGCGAGCCCCCGCACCCCCGATGTCGATCCGCACCGCGCCGCCAGGGAGCAGCAGGCTGAACGCGGGCTCCTCCTCGCCAGCCGGCGGCGCCTCGTCCGCCGTCGGACCACCGGCGCCGGGCTCGGCGGGCTGGCGCTGCAGCGACGCCGGGGCGGCGCCGGGCCGCTCGGGCACCTCACCGCGCACGATCTGACGAGCCACGCGCTCCGCCTCCTGCTCGTCACGATCACCGGGCGCGCTCACGGTGGCGCGGCGCGCAGGGCTCCGTTCGGCGCCGCCCTTCTGCTGAACGGTGTGCGCCAGCTCGTGGGCGAGGAGCTCCTGTCCCCCGCGGGTTTCGGGCTCGTACTTCCCTTCGCCGAAGTAGATGTCCTGCCCGCTGGTAAAAGCCTGGGCGTCGAGGCGGCGAGCGAGCGAGCTCGCTTCGCCGCCGCGGTGGACTCGCACCCCCGAGAGGTCGCTGCCCAGGCGGTCCTCCATGGCCCTGCGCACGCCGCCGGGCAGCGGCTCGCCCGTTCCCTCGCGCTCGTCGAGCCGGCGCTCGACGTCGCTGGTGACCGTGGGGCGCGGTCCGGCCGCTGTCCGCTGAATGCGTCCGTTCCGCTCCTCGGCGGCGGCGCGGCGGACACGCCCTTCGCGCTCCTCAGCTGCGGCACGCTGGAGCGTCCCATTTCGCTCTTCGGCCGCGGCCCGCTGAACGGTTTCGTCGCGCTCCTCAGCCGCGGCGCGCCCGATCCTCCCGTTCCGCTCCTCGGTCATCGCGCGCCGCGCTTCGCGCTCGCCCACCTGGCGAGCCAGGCGACGCGTCCGCGCCGATTCCGTCGGCGCCTCACGGCGCGGTGGCCCCGCACGCTGTAGGGGCCGCGGCGGCTCGACCGACCTCGGCCCCGCACGCTGCGCTTCGCGCCGCGCCCCCGGCGGCGCCTTCCTAGGCAACGTTCTCTCCCGCGGCAGGCGCCGCGAACAGGGTCTCGATCACGGAAGCGTAGTCGGCGCCGAACTCGGCGCGAGTGACCGGGCGGCCCAGCTTCTGGTACTCGCGGCCGACGGCGAGGACGAGGTCCTCCCGCTCGATGCGGATCCCCGCACCGTTGGCGGCGCGGGCCACTGCGCGGAAGGCCGCGTCCACAGCCGCATTGCGGATGGAGCCACCCGAGAGCCGGAACCGGCGAGCGAGCTCGAGCAGATCGATGTCCGGCGCCAGTGTGACGGCCGCGGGCCAGACGCGGCGCCAGATCTCGGCGCGAGCGCCATCGTCGGGAAACGGCAGCTCCACCACGAGGTCCAGGCGCCTGAGGAACGCCTCGTCCATGTTCTGGCGCATGTTCGTGGCCAGGATCACCACGCCGTCATACGCCTCGACGCGCTGGAGCAGGTAGTTCACCTCCAGGTTCGCGTACCGATCGTGAGAGTCGCGGACCTCCGACCGCTTGCCGAAGACGGCGTCCGCTTCGTCGAAGAAGAGAATCGCGTGAGCGGCTTCGGCATCCTCGAAGACCTGCGCCAGGTTCTTCTCTGTTTCGCCGATGTACTTCGAGACCAGCGCCGCCAGGTCCACCTTGAAGAGGTCGAAGCCATGAGCGCCGGCAATGATCTCCGCCGCCAGCGTCTTCCCGGTCCCGCTGGCGCCGACGAAGAGGGCCAGGAAGCCGCGCCGGCCGGAAGCGGTGCGGGCGAAGCCGGACTCCTCCAGCACCCGTATGCGGTGCGCGACGCGCCACTCGATCTCCCGGAGCTGCCGCATGACGCTGCGCGGCGCCACCAGGTCGGGCCAGCCGGCCCGCGGCGTGATCTTGGTGGCGAAACGCACGAGGCGCGCAGCCGCCTGCCGGTGCGCGGCCCGCTGGAGATGCTCCCGGCTGTCGCCGCCCAGCAACGCGGCGGTGGCGCCCGCATCGGCGCGGGCCGCGGCCACGGCCGCGCGCGGCACCAGGAACGTCGTGGCCAGCAGCTCCGCGGTCTGGTGGTCCGCCGCTACGGTCCGACCGTCCTCCGCCTCCCACAGCGCCACCCGCTCCCGGTAGGCCGGACCCGGCGTCGGCAGGTGCACGAGGGTGAGCGGCAGATCGGCGGGTGGTGTCCACGGATAGTCCGCGTGAATCAGCAGCGGCCGCGGCGCGCCGGCGAACATATGCGCGAGCCGGCGCGACAGCTGCGGTTCGGCCAGCGCCTCCCGCGGCGGGAGCTCGGTCCAGACCGGAAGCGCATGGAGTACGATGGACTCGCGGCGCACCGCGCGCGGGAGCGCCTCGGGGCTCTCGCCGGCGGCCAGAGCGGCCGCAAGCTCCACACGCAGCACACGCACGCGCTGCCCGCGGGCGAAGTCGCGGGCGAGCTCCAACGCGGCCTCCAGGTCCGGGCCCACGCATAGGAGTCCGACCGGGCGGTCGTCGGACCGGTACATGGCCAAACGATGCAGCAGGCCATCGGCGGCGCCCGCGCCCGCCGACTCCTCCGGAGACCCCTGTGTGGGGGCGCCCTCGCGCGCCGGCGCGCCTCGAGCCGACTCGAGCTGGAGCGCGCCCCGGAGACGAGGATCCGGCGAATCGAGCGGTCCGCCGTTCAGCAGCGCCGCGAACACGCGGGGGTGCAGCACGAGCTCGCGGTTCGCGACGGGAGCATCGGGATCGGCGTACGCGCCCGCGTGATCCACCAGGCCGAGGTGCACCAGCGTGCTATCGAGGCCGGCCGCCTCCAGAACCTGGGCGCGGGGGACGAGCCCGTCCAGCGCCCGCGCCGCGAGGCCGATGCTGGGTCGCGTCCGACTGACATCATCGTGGAGCAGACCAATGGCGCGGCCGATCCGGTCGTCCAGGTTGGCGAGAAAAACCAGGGCGAGGACGTGGTGGTCCGCATCGTCCAGGCCGGCCGCACCCGCGAGACCCCCGAGCGCCGCGGCGGCAGGTGTGAGGTCGAGGTCCTCCAGAGTGAGCGCCGCGGCGCCCCGTAGCGCCACGAGGGCTTCCGCGCCGCCGCTGGGCGGGGCGGCCGACACGATCTCGGGCGTCGGCGCACCCGCACCCAGCCGCTGCGCAAGCAGCGTCTCCAGCCGCGCGGCCACTGCGCCGAGGACGCCTATCTCAGCCATCGGACTCCCCTGTCGTTCCACCACGGGACCGTGTCCAGCGGGTGCAGGTAACCAGCGCGCTCGAGCAGCACGTCGTAGCCGGACGCACGCCATTCGACCACCACGGGGCCGTCGAGCGGAACGTCGATGGACCCGGTCCGCCGGACGAGTTGCCTCAAGACGAAGGCCGTCGAGCTGGCCTCCAAACCGTGCATCCACCGGACCAGCTGACAGCAAGCGATGTCCAGCAGCAGGCGCGCGGTGGCGTCGGCGGGGTCCGGATCGCCGGCGACATCCAGGGCCGCAGGCTTCGGCAGCCGCAGCGCCGCCGCACGCGTCCGCAGCCCGGACGTCAGCGCCACGAGCGCCCGCCTGGGTAGCTCCAACGCGGGGCGCGTCAACCCCGGCATCACGCCATGGGCGATGATATGGGCAACGACGCTCTCGGCGTCGTCGCCCGCGGCGAGGAGCGCGAGCAGGCGGAGGATCTCGCGCAAGGCGACGGGTTCGACGCCCGCGCTCTCCGACAGCTGCATCACTTGCAGGTCAATCAGCGGACGGACGAGAAGGAAGACGCCAACCGCGTTGGTGGTGATGCCCGGCCGCGGGAGCACGACCGCGACCGCGTGGAGATGGCTCGCGAGCTCCCGGACTTCCGCGGCGATGAGGCGCGACGCTGCCGCGCGCAGGCGCGCTAGCGCCGGCGTAGCGCCTACCCTCGGATCGGGCAGCTCACCAGCGCCACGGAGCCACGCTTCCACGGCTTCCGCAGAGAGAGCCTCAGCGGATCGAGCGAGGATCGCCGCCGCCTCGTCGAGATCGCTCCCCTCCAGCTCCCCGGCGCCGGAATACGCAGCGAGCCCGGCTCGAAGTCTCGTGCTCCGGCCCATGGTCGAGCGCGCCGCCACGAGGTAGCGGAGCGCACGCGTGCGGTTCATGGAGACGGAGGCCGCGGACGCCGGAAGGTGCCCGCCGCCTGAGGCTCCGGCCGGCGTGCTCTCACCCGCCGGGGCGGCTGCGGCCGTACGCGTCCCGGCAGTCCCGGCCCCACGTGTCCCCGTGCGCGGTGAAGCCGCCGTCCGCCGGATCCGGCCCGCAGCGGCGCTCAGCGCCGCTCGGACGGGCGCATGCGCGAGCCAGCGGTGCTCGTCGAGCTCCGCCACGGCCGCACCGGTGTCGAGCTCCGCCGCCTTTGTACGGGCCAGGATCCACTCCACCATGGCAGCGACAGACCGGCCAAGAGCATCGGGGGCCGCCCAGCTCCGCGGCGGCGCCGGGCCGCTCGCCAGGTAGGCCCGCAGGGCCTCCTCGCGCGGAGCCGCGCGAGGGCCGGCGCCTGAGAGGGCGAGCTCCCTCGTGGCTTCGGCTCGAGTGACGGCATCCGTCCCACCGGTAAGAGCAGCCACCGCAATGGCCCAGGCCGCGTGGAAGAGCGGCCGCGCCTCGTCGGGTGCCAGGACCCGCGGCGGCCCGGGAACGTCACCGCGCAACAGCGGGTGCCAGTGTGGCTCCAGGCGTCGCAGCAGCGGCGCCATCAATCCGCGCACTCGGAGCAGTCGGATCACCGCGGGCCAGGCCCCGGGCTCCGCTTCGGCCAGCCGCCCCAGCGTCTCCGCCAGCGTGGCCGCGATGCATCGCGCCAGAGGTCGGAAGTACCACGCATCCACCGGTCGCCCGCGGAGGAATTGCTCCAGGAAGTGAACGAGGTACTCGGCTTCGGATTCGAAGCTGAGCATCTCGATCCCGGGCTGCGGTCCGGCGAGGCAGCGGCGGAGCGCCGGCTCGAGCTCGCGGCCCGCCGCCGCCGCCAGCTCCTCGGCCTCGCCACGGGCTGGCACGGGCAGGTCCAGCCGCAGCCGCCGCACCAGGACCACGCGTCCGTCAGCCCGCGCGGATGTGGACGTGATGGGGCCGCTGGCTGCCGCGGCGAAGGCGACGGCGGCCGCGGCCGCGGGCCCGGCGCGCTGGGGAACTCCCGGCGCGCCCGGCAGCTCGAGCCGGAGCGTGCCGATGGAGTCGATCATGGCGGGGTCGTTGCGGTCAGCCACTTGAACGCGCTCGAGACCCTATCCTCCTGGTCCGGGGTCAGCTCCGGGTCGATGGCCTGGCGGAAGCGCTGGTACGCTTGTCCGTCCCACAGGAGCCTCCCGAAGTACGCGACCATGAGGCGCTCGAGGAGGCCACGCGGGGTATTCGCTGGGTCGGGGAACGCGATGGGCGAGGTGAACGGGCTCAGGTACTTCGCGACGTTCGCTGCAATCGCAGCCGCCGCCGGCTCGTCGCCCTGGATCTGAGTCGCCGCTGCCGCGCTGATAGCGCTTACGAAGCTTGCATCCGCCTTCAACACGTTGGCGACCGCGTTCTTGAGCGCGTTCACGAACACGCTCGTCATGCCCGAGCTCGGGGCCTGAATGCGGTCCGCGATGACCGTGGCGAGGTCGTTCAGCCAGTCCGGGTCACTGAGCAGGAAGGAGCGGAACACACCGGCCAGCGGGCCCGCGAGCTGCCGCAGAATGAAGTCGAGCTCGTCCTCGACGGCGCCCGGCTGCGGCGGCCGGCGCGCCGCCGCGTTGAGCCAGGCCGTGCCCCGCACGTAGAGGTCCCCCCACACCTCCACCGTGGCCGAGCCCTGGCCCGTCGAGGATGGCGGCCGATCGTAAACGACCAGGGCAGGCTTGAAGTCGCCGCCGGTGTCGTCCACGGTTCCGATCACGACGCGCTGACGGCCCTGGTTCGTGCCATCGCGCTCGAACAGCACGCGCAGCTCGCGCGCGCCGGCCACGTACGCATCGCCCTGGAGCTTCTGCGGCTGCGGCTGGTCGTCCATCCCGAAGGCCGCGCCCGGCTGCGAGGTCACGGTGCACGCACGCCAGCGACTCTCCTCCGTGCTGTCGGCCTCCTGGCGGAAGCGCACGCCGTCGGGGCCCACGCTCACCTCGGCCCGCACCCAGACCGCACCCTCGCCGTCCACGCGGAACCGGTCCTCCGGCGCTAGCGGCGTAAAGGGGTCCTCCGCGTCGGCCTCCGGCATCTCGGCCATGCGCACCACGAATCGCCCGTTGCCATCCCGCAGCTCGAGCTCCGCACGGCGATCCGGCGCCACGAGCCGGTGCCCGGTCACGGGGGCGTACACCCGGCCGGTCCCGGAATAGCCGACGTAGTTGCTTCCGTCCCATTCGACGAGTCCGAGGGTGATCGGCGCTATCGCAGCCGGGTCATCGGTCGGGCCATCCAGCACCGAGCCCAGCTCGAGGTCCGGTGTCTCGGCGTCCGGGTCGTGTTCCACCAGGCGGAGGCTGAAGCTCTCGCGTACGACACCACCCGCCTCGCCGGCATCGTCGCAGACCGACGCGCCATGGCGCCGCGAGCGGCTGGCGCTCGCGCGCTCGTAGAGCAGCTCGAGGCGATAGGTGCCGGGGTCGAGAACGGCCGGCGTGGTCGCGAGCTCCAGGTCCACGGGCTCTCGCTTCGGCACGATGATGAAACGGCCCAGCCAGTCGATGGCGGCGCCGGCCGTGATCGCGAGGTCGAGGGGAGTCGGTCCATCGGCGGCGAGCGTCTCCTCCGTTACCGCCTCCTCGGTGCCGCGCTTGAATGCCACCGGCCCGAGCCCCAGCAGGATGCCGGGACCGTGGGCGAGGGCGTTGTGCTGGCGATAGCGGACGAGGAAGTAGTCGCTCTCACGCTCGAGGTCACGCGCACGGAGGATCTGCCCCTCCCGGTAATCGTTGCGGACAACGGGCTCGGTGCGCGTCCGGCCGTTCGTGGACTGAGTCACGCCGACCTCCTTTCCATCTCCTCCATCTCCGCGAGCCGCCGGCGCGCATCGACCACCCAGGTCTCGAGCTGCGTGTCATCCAGCGTCACCTCTCCGCTGAGGATCTTGTGCACCTGTTCCTTGACCATCGGGACCTGCTGGGGCCGCATCATGCTCCCGAGCTCACCGTTCGGCGTCTCGAGCAACGCGCGCAGAGTGGTCTTGCCCGCGCGGTAGAGCTGCGCCTCCGTCTTGGGACCGATCCCGCGGATCAAGTTCCGGAAGGGTGCGGGCTCCAGCTTCGCCAGGTCGATCCGCCGGATCGGCGCCGGCTGCACCCGCTCACCACCACGATATACGGCTTCGCGCACAGGGCGCGGCAGTGCCTGCGCCGCGACCACCGCCGGCTGCCGCCGCCCCAGCCCTTGGACTCCGGACTTTTCCACATGCTCCGCGATCACCCGCTTGACCACCGGGAAGCTGACCGCGTAGCGCAGGTAGTCCTCGTGCCGATAATGCTTCAGCAGAGCCCCGTATATCGGCTGGTACGCCTGCGTGATGGCGACGACGCGCCCGGCCACGGTCCAGAGGACGACCGAGCTGGAGAAGGGGGAATACAGCATGCTGTGCTGATAGACGCCCAGGCGCTGGAGCTCGCCCTGACCGCCGTGGTCGGCCATCCACTGGCGAACAGACTCGGGCAGGGTGGGCGAGAAGGGCAAGGGCGCCTGGTTCGCCTCGCGCACCTCGGCCTGGAGGCCACGGCCGGTGAGCAGCACGCCCGCCTCATCCTGGCCGCGGAAGTAGGCGTCATAGACCGGCACCAGGTCGGGCTGCCACCAGGCGCTGCGCGGGTGCAGCGTCTCGCGCCCGGGGGCGTGGGAGTCGATCCCCGCGAGTGAGCAGCGCTCGCCGCCGCAGTCCTCCAGGACTTCCTGGATCACGACGTGGGCGAGGCGCACGCCGGAGCGGTCGCAGCAGTCGTCGCAGCCGAGGGCGAGGTACTCTTCCCGGAAGTCGTCGAGGAGCTGGCCCACGAAGCCGACGAGCGCGCGCTCGGGGTCGCTGCGGACCTCGTCCGGAAAATGGAAGCAGCGGGGCGGCTCGTTCCTGAGCATGCGGCGCACATCACAGATCAGGTCCACCAGGTTGCAGGACGAGCGGGCGGGCTCGTCGCGCAGCGCGGTCAGGAGCGCGTCGGCGATGGCGCGGCCCTGAGGGTTCGGGTTCTTCTCGCTGGGCTCGAGCCCGCTCGTCGCCTCGAGGGCGTAGGCGATGCGATCGAAGAGCGGCTCGCCGAGCTTGCGGAACGCAGCCGTCCGGTCCTCGACGCGCGCACGGCCGGTTCGCTCCTCCAGCGCCTCCACGCACAGGCGGACGGAGGCGACCTCCTTCGAGGGCCGGCACTCGGGCCGCGGGTCGCAGCCGCGGTTCGTGACGACGGGCACGGGCGAGCGGCCCTCCCAGGCGCCCTCGACGCGCAGCACGTACGTGGAGAGCAGGCTGACGGGCTGCGCCGCCGGGGTGAGGTGGAAGTCAGCCTGGGTCGTCTGGCCTTTCCCCACCCGGGCGCTCCTCTGAGCGGAGCGGTAGCCGATCAGGCTGGCGCGGACGATGTAGCTGTAGGTGTCGGCGTAGCTCGCGGCCGGAACGTCCGTGATGACATAGTGGCCGTTGGAATCCGTCACGGCACTGCGGCCTGTGCCTTCCACGACCACCTGGGCGCCAGCGAGAGGCCGGCCCGTGGCGGCCTCCACCACGGTGCCCCTAATCGTCCCCTGGGCATCGGGCCGCGTGTCCCGACCGACCCCCGGCGTGACGGCGTCGAGCTGCTCCGGAGCCTCTTCCTCCTCGGGCAGCTCCTCGCACGGTTCCTCGGGCTTCGGACACTCGGCGATGGCGCGGCAGAGGTTGAAGCGGACCGGCTCGCAAAGGACGATGTCGCGGCCGCAGCAGTCGATGGCGTAGCCGGGCTCGACGATGACCCAGCCCGGCTGGTCGGAGTCACAGCGCACGTGCAGGCCGCAGACGATGCCGACGCCATCCACGTAGCGCCGGAGCGCGAACAGCTCGTCGAAGTAGCGCTGGCCGAGGCGCAAACTGTCGGCGGTGAGGAGCTGGCCGGCGCTGTAGAGCGGCCGTTCGAGACAGGGCACGCCGCAGCGCTCGGGCCCCGCACATTCGCAGCCGCCGTGGACCTCGGCAGGGCGATGCTCCTCGCAGCCGCACGGCTGCTTGGAGCTTTCATGCGCGTGCGTGTGGCCGCCGCAGCCGCATCCGCCGGTTCGAGTCGCAGGCACGATCATGAGTCTTCTCCTCCTCACCCAGCCTTGAGGTAGAACCAGCTCTCGAACACGCCGCCCTGCACGCCGTTACCCGAGCCGCGGCCATTCGCGTCCCCGGCGATGTGGGCTCCGCTCACCGCGCGGCCGTGACAGTCAATGAGGAAGTCGCACAGCAGCCGGACGTGAATGAACGTGCCGACGAGCGCGATGCGACCGCGCAGGAGGTTGCGGGGGATGTCGAAGATGGCGCAGCGCCGGTTGGGCGAGAGCCGCGGCGTCGGCTCGCCGTTCTCCAAGTCCTCGGGCTCCGGCGGCACGATCTGCTCGAAGGCGCCGGTGGGGCCGAGGAACGCGGCGGTGAAGGTCATGCGATTGATACCGGTCCGGAACCCGTCCGTGTGCCGGAGCGGCCTGGAAAACCGCACGATGAGCTGGCCCTTGCGCTGGTGCATGAGTTCCTGAAGGCTCACCTCCCCGCCGTGGGGCCAGTTCACGCCGGTAATGCGTGTCAGGTTGACCGGCGGCGCCAGGACCTTGCGGTGCGTCGTATCCCAGCGCAGGCGTCCTGTCTCGCGCTCCCGCCACACGCCCGCGAGTACCAGACACTCGCCGCATGCGCAGCGGTGCTCGCAGGGCGGAGTGTCCCCCAGCGGGATGTGGCAGTCGTCCTCGAAGGGGTGCGTGCAGTCCACGTCGCTCACGGGGCGGTAGCGGGGCCAGCATGCGTCCGAGATCTCCGCCGCAGGCACGACCCGGATCGCCACGTCCTCGCGCAACCGGCCGTGCTCGTGGCGGATCGGGTCGCAGAGGTCATCGGCGTAGAGCGCCGGCATGGGATCCGTCGCGCACTCGACGCGACAGGCGAGGACAAACCACTCCGGCTCCGGCGGCTTCTCCGGCTCCGGCGGCTTCTCCGGCGGCTTCTCCTCAGGCGGCCGCTGCTCCGGGCCCTTCTGCTCGGGCGGTTTCTGCTCCTGCCGCCATTCCTGCCACTGCTCGGCCTTGTGCTGCTCCTCCTCGGCCCGGCGCCGCTCCTCCTCCGTGTGGTGGTCGGCCTCCGCGCGCTTCTGCTCCTCGGGCCGGGCGATCTCCACGGCGCGGCGCTCGGGCATCCACAGGGTCCGACCGCAGCAGTCGTACGCCATTCCCGGCTCGACGACGATCCAGCGGTCCCGGCACTCCTCCCGGGGGTGCTCGCGCACCTGGAAGCCGCACAGGATGCCTTCGCCGTGCCCGAAGCTCTGGTGGTACTCCAGCCGCCGGATGAGATCCTCCTGCTGATCCCGGAGGTCGCGCGCGACGAGGAAGCGGCCGTTCCAGAAGCGCAGGCGCTCAAGCGGCGGCCGGTAGCAGCCGGGGAACGCGGTCTCGGTCCCGGCGCACGGATCGAACGGTTCTTTGGCTCTGCTCATGGGCGTTCCGTCCACGGTTCAGGTGATGCGCCAGGGCAGCGCGGCGTCGCCGCCGAGAGCGGGCGTGTCGGGACGGGCACCGGGCTCCGTGTCGCCGAGCAAACAGTCGTAATCGAGGCGGGCAGGCGGTGCGTCGTCGCGTTGCTCGGGCGTGGCCGCCAGCCGGGCGATGGGATAGACGCCCAGGATCGTGTCCACCCCGAGCGTGGCCTGGAGCCCGACGCGCAGCCGCGGTTCCACCAGCACCAGCTCCGCGGCGGCCTGGGCCGGCTGCTCCCGAGCCAGCACGTTGCGCAGCGCCCGGATGTCATCGCCGCCGGGGATGAGCGCCCGCGGGACGAACACGGAGAACCGGTGGGCGTCCACAGTCACGGGGTCGGTCTCCGGCGAGCCCAGATCGCGCAGCGTCCCCTCGCCAAGTGCGGAGGAGCCCAGGCGCAGCCGCCGCAGCACCTCCGTTCCGAAGAGGCGGCCGGCGGTCCGGCCGTCCCCGGTATCCGGCGTGTCGGCTGCGTGGAGGGGCATGCGGGAGCGGAAGTGCTCCCAGAGGAACGGTGTGTCGCCAAGGGACTCGGGCACGAGCCCCCAGCGGTTGGCGAGGAACAGACGCAGCGCCGCCCGCACGGCCGACGGTGTGCCGCGCCGGAAGAGGTAGCGACCGCCGTGGCGGACGGTGTGGCGCCGCGCCGGGACGGACCACTCCGGGTCCATCGGCTCGTCGAACCAGGAGCCCAGGTAATCGAGCATGGCAGGGCCGCTGGCGGTCTCGGCGCGCAACTCGCGATGGAACTCGCCCACCGCGTTTTCCAGCGGGTCCCAGGTCCGCTCCAACGCGCCCACGAGGCGCTCCAGGAAGCGGGTGTCCTGGTCGGTCTCGCGGTGGACGAGGGGCAGGAAGTCGATCATCCCACGCCGGGGGTAGGCCGCGCTCAGGGAGCGGAGCTCGGGAGTCGCCGCGCCGCCCTCGAGCCTGAGCTCGACCCAGAGGTATCTGCCCGCGGGGCTCAGGACGGCGAAGTCCACCCGATCGGGCGCGCGCCGTGTCGTGCCGGTGACGCGATGGGCGGCGGACCACTCGGCGAACCCCGGTTCGGCCGCGGTCGCATCGGCGGTGCGCGTCCGCAGCTCGATGGCGGTGCCGGCGGGCAGCGCCGCGAGCTCCAGCTCCAGGCGGTCCCAGACCACGCGCGGCACGCGGCCGTCGAGCGGCCCGATTTCGACGCTGCCGGAGGCGAGATACGGAGGCGGCCCCACGGGTGCTTCCGGGGCGAGCTCGAGCCGCCGGCCCTCCGGATCGTAGGCCGGCCACGCGGGTGGCGCCGGCCACGGGTACGGCCGCGGCGCGTCCGCGGGCGCGACGCGGAGCCGCCAGCCGTGTTCAGGATCGGGCTCGATGACGACGGGTAGCGGCGCGAACCGGTCGGCCAGCTCCGCCAGCGGGCGCCAGCCCTCCTTCTCCGGTCTTGCGCCAAGCTCGAGGGCCCGGGCGCCCGCCCCATCGAAGACGTAGATCGCGCCCGCTCCGTCGACGAGAAGCCGAGAGGGCTCCGCGGCCGGGTCCGCGGCGGGAGGCACGGTAGCCGTGAGGCGGGGGGCATCGGCGCCCGGCTCCCAGCACCAGAGCTCACCGGCCGCGGCCTCGGACACGGCCAGAATCAGGACCATCCCGCCCGCCGTGGGCGCCAGGTCCCGAATGCGGCGGTCGGCGGGCAGCGCGGTCGCGTCGAAGACCAGGGGGACGCCCGGGTGCAGCGCCAGGACCCGCGGCCGGCCCTCCTCCGCCACTATGAGCAGGTCGCCGACGCCCGTAAGGATCACGCCCGGCGCGCCCGGCCCGCCGGGGCTGAGGGGCTCGAGGCCGATCCACGCGCGCAGCTCACCGCTTTCGGGATCGCGGCGCAGGATCCGTCGCCGCTGCCGCGCGGCGAGAAGGAGCTCCTGCCCGGATGCGTGCACGTTGCGCGGCAGGGCGACGCCGCCGACCGAGGCGGGGTTGGCGGCGGGATCCGCGGGCCCGCCGGGCCTGCGCGCGAGGGACATCGTGCGCTCACCCGCGCGAACGCCGTCCGCGGTCACGGTCACGTGCAGCGCCTGGGGGCCGGCCCGGAGCGTGCCGCCCCAGCCGTTCTTCCCCGCGAGCCACCAGCGACGGACCTCGGCGGGCATCGTCTCACTCCTCCGCGTACGGGGTCGCGGTCAGGTCGATGCGGCCCGGGTACGGCAACGCGTCGGCGGCGAGGCGGACCGGGTCGGTGGGCGAGCTGTGGAGCCGGCCGGCCACGTGGATGCGCAGCCGCTCGACCGCCCAGATCCCCACATCCTCAGGGAGCGAGAGGAGCTGACTCTGCAGGTTCGCGGGGTAGAGATCCTGGCCGAAGCGCCAGCTCTTGTAGCTCAGGTAGCGGCCGATCTGCTCCCGGCCGCTCTGCTCCGCGCGTGACAGCGACCGGGTCGGATCCACCCGCAGATCCGCCTCCACGTCGATCTTCACGAAGACGGGCGAGCGCACGTAGACCTCGGTGCTCAGCGTGCGCTGCGCGTCCAGCTCGCTGCAGACGCGGCGCATGAGCGTCTCGGTGGGAGTCGGCGGCTCGCGGTCCGTGTCCTGGACCACAAGCACGGTGACTGCGCCCGGCACCCGCACACCCGGGTAGTCGGGGTGGACGTTGGGAAGCGCCGCAGCCTTGGCGACGCCGCCCACCGCGAGCGCCGCGTTCTCGAAATCGCGCGCGGTGACCGCCCGCTCGCGCCGGCGCAGCCACTGGGGGGCGTTGCGGAGCGCCTGCTCCACGGTCTCCGCGTTCAGGCCGCCCACCGCCGGCCGCGGGTTCGTCACGCCACGAACCCCGGGCAGCGTCGCCTGGAGCGACGTGATCTGGTCCGCCTCCACGTTCCCGGCATTGCCGCCGCCGTAGCGGTAGCTGCGCGCCACGACCTCGCTCGCCGCCGGCGGGATGGCCGCACGATGGCCATCGCCGAAGCGGATCTCGCCGGTCTGGGGATCCAGGCGGTAGACGCGCGCGTCCGGCCCGGCCTCGGGGTCGCCTGGAGCCTCCGGGTCCTCCGCGCGGAAGAGGTCCACCTCCTTCCACTCCTGGAACCGGCCGCCCTCGTCCTGGACCTCTAGCTTCACCGAGCCGGGAACCGCGGGCGCCCAGCGCAGGCTCATGACCCGGTCGGGGCTGCCGTCACTCTCGCCGACCAGTTCGTCGCTCACCGTGACCTCATGACGGGCGCGTATCGCGTTGAAGCGGAAGAACGCCATCTCCGGAACGCGGCCGCCGTAGTCCGGGTTGCGGATCCGCAGCCGCAGCCAGTAGTGCGGCTCGCTCACGGTCCACAGGGGCGCGGGCTCAATCTCCCGGGGGCCCTCCAGCGCCAGGTAGCCGCCCACCTCGAGCGCGCGCGTCTCGTCCTCGTAGATGGTCAGGCTCTTCCACGGCTTTCCGGGCCCTGGCAGGTACTCCCACTCCATCTCGGCCCGCGCGACCTGCGGCGCCTCGCCGCACGCAATGGGCGACGGCGCCTCCAGCGCCTCCAGCTCGAACGCCCTGAGCGAGATCCGCCCGGGGAACGGCCGCCACCCCGCCTCGCTGCTCTGCGGCACCGCGAAGCCGAAGTAAATCGCGGCGCCGGTCTCCGGCCTTTCGCCGAAGGGGTAGATCGTCCCGCCGGCCGGCTCGTTCAGCGCCGTGACGTCGCGGAACGTCGTGCCGTCGTAGGTGAGGACGTAGGCGAGCTCCGCGGAAACGATGTCCAGCGGGCCGGTGGTCTCGAAGACCACGGGTGAGCCATCTTCCGCGGGCGGCGCGCCGACCCGCGTCCGCGCTTCCGCATGGATGCTGGCCGCCACGCCCGGAACCGCCTCGAAGACCAGATCCGCCTCCGCAGGCGTGGCCGGCCGCACCCCGAGGCCGAGAAGGTGGAGCAGCGAGCGATAGGCGCGCTCGGGTAGCCGGTTCACGCGCTCCATCGTGATCTGCGCCAGCCATGCGAAAAGCTGAACGAGCACGATGCCCGGGTCCGACTCGTTGTGATCCGTCCAGCCCAGAGTGTACTCGGGCGTGTAGCGCGCGATGCGGCGGCGCGCCTCCGCGAGCAGCTCCTCGAAGGAACGGATCTCGAGATCAGGCGGCGCGAGCGACACTCAGGCGGCTCCTTCCGTCAGGTACAGCGGATAGACCAGGTTGAAGACGGCGTTGTTCGCGCGGACCCGGTAGTCCACCTGCACGAGCACGCGGCTGTCCTCGTCAGGGTCGACCTCGGCCCGGACATCCAGGACGTCGATCCGCGGCTCGTGGCGGATCAGCGCTTCCCGCGCCCGGGTCGCGATGAGCGCGCGGTTCCGCGGGTCGTTGGGTGAGAACACGTCCCGCGGCAGTCCCGCGCCGAAGTCCGGGCGCATGACCCGCTCACCGGGCGCCGTAGCCAGGATGATCCAGATGCTTTCCCGGATCTTCCGCTCGGCGCCCACCAAGCGCAGGCGGCCGTCGGGGCCCGGGCGCACCGGGAACGGCCAGCCGCGGCCGATGACCTCCTCGCTCATCCGCCGATCTGCACGGTGGAGACGGCCACCACGGTGCCCACCGGCGCGTCCACCGGGTCGTTGCAGGTGAGCGCCGTGTCCCCCGAGCGCGCCGCTGGCTTGTTGTTGATGAGCACCGTCGCGCTCCCCCGGATGATCCGGCCCTGGTTCTTCGGCGGGTTCGCGAACGAGCCGCCGATCGGCACGTGCGACGGCGTGTTCGTCGCCGTGCTGTTCACCGTCGCCGCCTGCCGCCCCTCGATCAGCACGTCACTCGACAGCCCGCCGTCGATGATCCCGGTGAACGGGTGCGGCACCGGGACGGTCGCTGGGGTCGGAGTGATGATCAGGTGGATGTCCGTGGCGACGATCTGGTCGCCCTGCTTGGCTGCGGGTGGACACATGGTTCCGTCTCGCTTCCGTCGTTCGCGCGCGGCCGCGCCATTCGGCGCCCCGCGTCAGTTGATCTTCACCTGGGCGCCCTGGATCGTGACCATGCCCTGCGCCTGGATCTTGATCTCAGCGGCCTCCAGCGTGATGGAGCTCGTCGCCTTCACGCTCGCGGCGGCGCCGGCATCCACGTCAACGTTCCCGGCCTTCGCCGTCACCTTCACATCGCCCTGGTCCGCCTCGACCTTGACGGTCGTGCCCGCCACATCGATCACGATCCGCTGCGTCTCCTGGGAGCCGATGATCTCGATCTTGGCACCGCCGGGCGTATCATCGAAGCGAAACACGTGGCCGCTGCGGGAACGCAGCGTGCGCAGGTGGTTCTCCTTCGTTCCGCCGTTCTCGGGTGGCGCGTCCTGCTCGTTCCACAGCGCGCCGATCACGTACGGCTGGCTGGGATCGCCGTGGAGGAACGCCACCAGCACCTCGTCCTCCGGCTCCGGGCGGAACAGGGAGCCGCGGTCCGGACCGGCCATGAGCGTGGCCAGGCGCGCCCACGCGCTGCTCTTGTTGCCCAGGTGCGGCAGCGCCACGCGCACGCGCCCCAACTTCTGCGGATCCTCCAGATCCTTGACCACGCCGATCACAATGGCGTCCGCCTTGGGCGACGTGCCGTTCATGGAGCGGCCTCCTTGCGCGCCTCGAACTGGGTCGTGTAGCCGCCGTCGCCGATGTTGTGGGTGGAGGAGGTCACGAAGTAGGTGCCGTCGAAGTACTTCTTGCCGAGCCCGCCGATCTCGATGAGCGCACCGGTGCGGAGGTCCGGCAGCCCCACGGTGGAGGCGGAGGCAGTGACGTAATGCTGGGCGATGCGGCGCAGCGTCTCGAGCGCCAGTTGCTTCGCCTCCGCCTCATTCGCGACCGGCCGGTCCGCGATGATCTCCTGCCGCTCGTTGAACGCCTCGACGAACGGCTCGTCCCGGCCCAACTCGCTCCGGCGCGCCGTCGCCTCGATCAGCTTCTTGCTCGTGGGGTGCCACGCGCGGACCGTGACGGTGCCCACCTGGTTGGCCGTGGTGAGTTTCGGGTCGAACGACAGGAGGGAGCGCCCCCAGTCGAGGGCGAAGGGGACTTCCCGGCCCTTCGACTGTGGGCCGAAGAACAGGATCGGCGCGCCGCGCTCGTCCTCCTGCACGGTGAGCTCGTAGCCGATGCGCCGCGCGCGCTGGAGCAGGAAGACGATGTCCTGCTGGTTGTTCTGGATCACGAAGGGGATCGCCTGCTCGCGCGCCTCCGCCTCGGGGCTCGTGCGGATCTCGACGCCCAGCTTCTGCGCGATCTCCTTCGCCATGGCCGAGTCCTTCTTGCTCTCGTAGACCTCGGACCGGGGCTCCTTGCGCAACCGGTGCAGGATGCTGAGGCCGCTGACGGAGAGGGTCGGCGCGCCGTCAGCCGGGAACGACGGCTGCAGAGACGTGATCTCGCCCAGCAGCATGGGGGCGAGCCCGCGGTCCAGATAGCCGAGCTTGAGCTCCACACGCTGGCCCGGCGCGAACAGCTCACCCTCGCTGTACTTGAACGTCCGCTTCTCCTCATCCCAGTTGTTGATGACCAGCGAGAAGGCGTCGATGCTTTCCAGGGAGTCGGAGTAGCTGACGGCGAGGATGTCACGCACCGCCTGGCGGTCGAGCGGCCGGCCGCCTACCCGGATCTCGTAGGCCGGGACGTAGAAGTCGGTGCCGAGCGCGGCGATGGAGACGGCGGGCATGGCTCAGCTCCCGGTCAGCTCGGGACGCGGCGGGATCTCCAGCCGGGTCCCGGGCGGCAGGAACCGGGGGTCCTCGACCCCGTTGTGGGCGGCGAGCGCGCGCCAGAGCTCGGCGTCCCCGTACTCGCGGTGGGCGATCACGTCCAGCCGGTCGCCGGCGCGCAGCACGGTAACCTTCGTCTGGTCCGCGGACTGGAGGTTGAGCTCTTTGAGCTGCTCGTCCAGGCTCCTGTACTCGCGGAACGTCACGGTGACGACGGCGCGGAGCGGCTTCCCGGCGTTGTCGAAGAGGGTGAACTTCCGCTGCACGGACTCGGCGACGCCGCGGAAGCTGAGCCCCTGGCCCCAGGTGACGAGCACGCGCGGCGCGGCGTGCGTCCTGGGCTGCACCTTCACGAGCTGGTAGAGGGCAAGGACGCGCTTTTCCACCGAAGCATCCGGCTGGTTCGCGGGTGCCGAGGCCTGGTCGAGCGTGAGCTCGACGGTGAGCTTCTGGATCTGGCCGCGGACGAACTGGAGCAATGGGCTGTCCAGCCCGGGGATGTTCTGCTCCGCGAGCTGCGCGGACTTCTCCAGCGTGAGCTCCGCCGGGTTGTACTGAGCCTCGATCTTCTCCGGCAGCCCGCGGGCCGGATCGATCGCGTCCCGGTCCTCGACCGTGATGGTCAGCTTCGTGTCCATTCGGGTTCCCCCTTCAAGCTCCGATGGAGGGTGGCCGGTTCTGGCCCGTGATCGCCGTCTCCTCCTCGAGCGAGTGCGCCTGCTGCTTGCGCCGCTCCAGCTCGCGAATCACCGCGGCGACGAGGGCCCGAAACTGCTCGGGGCGGAGGCCGTGGGCGGCGGCTCCGGCGGGCGCCGCCGCCTCGGGGACGACCCGAGCCTCGACCTCGTGCACGTACAGGGGCATCGTCAGCTCTCCACCAGGAAGCCGTGGTGGCACAGCTCGATGGCCTCCACGGCCACCGTGTTCTGGTCCGCCTTCAGCTCCGGCCCGAGCCAGCGGGCCGGGAAGGCGCTGTCGAAGACCCAGCGCATGGGCACGTCGTCGCCACCCGGCGTGAGCAGCTCCACGACTACGGTCTTGCGGGTGATGACGCCGCCCATGATCTCGGCGAACCACTCCCACAGCGCGGTGGAGACCAGGCCGCGCCGCAGCGTGAGGTTGCCATGCCTCGCCCGGCCGGGGAGCTTGTGCACGAACGTGTTCACGCCGCCTTCGGGAATCTCCTGGACCTCGACCTCCGCCTGGATCCCCGCGACCTCCGAGAAGCCGCCCAGCGCCTCGCGGTCGATGCGCACCAGGAAGCGGAACGCCAGGAAGGGATCCTCGCGGTCGCCGGTCGCAGGCATGCTGGCTCCTCCTCGCTCACTCGCTCACGCCGCGCGCTCGACGTCCAGGACCTCGACGCCCGCGCTCGAGCGGCCGATGCGCACGACGATCCACTCGATGGGCGGCGGGAACCGCAGCCCGATGAGCGCCACGACGCGGCCCAGCTCGAGCGACTCGGGCGGATTCGTGCTCTCGTCGCAGCGGACATGGAAGGCCAGTTCCGGTGCTTCACCCATGAGCCAGCCGCGCCGCCAGCGCGAGGTCAGGAAGCTGCGGATCTGGTCGCGCAGATCGGTCCACAGCGCCCTGTCGTTCGGCTCGAACACCGACCACTGCGTGCCCTCCGCGATGGCCTCGGCGACGGCCAGCAGTACGCGGCGCACGTTCAGGTGCCGCCACGGACTCCCGGAGCGCTGCTCGCGACTGAGCGACCGCGCGCCTTCCAGCACCACACCCCGACCCACGCGCTCGCGAAAGACGTCGATCCCGCGCGCGTTCAGCGCGCCGTGGGCCTCGTCGTCCACGACCACCGCGGCGGCGATGACCGCGCGGGCGGTCTGCCCCGCCGGCGAGCGGTGGGGCCCCACAGCCAGATCCGCCGCGGCGGTAAGCCCCGCGACGACGCCCGACGGCGGCATGGCGATGGTCCCGTCCCCGGCGGGCGCGCGGCCGCTGGCGCGCAGGCCGCTGGGGTCCAGGCGAACATCGGAGGGCGGCGCCTCGAGCCGGCCGACCTCGGGGATCCCCGCAGCACGCTGCCGCCGCCGCGCCGCCCGCGGGTAGCGCTCCACCAGGAGCCACGGCCAGTACAGTCCGGCGTACGAGGTATCGAATCGGTCGCGGTAGGCCTCGACCTGCCGCGGCGTGCGGAGCCCCGGCGGCGGATCAAGGAGCGCCACGCAGTCGCGCCGGAGCTGGCAAAAGCGGACCGCGGCGTCCGCTGCCTGGAACGTGTCCTCGTCCGTCCAGCGCGGCGGACGCTCGTCCGGCGGCTCGGGGACGAGCACCGGCGCTGCGGCGCCGGGCCAGCCAGCAGGATCCGCCAGCACGCCGCGGTACGTGGGGTTCGCGGCGAGAAGTTCCTCGAGGGTGAGGCCGTGGCGATCGGCCAGAGCCTCGAGCTTCGGCTTCACGGCAGCGGCCCGGTCCGCCGCCCCCCACTCGGGGTCCACCGTGAAGTCCCCGGCACGCCCGGCGCCGCTAGGATCCCCAGCCGCGGCGCCTGGACCCGGCTCGATGACCGAGCAGTCAACGTCCGGGGGCGGCCGCCGCCGCGTCTCGAAGCGCGGAAACGCTGCGGCGTCGGGAACGGCTACGAGGGCCACGTCGTCGATATCGGTGAGCGCCAGAAGCCCCCACGCCGCCCGCTCGTCCGGGGCGTCCTCGACTCCGCGCAGGTGGTCCAACCCGCATTTCGCCAGCCCATCGCGGCCGCCCCGGAGCTGCCACCGCCCCGCCTCCAGCCGCAGGGTGGGGCCCACGGGCGCGGGGGGACGGCGCGGCGGCTCGCCTGCCCACGGCGTGCGCAGCGCACCCTCCTCGTCGGGTTCGCCCGTGTGGGCCGCGGCCAGCCGGACGGGGAGTCCGGGCGTGGCCGCCATGACCTCCGGCAGGAACCGGGGATCCGCCGGGTCTACAGAGCAGTCCGCGAGCCGCCAGATCGCGCCGGAGCGGTCCCGCACGACCAGCGTGAGGCGGTAGGTCGGGCCGCCGCCGCCCTCCAGCACGTGCGGCACCACCTCCACCGAGACGCCGTTACCCCACCGCCCCGGCGAGCGGGCGATGAGCCGAAGCGACCGCCGGACCGAGGGATCGACCGCGTCCCGCACGGCGAGCTCCGCGAAGGCATGCCGCGCCCTCTCGTGCCACTCGCGGTCGCCATCGCCCGGCGGAACCAGCGCCCGCACCACGTAGCACGTCGCGCCGCCGTTCGCAAAGAAGGCGTGCACCGCCAGCGGCAGGTAGCCGGGAACGTCGAAGCCGCCGAATGCCGTCTCGTACTGCTGCCAGCTCTCGATGCGCAGCGGCCGATGAAACGGACCGCGCTCCGCAAAGCCGACGAAGCCGGCGATGTCGGTGCGGACCTCCGGCAGCGCGCGCGGCGGATCCGCGAACTCGAAGGTGATCCCGGGAGCGGCGGACGCGGTCGGCATACGCTCAGGCCAGCTCCAGCTCGAGCGCCTCGCACGCGATCTCCAGCGTCTCGATCGCGACTTCGCTGGTCTTCGCGTTGAAGGCCGGGCCCTCCCACTTCGACGGCCAGCCCTCGCGGAACGTCCACTTGATCGCCGCCTCGCGCGCCTCGTTCAGCAGCACGATCGTCCCACTCTGCCGCTGCGTCTGGCCGTCCATCACCGCCTTGCGCCACTGCCACAGCTCGTCGCTCGCCGTGAAGCCGCGCTTCAGCATGATGTTCGTGAACTTCTTGAGGCCCGGCAGTTTCCGGACCGTGATGTCCTCCGCGCCCGTGCGGTACTCCACGACGTCCGTCTCGCTGGTCAGACCGCTGGCCTCCGAGAACCCGGCCACCGTCACGCCGTCGATCTCGACCAGAAAGTTGAACGCGCCGTACGGATCGTTACGCTCGCCCGACTCTGGCATGGTTCCTCCCTGTGGCTCAGACCTGTGGCTCAGACCGCCGTCTTGGCTCCCAGAGCCCACTGATGAATCCGGAAGATCACGAACTCCGCGGGCTTCACCGGCGCCACGCCGATGTAGCAGATCAGCCGGCCGTTATCGATGTCGTCCTGCGTCATGGTCGTGCGGTCGCATTTCACGTAGAACGCCTCCTCCTGCCGAGTCCCCATGAGGGCGCCGTTCCGCCACACCGTGATGAGAAAGCTCTCGATCGAGCGACGCACCCGGTCCCACAGCGGCTCGGCATTCGGCTCGAAGACGACCCACTGCGTCCCCTCGTCGATGGACTCCTCGAGGAAGATGAACAGCCGCCTTACATTGACGTATTTCCACGTCGGATCGTCCGACATGGTGCGCGCGCCCCACAGGCGTACGCCGCGACGGTCGGCGCGGAAGTCGCGGATCACGTTCACGCCGCGCGGGTTCAGGATATCCTGCATCCCGCGGGCGACCGGGAACTCGAGATCGAGCGCGCCGCGGACCACGGCGTTCGCGGGCGCCTTGTGCACGCCGCGCTCGATGTCGGTCCGCGCGTAGATGCCGGCCATGTGGCCGACCGGCGGCACGATGATCCGGTCCCGCCCGTTGGGGTGGCCCACGTAGATCCACGGCCAGTACAGCGCCGCGTAGCTGGTCGGCGGGTTCGGCAAGATGTTGTTGACGTTGCGCTGGTTCTGGGCGACCGACAGGATCGCGAAGCGGTCGCGCAGGCGCTCGCACTGGATCACCACGGCGTTCCTGAGCTGCGGTGCGAACCCGTGCTCGTCGGGCGCGGTGAGCATCGTGACCTCGTCGATGCGCTCGAGGCCCAGCAGCCCGGTGGAGACGCTCACCTGCACGCCGTTCCGGGTCTGGGCCGGCTCCTCGCGGCCGTCGAAGTCGGCGGCGGTGAGAGCGACGCCGTTGTTCCCGTTCGCGAGCGGAACAAAGCCCGCGTTGGCGGCAGGCGTATTCGCCGGCCGGGCCGGGGCCTGGCCCGCAGCCCAGTTGCCGAACACGAGGTTCGATGCCTGGACCGCCCGCAGCACGTAGTTCTGGTCCTCGCGCTCGAAGGAAAGATCGTCGTAGACCTCGAGCGCGTCGGGCCGGCGGAAGTTCCGATCCGCCTGCGCGGTGGGCAGGCTGGGATCGACGAAGGTGCCCGCCGCCCATGTGGCCGGCAGCGTGCGGTAATACGCGAGCACCAGCTTGAAGCGATTCGGGTTCGGGTTCGCCGGGTTCGCAGGATCGCGCTGACTCGGGTCGGCGATCCGCACCAGGATGTTGTCCCCCCAGGCGCCGGGGCCGATGGCGGTGATCACGAGCGGCGCGAAGGCGCCGCCGGACGGCGCCGTCGTGTTGTCGAGGCTGGTCACGCGCGCGACGAAGCAGCGCTGACCGCCGTTGTCGTAGAACCCCTTGACGGCGTGAGCCATGAACGAGTTGTCGATGGCCCCGCCGTACACCCGCTGAAACTCCAGCCAGCTCGTGACCAGGCGGACCTCGGTGGGGCCGCGTTCCGTCGGCCCGACGATCCCCAGGTTACTCGTGGCGACGCCTTCGATCGGCTTGATGCCGACCTCGATCTCTTCGACGTAGACGCCGGGCGACAGGTACTCGGGCATGGTTCACCTCGCTGCAGGGCGTGGGGCTTCAGCTCATGACGACGGTCGGCGCGGCCGCGGTGGCGTCCGCCGGAAAGGCGACGTTGTTCACGGTCGCATCGGGGTAATCGGGGTGTTGCACGGTGATGTTCACCGTCCCGGCCGGGGTGAGCGGCGGGAAATGGTAGCTCCAGCGGCCTTCGGCGCTCGTGCGCAGCGGGCCGGGGCGGCCGGCGAGCCGGACGGTAGCGCCCGGGAGCACGCGGCCGTCATCGCGCAGCACGGTGCCGGCGAGGGCGCCCTGGCGCACCGTGCGCGTGGTGCCCCGCTCCCACTGCGCCGGCCACTGGCCCGGCCAGCCCCCCAGGTAGGCGGCGCCGTCGGGTCTCGCAGCGGGATCGACCGCGGCCAGGTCGAGCTGGAGATTCGCGTTCCCGGTCGCCGCCGTGGCCCGGAAGGCGAGGACGAAGTCGCCGCCCGTGAGCCCCAACTCGCCGCCCGCGTGAACGCGGCTCCGGCTCACGATCGCCGCCGGCTCCCTCACCACTGCGCCCGCGAGCGCCGTGCCGTCGTACCAGTGCAAACTGCCGCGAACCAGGGTGGTCGCCGTCGGGAACGGGTACGAAGCCGTGGGATAGAGCCGCAGGGGCTCGAGGCGCGAGGGGTGCGTGGGCAGCCCGGGGAGGCCGGCTCCCGGCGCCGCCGGGTCCCAGGCGAGATCGCGCTCGGCGGGATCGACCTCCTCGTAGTACGCATCGGCGCGGCGGCGCGGGTCCCGCGCCAGCCCGATGCGGTACGTCCCGGCCGGCAGCGCGAGGTCGCGGAACACCGTATCGCCGGAGACGTTGCGCACCGGCGCGGGCGGTCCCCCGGCCATGGGGCTCAGCGCGCCGCCGACCACCTCGCCCAGGATACGGAAACGCACGGGCTGGACCGGACCCCGCTCGAAAACCGGGCGCTGCAGCGCCTCCCGAAACGCGTCCACGGGCCGCAGCACCAGCGTGGCGACGCGACGGCGGCGTTCCATGACGATCAGGCTCACGGCACGCCCCCGTAGTGCTGGTTCGCCTCGCCCACGGGCGCAGCGAGCACATGACGCCGGCTCTGGAGGCGCGGCACGCGAAGCTGGTAGGCGAGAGAGACCCGGTAGGGTTCTCTCAGAGCCTCCCAGACCTCGGCCAGCTCGGCCAACGAGAGAGTCTCGAAGATCACGCGGACCTCCTCTGCTTCGCCGCTGAGGGGGTCGGTGATGACGATCGTCGAGTTGTCGTAGAGGACCTCGAGGATCTTGCCCAGCACGAGTGCGTTCCCATCCGGGTCCGGGACGAACGGCGTGATCATGTAGTGGAACCGCAGCGCCAGCGGCGGAATCCTTAGGCGCGTGGCCCCGTTCGCCCGCACGGGCGGACGGTTCTTCATATGCGGGTCCTCGGTGACCTGATACAGGAAGATGCTCAGCCGTTTCGGCTGCGTATTGGCGAGCTCGGCCGTCTCCTTCGGGGAGCCGACATGGATGGCGTCGATCCCCGTGAAGTACTGAGCCGCCTCGCCGACCATGCCGTCAAAAAGGAGCTGCCGCAGCCGCTCGTTCACCAGCTTGATAACCGTGTAGTCGCTCATTCGTCCGCGTCGCGCCGATCGCCCGGATGACCGGCAGCAGGTTGTCCGCCCCGCGCCTCGAGCACCGCGCGAATGAAGCGCAGTACGTCCGCCAGGTCGCGGAACCGCATCGCTTCACCACCCGGAAGGTGTCGCACCTCTCCCCTCCATTGCCCGGAAGCCTCAGAATCCGGCAACTCGAGCCAGCAGCGGACGATGAACGTGTGGAACCGGGACTCCTGGCGGCTCATTGCCCTCCCCGCAGGGCCGGCCGGAACGACGAAGGCCCGCGAGCCACCCTCGGCCTCCGCTGCCACTGAACGCCGCTCCGCATGCGGACCCAGGATGTCGAGGGGGCGCCTCAGAATCGTCACACGCTCGTCCCACGACCGTCTCAATGGACGCGACACGGAACGACGCGGAACGAGGACCGCGCGGAAGCCGAGGCAATGGGGAAGAACGAACGCGCAGAGAGGGGGAGCGACGCTTCCCGGTCCGTTTCGGATTCCTTCGGGGTCTGAAGCTCGCTCCACCCATGCCGCCCCCCCCCGCTCTCTGCCCTTCCCCTCTCACCCCCAACCCTTCGCCTCGTCTTCCTTGT
>JACQVF010000061.1 GCA_016209885.1 Gemmatimonadota bacterium | reverse complement strand
GTCGGCGAAGGGCGCCGCCGGATCGAAAGGCAACTCCCGGCGCCGCGTGCGGCGGCGCAGTACGGCCCGCGCTTCGTTCGCCGCGATCCGCAGCAGCCAGGTCCGGAACGAAGACTCCCCCCGGAAGCCACGCAGCGATACAAGAGCCTTGACGAAGGCCCCCTGAGTCGCGTCCGCAGCGTCGTCCTCATCATCCAGGATCGCGTAGGCGGTGCGGAAGGCGGCCGCGTGATGGCGGACCGCTAACGAGTCGAACGCCTCGCGGTCACCATCCTTCGCACGTTCCACCAGCTCCCCGTCAGGGTCGCCAACCCCCCCTGGAGCTACGAACGGTGTCTGCGCCACCGCTTAACAGATAGAGCAGGAACGTGGATCGTTAAGCGCCGGAGGCCGCCCGGGCGAGCGGCCCCGCACGAACGGCGGCGACCCGGCCGCGCACCGCTGGGCGCTGAACGGAGAAAGCCGTGCGCGCGGGCGCTGGGATGGGTGTCGAGAGATACCCGTGTCGAGGCAGGAAGGACCGGACACGGGCGCCGAATCGCACTGCGACGTGGCGACGGCTGGCTATTCCTCCGCGGTCGCTACCTGCGCCCGGAGCTCCTTGGACGGCTTGAACACGGGAACCGCGCGCGACGGCACTCGCACGGGGTCACCCGTCCGCGGAGTGCGAGCCATGCGCGACTTCCGCCGCCGGATCTTGAACGTGCCGAAGCCCCGGATCTCGATGTTCTGCCGCTGGGAAAGCGCCTGCTTCACGGCACTGAGGAACCCGTCGACCACGAGCGCACAGTCCTTCTTCGTGATCCCGGGCCCGATGGCATCGGCTACCTGCTCCACCAGATCGGCCTTCGTCATGGAAGCCTCCAGGGCTGGACTGCGATGGTTATCTTGTTCTTGTCAGGCGTTCCGGGCCGCAGGCTCCTCAGGCGGGAGCCACGCCACTCCGACCATCTTTGGCCTCTCACCGGGGTCGCGCCCGGGCGTGCGCGCAAGTCGTTGCAAGATCCACAGTCGCTGCAAGATCCACGCCGGCTCGAATCCCATCGCGCCGTACCGTCCGACGCCGGACCGGGGACAGAAACCGCGCAGGGGCGCCGGACCTTTGATCTGCCAGCACCGCCACCTGCACCCTGTGTGCCGCGGTCACCGCGCGAAACGGGCGCATACGCTAACGCACGAGGTCGCAGGCCGTCAAGTACTTCTTTGCGCGTCTCGGCTACTCTTGTGCGTGTGTTGACAACGGGTTAAGCCGCCCGAGCGAATAAGCCCAGGCGCGCAACCGGCGCGGGAGCGCGGCTACAGGCGGCTGCAGGCGGCTACAGGAAGTAGTTGCCGACGTTGATCCCGTACTTCTGCGGGTCCGCGGTCTTGATGATCGTACGCTTCGGTAACCCTGTCACCGGATCCACTTCCGAGAGATTCACCGTCACGGGCTCCGGGAGCGCGTTCCCCATGGAGTCGGAGATGATGCGAACGATCGGCTGATGCAGGCGCGCGGGGTCGGGGTTCGACGCGGCCACCACTCCCATCTCGAAGGTATCGAGCACCACGAGGGTGCCCACGGGATAGACGCCCGTCACGTTGATGAACGCCTTCACAACGAGGGAGTCCAGACCCCGCGCCGGGTTTTCCAGCATGTCCTTGAGCACCTGGTCCGGCGCGAACGGCCGATACTGGTAGCTGCGCATCGATGTGCCGGCGTCGAAGCCGTCCGCCACCGCCACGATTCTGGGGAATAGCGTCGGCGTGCCCGAGCGGCGCGGCGTCGGATATCCGCTCCGGTCGACCTTCATGTGGTGCTCGTACGCCACGAGCATCTGGCGGTACGGGATCTCGGCGAAGCCGCGCATGGCGAAGAGGGCGAGGAGCCCTTCCCGCGGGTGCCGCTTCATCTCCTGCCACTCCTCGTCCGTGAGGGCGCCGGGCTTCGTCAGGACCCGGGAGTCGATGCGCATCTTGCCCATGTCGTGGAGAAGCGCGCCCAGCCCCAGCTCGTAGAGCTGCTCCTTCTCGAGGCCCAGCTTCTGCCCGATCACGACGCTGAAGATGCAGACGTTCACGCTGTGGGTGAACGTGTACTCGTCGAACTCACGGAGCGTGGTCATCCCGACGATGGACGACCGGTTCGTGAGCACCTGGTCCACGATGCCCTGCACCGCACGCTTCACCTTGCGAACGTTCACCGCCTTACCGAGGCGCACGTCCGTGAGCACCTCCTTCGCGACCCGCACCGTCTGCAGGTACGCCCGCTTCGCTTCCTCGCGCTGCTCCTCGTCACTGAGGGCCACGCTGCGCGGGCGGGCGGTGATGTAGTTCACCGGGGTGCGGGCCAGGCGCGCATTGAACGCCGTGAACGGATCGCCGCTCCCCACGCGCGAGAGGAGGAGCGAAAGGAACGGCGCCCACTCGGCGTTCGCTACTCCCTGCTCGATGTGCACGGCCCCGATTCCGTGCCGCTTGAGCGCCGCCGCCAGTGTACCGAACGTGGCGTAGTTCGAGAGGTCAATGCGCAGGCGCACCTCGTTCAGGAAGAAAAAGTCGCCGGCGATCCGGAAGTCGAGGGAACCCTCCTGCTCGAGGACCCGCGTGACCACGTTGTGCAGCTCGGTCAACGTGTGCTGCACGGTCTCGTTCTCGATGGGGTAGAGGCGCAGCGCCTGGAAGGCCGCGAACAGCGACTGGAGAATATCGCGGCCCCGGAGCTGGAGGCTGGACGCACCCACCCCCGCAGCCCGCCGGTCCACCGGCATCGGCACAGGTCAGCCCTCCTCCCGCAGCACGCGGGACACCGCGGTCCGCACGATCGGATCGTCGTCGCCCTCCGCCTTCTCCAGCGCCTTCCGGGCCGCCGGCAGCTTCGAGCGCCCCAGGGCCACCGCCGCACAGGCACGCAGCTCGGACGGCTCGCGCCGCCCCAGGAGGCTGCGCCCGTTCAGCATGCGGTCGAGGATCGAGATCGATTCCGGAATGTTGAGCGCGCCGTAGGCCTCGAAGATCACCAGCTTCTCCGTGAGATCCGCCTCGCGCATCTCCCTTCCCTCGATGAGCGCACGCAGCACCTCGCCCGCTGGCTGGTACCGCAGCGCGGCGAGGCCCCGGGCCGCTGAGATGCGCACCTGCCGGTCTCCGTCGTGGAGCGCGTCCATGAGGACGCGCACCGCATCCGGCGAGCGCAGGCTGGCCGCCGCTTCCACCGCCGCCAGCCGTACCGCGGGCTCCGGGCGCACCGCCAGCGGGCCGAGATCCCGAGCGGCGGACGCCACCTGCAGGCGACCGACCAGCCGGGCCGCGCCCTCCGCCACCACCGGGTCCCGGGCACGGAGCTGCTCGATCAGCGCGCTCCCGTGCTCCGCCGCGATCCGCTCCACGGCCGACTCCACCACCGAGCGCAGCTCCTCCTGACGGATTCCCGCCGTCGCGCGGATGAGTGGCCCCAGCGCGCCCTCCCGCAGGTGCCTCAGGAATGCCGCCAGTTCCTCGGCAGACGGCGCGATGGCGCCGCTCTCCACCGCACGCATGAGCTCGTCGATCGCCGACGGCGTGCTCAGCTCGTTGAGCAGCACGTTCACGCGCTGCCGCGGCTTCTCCGTGAGCACATCCTCCTTGGCGGCGATCGCCTTGAGCTCGCCTACCACTTCGGCGGCCAGGTTCAGCTCCGCGTGGCCCAGCAGATGCGGCAGCAACATTCCCAGAATCTCGACGATCTCCTCCTGCTGGCGTGCCCCCGATTCCTCCAGCGCATCGAAGAGCGCGCCGAGCACCGATCGCCGCAGATCCCGGCCCATCTCGCGCCCGATCTCCTCGCGCAGCCGCCCCAGCTCGCCGACGTCCAGGAAATAGAGGGTGGCATCGAACTGCTCGGGTCTGATGGACGGCTCCGTCTCCCGAAGCTCGCGCTGGGCCGCCTCCACGGCGTCCCCAGCTTCCTCCAGCGGCTGCACTTCCTCCTGCACGATCCGGGATGCGCTGACGCGGAGCGGTGGCTTTTCCGGCTCCGGGAGCTCCAAACCCTCCGCGAACAGGTCCACCGAGGCGTGATGGAAGTGTGAGAAGCTCTGACTCCAGAGCAGGGTCAGCAGGTCGTCCTCGTCCGTCGGCCGTAGGTTGCGCGCCCGGTGCAGCAACTCGACAAACGGCTCCAGCTCCGCCGCCTCGAAGCCCCGCGAGAAGGTGAGCTCGCGGACCCCCTCCTTGAAGAAGAGGAAGGAGAGCGATTCGGTGCGGCTCTCCGCCCGGTACACGGTCCCGCCCCGCCAGAGAATCACGTCCTCCTCGACGTCGAGAGTCAGCGCATCGGTCCGCTGCCAGATCTCCGCGAAGCCGCCACGCAGCGAGCTCACGAAGCGCTGGAACACAGGATTGTCGACGTTGTAGATCTGCCGCGCGCGGAGCGTCTGCGCGAGCCCGCGCACGAGATTCGAGACCCACTCGTCCGGGATCGCGTCGGCTGCGCTCTCGCTCGCGTCCGGGGACGCGGGGCTCAGGCGCTCGGAGCTCTCAAGCATGGCGGAGGCTGGTCACGCGGCAAGCGTTAGCGGGAGGAAGCCTTCGCCATGAGCTCCACGAACCGATCGAACAGATAGCGGCTGTCGTGGGGGCCTGGAGCCGCCTCGGGATGGTACTGTACCGAGAAGACCGGTCGCTCTCGGTGGGCGAGCCCTTCCACGGTGCCGTCGTTCAGGTTGACGTGAGTCACCTTTAGCCCGGGTGCACCCGGAATCTCGTCCCCTTCCCCGCCCCGCACGGCGAACCCGTGGTTCTGCGACGTGATCTCCACCTTGCCATCCTCCAGTCGCAGCACGGGATGGTTGCCGCCCCGATGGCCATACAGCAGCTTGTAGGTGGAGCCGCCGAAGGCCCGGGCAATGAGCTGGTGCCCAAGGCAGATCCCGAACACGGGAGTGCCCCGCTCCGCCAGCCGCTGGATCGCATCGATGGCGTGCTGCACCGCCTGCGGATCGCCAGGGCCATTGGAGATGAAGAGGCCGTCCGGGTGGTCCGCGAGAATCTCGTCCGCCGTGGTGGTGCCCGGGATCACGGTCACGTGGCAGCCTCGCTCGGCGAGCAGCCGGGGCGAATGGGATTTCACGCCGAAGTCGTACGCCAGCACCCGATAGCGCCTCTCGCCCGCGGCGGCCACCTCGTAGCGCTCGGGCGTGGAAACCGCACACGCCAGGTCCAGACCCTCCATGCGCGGATGCGCGAGAATCCGGGCCATGAGCTCGCCCTCTGCTACCTCCCCTCCAGAGATTCCGCCGCGCATGGCACCCGCAGAACGGATGTGACGCGTCAGCGCTCGTGTGTCCACCTCCGTGATCCCCACCACACCGTGACGCGTCAGGTATTGCTGCAGCGACTCGCGGGCACGCCACGAGCTGTACGCGCCTGATGCCTCGCGCACGATGAACCCGGCCACCTGCGGCCGCCCGGACTCCTGATCCTCGGGATTGACGCCGTAGTTGCCGATGAGCGGGTACGTCATGCAAACGAGCTGCCCCGCGTACGACGGGTCCGTCAACACCTCCTGATACCCCGTCATCGCCGTGTTGAACACCACCTCGCCGAGGGCGACCCCGGATGCACCGAGCCGTCGCCCTCCGAAGCGCCGGCCGTCTTCGAGGAGCAGGTATGCGTCGGGGGGCTGCATATAGACCCGTAATTTATCCACGGGCGCCCGCGGGTTCAACCGCCACCGTCGGCGCGTCGGAGCGTCGGAGCGGTGGGAGCCGGTGAGCAGGCGAGCAGGCGAGTTCCCTTGCCCCAACCGTGGGCGCCCGGGCCGACGATCACCGCTCGGGCAGGGCAACCTCAGGCGTCAGACGGCGATCACCGGGAATCGGCCTGGGCGACGAAACTCTCGCCCGCTCACCCGCTCACTCGCTACCTTTCGGCACAAGGTGACCGACGCACCAACCCCACGGAGACGACATGGCCGACCCGGCGGTCTACATTCACGCGGACGAGTCCTGCCTGGGCAATCAGTTCCAGGAGCGCGCCAAACCCGGAGGCGCCGCCGCGCTGGTCGAGACCTGGAAGGGAGGACAGTGGATCCGCAAGGATCTCTGGATCTCCGAGCCGGACACCACCAACAACCGCATGGCCCTCCGCAGTGCCATCGAACCCCTCGCCCACCTGAAACACCCCTGCCGCGTCACCTTCACCTCCGACAGCCAGTACCTCGTGCGCGGCGCGAGCGAGTGGCTTCCCGGATGGAAAGCCCGAGGGTGGAAGCGCAAGGGCGGGGCAGTCGAAAACCTCGACCTCTGGCAGAAGCTGGACCGACTGGCTCAGCGCCACACCATCGTCTGGCTCTGGATCCGCGGACACGCCGGACAACCCAAGAACGAGTACGCGAACGCCCTGGCCACCCGCGCCGCCCGCGAGCAGAGCCGGTCCCCCGGCCTCGTCCCCTCCGGCTTCGAAGCCTGGCTCGAAGCTCAGAGCGAACAGCACGAGCGCTTCCTCGACTTCTTCGAGCTCATGCCGCCCGAGGGCATCAAACACCGCTGACTCCACCTGCCCTACCAGGACACTCCACCGCAGCACGAGACGGCTGGTCGCAAATGGAAAAACACGAAGGCCCTCGAGCACCGCACTGTGTGCCCGAGGGCCCTCATGTCGCTGGCGGGATACGATCTGTCGGTTAAGTCCGTCCCGTGCGGACGGCTAGATCGACTTCCCTTACCCTCCTCGCGCGGTCCGCGAGTCAGGCGCGCCCCAGCTCAGAGCACTACTAGCAGGGTCCAGCGACCTCCCCGCCGGCTTCCCAGCACCTAACTTCCGGGAAGCTGCCACCTTGCAAGCGTCCCCGCGAGGTGGCTCGCTCGTGAGCCGTCTCCGGATAGCCAACGCCATCGTTT
Organism: Gemmatimonadota bacterium; assembly: GCA_016209885.1. Classification (GTDB taxonomy): domain Bacteria; phylum Gemmatimonadota; class Gemmatimonadetes; order Longimicrobiales; family Gaopeijiaceae; genus JACQVF01. The sequence goes on along the minus strand of JACQVF010000061.1, from coordinate 1,254 downwards.
CAACGGGCCGCCTCACAAGCGCAGTCGTAGGATACTCACCCCCCGCGAATGCGTCAAGAGTCTTGTGCACGCCAGGTGCGACGCCGCGTAACGCCACCGTAACTTGTTCCCGCAGAGTCCGTTGGACAATCCAACCCCGCACCCCACCTCCTTCACACCACCCTCCGCGTAAACAGATTGATTGACCTCAACTCCGGCGCGTACCCGCGCCAGATCCGGTAGCAAAACTCCGAAAATCGCCCACGCCAAAGAGCCCTGCCAGCCGGACCGCCGGACCGAGAGAATTGTTGTCTACACAACAATGGCCTGCCGAGCGAAAACCCGCGCAAAGGCTTCCGTAGCCGCGTCCGCCACGGTACGCAGCGCCACGGGGCGACCGAGCTGCCGCTCCATGGAGGTGACAGGGTGGTCGTGGATCCCGCAAGGGACGATGGCCTGGAAGTAACGTAGGTCAGTGTTGACGTTCAACGCGAAGCCGTGAGAGGTAATCCACCCGCAGGACACGCGGACACCGATCGCGGCGATCTTTCCGTTGCCGACCCATACACCCGTCAGCCCGGGCCTCTGCTCTGCGCGGAGGCCGAAGATCTCGAGGGTCTCGACGAGGACCTGTTCCAGATCGCGGAGGTAGCGGTGCAGCTCCCGCCGGTCGGGGTTCAGGTCGAGGATCGGGTAGCCGACGAGCTGGCCGGGCCCGTGGTACGTGACGTCGCCGCCTCTGCCGGTCTCGAAGAGCTCGATCCCCAGCCGCTGGCGCTCCCGGTGGTCTGTGAGGACATGCTCGGGGCGGGCGGAGGTTCCGAGGGTGATCACGTGGGGGTGTTCGAGCAGGAGGAGCTGGTCCGGGATCTCGCCGGCGCGCCGTCGCCGGACCAGCTCGTCCTGGAGTTCAAGTCCGTGGCCGTAGGACACGACGCCCAGGTATCGGACCTGGAGCTCCCGGGCGGAGCGGAGCGTCACGGCGCTTCTCGTCACGGCGCTTCTCGCCACGGCGCTTCTCGCCATTCTCACGGCGTCACCGGCGGGTCCCCGCGCCGAGGAACCGACCTCGCGTGCCACCTGCTCGCCCCCCGAAATGACCTCCTCAGGCCTCCTCGGGAAAGTTTTCGAGCGCCTCCTTGAGGCGCGAGAGGAAGCGGGCGGAGTCCGCGCCGTCCACGATCCGGTGGTCGTAACCCAGGGAGAAGAAGGCGCGTTTGCGGATCGCGATGCCGTCGCCGCCGGTGGCCGGGTCCGTGAACACCACGGGGCGCT
>JACQVF010000059.1 GCA_016209885.1 Gemmatimonadota bacterium | reverse complement strand
CGCCCGCGCCAGCCCCGAGGTGGCCAAAGCGACGATCAGCAACCAGAAGCGGAGATGGAGCACCCTTTCCAATCTGCCGCCTGCCGGCGAATACGCTAGGCCTCCATCATGGCGCAGCGAAGGAACCGGCGCGGGCGCACCAAACCCAGATTGACAGACGCACGGCTGGGGGACGGCGAGGCGACTGTGGGGCAGCTGGCGCGTCCCTTCCGCGTCTCCCGGCCGGCGATCTCGAAACACCTTCGGGTGCTGGAGGCAGCGGGCCTGGTGCGGCGGGTTCGCGCCGGCAGACAGAGTCGGTGCTCGCTGGACTCGGCGCGGCTACGCGACGCGGCCCAGTGGATCGCCCGCTATAGGGCGTTCTGGGAGGGGCAGCTGGACCGGTTCGCGGAGTACCTGGCCGGGGCGCAGTAGCCTCAAGACCCCTGTGACCGCGGGGGTGAAGCCAGCAAGTGGGGCAGGGGAATCATCACAGAGGGAGCGGGAACCCATGGCATTTCAGTTGACGGTGAAACGGGTCATCAAAGCACCGCGGGGGCGGGTGTTTCGTGCCTGGACCGACCCCGAGCAGATCAAAGGGTGGTGGCTACCGCCGGGCTGGGAGAACCCAATGATCGAGGTGGACTTGAAGGTGGGCGGGACCTTTCGCTTCGGGATGCGGCAACCGGGCAAGCAGATGTTCTACGCAGTGGGGACGTTCACCGAGATCAGGCCGCCGGAGCGCGTGGTCTGCACCTGGCGCTGGGAGCCCGCGGCGATGTTCGACCTCGATCCGGGCGAGACGCGGCTCACGGTGGAGTTCAAGGAGCGCGGGCCGGACACGGAAATGACGCTGATCCACGAGCGGATCGCCACCGAGAAGGAGCGGAACGACAACACCAAGGGGTGGGAAGAGTGCATCGAGCGCCTGGCTCGGCTCGTCGCCTGAAGCTCTTCAGCCCGAGAGCGCCGGCGTTACCCGGTTTCACCGGTACCTATGGGCCCCTCCGACGCCCACCTCGGCCCGCCCCCTACGGAACGGTTGAGGGTCAGCGACTCCCTCTCCTCCGTGGGCCTCCCGTGTTGCGACGCGCTCTGTCTCTACGTGCCGCCCCCACTACCCCGGCGAGTCACCCGGAGACTGGGCCGTTGTCCTGCCTCCGGGTACAACGGCCTTCCCCGCGTTAGAGTCGGGTCGGCACTCGCCACTGCACTTTCGGGGCCTGCTCAGGGTTCACTCGCGTTGCGGCCCGCAGATTTGCTGACCCTCCTTACCTCCTTACGAGGACTGTTGTCCGGGTGGCTCGACGACCTCCAGTTGCCCGGAAACCGCCCACCCGTAGCTACGAGGCTGTACCACCAACTGCCTCGGCAGGACTCTCACCTGCAAGAACGCGCCAGCTTTCACGGCGCACCCTAACGTTTCGCGGCTCACCCGCAGCGGCCACGCACGGGCGCTTCGAACGACCGCGTCCCTTCCCAGGCCGCCGTCGGGTGCAGCCGCTTGGTTAGGCCGCACTGACGCTAGGCCGGAATGTCCTCAAGGCGTACCCCGCGCCCTTGACGCAGCGCCTCGCGAGCGGCCGCGACCCGCGCAAGGAACTCGGGATGGTGCTCGAGCCGGTACTCGAACCAATCCTCCTCCGAGTCGAAGCCGATTAACAGGCCGGCAGGTTTGCCGTGGCGAGTAATCACGATTTCGGCCTCCGCGGCCAAGCGCAGGTATCGCGACAGATCATCCTTTAGCTTCGCCAAGGGTACCTGGCGCGTCCGGCGTCCCGTGCTCGGCGAGCCACCGCGCCGCTTGCTGCTTGCTGACGATGGCGAGGACTTCGACGATTTGCGTTGCGACGTCATAGAACACCCGGATATCCCCGACCCGGAGTCTGAACTGCGGTTGCCTAAACCCCCGCAGCGCTTTGATTCGGCTCTTGCTCACGCGGGTGGGCTCGTGGCGCAAGTGCCGCTCGAGGGCATTCGGCTGAATCTTTCACCAAGGCGAACCCCCCGGCTTCCAGCCGGGGGTGGGGTCAGTTGTAGGGGCGGCACCCGGTTTAGGATCGAAATCCCAGGTACCGACCTGCACGCGAGTGCCGCCATGTCGTTCGTTCTGACGCCCCCGGAGGAAGCTGTTGACGGTGAAATGCGTCTTCCTGCACGCGAGTGCCGCCATGTCGTTCGTTCTGACGGCCATGCAATACCTCGACGGAGAAGGGACGGTCGTGGCAGTTCTGCCTTCCGGCTGCGTGCATAACCTGAAAGACCGGGGAGCCTGGGAACACGTCAGGACCAAGTACGCCGTATGCGTCCCGGAGCGGCCGGGTTGGTCAATGGTCCGGCAGTGCTCTCCAACCCCGCTATCCCGCTGCCCGCGCGTGCACCGCGAACGCGGCGGCCTGCGGGTCCATGCATTGTGCGATCCAGTCTCCGCCGGGCACCTCCATGGGGCCGTTCAGCACCGTGCCACCGCGGCCACGCACGGTGTCGACTGCGCGGTTCACGTCGTCCACCAGGATGTAGCAGAGCCACGCGGGCGGTCCGGGCATCTCCGGCGACTTGTTGAACATACCGCCGAGCGTCCGGCCCGGCCGTACATCTGGTAGCTGCCCGCAGGCCCCATATCGAAGGCGTCCGTCTTCTCCCAGCCGAACAGCGTGCTGTAGAAGCTGAAGGCGGCGCCGTGGTCGGTAGTGGCGAGCTCGTGCCACGAGAACTCGCCGAGCTCCGCCGGCCCGTCGTGCCCCGGCGCCTCGGCCAGCGGGGTGAACACAGCGAAGACCGCGTCCTGCGGGTCGGCCAGCACGGCGAAGCGGCCGACTGTGGGGACATCGGTGGGCGGAACGAGGATGCGGGCGCCCAGTCCGGTGGCCTGCCGCGCCGTCGCGTCCACGTCCGGCGTCCCGATATACAGGAGCCAATGCGGCGGCGCGCCGGCGGCCTGGGCTTCCGCGGGGAGCTTCATGAGGCCGCCGAGCGGCACCCCCCGGTTCGTCCACATCGTGTAGCCGCCGCCTTCCCATTGGGTCGTGCCCCAGTTCATCACGGCCGTGTAGAAGCCCGTAGCAGCGTCGGGGTCGGAGGTGAGCAGCTCGTACCATACGAAGCGCCCACGATAGCTCGCGCCGGCCACAGCGACTCCTGGAAGGGGGAACGTTCCCGAGGACGCCGCAAGATAGCGTCTCGGCCGTACGGCAGCACGCAGGACGGCAGCCGTGCCGGTGGACAGATGCGAACAGCCGGGCGGCCGACCAGCGTAGCGCCTCCGGGCAGAGCGGGGCCCGTATTCCGCCAAGCACGGAGGACCGGTGGCGGCTCGTCCGAGCCCGTGAAGGCGCGGAGACCTGCTTAGTCTTAGTCCGGGATGAAGAGTGAGACCCCCGTCTCGCCGCGCACGATCTTGGGCTGGATCGCCCGAATGCGCTCCCGCCGGAAAGCCGCCAGCGCGTCCTCGGGCCTCGCGAACGGAGTCAGCGATTCGAGCGTGCGCAGCGTAGGGAAGATCATGGGGAGCGCGCCCCGCCGATGCTGCTCGAGGGCATCGGCAGGCGGGCACCACAGGGCATCCACCAGCTCGGGGCGGTGCGGCGTCACCTCCCGGTCGCGGGGCACGACGGCCGCGAAGAAGCGGGTGTCATAGCGGCGGGGCTCTGCCTCCGGCGTGATCCAGTGTGCGATGTACTCGAGCGCGTCCGCGGCCACGCGGAGATCGAGGCGCTCCAGGATGTGGGCGAACGAGCGCTCGGCGCGCAGGAGCTCTTGCCGCAGGCGCGCGACCTCGGGGTTGCCCGCGGCGCAGGGCGCAAAGCGCTCCTGCCGGTCGCGGGCGATGAGGAGCCCCGTTTCCTCGAACGCCTCGCGCACCGCGGCCAGGTAGTAGGCGAGCGCGGGCGGCTCGCCGGCCGGGAGCTCGAGGCGCGCGGCGGCCTCTTCGGCCGTGAGCCCCGCGGTCCGCGCGACGATGCGCTGCTCCCTGTCCTCGGTGTCGACGCGCCCGCCGGGGAAGACGTACGCGCCGGGGACGAACCCGGCAGAGCGGTGGCGGCGAAGCAGCAGCACTTCAGGGGCGCTGCCGAGCGGTCCGTCGCGGAGCAAGACGACGGTGGCCGCCGGGACCGGAGTTACGGGTGGGTCTGGCGGCGACTCGAGGCTCTCCACGAACCCGTCGGGCAGCCGCTCGTTGGGAATCCTGTACTCCTTCACTCCAGCAGCCTCGCCCGCTCGAGCCAGTCGGCGATGTCGCCGGCGGAGATGATGCCCAGGAGTATCCCGTCCTGCGCCACGATCACGCGCCGGGTCTCCGAGTCGCGCATTCGCTCGAGGACGCTCGACATGGACGCGTCGGGCGCGACCACGACCATCTTCGAGAGCGGCGTCATGACGTCCGCGACGCGACGGTGCGGCCACTGCTCCCGTGGCACTTCCTTCACCTGGGAGAGCGCGATGAGCCCGAGGAGGCGGTCGCCGTCGGAGACCGGGAACGCGCTGTAGCGCCGGCGCATGAAGTACTCGTGCACGAGCTCATCGAGCGTGAGATCGGGGCGAACCATCTCCGGCTCGCGCGTCATGGCCTCCCGCGCCGCGATCCCCTCGAGCACCTGCTGCAGCAGGAGCTGGTGGTAGCTCGCGTCCGCGGCGCCGCTGAGGAACCAGCCGATAAAGATGAACCACAGCCCGCCGATCAGGCCACCGAAAAAGAGCTGCGCGAGCCCGATGGCGATGATGCCGTAGCCGATCCAGCGGCCGCCCGTCGTCGCGATGCGCGTGGCCTTGCGCAGGTCGTTCGTGGCCCGCCAAACCGCGGCGCGGAACAGCCGGCCGCCGTCCAGCGGGAAGCCCGGGAGTAGGTTGAAGATCGCCAGCGCCAGGTTGAGGACCGCGAGATAGCTGGATACACCGAATACGGCCTCGGACCCGCCGCGCGCTCGGGTGAGCTCGCCCACGATCCAGAAAGCCGCGGCCACCACCAGGCTCGCGAGCGGCCCGACCCCGGCGATCTGGAACTCGTCGGCCGGAGAGCGGGCTTCACTCCGCGTCCTCGCCATGCCGCCGAACACGAAGAGCGTGATCCCTTCTACCGGCACGCCCTTCATGCGCGCGACCACCGAGTGCGAAAGCTCGTGGAAGAGCAGCGACGCGAAGAACAGGAGCGTACCCACGACGCCCATGGCCACGTAGGCGCCGCGCTCGAGCCCGGGATACTGGTGCGGGAAGACGACCGTCGTGAAGGTCCAGAGGATCAGAAAGAAGATGATGAACCACGAGTAGTCGAGGGAGATCTCGAACCCCGCCACCTTCGCAACCCGGATTCCGCGCATGGCCCGCATTCTTATCCTCAGCCTCGTTCGGCCCCGCACAGCGTCGCCCCCACCTTGGCACAGGACGCTCAAGCAGGCGGCCGCTCCCCCAGCCCCTCCTTACCCCACCCTTCCAGGGATGTGCACCGGCCGGACAGGCTCCTCCCGGCCTGCGCGTCGCGAGCCGCCATTGCGCGGGCTCGGTCCAGCGAGCGTCGCCAGCGCCGGATGCGCACCGGTCTATCCGGCCGGGCACCGCCCGCGAGGCCGCGTCAGTGCCCGGCGGCGTGCCCGTCCTTGCGCGGATCCGAGCCGGCGGCCCAACCCCGGGACAACCGCAGCACGGCCTGTGCGCCGCCGAAGCCAATCCCCGTCTCGTCCACGATTTCGTGCCCCATCACCTGGAGCTCGCGGCGTACCTGGTCCGAGACGGGCCCCTCGAGGGCCACACGCCGCCCTTCCAGGTGCCGGAAACGCGGCGCATCAATCGCCGCCTGCACGTCCATGTCGAACACGATGATGTTGAGAAGCACCTGTACATGGCCCTGGGGCTGCATCGGTCCACCCATCACGCCGAAGCTCAGCCACGGTTCCTGATCCGCCCAGGGGGTCTGCGACGATACCTCACTCGACGGTGGGTCGCGGGACAGCCTCTCGCCCCTGCCGCCCGTCCCCACCGGCCGGGTCACGAACGCGGGGACGAGCGTGTGCAGCGGAAGCTTGCCGGGTGCGACCGTATTCGGTTGGCCAGGCTCCAGCGTGAACCCCGCGCCGCGGTTCTGGAGCGCAAACCCCGTGCCTGGCACGACGACCCCCGAGCCGAAGGGCAGGTAGATGCTGTTGATGAACGAGATCATGTTGCCGGCGGCGTCCGCGGCGCTGAGATAGATCGTCTCGCTCGCCACGCGAACGCGTCCCGGCTCCGGCCGCTCGCGCGCCCGCTCAGGGTCCAGGTGCCGCCGCCGCTCTCGGATGAACCCGTCCGAGAGAAGCTCTGTGGCCGCTGCCTCCATGTGCTGGGGATCACCGAGAAAGCGCTCGAGGTCCGCGAACGCCAGCTTCTTCGCCTCGATCAGATGGTGCAAGTAGCGCGCGGAGTTGTGCCGCAGGGCGCGGAGGTCATAGGGCTCGAGGATCCGGAGCATCTCGAGGGCCGCGATCCCCTGAGTGTTGGGCGGAAGCTCCCAGACTCGGACGCCGTCGAAGGCGACACCGATCGGCTCGACCCAGGAGGGCCGATGGGCGATCAGGTCATCCAGGGTCAGAAGCCCACCGAGCGCGCCCAGGCGCTCGACGACGCGTCGGCCGAGGGGACCCCCATACAGAGCACCGGACCCTTCCCGCCCGATGAGGCGGAACGTGGCTGCGAGATCGGGATTGCGGAACCATTCGCCGGCACGAGGCGCACGGACGCCGTCCACCAGGAACGTGGTGCGCCCGCCCTCATCCGCCGAAAGCTTGTCCTCCTCGGCTCTCCACTGAGCCGCGATGACGGGCGAGACAGGGAAACCCTCCTCGGCGAGGCGGATCGCCGGCTCGAGGGCCTGCGCCAGGGAGATCGTCCCATACTCGCCCAGGAGCGCTGCCCAGCCCGACAGCGCTCCTGGCACCGTCACAGCTTCGGCGCCCGTCTCCGGTACCTGGCGGTGTCCGCGCCTGAGGAGCTCCTCGCGCGCCGCGAGCGCGCCGGCGCGCCCGCTGGCGTTGAGTCCCACAAGGCGCCGCTCCCGCGCGGACCAGAGGATGGCGAAGGCATCGCCGCCGATCCCGGTCATGTGCGGTTCCGCCGCTGCGAGCACCGCAGCCGCGGTCACGGCCGCATCGACGGCGTTGCCACCCCGCATGAGGACAGCGAGCCCGGCGGAAGTGGCCAGTGGCTGGCTCGTGGCGATGGCTCCGTGCGGGGCATACACGGTAGAGCGTTGTGCCAGCGTCGTGGGACGCGGCCGCAGTGCGTCGGCGGTGGGGGTCATTGGGTAAACGGGGATGAGGTGGAAGAGCGACGCGGTCAGCGCGGAGCCGTCTCCTGGCGGCTACCGGGTCGCCGCCAGTTTCTCCCGCACCCGGCGGGCGGTCTCGCGATAGCTCGCCATGATCTCTGCTTGCCGGGGATGCTGCCGCTCGCGGACCCGGCGCTCGCCCTGCACCCAGACGTCCGTCACGACCGCGGCAGGGGCGCAGAGCGCCAGCGCAGCGGGCAAGTGCATCCGCGGCACGCCCCCCAGGGAGGGGTGGGTCAGCTCGATGGCGAGGAAGTCCGCCCGCGTGCCGGGCTCGAGAGACCCGCTGTTGACGCGCAGGGAGCGGGCGCCGCCCGCCGTGGCGCTATGGATCAGGCGCGGCGCAACGTAGAGCTCCTCGTTCAGGGGAGTTCCGAGCACCGCGCGCTCCAGGCGCCGCAGCCGCTCGTGGTACTCGAGGAGTCGCATCTCCTCCAGGGGGTCGATCACGGTCTGTGAGTCACTGCCCACGGCAAGCTCCACACCCGCGGCCAGCAGCGCGGCCGCCGGCACGATCCCGTCCCCGAGATCGCGCTCCGTGGTCGGGCAGGCGCACACGGTGGCGCCGTGCGTCCCCAGGATGCGGATCTCCTCCGTGTCCAGGTGGATCGCATGGACCCCGGTGAAGTTCGCCCCGAGCACCCCCAGCTCCTCGAGCACGTTTACGACGCGAGCGCCCCAGCGCGCCACGCAGGTCGCCACCTCGGCCGGTTGCTCGGCGATGTGCATGTGCACAGTGATCTGCCGCTCGCGCGCCCATGCCGCGATCTCCGGTAGCCACGGGCGCGGCACGGCGCGTACGCTGTGCGGCCCGAGGCCGATCGTCACCGTGGGCTGGTGCGCGACACTGGCTGCGAGGTTCACCGTGGAGGCGATATACGCATCCAGGTCGGAGGTGGCGAATCGCCGCTGCCGGCGCTCCAGCGGCCGGTCGATGCCGCCGGTGGCGTAGCAGCCGTTGAGAAGTGTGATGCGGATCCCCACGTCGTGCGCCGCGGCCAGGACGCGGTGGGCCAGCTCGTTCGGGTCGTCGTAGGGAGTGCCGTCCTCCTGGTTGCGCAGGTAGTGGAACTCGCCCACGGCGGTGAATCCCGCCAGCATCATCTCGAGGAACGCCATGCGCGTTGCCGAATAGAGGTCCTCCGGCGACAGGACGCCCGCGAGCGCATACATCGATGCGCGCCAGCTCCAGAAGCTGGAATCGCCGCCGCTGATCGGCCGCCACTGCGTGCTCCCCCGTAACAACCGCTGGAAGGCATGGGAGTGCGCGTTCACGAACCCGGGCATGATCGCGCGGCCCTCCAACCGCTCGTCCACCGGACCCGCTTCCTCCACGGGCACCACGGCCTCGATCTGTCCCCCGGCGTACCGGACGGCGCGCTCGGGCAGGAACCGGCCGCCTAGGTAGACGAAATCGGGTTGCAACGTAGGCATCGTGGATCGCCTACACCTCCTCGCCGCGCTCGAGAATCCTCACCTCGGCATCCAGCAGCGCCGCCAGCCGCTCCGCGTCCTTGAGCGAGCCGACCACGGCTCCCCAGTGGATCGGGACGACCACCTTCGCGTCACACGCCACCGCCGCCTGCGCCGCCTCCTCCGGACCCATGGTGTAATGGCCCCCGCAGGGCAGGAACGCCACGTCGCAGCGGATCTCGTTCATGGACTCCAAAAAATCGGTATCGCCCGCGTGGTAGTACGTCACGTCCCCCAGCGTGAAAATGTAGCCGAGCCAGCCGCTCTCCCGGGGATGGAAGCGCTTGGCGACGTTGTACGCAGGCACCGCCAGGACATCGAGCCCGTCCAGTTGCAGGAGGTCGCCCGGCCGCAGGAAATGGTCCGCGTCCTCGAACTGCTTGCGCATGGACGCCGGCTCGATCATCTGTGTGCGCGGCCCACGAATCCGGGCGATGTCCCCTTCCGAGAAATGATCGTAGTGCGGGTGCGTGAGCAGCACGTAGTCCGCTACCTCACCTGCGGGAACACCCCACGGATCTACGTACAACACTCGGCCACCGCTGCGCACGCGGATCGCCGCCTGCTTGAACCAGGTCACGCCCCGGAGGATTCCGGCCATGCCTCCCTGCTCCCCAGGCGCCACGCGCCCAATCGCCCAGCAAGCTACACCGCCGGCAAGCCGCGAAAAAGATCCGCCTCCACCTCCTGACGGTTTCCCCCAGGCCGTGGCCGTGCGGGCTCCGATTGGGGCGACACGTACCCTGGCCCTGGCGGTGCGCGGTCCGCCAACTTGGCAGCGACGCCTGCCGACGGCGGGAGAGGGCGGGGCGGAGGGAACCGGTTCAGCGGCTGGACCTCCACGCAACTTCGGGGCGATTGGGGGGGTAGGGAATTGTGGCAAGCATCCTGCATAAGGAATATGTGTCGACGTGCGTCGGCCTGTGACCGGCGGTCCCGGTCCGCCATTTCGACCTGAACTGAACGAACTGAACGAGTCATACATGGCTGAGCGATTCACCCTCCCGGTGCTTCCGCTGCGCGACACGGTGGTGTATCCGGGTGTCGCGGTGCCGATCTCCGCGGGGCGGCCGGGGACGGTCGAGGCGGTCCAGCGTGCGCTGGAGGGAGACCGTCGCTTGTTCGCGGTGGCGCAGCGCGAGAACGTGGACGAACCGTCGCCGGAGGTTCTCTACACGGTCGGTACCGTGGTGCGGATTCTCCAGACCCATCGGGTCCGTGGCGGGGTCCAGCTCCTGGTGCAGGGCGAGGCGCGGGCGCAGGCGCTGGCGTTCGAGCGGGAGGGGGAGGAGATGCTCGTGGCTCGGCTCGTGGAGATGCACCGCCAGCCGCCGGCCAACGCGAGCGACCCGGCATTCCAGGCTCTGGATCGCGAACTGCGGGACCGCGCCGCTGAACTGGGGACGCGCCGTGGCGTGCCGACGGAGGCGCTGAACCAGCTCATTCAGGGGGTGGAGGATCCCGGCGGGTTCGCGGACCTGGTGGCGTTCTACCTCGAGCTACCCACGCCGGAGAAGCAGAGGCTGCTGGAGGCGCTCGATGACGAGGAGCGCATGCGCCGTGCGTTGGTGGCTGTGCAGCGCGAGCTGGCCCGCATCCAGGCGCAGGAGGAGATCCAGTCGAAGGTTCAGGAGGAGCTGGGGGAGCGGCAGCGCGAGATGCTCCTGCGCGAGCAGCTCAAGGCGATCCAGCGGGAGCTGGGCGAGGAGGATGAGCGCAGCGAGGTCGAAGAACTGCGCGAGCGGCTGCAGGCGATCGAGCTGCCTGAGGCCGCACGCTCGGAGGTGAACCGCGAGCTCAAGCGCCTCGAACGCACGAGCCCGCAGTCGGCGGAGTACCAGGTCATCCGGACGTTCCTGGAATGGGTCTGCGAGCTGCCGTGGAACGTGCGCACGGAGGACAAGATCGACCTGGCGCGCGCGGAGCGGATCCTGCACGAGGATCACTACGGGCTCGAGGATGTGAAGGACCGGGTGCTCGAGTTTCTGGCCGTGCGCAAGCTGCAGATCGAGCGCGGGTTGCGGGCGGACGGCAAGGAGGAGCCGGAGGAGACGGCCGAGGCGCCGGGGAGGCGGTCCGAGGAGTCGGGCGAGGTGAAGGGCGAGGGCGAGCCCGTTGCCGCGACGCCGCCGGGGACCCGCGGAGACCGGCCGGGCGAAGAGGACGCAGGGCAGGGCGGCGGTGATGCGGGGGCGGAAGAGAAGGCCGGCCTGCAGCGCCGGGTCGGTCGTGGCCCGATCCTTCTCTTTGTGGGTCCGCCGGGCACCGGCAAGACGAGCATCGCCCAGTCCATCGCCCGAGCGCTGGGGCGCAAGTACGTGCGCATCTCGCTCGGGGGCGCGCGGGACGAGGCGGACATCCGCGGGCACCGGCGCACGTACGTGGGCGCGCTACCCGGCCGGATCATCCAGGGGATGCGGCAGGCGGCGAGCAAGAACCCTGTATTCCTGCTCGATGAAGTGGACAAGCTGGGGATCTCGTTCCTGGGCGACCCGAGCGCGGCGTTGCTCGAGGTGCTGGACCCCGAGCAGAACCAGAACTTTGTGGACCACTACCTCGGAATCCCGTTCGATCTCTCGGAGGTCCTGTTCATCGGCACCGCCAACTACCTCGACCGGATCCCGGCGCCGCTCCTGGACCGCATGGAGACGGTCGAGTTCGTGGGCTACATCGAGCAGGAGAAGCTCGAGATCGCGAAGCGCTACCTGCTAGCACGCTTGCGCGACGAGGCGGGCGTCACGCAGGCGGAGGTGGTGGTGGAGGACGGGGCCATCCGCACCGTGATCAACGAGTACACCCGCGAGGCGGGCGTGCGGCAGCTCGAGCGCGAGCTCGGGAAGATGGTCCGCAAGATCGCACGGCAGATCGCCGCGCGGGAGGTGGAGCAGGTGACGGTGACGCCCGAGGTCGCGAGGGAACTGCTCGGGCGGCCGCGGGTCCACCCCGAGAAGATGATGAGGGAGGACATCGCGGGCGTCGCCACGGGCATGTACTACACGCCGAACGGCGGTGACATCATGTTCGTCGAGGCGAGCGTGATGCCCGGGTCCGGCGACCTGGTTCTCACCGGCCAGCTTGGTGACGTCATGAAGGAGTCCGGGCGCGCGGCGCTGACCTACGCGAAAACGCACCACGAGCGGCTTGCCATCTCCGAAAGGCGGATCAGGGACATCGAGGTTCATATCCACGTGCCTGCGGGCGCAGTGCCGAAGGACGGGCCGTCGGCGGGGATCACCATGGCGACGGCGCTCATCTCGGCGCTGTCGGGGCGTACCGTGCGCCACGACGTCGCCATGACCGGCGAGCTCACGCTCACCGGGCGCGTGCTCCCCATCGGTGGAGTGAAGGAGAAGGTCCTGGGCGCCTATCGCGCAGGGCTCCGCGAGGTCATCCTGCCGGCGGACAACGAAGCACACCTCGAGGACCTGCCGCGGGAGGTCCGGAGCGAGCTCACGATCCATCTCGTGAACGATCTCGACGACGTGGTGCGGATCGCGTTGCGCGACGGTGCGCCCGAGCAGCGAGGGGAGCAACGCGCGGAGGAGCCGGCCCGGGTCGCGGCGGTCAGCTAGAGGTCAGAGGGTTAGAGGGTTGGAGGGTGCGCGGATCCCGGAACCATGAAACCCTGGCGCGCCAGGGAGGGTCCCATCTTGTCCTCTGGTCGCGGCGCGACCCGACGTTTTCCCGCTGGGAGACGGCGTGCCTGCGATCCCGCAAGCTAACCCTCTAACCCTCTCGCCCGCGCCACGACGATCGCCCCCGGCCTTCCCTCGCTCACCGTCCCGATCACCGCCGCCACCGGGGTGCGGCCGGCGAGCCGATCGAGGAGGAGCTCTACGCGGCCGGGCGCCACGGCGATGAGAAGTCCACCCGACGTCTGGGCGTCGCAGAGGATCGTGCGCTCCAACGGCTCCACCCCCTCGCCCCAGGTCACGTCGTCCGCCAGGTCTTCCAGGTTCCGCTTGGTGCCGCCCGGGACGTGTCCCGCCGCCGCCAGCTCCCGCGTTCCCGGAAGCAGCGGCACTGCCTGCGCCTCCACGTCGGCCGTGACACCGGATTGGCGGACGAGCGAGCGGAGGTGGCCGAGGAGCCCGAACCCCGTGACGTCCGTGGCGGCGTGGCACCCCACTTCGGTCATCGCTTCTGCGGCCCCGCGGTTCAGGGTGACCATGCTCTCCACGGCCGCCGCCACCACGTCCGGCGATGCCGCCTCCGCCTTGATCGCCGTGGAGATGACGCCCGTGCCGATCGCCTTCGTGAGCACGAGACGGTCGCCGGGCCGCGCGCCCTCAATCCGCACCAGCCGCTCCGGCTCCACCTCGCCGACCGCCACCAGCCCGTACTTTGGCTCCGGGTCGTCGATGGAATGGCCGCCGATGATGGCGATCCCCGCCTCCGCGGCCTTCTCGGAGCCGCCGCGCACGATCTCGCTGAGGAGCCCGCTACCCAGATAGCGGCGCGGGAACGCCACGATGTTCAGAGCGAAGAGCGGCCGGGCGCCCATGGCGTAGAGGTCCGAGAGCGCGTTCGCCGCGGCGATCCGACCGAAGTCGTACGGATCGTCCACGATGGGCGTGAAGAAGTCCGTAGTGACGACGAGTGCGCGCCGGTCGTCCCAAAGGTACACGGCGGCGTCGTCGCCCGTGCTGGAGTCCACGAGCGCCCTGGGGTCGTAGAACGGCGTCAGGTGGCGCAGGACCTGCGCCAGCTCGGCCATCCCGAGCTTACAGGCTCAACCGGCCCCGTGCGATAGCTGTGTCAGCCGGATACGCGGCCGTTGGTCGTGAGGTGCTTCGCTCATCTCCCGTGACCTAGCCTCTTCAGCGACCTGCGAACGAGAAGGTGAGCGAGGCGCCTCCCGGCCGGCGCCTCGCTCGAGGGCGAATCGCCCCGCCTGTGCGCGCAATCCGGCCGCGACCCTGAACCGGGGGCACGGACCGCGCGTTCCGGTAAAGATGGGCTTCGGATCTGGGGGCGGAAAGACGCCGCCCGCTGGCACTGCTGGTACCGCTGGCACCGCCGGCACCGCTGGAACCGCCGCTCAGCCTTCCGGTGCCGCGAAGGCGCCTTCGGGCACGCTCGTCTCGCAGCGCAGGTTCTCGAAGTGGATGTGGCCCTGAGCGCTCCGGTACGGTCGGTCCGCGGCCACGAGGATCGGCCCGCAACGGCGCCAGTCCGTCCAGTCGGTGATGAGCGGATCCGCGCCCCGCCGCGGAAAGTGGTACCAGCGCTCCATGAGGCCCGTCTCGGCATTTACGTACGCGTGATAGACGTTCTGGGGCGTCAGTCCCACGTTGTTGAACGTAAGCTCGACCACCTCCCAGTTCCGCCCCTCCTCCTCTGTCTTGCGGCCCAGGTAGGCCAGATTCACGCCGGGGTCCAGCCACTTGTACGGCATGAGGAACCAGTAGCTGTCGTTGATGAAGATCGAGTATGCTCGCTGCAGGAGCGAGTCCGCGCCCGGACCGTCCTGGCGCACGCCGTTCATCCAGACTCGACCGTTCGCCGGCACCTTCACGTTGAACACGGCGATCATGCGGTCTTGCCCCATAGGCGTCTCGACCCGGTAGTCGCCGGTCCACCGGTCCCAGCGGTGTGAGCGCCGGGTCGCCGACCGGTCCGGGCGGGCCACGATCCAGTCGAACTCCATGTAGCGGGTGCGTTCCCACGCGTCCTGCCCGCCCAGCGCCGCCAACAGGCGGCGCTGTACGCGCAAGGCCTCTGGATCGCGCGTTTCCGTTGCCTGGGATCCGACGATGGACGTAGCTTGAAGGGTGGCGCCTGTGAGCAGGGTGAGAAGCCAGGTGCACGGGATCATGTCTTCCCCACCGTCTCGGGTCGGGAGCCAGCCGGCCGCGGAAGTCCGCGGTTCGTCCCTCGATCGGCTAATCTACTCGGGACGCGCCTCGCTGAAAACGGAGTCATGAGGTCACCGGAGAGCTTGGCCCGACAGCGGTTCGCAGCCGAAGTAGACCGCCCGGACGCGGAGATCGACCTGGCGCGGTCCGCGCTGCTGATCGCCCAGGAGGAGTATCCACAGCTCGCGGCTGAGCCGTATCTCGCGCGGCTGGACACGCTGGCGGAGGAGGTCAGGGACCGCCTGGACCAGGAGACCGCACCCCTCGTCCTGCTGGGCGAGCTCAACCGCATCCTCTTCGAGAGGCACGGGTTCCGCGGGAACACGGAGGCCTACTATGACCCGCGGAACTCGTTCCTGAACGACGTGCTCGACCGGGGGCTGGGGATCCCCATCAGCCTCAGCGTGGTGTACCTGGAGGTGGGGTGGCGGCTGGGACTGCCGCTCGTCGGCGTAGGGTTCCCCGGGCACTTCCTGGTGCGCTTCGAGGGCGTCGCGCTTCGCGTCCTGATCGATGCCTTCGAGGGGGGGAAGCTGCGCTTTCAGGACCAGGCGCAGGAGTTGCTGGACCGAATCTACGGAGGCCTGGTGCGCGTGCATCCCTCGTTCCTGCGCCCGGTCTCGAAGCGCGACATCCTCATCCGCGTGCTCGCGAACCTCAAGTCCATCTACCTCAACGTCCGCGACGATCCCCGCACGCTGGCCGTCGTGGAGCGCATCCTGCTCCTGCGTCCTTCCGCGCTGAACGAGTCGCGGGACCGCGGGCTCATCCTGGCGCGCATGGGGCGTGTAGCGGAAGCCGTGCAGCAGCTCGAGGAGTATCTCGACTTCGCGCCGCGTGCGCCGGACGCCACGCGGATCCGCGACGTGTTGCGCGGACTCAGGGGGAGCTCGCCCCGGGACCGGCGCAGGCGGTAGGCCGCGCCAAGCCCCGATGTCCCGCCTTCCCCTCCACGACGCGCATGCCGCCAGCGGCGCCGTGTTCGCGGAGGTCCACGGCTGGACGATCCCCCGGCACTATGGCGATCCGGCTGGCGAGTACCGTGCCGCCGTCGGGACGTTGGGCGTCGCGGACCGGTCCTACCGCGGGCGCGTCCGCGTGACGGGTCGCTCGCCCGTGGAGGTGATCCACGGCCTCGTGACGAACGATGTGCGGCGGCCGGCGACGCGGCTGTCCGACGACGTGCTGGCCGGCCGGGGCGCCTACGCCGCGCTGCTCACGCCCAAGGGGCGCATGATTGCAGACCTCCGGGTCTTCTGGTGGAGCCCGCCCGAGACGCCCGAGCTGCTGCTGGACATCGCTGCCGCCGGGCTTGCCGGCGCGGTCGAACACTTCCGGAGGTACATGCCGCCGCGGCTCGCCCGCAGCGAGGACGTTACGGGGACGACCGGAATGCTTACCGTGGTGGGCCCTCGCGCGGCGGAAGTGGTGTCCCGGGAGGTGGCGGCGTTGCGCGTGGAAGCGGGTGAGCTTGCCGCACTCGCCGAGGACGCGTATCGCATTGTGGGGGGCGAGCCGCACGGCGGCGTCCTGATTGCCCGAACGGGGGACGCGGGCGTGGCCGCCTTCGACGTCATCGCGGCGCGCGAAACGATCGGCGGGCTCTGGGAGGCGCTGGTTCGGGCGGGCGCCCTGCCCATCGGCTACGGCGTGTGGGAGACGCTGCGCATCGAGGCGGGCCGGCCCGCCTACGGCGTGGACATGACGGAGGCGACGATCCCGGTGGAGGCGGGGCTCGAGGAACGGGCCATTGACTACCGGAAGGGGTGCTACACCGGGCAGGAGGTCATCGTCCGCATCCGCGACCGTGGCCACGTGAACTGGAAGCTGCGGGGGATCCTCCTGGGCGAGCAGGCGGCGCCCGCTCCGGGCACGGAACTCTTTGGCCCCGATGCCGGGCGGGCGGTCGGGGCGGTCGGCCGCATCACCAGTGCCGCCCAGTCGCCGAAGTTCGGTCAGACGATCGCACTCGCCTACCTACGCCGCGAGATCGCGGCGCCGGCAACCCTACGGCTGGGGGCGCCGAGCGGCCCGGAGGCGCAGGTGGTAGAGCTGCCCTTTGAGAGCGGAGGATCGCTGGCACCAGCAGGTCAGAGCCCGGACTGGCCCCGGGGCGAGCCGGGGGGCTCTCCCTGACAGGCACGCTGATTCCCCGCGCTGCCTCAGGCTTCGGAGACGCGGCCAAGGGCCCGCCCGTTGGCGGGTAGGTGTGCCCCCAGCAATACCGATGCGTTCGGCCGGGTGACGGTGGGAGGACGTGGTTCTCAGGGCTGCTTTGTGCGGCGGCGCCGTGACGAACAGGTGCGCCGGGCCGCGTAGCCGCGTCTACGAGCCGGGACCGGATGTCACCTTCGGCCGGGAAAGGAGTTGGGCAGAATGCAGCGCTGACAAGCCTTCAGCGCACCAGCAGCTCCGCCACTACAGCCCTTATGATCCGCTCGCCGTGCTCCCGTCCGTTCTCGATGAAGACCCTTGTGGGCCCGCGTCCGTTCACCAGTACACCTGCCACGAACACGCCCGGCACGTCCGTTTCCATCGTTTCGGGGTCGTGGCACGGCACCCACGTCTCCGGATCGATGGTGACCCCGAGGGCGTGGAGCATCCGGTGGTCCGGCGAGTAGCCGGTCATCGCGAAGACCCAGGCGTTCGCGAGCCGCTCGAGCGCGCCCGTGTCCTCGTGGCGGAGGATCACGCAGCCGGGCGCGATCTCGGCCACGCGCGTCCGCCAGCGCACGGTGATCTCGCCCTTCTCGATGCGGTTCGTGATGTCCGGGAGGATCCACGGCTTCACGCCGGGGTCGAGGCGGTCCAGGAAATGAACGAGAGTGACGCGGGCGCCGGAGCGATAGAGGTCGAGCGCCGCCTCGACGGCGGAATTGCCGGCGCCGACCACGACGCAGTCCTGGGCGAAGAAGGGGTGGCCCTCCCGGTAATAGTGCGTCACCTTGGGCAGCTCTTCCCCTGGCGCGCCCAGCGAGTTCGGCGTGTCGAAGTTGCCGGTGGCGATCACGACCTTGCGCGCCCGGCACTCCCCCTCCCAGCCGTCGTGGCGCCGCGTGAGCAGCGCGAACCCACCGTCTTGCCGGGTGACCTCGAGCACGTCCTCGTACTGCCGGACGTCGAGCTCGAAGTGCTGCGCCACGCGTCGGTAGTACTTGAGTGCTTCGCGGCGCGTGGGCTTGTCGCTCGCCACGATGAACGGCAGGCCGCCGAGCTCGAGCCGTTCGGGTGTGCTGAAGAACGTGGCGTACGTCGGGTAGCCGGCGATGCAGTTCGCGATGCACCCTCTGTCCAGGTGCACGCACCCGATCCCCGCCTGGCGCGCTGCGACTCCGACGGAGAGCCCGCAGGGTCCGGCGCCCACGACCGAGATGTCGAAGCTTTCCGTCATCCTGAGTCCTGTGTTTTGCGCTGAAGCGGGTTAGAGGATTAGCGGGTTAGCGCTTCGTCGCCACGGCACACTACGTCGCTGGCACACTACTAATTCGGACGACTCGCCGTAGAGATGTAGAAGGAAGGGAGTGCGCCCGCCAACCCTCTGACCCTCCAACCCTCCAAAACCCTCTCATCCGCCGGGTGGTGATGGGGAGGGGATCACCGGAATGCGCTCAGCAGCGGCTTACCCTCGTAATGGGCGGGGGGTGCCATCCCCAGGGCCCATAGCGCCGTGGGCGCCAGGTCGAGGATCGAGGCGGCGTCGAGTCGGCCTGGGCGGACGCGGCGGCCCCAAAGGACGAACGGCGCGATCCGGTCCGCGGGCGCGTTGGACCCGTGGAGGTAGGGGCCGTAGGCGCCGCCGCCGCCGTGGTCCGAGGTCACGATGACAAGGGTCGAGTCTGCGGCGGAGCCCAGGGCGTCGAGGATGAGCCCCAGGTGCGTGTCGGCGCGCAGGACGGCGCGGCCGTACTCGTTCGAGTTCCAGCCGTACGCGTGGCCGGCCTGGTCCGGATCCGGGATATGGACGAACACGAGATCGAGCCCTGCACCCGCCAGCGCGCTCGCGGCGAGCGCGGCCGAAGCGCCCCCGTCCGTGCCGGACAGCGCCAGCGAGTCGAGGCCGAAGGCGAGCCGGCACTCGAGCACCTCCCGGAATGCAGCGAGCGGGCCGGTCTCCGTGAGGAACGCCGCGGCTGCGCGGCCGCCACGCCGTGCTCGCCGGAACAGCGGCTCGATTTCGGCCATCTGGGGGGTAAGCCGGATCCGGTCCGAAAAAACGCCGTGCCGTTCGGGGCTCACGCCCGCCAGGAGCGAGAGGTGGGCGGGCACGGTGAGCGACGGGAACACCGTCTCGGCGGCCTCGGCCCACGCGCCTTCCCCGGCCAGCCGCTCGAGCCTCGGGGGGTGGTAGCGCGACAGCACGTCCGCCCGCAGGCCGTCAATGGACACCAGCACGACCTTCCGCGCCACCGGCACGGTGGGTCGCGGCGTACTGACGGTCAACTCGTTGAATCCCAGAATGAAGGCGTACACCGACGCGTTGCCCGCGAGGAGCGGCGTGCGCCGCAGGATCGTCCGGGCGTGCCCCTGCATGTCCGTGGTGTCGTTGTAGGCGGAGATCTCGCCGAACGCGGCGAACCAGACCACCATGCCGGGCACAGGCTCGCCCTCCCGGTCCCTCACGAGGGCCTCGACGACGCTGTCCGGGTGCGGGAAGCCCGGGAGCCCGGCCTCGCCTGTTCCGGGGGTGAACGTGATCAGGGCGGGGGCTCGCATCACGCTCAGGTCAAAGGTGGCGCTCGCGTCGCCAGCGCGCGCACGGATGCGCCCCTCACCGCGCCCGGCGGCATCCAGGAGGTACGTCTCGGCGAGGCCGTTGTCGTCCGTGAGCGTCATAGGCTGGCTCAAGACCCCGCCCACGGCGCCCTCGACGGTGAACCGCACCATGGTCCCACTCACCGGTCGCCCGTCACGTCCGACGGCGCGCACGACGAACGGCTCGGCCGCACGTCGCCCCGTCCACACCTGCTGCCCGTCGCCGGAAACGACTTCGAGGCGCGCGACGGCCAACTCCAGCTCCGGCGGCGCGGTGGCGCGGTCCGCGCAGGCGGGCGCCAGCAGCGAGACGGCCAGCGTGGCGAGGGCGACAGGTGCGCGAAGCCGGCACCTCATGGGAGGGATAGCTCGGCGTGAAGGAGTCCCCGGTAGATCACCCCTTCGCCGCCGCCGATGCGCACACGGCGGTCGCCCACCACGCGACTTCGCGCCGAGACGTGGATGCGCTCGGCACCGTGGAGCGCGTCCAGGTCCAGCACGTATCGCTTGTGGACGCGGCCCGGTGTCGCGGGCGAGCCCGCGGGCACCGGGATCGGCGTGTAAAGGGCGGCACCGCCGGTGAAGAGAGAGTCGGCTCGGCCGGCCACGGAGAGGATTAGGTCAAGAGCCGTGCCGACGGTGTTCTGGATCTCGACTTCGAGGATACCCCGCGCTTCATCTGCCCGCAGGCGTCGGGTCAGCTCGTCCGGGAGCGCGACGGACCGGGGATCGAGGGCAAACGCGGCGTCGACCACCACGACCCGCACGGCCCTCGCGCGTACCCCCTCGAGCCGTACGTCCGCACGGATCCCCGAGGCCGCGTCGAGGCGGACCGCACAGCTGCTTCCGGGGGTGTAGCCTAGCACGCGCGCCACCATGGCGCGATGAAGCTCGAGGCCGGCCAGATCGAAAGTGAGCGCCACCGAGTCCCCGGGCGGCAGCTGTCCCTCGTAGCGCAGCGAGTCCACCACGCGGGCGCTCAGGGCGTCCACGATCTCAATGGCGAGCCAGCCACGCCCGCCCCGCCCGTTGTCCAGAAGGTCGAACCCCAACTCGTTGTGGAGGGTGAGCCGCACCCTGCCCGCGGTGAGACTCGCACCCGTGAGCCCCGGCGGCAGCGGGATCGGCCACTCGAAGGGCGTCAGGCTGAGCGGCGGAACCGGACCCGCGAAGCAGGTGCAGAGCTCGCACACGTCGCCGATCCGGACCTGGTTCGTAACCTGCACGGTGTCCACAACGAATACGCCGTCTTCCTCCGTGATGCCTTCCGGGAGGAAGCGCCCCGTGCCCAGCGTGTCCGCAACGACCGTAAGGGTCCACGCAGTGGTCCAGCGCGGGAGAGCGAGCGGCAGGTCGCACGCAGCCGCCGTGGCCGAGACGGCGGCCACGAGCGCGGCGGTGCAGGCACGCCCGAGCGCATGGCCGGGAAGCCCGGACCTCGCCTTCCCCGGGCGGCTACGGGCAACCTTCGATCGCTCGGCGGGTGCCTCGAGCGGCGCCATGACTTCGTCGGTCGTAGGCCCTGGGGCCGTAGCCCCGGTGTCTCGAAGATTCGAGAAGATCAGGTCGCTGAAGCACTGCAGCGACCCACTGTACCTGTTCAGCGAGCTTCCAGACACACCCTTCCACGGTGACACGTACCCGGGGCGGCTGCGGCGGATCCGCAAGATGGGGTCGGCGTGTGTGAATCAGAACCGTGCGCTGACGGCCCGCAGCACCATTGCTCCGGTCCCTGGCCCGGGGCATTATTCCGCGGGATGGGACCTGCGGAACACGAAGCACGGCGTGCACTCGCGCGGCTGCGGCGCGCGCTCGAGAAAGGGCGACGCGAGCTCGAGGCGTTGGCCGGGGCCATTCGCCGCGCCGAGGGTAGCGACTTTCCCCTAGAGCTTTACGGCGAAGCGCGGTCGCGCCTCGATGAGCTCCTGGAGTTCGCGGACCAGGAAGCGGAGCGGCTGGAGGAGAAGATCCTGCACGCCGGCGGGCTGGAGCCAGGCCGCATCCGGCGCTCGTCGCAACGCTAGCAGCGACCTGCTAGATTGAAGCGTCGCACGTTCCTGCGCGCGGGCTGGGTCCTCGCTGTCGCGAGCGCGGCGGGCTTTCGCTGGCGCCGGCGTGAGCCCGCGGACCTGGTGCTGCGACGGGCGGTCGTCTACGACGGTACCGGCGCGCCCGCTCGCGAGGCCGATGTCGCGGTCATCGGCGATCGCATTGCGGCCGTCGGCC
This sequence comes from Gemmatimonadota bacterium, assembly GCA_016209885.1. GTDB lineage: Bacteria > Gemmatimonadota > Gemmatimonadetes > Longimicrobiales > Gaopeijiaceae > JACQVF01. The sequence continues at coordinate 23,581 of JACQVF010000059.1, read as the reverse complement.
GCGTCGCTGAGCGCGGCGCCGAAGAGATCGACCTGGCCGGGCTGGTCCTCGCGCCCGGGTTCATCGACATCCACTCTCACGCCGATCTCGTCCTTCTGGTCAATCCCCGGGCCGAAAGCCGCATCCGGCAGGGGGTCACCCTCGAGGTCGTGGGGCAGGACGGCTCATCCATCGGGCCCTGGACCGAGGCGCAGCACCGCGGCGTCGCGGAGCGCTACCGGGAGGAATTCGGCGTCGAGCTCGACTTCCGCGACCTGGCAGGGTTCTTCCATCGCCTCGAGCGCACCCCGCCCGCCGTCAATCTGGCTTCGATGGTGGGGCACGGAACCGTGCGCGCGTACGTCGTCGGCGCGGACGACCGGCCCGCCACGCAGGCGGAGTTCGAGCGGATGCGCGCCCTCGTACGGGAGGCTCTGGCCCACGGCGCTGTCGGGCTCTCCAGCGGTCTCGAGTACACGCCGGGGTCCTTCGCCGACGCCGACGAGCTGGCCGCCGTCGCCCGCGAGCTCCGCGGCAGCGGCTATCCATACGCGAGCCACGTCCGCAACGAGGATGACCGGCTGCTGGGCGCGGTGGAGGAGGCGCTCCACGTGGGGCGCGTGGCCGAGGTGCCCGTGCAGGTGTCCCACCTCAAGGCGCAGGGCCAGCGCAACTGGTGGAAGGCCGGAACCGTTCTCGAAATGATAGAGCGGGGACGCGCGGCGGGTACGGATGTGCATTTCGACCGTTACCCCTACGTCGCCTACAGCACCTCGCTGTCGAGCCTTTTCCCCCCGTGGGCCCAGGCGGGTGGCACCCAGGCGTTTCTCGAGCGCTTCCGCGACCCCGACGTGGCGCCGCGCGTCGAGCGATACGCCCGGGCCAAAGTCGCGCTGCTGGGCTCGTGGGACGCGGTACAGATCACGAGTACGCGCACGGAGAGGAACGCGTGGGCGCGGGGCCGCAAGCTGGGCGAGCTCGCGGCGGAGCGGGGCGAGGATCCCTACGCGCTCGCGGTGCGCCTCATCCTCGAGGAGGAGAACGCCGTGGGGATGATCGGGTACGGGATGTCCGAGGAGAACACGGAGCGGATCCTCGCGCATCCGCTCGGGATGGTCTGCTCGGATGGCGGCGCGTTCGCCCCGTACGGCCCGCTCTCCCGCAGCGCTCCCCACCCCCGCGGCTATGGCTCGTTCCCGCGCCTTCTCGGCCTCTACGTGCGCGAGCGCAAGCTGATGGCCCTGGAGACCGCGATCCATAAGGTGACAGGGATGCCTGCGGCGAAGCTCCGCATCGCGGATCGCGGCGTGATCCGGTCGGGCGCGTACGCCGATCTCGTCGCCTTCGATCCGGCAACGGTCGGCGACCGCGCCACGTTCACGGAGCCGCACCGCTACCCGGTGGGGATTCGGCTCGTCATCGTGAACGGCGTCCCGACGATCCGCGACGGCGAGCACACCGGGCGGCTGGCCGGCCGCCCGGTGCGCGGAACCGGGGCCTCTGGGGGGAAAGCGCCCTGAGCGAGGCCGGACCGGCGCTCCCGAATCGGGCTCGACGAGCACGGGCCCGAGCAGGTCGCTCAAAGGACTACAGGGGGTCGCGAAGAGACGGGCCTCCCTGAGGGCGAGGGGCAGGCTCGCCTCGTGCCTCTCGCGCTCCATCCCGTGCGTCGTCTCACCTGACGCGCTCAACCGGTCCCACCACGGCATCCCCGGCCCGTTCCCGATGCCCAGCGCCTCGGCGCCACTGGCCCGAGCAGCCAGAGCATGCGTACGTAAAATCGGGTACGCCCTGCGCGGCAACCGCACCTGCGAACGTTGGGGAAGGAGGCGGCGGCGGAGCACAGCCCCGTGGATTCGGGTATGTTAGGAGCAGATCAGAGCGATGCCGACGGCCTCCCAGCCGGGTGGCCGCTGGGTCGGGGGCGCAACGGTTCAGGGTTGGAGGCAGCGACGCGCTTGGAGCGTCCGGAGCGTTCTCAGGTCGGAGTGGTGCCGGAGTGGCCCGGTCCGCCGCCGGTGCACGCCGAAGTCGTGGTGATCGGCGGTGGAATCGCGGGGACGGCGGCAGCCTACCACCTGTCGCGCGAGGGCATTCAGGTCGCGCTATTGGAGCGTGGCCGGCTAGGGGGTGGAACGACGGCGCGGGGGGTAGGGGTGTTCTCGCCGCCCATGCGCCAGCCGTTCCACGAGACCGTCCGCTTTCGCGGGGAGGCGGTGGCCCGGGAGATCTGGCAGTTCGCGGAGCGTTCGGTGCGTGGTCTGGCGGATCTCCTGGCGGCCCGCGGCGCGGCCGATGCCTGCGAGCTGGACATGAGCGGCGGGCTCATCCTCGCGGAGAGGCATACGGAGAGCGAGGTTCGCAGCTCGTTCGCGGCCCTGCGTCGGGCGGGCTTCGCCGTGGAGTGGCTGGGCGTGGATGTGGTGCGCGAGCGAACCGGCTCGGGCGCGTTTACCGGCGCGCTGCGCCTCGCCGTGGGCGGAGCGGTGGAGCCGGTGGTGGCGGCGTACACGCTGGCACGCGCCGCGGTGGAAGCCGGGACGCGGATCGCAGAGGACATCGAGGTGTCGGGCGTGGCAAGCACGGACGCGGGGCTGGTGTGCCGGACGGCGCAGGGCGAGGTGGCCTGCGAGATGGTGGTCTACGCCACTCACGTGGACTCCCGGCGTTTCTCCTCCTTCCTGGGCGACGAGATCGTGCCCGTGCGCTGGCAGGCGTTCCGCACGGGGCCGGTGGCGACACGTTTTCGCGGGGCCTTCGCCACCGGCCGGCGCCAGAACTACTGGCGTCAGGCGGCGGACGGGTCGCTGGAGATCGCCGGGTGGCGCTACGATTCGTGGGAGCGCTCCTACTACCAGCCGCGTCCCGCGCTGGACGAGCGGCTGCAGAGCGATCTGCGGGGCTGGTTCGAGGCTGCGTTCCCGGCGCTGGCGCCGCTTCAGGTGGAGCGGCGTTGGAGTGGGATCCTGGGATGGACCGCGGACTATCTGCCGCTGGTGGGGCCGCTGCCTGGGCGGCCGCGGGAGCTCGTGATCGGTGGCTTCAGCGGGGGCGGGCTCTGCTTCGCGTTCGAAGCAGGCCGCATCATAGCGCGCACGGTGAAAGGCGGGGAATCTGTACCGGGAACGGAGTTGTTCAACCCGCGGCGCTTCGCGTGAGGGTGCCCCCGGTCGGAGCCGGAGCGGACGAGGATGCTCGATGCGTCGCTGATCACCGATCTCGTGCGACTGTTCCGCCGGGGCCTGACCGCCCCGTTGTACGACGCCGAGTTCGACGCCTGGGCGGTGCGGGTTTTCCGCTATCAGTATACCCGCAACACGGTCTACTCCCGCTACTGCCGGGCCCGCGGCGTGACGCCCGAGCGAGTTCGCCGCTGGACGGACATCCCGCCCGTTCCCACCGCGGGGTTCAAGGAGCTGGCGCTGCTGTGCGGGGAGCCGGAGGAGGCGGAGGCGCTGTTCGAGACGAGTGGCACGACGGGCGGCGCACAGCGGCGCGGCCGCCACTACGTCCTCAGCCTGACCCTCTACGACGAGGCGCTGCTGCCCAACTTCCGGGCGAATCTTCTGCCGGACGACGTCCGGCTCCCGATGCTCGCCCTGGTGCCCGCTCCCGCCCGGGCCCCGAGCTCCTCATTGAGCTACATGGTCGGCCGCGCGATGGAATGCTTCGGCGCTCCGGGGAGTCGCTGCCTCGCGGATCCGGAGGGCGGAATACCGTACGACACGCTCCACGCGGCGGTGGACGGATACTGGCGGGCCGGCGAGCCCATCGCCCTGCTGGGAACCGCGTTTGCGTTCGTCCATTGGCTCGACCGCCTGGAGAAGGAGGGACGTCGCTTCGCGCTGCCGCCGGGCTCGCGCATCATGGAGACCGGCGGCTTCAAGGGGCGCTCCCGGACGGTGGGGCGGGACGAGCTGTACGATGCGCTTCACGAGCGGTTCGGCGTGCGTCATCACCACATCGTGAACGAGTACGGCATGACCGAGATGCTGTCCCAGTTCTACGAGCCGGTGCTGCGGGAGAGCCGGGAACGCGGCCCACTGCGCCGCCGCCACGTACCGCCGCCGTGGGTGCGCACTCGGGTCGTCGACCCGGCGAGCCTGGAGCCCCTGGCCCCGGGCGAAGCGGGGATCCTCCATCACTTCGATCTTGCGAACGCGGGCGCCGTGGCATCGATCCTGACCGAGGATCTGGCCTTGGCGTCCGGCGATGGCTTCCGGCTCCTCGGTCGCGTGGAGGGCGCCGAGCCCCGCGGGTGCTCGATCGCCATGGACGAGCTGCTCACGGCGCGGGCGGCTGCCGGGGAGCGGTCGGGCCCATGACGTTCGATGCCTGGTTTGTGCCGGCTGGCTTTCTGCCGCCCTGCCCGACCCGGGAGCTGGACGGTCCGCGCCGCGGGATCCGGACGCGTACCCCGGTGCTCGAGCCGGCCGCCCTGCGCAGCCTCGCCCGGTCGTTGCGCCGTGCTCGAAGCGAGGCGCTGCTCGACCGGTCCGTCTCCGACACCGCCGCCGCCCTCGGCCGCATAGCGCGCAGGTTCCTGAACCCGGACGACCCGCTGCGGAGGAGCGCCCTCGAGCTCACCGCGCGGCTGAATGGCTACTCGGCGGTCATGAGCGAGGTCGTGCTGGACGGCATGGCCCGCGATTGGCTCGAAGAGCCGCTCATGCGCCTGGTCAGCGCCGAGTTCGGCGACCCCGGCGTGCTGGACGGATTCCGGCCAGGACCCGAGGGCGCCCGCGTGCGCGCCATCGGTCCGGAGCTCAGCTTTCACGTGGGCGCCGGCAACGTGCCGGGCGTCGCCGTCACCTCCATGGTCCGTGCTCTGCTCGTGAAGTCGGCCGCCCTCGTCAAGCCCGGGGCCGGGGATGCCGCGCTTCCAGTCCTCTTTGCCCGCGCGCTCGCGGAGCGGGACGAAGGATTGGCTGCCTGCGTGGCCGTGGTCTACTGGCCGGGCGGCGAGGCGGAGCTCGAGCGCGCGGCGCTGGAGGAGGCCGACCTCACGGTGATCTACGGGGGGGAGGACGCCGTGGCCGCGCTGCGCCAGAAGGCATCCGCCGATGCGCTCGTCCTCCCCTATCACCACCGGATCAGCTTCGGCATCGTAGGCCGCGACGCGGTCGCGCGGGAGCTGGCCGGCGAGACGGCGATCGCCGCGGCGCGGGCGGCCGCTATCTTCGAGCAACGCGGCTGCGTCTCCCCCCACCTCCTCTACGTGGAGCGCGGCGGCGAGGAGAGCCCGGCCCGCTTCGCCGAGCGGCTCGCGCGCGCGTTTGCACGGCTGGAGCAGGAGCTACCGCCCGGCGCTCTCGAGCCCGCCGAGGCGATCGCGATCCAGCAGGTGCGCGGCACGACTGAGCTCCAGGCCGCGGCGCACCCGGGCGTCATGCTGCACCGCAAGGATACCGCGGGGTGGACGGTGATCTACGATGAGAATCCCGAGTTCGAGCCGTCCTGCCTGAACCGGGTGATCCGCGTAAAGCCCGTGTCCGATCTTTACGCAGTCGTGGCGCTGGTCCGACCCCACCGCCGCTACCTGCAGACCGTGGGGGTGGCGGGTGCCGGTGGACGGCTCGCCGGCCTCGCCGAGGAGCTGGGCCGCATCGGAGTCACCCGCATCACCTCGCTCCCGCGCATGCCCTTCCCACCGCCCTGGTGGCACCAGGATGGCATGTCGCCTCTGCGGTCCCTCGTGCGCTGGGTGGACTTGGAGTAGAAGGGGTCAGCTCAGCAGCCGGCGCAGCGTGGCGGCCTGCTCCTCCGTGTACCCATAGAGCACAACAGCGTCGATGTTCGTCTCATCCCCGGGGTACGCGCGGATCTCCTCGATCATGAGGCGGGCGGATTCTTCGAAGGGGAAGCCGCCAATCCCGGCCCCAAGCACCGGAAACGCGATCGTCCGGACCCCCCGCCCCTCCGCCAATCGGAGCGCCTCACGCGTCGCCGAGCGGATCGAGTGCGCGGTGGGCGGCCCGTCACCCATCGCGGCCGCGTGAATAACGCAGCGAACGGCAAGCTCACCCGCGCCCGTCACCGCTGCCTGCCCGAGAGCAAGCGGGCCGTTGCGGCGAACGATGGCATCGCACTCCTCCTGGATGGACGGGCCCCCTCGGGCCGCTAAAGCCCCCGCTACCCCTCCCCCCATCCGAAGGTGATTGTTCGCCGCGTTGACGACGGCATCCCCGTCGAAGCTCGAAATGTCCCCCCGCTCGACTCGTATCAGCACTGCGGCGCCGATCCGTCAGGAGTCCATCCCACCAGGCCGGCCGCAGGCTTTCGCCCTACGCCGACCCCGAACACATGCCGTGGCTCGCCCTTCGGGCCTTCACTCCTCGGGCTGGCGCTCAGCCTTCCACATCACGAGCTGACGCGCGCGATCCGGGCTCTCCTCGACGCGCACCGTCATCACGTCCCCCTCCTCGATGCCCAGGTCCGCACGCATGTCCTGCGGTATCGTGATGCGGCCCCCCACCCCGACCGTGACATCCGCGTAGTACAACGTACGGAAAATGGCCATTCAGCCTCCTGTCCGTTCGAGCGTGGATTGGCCGAGAATGTAAGGCGTTTTCACCCCGCAGCAAGCTGACCTCAAGCCAGGCGCGGCCGCTCCCCGAGGGTCCGGGCGGGCAGCCGCCCAAGCGTGAGACGTCGCGCTGTCCCTCCCAGAGGAGTCGGCCCTATCCTGCCGGTTTGGCAGCATCCCCCGACGGGCTCGGCCGGCGGTGATCCGCGGCCGGGGAGACGGCTTCGCCGCTCGTGGGCCGAGGCACCAGTGGGAAGAAGATGCCTGGGGCCCCAGCCCTCCGGCCGGGGCCGCGGTAGGAGGTGCCGGCTCGAGGCTGCGTCAGGCTGAGGGAGAGCCGCCCCCGGCCGCCTCGCCGCCGGACGCGAACATGTTGTAGAAGAGCGCGATCAGCCAGCCGCCGAGCCCGCCGTAGATGAAGGCCCAGATCGCACCCACAATGGCGCCGACGATTCCGTACGGCGAGTATCCGGGCATGGCGGCGCGCAACGCGCCCATGGTCGCGCCGGTTCCCATGAGCATAGAGAGCAACGTTCCCAGGAAGAGCGCGATCGCGGTCAGCAGACCGAGCGCCAGCGCTAGTGCTTTGCCGGAAAGCGTCATGGAACCTCCCGCGTTGGGGGGTGGCGACCGGTCACCCGTGGTGGTGAGCCGGGCACGACTCACAGGATCCGGCTGGCATCGCCAGATCCGCGACCAGCCAGCGGGCCCGCGTGGGCGGACCGGCTGCGCGACGGTGCTGCAGGCAGCGGGGAATACCTAGCGCAGAATAGTGCAACGATTCCCGCTGGTAGTCCAGTTTTTCGTGAGGTTGCCGCTCTCGCGGGTCGGGTGCGAGGGCGCAGCGTTGACGTGTCGCCGCGGCCGGAGCATCATGGCGGACCATGAGCGCGACGTCTTCACGTGATTTTGCTGGCGTGCCGCCGCGCGATTCAGTGGTTTCTCCCATTCGCTTGCGGAACGCGACCAAGGCGTTCCGCGGGCACGTTGCCGTTTCCGGTCTCGATCTCGATGTTCCTCGCGGCTCCATTTACGGGCTGCTGGGTCCCAACGGTTCGGGGAAGACCACGACGATTCGCATGATCATGGGGATCCTGCTGCCGGATTCCGGGGAGGTGGAGCTTCTGGGCGGGCGGCCGGCCGCTCGGGCGCGGGAGCGGGTGGGGTATCTCCCGGAGGAGCGAGGGGTCTACCAGAAGATGCGGGTTCTCGAGGCGCTCGTGTTCCTGGCCGAGATCCGTGGCGTGCCCCGCCCCGAGGCGCGGCGTCGGGCGACGGAGTGGCTGGATCGTGTCGAGCTGGGCGCATGGGCTCTGCGCAAGGTGGACGATCTGTCGAAAGGGATGCAGCAGAAGGTGCAGTTCATCGCGACCGTTCTGCACGATCCGGAGGTGCTGGTCCTGGACGAGCCGTTCAGCGGCCTCGACCCCATCAATCAGGCGGTGCTGGAGGAGATCGTGCGGGAGTTCCATGCCCGGGGCGCCACCGTTCTCTTTTCCACGCACCTCATGGAGCAGGCCGAGCGCCTGTGCGAGCGGGTCTGCCTCATCTCGCGGGCCAGGAAGGTGCTGGACGGCGCGCTGCGCGATCTGAAGCGGGCGGAGCGCAGTGGGGTCATCGCCGTCGAGTTCGACGGCGATGATGGGTGGCTGCGGATCCCGGAGGTCGAGCGGATGGAGCCGAAGGACGGCGCGGTTCACGTCACGCTGCGGGCCGGCACGGACCAGCAGCTCCTGCTCCAGCGGGCGGTGGACGCGGGAATTCGCCTACACCGCTTCCAGGTCGTGGAACCCGGGCTGCGGGAGATCTTCATCCGCCACGCGGGCCGCCGCGGCGACGAGACGGCGCCGTGAGGACCGTGAGAGCCGTGAGAAAGGTTTGGGCCGTCATCCGCCGCGAGTATCTCGAGCGCGTGCGCACGAAGGCATTTCTGTTCTCCACCTTCGGAGTGCCGCTTCTTTTCGTGCTGGCCCTCGGGCTGCCCCTCTATCTGGCGGCGAGGGAGGAGCAACGCGAGCGGCGGATCGCGGTGATCGACCGGACCGGCATGTTGTACGAAGGCGTCCGCGAGCGGCTGGCGGCCGGGGGTTACCAGGTCGAGCGCGTGGACCCGGCGCAGCCGGCAGCGGAGAACGCCCAGATTCGGCGAGTGCTGAAGGAGGAGCTGGAGGGCTATCTGGTCCTGGACAGCGCGACGCTGGCGGAAGGGCGTGCCCGCTATCGAGGCGGCTCGATGCCGGGCGAGCTGCGGAAGCTGGCGATCCGGCAGGCCGTACTGGCGGCCGCTCTCGAGCAGCGGCTGAAGGAGAGCGCGGTGGGGGGTGAGCCCGGTCTGCGTGAGTTCCTGGGGGGCGGCTCTCTTGAGGTCGACGTGCTGGGCGGTGAGGCGGGACTGGACGCTCGACCGGGGCCGTTCGCGACCGGCTTCGTCGCCTCGTTTCTTCTCTACTTCCTCATTCTGTTCCACGCCGTTTCCGTCATGCGCGCGGTCCTCGAGGAGAAGACCGGCCGCATCGTCGAGGTGGTCATCTCGGCGCTGCGGCCCGCGGAGCTGATGTTGGGGAAGGTGGTGGGCGTGGGTGCCGTGGGGCTGACACAGCTCGCGGTGTGGATCGCGTTCGGCCTGATCCTGGCGCTCTGGGGCGCGCCGGCGCTTGTCGCGTCCCTCCCCGAGCTGGCGCGCGAGATCGAGCTGGAGGGCCTGGTCCCGTCCGCCGGGCTCCTGGCGCTCATGCTGGCGCTGTTCCTGCTCGGCTACTTCCTCTACGCCGCCCTGTACGCGGCGATCGGAGCCATGTGCTCCAGCGAGCAGGAAGCCCAGCAGGCACAGACGCCCGTGGTCATGCTGCTCGTAGCGCCGCTCATGCTGCTGGCCTACGTGCTCGAGCACCCTGCGACCACGTGGGCGGTGGTGCTGTCCATCGTCCCCTTTTTCGCGCCGGTGCTCCTCATGGCCCGGGCGGCGGGCGGCGCGGCGCAGCCCTGGGAGATCGCCGCGGCGCTCGTGCTGCTGGTCGCCGCCGTGGGGGGTGTGACGTGGGTCGCCGGCCGCGTCTATCGGGTCGGGATCCTCATGCAGGGGAAGCGGCCGACGCTCCCCGAGCTATGGCGATGGGTGCGGGAGGCGTGAGTGTCTCCCGACGTGGTTGAGCGGTGATCGTTGTCCCCCTTCAGCGGCCGGTCAGGGGCTGCCCCCGCCCGTGCGGCGCTCCTCGGGGGAGGGCGCGGGACGCCAGGCGATCACTTCGAGTGCGTCCGCGTCACGGTCGAAACGCATCCGCTCGATCACCCACCCCGCGCGGCGCAGGCGGTCCAGCTGCTCGCTGATGCCCGGCAGGATCGGGAAGGCGAAGCGCCGGCGCTCCGGCGTGAAGTCTGAGGCCATGGCGTCAGTCTCCGGGTAGGCACGAGCGGAGGAACGCCACCAGGTGGCGATCCTCGAAGGCGTGGGCCTTCGCCACGGCCTCCTCGAAGGTGGGCTCGATGATGATCACCGAGGTCCGCACCGCATCCGAGGCCGAGGTGCCGTCCGCGGGCGAGAATGCCAGCCTCGCCCGCGCCATGTCCGGCCGGCGAGGATCATCGTCGAACTCCAGGTAGACATCCCAGAACCGGGAAGCGTAGCTGATCGTAGCAAGGTGCTGGCCGTGAGTCTGTGGCATCATCATCGCGTCACCGCCGCCCAACGCTCACTTCCAAAAGATAATCCTGTGCTCCGGTTCGTAACCAGAGCGATGCCGGTCGGCCTGCGAATCGGCCGGCCGCGCGCGAAACGATTCAGCCAGGTTCTGCATGGATCGATCCCTCAGCCCAGGATTCCGAATCCGGACAGCGAGCGCAGCCTCGCGAAGGTTCTCAAGCGGAACTCCCGCCTCTCCGGTACGCGCGGCCCGGTCACCCGCTCGCCCGCGGCCACGGCGGTCGGAGGCCGCCCCGTATACTCCGTCTCCGTGCCCTCCGCCTCGCCCTCATAGACGATGAGGGTCTCGTCCGCCCAGAACCGGCCCTCGAGCTGGAAGATGGAGAGGTGCTGCACCTGCAGCGCGAACTTCTCGACCTCGAGCTGGCCGGCAGAGCGGTTCATGACCCGCAGTGCACAGACGGCGAGGTGGGGGCGGAAGAGCTGGGGCTCGGCCGTGCGGCGGGCGCTGGTCGGAAGCCAGTAGCAGAGTTCCCCTTCGTCCAGGGCCCCGAACCAGGTCCTGCTCAGCACGAGTGTCGGGAGCTCCGCCAGTGCGTCGCCCGGCAGCCTGGGGACCTGGATTCGCACCCAGAGGGGGACGCGGGCATAGATCTGCGCGTGCGCGCCGCGGATGACCCGGAACGGGAACTCCGGGGCCACGACCACCGGTCGGTCGGGGAGGGCAGGGACGAAGCGAACCCGGGATAGGTGCTCCCCCAGAGCCCAGCGTGACCAGACCGCGGTCACGGGCGGCGGCGGCACAGGCTCTTCCGCCGGTTCGTCCTCCCCTCGCTCGGAGGCAATCCAGAGCTCGTCGTCGGCGTGGCGGCACCAGAGCCGCAGCGGCCCGAACCGCCAGCCGCGCACCTCTCCGGCTTCGAGGGGGTGTTCGCCCCACGCCACGGAACCCGGGCGGCTCGCGCTGTCTTCGGTCATTACGTACCTCCGGACCGTTCATAGCAAACCGAGAGCGACGGCGAGGTTGTGACATAGTGCGTGCCGCGCGGGCCGTGCGGCAACCGGGCGCGTCCGGCGGGGCTGAGCGTCGTGCGGGTCTTGTGCTCCGGCGGCGCTGGAACGATTCGCGACAACGGGTGCCGGCCCCTGGGTGCGGGCCTACGCCGTCGCCGGGGCCCGAGCGGCTTGTCCGGGCTGTGGACAGTCGTGGCGGCCGCGGCCACCGACGGCCAGTACCCGGAGCGACTTTGGGGGTAACACGAACAGGAGAGAGCGACGATGGCGGAAAAGGTGGTGAAGTCGGACGGCGAATGGCGGGCCCAGCTCACGCCGGAGCAATACGAGATCACGCGCGAAAAGGGGACGGAGCGCGCGTTCAGCGGCGAGTACTGGAACACGAAGACGCCGGGCGTCTACACCTGCGTGTGCTGCGGGGCTGCCCTTTTCTCGTCGGAGACGAAGTACGACTCCGGCACCGGCTGGCCCAGCTTCTGGGCGCCTGTCGCCGCGGAGAACGTGGCCGCAGCGCCCGACGACTCGTGGCTCATGCGCCGTACCGAAGTCCTGTGCGCGCGCTGCGAGGCCCACCTGGGCCACGTCTTCCCTGATGGCCCGCTGCCCACCGGGCAGCGCTACTGCATCAACTCTGCCGCGCTGCGGTTGATGCCACCCGACCCCGAGGGTCCAGAGGGCTCGCCGTGATGCCGCTGCCCGGCGGCGCCCCGCTCCATCCGATCCGAGCACTCCTCGAGTAGCCGTGCGTCGGTGCGAGCGTCACGCCAGCCAGCGAGGGAGGCCGCCGCCACGCAGGTAGGCAGGTAGCGGTCCCGGGACCCGATCCTCGGCTTCTCCGGGTCGAGATCGAGTTTCTGACGACCGCGCGTCCCGGTTCCGGCGCTCACTCGCGCCGGGCCGGCGCCCGCTCGCGGCGCGTGGAGGAGCGAACCCGGTTTCCGGAGCCGAAGAGCGAAGCCACGATGGAGATGAGGAGGATGCTGGCCACGACGCCCAGGGCGAGCTCGACCGGGATCTCCATGACGTCGGCGACCAGCATCTTCACGCCTACGAACACCAGGATGGCGGAGAGCCCGTACCGCAGGTAAGCGAAGAGCTGCATGATCCCCGCCACCACGAAGTAGAGGGCACGGAGCCCCAGGATCGCGAAAACGTTGGAGGTATAGACGATGAACGGATCGGTCGTGATGGCCAGCACGGCCGGGACCGAGTCCACCGCGAAGACGATGTCCGTCGTTTCCACCACGAGGAGCACCACCAGGAGCGGTGTCGCGAAGCGCTGCGCGCCCCTCCGCACGAAGAACTTGTCCCGCACGTAGTTCTCGGTGATCGGCAGAAACCGTCGCGCCAGCCTGAGCATCGGGTTCCGCTCCGGATGGATCTCTGCGCCCGCCTGGAAGAGCAGGCGCACACCGGTGAAGACGAGAAAGGCGCCGAACAGGTAAACGATCCATTCCACCTGCTGGATCAGCACGACGCCCATGGTAATGAGCATGGCGCGCATGATCACCGCGCCCACGATCCCCCAGAAGAGGACCTTGTGCTGGTACGCTGCGGGAACCGCGAAGTACGAGAAGATGACCAGGAAGACGAAGATATTGTCGACGCTGAGCGACCACTCAATGAGATACCCGGTGAGAAACTCCAGCGCCTTCCCCGGCCCGCGCCAGAAGTAGACGACCCACATGAAAAGGAAGGCCAGCGTGAACCAGGCGGCGGTCCACGCCAGCGCTTCCTTGAACCGGACGGCGTGGCCCTCGCGATGAAGCAGGCCCAGGTCGAGGGCGAGCATCACGAAGACGCTGGTCGCGAAGATGACCCAGAGCATGGTTCAGCGCCGGGATCGGGCGCGTTCGAGCACTCTCACTTCCCCTTCTGCGTGCGGCTTCCGCGCCAGATCAGGTAGATCGACACGGCGGCCAGCACGTACACGAAGATTGCCGCCGCGTCGTGTGGAATCCGTGCGAGGATCCCCTGCCATCCCGATGGCTCGGTCTGGGCCAGTGGCCCGACGGTAAACATGGCACCAATTCCCCCTCGATTGGAGTCCTCGGATCTTCACGTTCGAGTCGGCGCCCCCGCTGCGCGCACGCTGCGACGGCGGATCACCCGCCGGCGGCCCCGGAGACCGTGCTCCAGGGGCATCGTGCCACGCCCGAGCGCATGCTGCGCCCGGTAGCGCGGGGTGAAGATCAGAGGACAGGGGGCGCGGTGCTGCGTGCCGTCAGCCGGCCGGACCGCGCGGCGTGATCAGTGGCCGCGAACTCGCGGTGCTCGAGGCGAAGGATGCGGATGCGGCTGGGGTTGACGCGGCTGGCGGCCACGGACGACTTCGCCCGCGGCACGCCCTGCCGGGCCGTTTCCGACCCGACCCGGAAGCCGGTGCCGCACGGGGTGGGTGACTGCCCCAGGGCGTCGAAGTGGCCGAGCGCACCGTGGCCGTGGCCCCCGTCGGCGCTGGAGATGACGCTACCGTCTGCCAGCGCGGCAACTGCTGCCGCCGGCAGATCCGGCGAGCGTGGCCCATGAAGCTGCGGCGCCCGCAGCAACGCCGGAACCACGGCGAGCGCGACGGGCAGGAAGAAACGCAGGCCGGGCCGGCAGAGGCGAGGTGTTCGGGACGTCAGATCAAGCCCTCCCCGCGAGGGGAGCCACCCCTCTTCCCCGATTCCCACAAGACGCGGCCCAGGCGATCCCTCGCTTCCGAGCGGGCATCGGGCCGCGAGCACTGGGGCGAGAGGACTCGAACCTCCAACCTCCTGGTTAACAGCCAGGCGCTCTGCCAGTTGAGCTACACCCCAAAAGGACAGACGAAAAAACGCCGCCGGGCACGGGTCGCGTCCGGCGGGCGCTTCGCCGTTGAGGGTAAGTATGGCGGAAACCGCCGCCGCGTTCAAGTGCGGGCGCGGGCTTTTCCTGTGGGTCCGCGCGATGGTGCCGCGCCCGGTCCCTGCTTCAGACTTCGGCGAACGGGGCGGGTCGCCGGGCTACGCAGGCGGCTCGGCGATGAACTCGCGAATGAACGATTCCGGACTCAGCGGCTGGCCGGTCGCGTGCTGGGACAGCTCGTTCCAGGTGAGCGATGCGCCGGGCGCGAAGACGTGTTCCCGCAGGTATTCGCCAATTTCGGAACGCCCCAGATAGCCGGCCGGTTCCCGGTGAGGCGCCGGCACGATGTTGTCACAGATGTAGGCGGCGAGCTGTGAGGCCTGGAGCTCGCCCAGCAAATAATTATGATAGTAGACGGGTGCGGTGGCCAGGTGGATCTTTGTGGCCCAGTCGTGGCGGGTCTCCACGTTCTCGGGCGGCCGCACCTTCTGCAGTTCGCCCACGATCTTCCACCACAGCGGGGTCAGGTCGTCGCGGTCGGGATCCGCGTAGAACTCCCGCTCGAAGTAGACCATCACGAGGGCCCAACGGGCGAAGATGAGCATGGCGCGGCGGCGATCCTCAGGGAGCGCCCGCTCGATCGTCCGGGCGGTGTCGGGGTCCGGGTGGACGGTAGCCGTGAGCCACGCGGCGTCGCGGGTGAGACGGCCGAAGAGAAGTGCGATCGCCTCGGTGGAGATGAGGTGCGCGGGCCGGTGGAGCAGGAACGGGAGCGTGAGCGGCATATAGTAGTCGTAGGTAGCGTGGCCCAGCTCGTGGAGCACGGTCTGCATCCAGCGCTCCGACGGGACGACGTTGCAGAGGACCCGCACATCGCCGCACCGGTCTATGTCGACACAGTACGCATGCTGGTCCTTCCCCTCGCGCTCGTACAGGTCGCTCCGCTCCAGGATGGGCTCCACCGGCAGCCCGATTCCGGCGAAGAAGTCGCGCCCGATGGCGACGATGTCGCGGTCCTGGAACATCCGATCCAGGTCCAGGTCTTCGTCCGGCGGCACCTCCTGGAAGAACGGGTCGGGGTAGTGGTGCGGCCGCAGCTCCGCCGGCGTAACGCGGAAGCGGGCGGCGAGCGCCGCGTCCAGCTCCCCCTTCAGCCGCGTGTAGAGCGGTTCGGTGAGCTCGCGGAGCTGCCCGCAGAGCGTGAGGAGCGCATCCTCCCGGATCTCCTCGAGCGCGAGCCGCATGGCGTAGTAGTCGCGAAACCCGATGCAGCGGGCGGCCGCGTTCCGCCTCCGGGCCAGCTCCCGCAGCGGCTCGGCCGCGCGGGCGCCGATCTGCTTGCTCGCCTCCCACGCGGCCCGGCGCTCCCCGCTGTCCGCGGACGTGCGCAGGATGCGCACGATCTCGTTGTTCGTCGCGGGGCGGTCATCGATGATGCCGCGGAAGGTGTTGAAGATGGCTTCGATGTCCTGGGCGCGCCGCACCAGATCGTCGATCGTCTCGGGCGGGAGCCCGTTCTCCGTGTAGGCGTGGTCCAGGATCACGAGCTGGCGCCGCGTCAGCGGATCCATGTCTTTGCGCTGGAGCCACTTTCGGACCCGCCGGGCGCTCTCAGGGTCCGCGTAGAGTCGCCGGAGCGTCGTTTCCGCGCGTACCGCCCGCTCGTTGGCCGCCGCCGTGCCCGTCGTGCTCGCCTCCCAGCTGGCGAGCCGGGACTCTATGAACAGGGGGACCAACGCGCCGGTGTGCTCCTCGATGAAACGGCGGATGTCGGCTTCGAGCATGGTCGAAGGGGAGAGAGGGTGGCCGCTGACTTTCGTGGACGAAAAGCTAATGGCGCCAGCGGTCCCATCCAATAGCCTTTCGTGCCGGACATCGGCGTCCTAGGCCGCCGCCCTGCGCGCGGCGCGCAGGCTGCGTCCCGCCGCGGCGAGCGCCCGCACCATGCGCCGTCGCCCGATCTCGCCGATTTCCTCCCCGGCGAACCGTGCGCGCAGGTAAAAAGCGACGACTTCGGCGGCCCGGTCTGCGCCGGGAGCCCCCGCAGCCCGGAGCGCCTCCACGAACTGCACCGGCCCGCACGCGGCCACCGGCTCGAAGCCCGCCCGCTCGTATGCACGGCGGAGCTTGAGGTAGAGGCGCGTCTCCGAGCTCGCCCGCGCGTGGCCGCTCCGCAGGGCGATGCGCAGGAGGAGCACGAGCGCGAGGACGCCGAGCGCCAACGCAAGCCTGCGGCCGAGTCGAGGTGCCGTCGCCCGCCCGCCCCTGCCACCGGGCTCGGCGGCGGGCCGCGAGAACAGGTCCGCGGTTCTGCGGAAGAGGCCCACCTGTTTCTGGAGGCTGTAGTCCAGCACCCACTTATTCCAGCGGTGCTGGAGTCCGTCCAGGAGGAAGCGTCCGGGCCAGAACCACGCGGTGGCGCGGGCCCCAACCCCGGCGCCGGCGGGTGTGGGATCGAAGGGTACCCACCCGATCTGCGGGAACCAGACTTCGACCCACGAGTGCGCATCGTTCTGGGTGACGGCCAGGTAGTTGCCGAACTCGTTCCAGTCGCCGCCCAGGAAGCCGTTCACGTTGCGGGCGGGGATCCCCATGGCCCGGAGCAGCACGACCATGGCGGTGGAGAAGTACGCGCAGTGACCCTCCCTGCGCTCGAAGAGGAAGTGCTCGAGCGTCGCTTCCTCCGGACTGTCCGGGAGGTCGAGCGTATAACGGAACTCGGCCTGCAGCCAGTCCTCGACGGCGCGCACCCGGTCGTAGCGCGTGGTGGCGGATGCGGCCAACGAGTCGGCGAGGCGCCAGACCCGCTCCGGCAGCGGCGGCAGCTGAAGGAAGAACGTTTCCGCGGGCGCAGGACCTTCCGAGAGGGCGCGGAGCACCGCCGGCTCAGGGGTCCCCATCGGCGTGTACGTCACGTACACAGGCGCCGTCGACCCGAAATAGGCCAGGTCGCCCGCGTTGTCCTGCACGATGCGGACCGCGGCGCGCGTCTCGAGGCTCACCACGGGATGGAGCGTGAAGAGCACGCGCACATCGAGCGGCGCAGCGTAAACCTCGTAACTGCGGACGGGCCCGGGCCAGCGCCGCGCATACCAGGAGGGTGAGGGCGCCGAGCGGGGCAGGCCGCGGGAGCGGGACCAGCGCACCCCGTCAAAATGGTCATAGGCGCGGCCCCGCCAGTGGAGGCGCTGGGTGGAGACCGTCCGCCCGTCCGCGAACTCGACGCGCAGCACGATCTCCGGGTTCGCATAGATGAGCGCACCGTGTTCGGCCAGGGACACATCGTCGGAGAACCCCGCGATCGTCGTCGCGAACGGCGTTCCGCGACCCATCCAGCCGCGGGAAACGCGCGGGAACGCCAGGAAGACCACGGCGCTCATGGCGAGGGTGATGCCCGAGAGCGCCGCCGTGGCCGAGAGGAAGCGCCGGCCGATGCGCAGCTCGCGGATGCGGTGGCGCTCCGCCTCCCGGCGCAGGTGCCCGAGCATGAGGGCGACGGTTGCGAGCGCCACATACGCGACGAACGCGACGGCGAAGAGGATCCCGGGCCGGTACGCCGTCGAGGCCAGGAGCAGGGCGAACGACAGCGCGTAGAGCCGTGTGTCGTGCCGCGCGTCCAGGGGCCGGAGCGCTTCAGCGCAAAGGAGAAGAAGCAGGAGATCCACTACGGGAACGACCACGTCGTCGGCGACCACGACCCCATGGTAGAGCGCCCGCAGCACCAGCAGCGCGGCCGCTGCCATCCAGATCCATTCGAGCCGTGCCCCCAGCCCGTGCGCGGGCTGCCAGAACAGCGCCAGCAGAAGGGCACCACCCGCCAATGCCGCCGCTACGGGCTCGACCCCGGCACCGCCGACGAACGCGAGCAGCCCCGCAATGCCCATGAGCACGGCCAGCCGCCGGTGCAGGCGAAGGATGTGGCTCACGGCTCGGCGCCCTGTGAGGAGTAGACGTCGCCGTACGGGGCGCCCGCCGCGCCTGCGGCACTCGTGACAAGCACGCAGGTCTCGCGAGCTACGGGCGGCGCGAGCCGAGGCGCGTCACTGCGGAAGCGCGCCCGTGCCAGCCCGTCGAGCACCCGCTCGAGCTGGGGGATCCCGGTGCCCGGGTCCAGGGCGATGTCCGGCGTCACCAGGGCGAAGCGGTCGCCGCGTGCCTGTGTGCGGGCCGCCAGCGCAGCGGCGATCTCCACGGCGGCTTCCGCCGCCTCAGCGGGAGCGGCCCGCAGGTCGAGGCAGATCCAGAGCGTGCGTCCGTCGTCGCGCTCGTATTCCCGGACCACGGGCTCGCCGCGGCGTGCGGTGGAGCGCCAGTGCACGTCGCGCGGATCGTCACCCGGCCGGTAGGCGCGCAGGCCCCGGTACTCGCCGCGGGCGCCGGCCGCCCCGGTGAGCACGGCACCGCGCCGCCGTGCGGTCTCGCCGGCCGGCCGCGGCGGCCGCACGCGTCGCTCCGTCGGCGGCCACACCACCACCTCGCCCGGTAGCGCGAGATCGCGTTCCTTGCGGAAGAGGCCGAAAGGGAACGCCGTGGCGAGGGTGAGGTACGTGAAGCGGTACACACCCCGCCGCGGGAACGTGAGCTCCGCACGGGCCGTGCCCATCTTGCCCGGCTCAATCGTCGCCACGAAGGCCCGTCCATCGAGCCCGCGTTCACCCACTTCGAGGGCGAAGCTGGGAATCCGCCGCTTGTGGTTCGTAATCTCGTAGGTGATGCGGGCGGGGCGGCCTGCCGTGGCGCCCCGGGGCACGCGGCGCCGGACCTCGAGCCCGCGGAGCACCTGCTCGGACAGCCATCCGCTCAGGGCGATGAACCCGAGCATCGCTCCGAGGAGCAGGTACAGCAGGTTGTTGCCGGTGTTGACGGCGGCGAGCCCCACGGCGAACGCTGCGCCCGTGAAGAGAGCGCCTGCGCCTGTGAAGCGGAGCCGCCGGGGCGGGCGGAGCCACTCCAGAATGCTGGCGGCTGCCCGGAGAGCTCGCCGGGCTCGTGCGCGAAGGCTCACACTGGGACCGAGATCCCCGCCACGATCTCGTCCAGGAGCGCGGCAGCCTCTTCGTGCGCCTCCGCCGTCGCCGCAGTCGTGCCCGCGGGCAGCACGCGGTGGGCCAGGCACGGGACCACGAGGCGCTGTACGTCATCGGGGACGAGGTAGCGGCGGCCGTCCACGAGGGCGTAGGCGCGCGCGGCGCGGAAGAGGGCGATGGCGCCCCGCGGGCTCACCCCCATGCGCAGGCGCGGCTCCGTGCGCGTCGCGCGCACGACCTCCATCACGTAGTCCAGGAGCGACGGCTCCACGTGGACCTCGTCCACAATGGCCTGGAGCGCCGGCACCTGCTCGCGGCTGAGCACGGGCTCGATGCGCTCGATAGGATCCTCCACGCCCGCGGATTCCTCCAGGATGCGCCGCTCCGCCTCCTCACCGGGATAGCCGATCGTGAGCCGCATGAGGAAGCGGTCGAGCTGGCTCTCGGGGAGGGGATACGTCCCATGGTGCTCGAGGGGGTTCTGGGTGGCCATCACCAGGAAAGGCCGCGGGAGCTCGTAGGTGCGCTCGTCGATGGTGACCCGCCCCTCCTTGCATCGCCTCGAGCAGTCCGCTCTGGGTGCGCGGCGGCGCCCGGTTGATCTCGTCGGCCAGCGCGATGTTCGTGAAGATCGGCCCGGGTCGGGTATCGAATTCGCCCGTGCGCGGATTGTACACGGATACACCCACCACATCCGAAGGGAGCAGGTCGGCGGTGAACTGGACGCGGCGGAACGCGAGGCCCAGGGCGGCGGCGAGCGCCCGGGCGAGCGTGGTCTTGCCGACGCCCGGCACGTCCTCGAACAGGATGTGCCCCCGGGCCAGGAGCGCGGCGCTGGCCAGGCGCACGACCTCGCGCTTCCCGTGGAACACGGTCTCCACCGTATCCACCAGTCGGTCCAGCAGACCGATGTCCACGCCCGGGGACCGTAGCGGAACAGGGTTCTGCATACGCGAACGCTGGAAGTCCAGGATCATGCCGCGGCCTGACGGCCGGGCGGCCGCATAACCCCGTTACAAACCCGCCTTCCCGGTCCGGGTTCCACCACGGTGACGGGCGCACCGTGAGCGGCCCGAGCGGCCCGGATCGGCGTTGACAGGTCCCGGGTGCCCGTCTAATTTGGCGCCCGTTTTCCCGGAGGCGGGTGAAAAGAGGCGGCTGGTGCGGGCCGCGAGGCGCGGGTTCGGGGTGATGGAGCAACGCTGGATCCTTACATCGCTCGTTGGCGTCGTGGTCCTGGTTGCGCTCGTGGTCGTGCGCAGTGGCGGCCGCGCCTCGGCGCAGCAGGCGACCCAGACGCCGGCCGAGACGGCGGCGGCGGCCGCGGCGGCCGCGGCGCCACCGACGCCCCCATCGCCGCGGGATCAGCCCATCGCCTTCCCCCACGACGTTCACGCCGGCCAGTACAAGATCGACTGCCAGTACTGCCACTACTCGGCGGAGCGCTCGGTGGACGCGGGCCTGCCGTCCCTGGCGTCATGCATGGGGTGCCACCAGTTCGTGGGGCGCAGCCGCCCCGGGGTCCAGCAGCTCTTGCAGTACTGGGAGCGAAGGGAGCCGATACCCTGGGTGCGCATCTACAAGATCCCGGACCACGCGCACTTCCCGCACATGCGTCACGTGGCCGGCGAGCTGCAGTGCCAGGAGTGCCACGGTCCGGTCCAGGAGATGAAAGTCGTCACGCTGAACCAGCCGCTTACCATGGGGTGGTGCGTAAACTGCCATCGAGAGCGCGACGCCCGCACGGACTGCACGGTATGTCACTACTGAGGAAGCTGAGGCAGCGAGCCATGCGCGACGGTCGAGCACGGGCGGGAGCCGCACGATGAGCCACGGCGGGATGAGGCGGCGCGAGTTCCTGAAGGTGCTGGGCGCCAGCGGCGCCGGCGCCGGGCTGCTCGGCTGCTCCACGCAGCAGGTGGAGAAGCTGATCCCCTACGTCGTGCCGCCGGAGGAGATCGTCCCGGGCGTCGCCACGTGGTACACATCGGTCTGCGGCGAATGCGCGGCCGGCTGCGGGATCTGGGTGCGTACGCGGGAGGGACGCGCCGTGAAGGTCGAGGGAAACCCGCGGCACCCGGTGTCCCAGGGCGCCCTCTGCGCTCGCGGCCAGGCGTCGCTCCAGGGGCTCTACAACCCGGACCGCGTGAGCGCGCCCCTGGTGCGCGAGAACGGTGCGCTCCGGCAAGCGAGCTGGGACGAGGCGGAGGCGCTGCTGGGCCAGCGGCTGCAGGAGGCGCAGAAGGCGGTCTACGTCGTGACCGGGAGCAGCGGCCCCGCGCTCGCAGAGCTCGTGGATCGGTGGGCAGAGGTGCTGGGCGCCTTGCGAGTGCGCTACGAGGCGCTCTCGGAGGCGCCGCTGCGGGAGGCTACACGCATCGCGTTCGGCCGCGAGGTGGTGCCGTCGTTCGATTTCGCGGCCGCGCGCCATGTGGTCTCCTTCGGCGCTGATTTCCTGGAGACGTGGCTGTCGCCCGTGGCGTATGGCCGCGGCTTCGCGGCCATGAGCGCGGTGAACGGGAGCGGGCGGAAGGGCCGGTTCGTCTTCGTCGCGCCGCGCCTCTCCCTCACGGGCCAGAACGCGGACGAGTGGCTGCCGATCCGCCCCGGCACCGAGGCGGCCGTGGCGCTGGCGATGGCCAACGTGCTGGTGCGCCGCGGCGGCGACGCGGGCCCGTACGCGCCGGTCGTCGAGCGCTACCCACCCGCTGAGGTGGCCGAGGTCGCGGGCGTGCCCGCGGAGGCGATCGAGGAGCTCGCTCTGCGCTTCCTCGACGAACGCCCCAGCCTGGCAGTCGGCCCCGGCGTCGCGGGCCAGCATCGGAACGCTACCGCCGCGAACCTGGCCGTCCTGGTGCTCAACTGGGTGGCCGGGAACGTGGGCACGACGGTCGACCTGGAGAACCCGCACCTCGCCGCGCCGTCCCAGCGCTACACCGACGTGGAGGCCATGATCCGGGAGATGGCCGAAGGGAACGTGGGCACGGTGCTCGTCCACGGCGCGAACCCGGCGTATACGCTCCCGCCTGCCGCCGGCTTCCGGGACGCGTTCTCGAAGGTGCCCGTGAAGGTCTCGTTCGCCACGTACCTGGACGAGACCGCGGCGCTGGCCGACTTCGTGCTGCCCGAGCCCCACTTCCTGGAGAGCTGGGGCGACTCGCACCCGGTGCCGGGCGTCTACGCGCTGCAGCAGCCGGTGATGCAGCCCGTGCCGCACTTCAATACCAAGCACGCGGGCGACGTGCTCATCTCGCTGGCCAGCCGGCTGGGGCGGCCGCTGGGGACACTCACGTTCTACGATCACCTGCGCGCGAGCTGGGAGCGCGTTTACCAGCTCGCGGGCCGTCCCGCCGCCACCTTCGACGAATTCTGGCGCCAGGCGCTCCGGGACGGCGGCGTGGAGCTGGCGACCTCCGTGGGCGAGGCGCCGCAGCTCCGGCCCCTGGACACCGCTCTCGCCTTCGATCCGCCCCAGTTCGACGGCGCCGACGGGATGGAGCTGCACCTCCTGGTCTATCCGTCTCTGCGGTTCCTGGACGGGCGGGCGGCGAACCGCCCATGGTTGCAGGAGCTGCCGGACCCGGTAAGCAAGATCACCTGGCACTCCTGGGTGGAGGTCAACCCGGCTACCGCGCGGCGGCTGGGCCTGCGGGACGGCGACATCGTGAAGGTGCGGTCGCCCTACGGCGAGCTGGAGGTGCCGGTGTGGACCTACGCGGGCATCCGCGAGGACACGGTGGCTATCGCCCTGGGCGGCGGACACGAGGAGTTCGGCCGCTACGCGACAGGGCGAGGGATCAACGCGGTCGCACTCTTGCCTGCGGTTGCGGAGCCACTCTCGGGCGGGCAGGCCTGGTTCACGACCCGGGTCACCCTCGAGCCCACGGGCCGCCGGCGCGTGCTCGCGAACGTGCAGGGGAGCGACGTCCAGCACGACCGCGCCATCGCCCGGGCCGTGAGCCTCGCCGCCCTCACGGGCGCGGCGCCGCAACAGACTCCGGCGGGCGGCGCGGCGGCGGAGACGGCCGCGGCGACCCACGAAACGGAGGCGGCTCGCGGCGCGCCCGCGGCGGAAGGCGCGGCGGAAGGCGCGGCGGAAGGCGCAGCACAACCCCAGGAGCCGCAGCGGCTCCACGAGCTGCAGGCAGGGGGCGGCTTCGTTCCCGTGCCGACGGACGGTCAGCCCGGTGCGTTCCCGCTCGAGGGCAGCCGCTATGGCCCGTACGACCCGCAGGCGCAGCCCCGGTGGGCCATGGTCATCGACATGGACCGCTGTACCGGCTGCGGCGCCTGCGTCGCCGCGTGTTACGCGGAGAACAACGTGCCGGTGGTCGGCGAGGAGCAGGTGATCAAGGGGCGCGAGATGGCGTGGCTGCGCATCGAGCGCTACTTCGAGAGCGTGGATGCGAGCGGCCCCGGGCCCGTGGACGTGCGTCACCTCCTCATGCTCTGCCAGCACTGCGGCAACGCGCCGTGCGAGCCCGTCTGCCCGGTCTACGCGGCGTACCATACCCCGGACGGGCTGAACGCCCAGGTCTACAACCGCTGCGTCGGCACCCGTTACTG
>JACQVF010000056.1 GCA_016209885.1 Gemmatimonadota bacterium | reverse complement strand
GCGCAGGATGTCGTTCCGGGTGTCGAGGGTGACGACAAGGCCGACGCCCGTGGTGAGTCCGCCGTCATGTCCGCGCACCGCCCCCGCGTCGAGCACGGCCCCCTCCTCCACGTCCACGACGTCTTCGTAGCGCAGCCGCACCCGGGGGCCAATGCGTGGGTCGCATCACAGGAAAAGTCAGCAGCAGAGCCACGAGCACCGCCACTCGCGGCTCAGTCCTAGCAACGGCTGAGGTCCGCCGCCAGCCCCAGTTCGCAGCGCTCATCTCCTGCGCCCTCCTTCGGCGTCCACATCCACCCCGCCCGATGCCCGGCGCCGGAGCCACGGCGCCCCACCCAACAGGCACGCCAACGGCCCGGAAGCCCAAACTAACGCGAGGGCAGAATTGCGTCAGTCGGGAGATGCAGCAAACCCGGTCCGGAGATTGACCACATCGCTGCCCGGGCTCGACGGGAATGGGACCCGGTGCGCGCCGGTCCCGGCGGGTCAGTGCACCCTGGGTGCCTCCGTGGGAGCCCCATGGGGACCAGCGGGTCCCGCATGCAGGAGCAGGCTCCCGTCCGGCGCGGTCTCGCGCACTCGGACCAGCGCGCTCTCCGCCCGCGCCGAGTCGCCCAGCGCCATCGCCGCCATGTAGATGCCAAAGTGGGCCACCGGGTGTTCCGGCGCAGCGGCGACGACCTCGTTGTACCGCTTCATCGCCTCGTCGTATCGCCCGGCTCGGTACGCCGCATTCCCGCTGTCGAGGGCAGTCTGAGCCGCGGGCGACAGCACAGGTTCCGGTGCCGCAGCCTCGGCAGCCGGCGTCTCGCCCGCAGGTGTTTCGCGGGCCTCCTCGGATGCCCGGGTGCACGATGTGAGGGCCGCGGCCGCCGCGCCCGCCGCGACGAGCAACGTCGCGCGGGTCGCACCGCGGCGGACGGCCGCGGGCACGGCACTTCCAATCCTGCTGTTCATGGTCAACCTCATGGTCGTTTGAGCGGATCGCCGATGTGGCACCGGCGACAGGTCAGCCGGTTCCGCTCGGCGACGCGGGACGGGTCGAAACCAGGGCCATGGGGGTTCACGCCCCAGCCTACGGTCGTCGAGTGGCAGCGCAGGCAGTCGGCCTGCGTGTGGCAGGACACGCAGCTCTCCAGCCCCTGGCGCGCGGCCTGACCGTGGCCGAGGAGCCACAACGGTTCCGCGTCATGGAACGGCGCATCCTCGCGCCCGGCCGCCTGGATGCCAGAGCTCACGTGGCACGCCCGGCAGAACGCCTCCGTGCTGTGACACGACGCGCAGTCACTCATGCGGCCGAACGCCTCGGGCCCGTGCCGGGCCAGAAAGTTCGACGGGTGGAAGCGGGGCGCCGTGGCGCGATCGTGGCAGGCCGTGCACGTCTGCTCCGTGTGGCAGATCGAGCAGCGGGGCTGATCCGCAGCGGCCGCGCCCCCGTGGGCCGCCTCGAAGCCAGGAACGTGGCCGGGAACCCGCCGCTCCGCCAACCGCACGCCGCGCTGATCCTCTTGCGGCGGTGTGGGAAGCTTGGCGATCGGCGACCTGGCCCCCACGTCGCGGTGGCAGCTCTCACACCCCTGACGCGCATGGCAGTTCGCGCAGCGCGCGATGCTCGTGCCCGCCACGCCCCCGTGCTTTACGCTCCACCGCCGGTCCCTGTGATCCGGCGGAAGCGGATAGGCGGGCGCGCGGCCGCCGACCAGCGCGGCCACCCGCGGGTCGGGCGCCAGGGCCTGGATCACCGGGATGGATCCCGCATTCATGTGGCAGCGCGTGCAGCTCTCGCGGGTATGGCACACCGCGCACTGCGTCTCCACGCGCTCGGGCGTCGGCCGATGACGGAGCAGGAAGTCGGCAGGCTGGTGGAAGGCTGGGCGCGGGAGCTTCGCGATCCTCTCCGCATCGAGGCGCGTGGCCTCCGCCAGGGGCAGGTGGCAGAGCGTGCAGCGCGCCTCCGCCACCACATGCTCGGGGGCCTCGTGTGCGTGGCAGCCGCTGCAGTTCGCCTGGACCGGCGCGCCCACCGCCATCGGCCCGGTCCTGCCGGGCAACCCGTGGCACGTCTGGCATTCGGGGGACTCGCCCTGGGCGGCGGCTTTCTCGCGGTGCACCGTGTGCACGAATCGGAGGTTCGATGCCCGCGGGCGCGGCGGCAGCCAGGCCACCGGCGGCATGATCCGGCCGTCGTGGCACATGGCGCAGACCTGCGGACTCGGATAGACCGCCTCCGTCGCGCCGCTCTCGATCCCTTCATGGCAGCCGGAGCAGACCGGGAAGAGACCCTCGTGCCGCTCGTGCGGGAAGCGAACCTGCGCCCCGAGAGCGGGCGCCAGCGCCAGGACGGCGCCGACCAGCGCGACGACCCACCGCACGGGGCGACTCATGGGCTCACCCTCCGGGCCGCGCCGGGCTCAGGCCCGATGGGGATCTCCAGCGATGCATGGGCGCGAACCTGGTTCCAGTTCATGAACGCGGGACGCTCGCTCCAGCGATGGCGATAGACCATCGCGCCTCCCCGGATGGTGGCCTGACGCACGCGGGCGGCGGCATCCGCGCCCACCGCGAATACGATCCCCTCGCCCACCTGGAACTCGGAGATCCGCTGAAAGGACGCAGCCGAGAGCCCGAGGTAGCCGCCGGTGCCTACAGCGCGCTGTAGCGCCAGATCCGCGCTGCTCCGGGAGGCACCGAAGCCGTCCTCCAGGCGGTAGGCCCCGCTCGCCGTCCAACCCGCGAACAGCTCGATGCGGCCCTCCGCGTCCAGGCGCCAGCCGTCGTCCTGGATCGGGATGAAGGTGGTGCCGGCTCCCGTGTTGTCGTAGCGGCGGTATGCGCCTGCCACTCGCGCCACAGCCCGGACGCCACTGCTCCAGCTCACTTCGAGCCGCGCCTCGTCGAAGCCGACCGGCGAGAACGCGCCCCAGATCGTCCAGAGGTCGAAGTAGGGGTAGTAACGCCGCACCTCGGCCGAGCCGATCCATCGTGGGCCGACGGGTACGCTCACACGCGCCCGCGCCTCGTTCGTGCTGCCCGTGGCCACATCGTACTCCAGCTCGAGGTTCAGGGTGGCGCGTTCCACGAGGACCCGGGCGTCCGCGGCGATGCGCTCCGAATAGAGACCGGCGCGGTCCGTGCGCAGCTCGCGCTGGTACACCATGGAGCCGGCGGCGAACGGGAACGGCCGCCACTGCGCCTGGATTCCGAACAGATACGCGTCCTCGTTCGGCGGGAACGGCTCGATCGCCGCCAGGAGATCCCCGGTGGGACGTTCGTCGAGCCCGCGCAGCAGGCTCAGCCCCGCATAGCCCTCGAGCCGCAGGCCTGCGGGCAGGTGGACGAGCAGATCGGCACCGTCGAGATTGTAGAAGCCGAGCCCGCTGGTGCGCCACAGCCGCCCGCCACGCGCCCGTAATCCCGGCCGGGAGTACTCCAAGTAGGCGGCCAGCGCCTCCAGCCTCCTGCCCGACCGCGGCCACAGCTCTCCAGCGCCGAGCGACTGGCGGGCCCGCATATGGGTATAGCCCCGAAGCCCAGGGATCCCCGGCCACACGCTAAGCTCCACGTCCTGAATGAGCGGCGCGACGTCCACCACATCGCCCGAGCGATAGAACCAGCACTGCGCCCCGTAGCAACGCACGCGCGTGCCGTCGGGCAGCAGTCGGCGCACACCCTCGCCTGGCACCCCGGCCGATGGCACGCTGTCCATGGCGAGCTCGCGGAACTGGACGAAGCTCACGTACGTAGTGGCCCGGCCCCGGTAGCCCTGCCCTTCGAGCCGGGTGGGCAGGAGCAGGCCGACGATGACGACCGCGATCGACAGGACGCGAACCCTCATCTCCCCCCTCCCGATTCTGACGCCGCACTCGCACGGAAGCCGACCCGATGACATGCCGCACACTCGCCCTCCGGCTGGTGATTCAAGCGGTCGCCGTGGCAGAGCAGGCACACGGCCCGCACCGGCTGAAGGTCCTCCACCCTCTCGGCCGCGTGGCACCCGGAGCACCCCGTGTGGACCAGGCCCGCCGGGTGCATGGCCATGGGCGGCACTTCGTGGCACGCCCCACAATCGCTCTTCGCCTGATGGTGAGGCCCGTGACAATCACCGCAGTAGACCATCGCCGCCTGGTCCGGGCCTGCCGCATGGCAGACCGCACAGCGAAAAACGTCGTGCAGCCGATGAACGAATGGCAGCGCGCGGACGCTCGGCTCTGAACGCACGCTCACCCGCACGGCCACGCGCGGCGTGAACCGCCGATCCCGGAGCTCGGCGACGGCATGGCAGCGGCTGCACGTCACGGTCCCGCCCACGTGGTGGCAGCCCCGACAATCTTCCACGCCCCGGAGCGCGAGCCGCCCGTGGGCCGGATCCCGGGTTCGACCGTCCGCGGCGAAGTAGCCGGCGGTGCCGTGACAGCCGTCGCAGCGCAACCCCGCGGCCAGAAGGTGGGTGTCGTGGCGGAACGCCGTGCCGAAGGCTGGCACCGCCACGCCCTCGACCCCGAAGTGGCAGGACCCGCACGGATCGCCAGCGCGGTCCGGTCCCAGGCGCGGGCGCGCCGGAGGAGGCTCGCCGCCGGCACGGAACGCCGCCACCACCTGCCTCGCCGCCGCCCGCAACGCGGCATCCGCGAACAGCACGTTGTGCACGGTCCTGCCCCGCCCCACGAGCTCGACGTTTGCCCGAGCCGCAGCGAGGAGCGAATCCACCGCGCCGCCCGAAGCGCGGCTACCCCGCAGCCGCTTCGCGGACGCCAACAGGCGTTGAAGCTCGGCGAGACGACGCGATCCCTCGGCCTTCCACCGCGGCAGCATCCCGCGGAAGCTCACGCCGTGACAGGCCACGCAGTCCGCCTCGTCCGGCACGAGCCCCGCCTGCTGCGCGCCCGCCCGCCCTTCGCCGTGGCACACCGTGCACGGGAGCCGCGCAAGGAACATGCCGCTCGGCATCGCGGTGACGCCCACGGCGCCGCGGCCCACGTACACGCTCTGCGGTGCGTGGTGCACGCGCGGGTGGCACGTCCGGCACACCGAGGACCAGCCTCCGGGTTTCGGCTCGGTGGCGCGCGCCAGGCCGTGGGGCCGCGCGTGGCAGGCGGTGCACGACGGGAGCAACGAATCGGGAAGCTGCACGACCCGGGCCGCAGGTAGCGAGCCGGCGGCGACCGGGGCTGGCGCCGCACCCGCGCTAGCCGCGCGCCCCTGGATGGCGAGCAGGAGCAGGAGCGACGCCACGTTCCGTTGCCGGCCAGACAGCGCACGACACGGGCCGCGCCGCGGTCCCGGTCCAGCCGGGTAGAACCGGCCCGTCCGGGTCGGCAGCCCTCGACACCCTTCGGGCTCTCGCACGTTCGCTCCCCGCACAGCCCCTCCCCGCCCTCGTTTGACCCGGGCCCCGCTTCCACCACCACACGAGCGAACGATCCGGCCGCCTCGACTGCGGCTCCCGGAAAGCCCGGACGGCTCTCACCGCTCGCAACGCCGTCGGCTGTAGCTCTTCGCGACCTGCCCAGGGAACTTGCGTACCGTGCGGGGCCACCCCGGCGCTTTCCGTAGCGCCGCCTCCTGGAAGAAGTTAGAGTTACGCCGCGCCGCGCGGCTTCGCGCGCCGTCCTGTGACCGGGACGAAACCGCCTGTCCAGCGCGCCCGGGCGTGGGACAAATTACCCCAAGGGACGTCCGGGGATGCGCCCCAGCAAGGGAGGCGGAGTGCGAGACCTGCGGCCCGCAGCTTGCGTGCGCGGGGCAGGGCCGGCGGTGGCACCTGGCGCGCATACCTGCGCGCCGGGAGTAGCTTGTGGAGTGGGTGCTCTGCCCCGCAGTCGCCGGGCGGTCACCGGCGTTGCGGCGACAGGCGCGTGGAATCGCGGGTGATCCCACGTCCCGGGTGCCCACCGGAACGCTGGCGGCGGTGGGGGCGAGTGAGCCAGGAGGTGTGGTGTGAGGAGCTGGGATTTCTGGGATTGGTGCCTCGCTGGCCTGCTGGCGTTCGGGGCCACGCTCATCGCGGTCGTGTGGCTCCTGTACGCGGTTCCCCGGGAGCGGCTCGTGATTCCGGAGCTCCAGTCGGCCGTTCGCGTGGGCAGGCTCGGCGAGATCGCTCCGAATACCGCGCGCCTGCAGGAGTGGGGGCGTGACCTCATTCTGGTGATCCGGAACCCGTACGATGTGGTCACCGCCGTTTCCGCTGTCTCGCCTCAGGATGGGTGCGTGCTGCGGTGGGACGAACGGGTGCAGCAGGTGGTCTCTCCCTGTCACTACCTGGTCTACAATCCGCTCGGGGGCGTGGTGGCGGGCTTGAGCGACGAGCCACTCCGGAGCTACCCCGTCGAGATCCGCGACGGCGTCGTCTACGTGGGGAGGCCCAGGTGAGCGAACGGCGCGGTCCGGACCGCGAAGGTCGGCTCCTGGCCTGGCTGGGTCGCGTCACCGACGCAAGTCTGCTGGGGGTCCCTCGCTTCTTCGGGCTGCTGTACGGCCCCATCGATGAAGGGCTACCTCTGGCCGCGGCCTGGAGGGCGGCGCGAGCGCGCCGGCTGCCGGCCCACGTGGGATGGCAGCATGCCCTGGGCGGCATCACTTTCTTCCTGTTTCTCCTCCTGGTCGGCACCGGGGTTCTCCTGAGCTTCTACTATCGCCCGTCCGTGCAGGAGGCGTATCCCAGCATCCAGTACCTGGAGTCGGAGATTAGCTTCGGCTGGCTCGTGCGCAACGTGCACTTCTGGGCAGCGAACCTGGTCATCCTCGCCGTGCTACTCCATCTGCTGCGCGCTCTGGTCACGGCGGCGTACAAGGCACCGCGGGAGACGAACTGGCTGCTGGGTCTGTTCCTCCTCGTCACGCTCCTGGCCTTCGGCATGACCGGCTACCTGTTGCCCTGGGACCAATGGGCCTACTGGACCACGACGCACGAGCTGGCCGTGCTGTCCCGGCTGCCGCTCATCGGCGCGCCGCTGGTGGCGCTGCTTCAGGCGGATGAGCTGGTGAGCGGCGCCACGCTCTCGCGCTTCTTCGCGATCCACGTGATCCTGCTCCCGTGGATCGCGCTGGCGCTCCTCTCGCTCCACTTCCAGCTCGTGCGCAAGCACGGGATTGCGCTCCCGGTCAGCGGCGCGGCGGTGCTCGCGGGAGAGCCCTTCTATCCGCACCATATGCTGCGACAGCTCGTGGTGGTGCTTCTCATCGCCGGGATCCTCGTGACGCTGGCGGCGCTCTGGCCGCGCCCGCTCTCCGGGCCGGCGGACCCGTACTCGCCGGCCGCCGATCTCCGGGCGTTGTGGTTCCCCGCCGCCATCATCCGGGCCACGACCCGCTACCTGGGAGGTTGGGGACTGCCGGCAATGCTCGTGCTCGCGATCGCGCTCGCCGTGCTCCCGCTGGTGGACCGCTCGCCGGAGCGGCGTCCCCTCAAGCGGCCGGTGGCGACGGCCGGAGCAGCGGTGCTCTTGGCCGCGCTCGCGGCCCTGTGGGTGGCGGGCTACCGCCTTGCCGGGCCGGCGGAGACGCCCGCGCCCGAGCCGCCGGCGGCCGACGTGCCGCCGCAGCCTGCCGACGCTCTCCCGGCCGCACCCGCCGAGACGCTGCCGGCTTGGCCCCGGTCCGGAGCGCCGGGGCCGGTGGACCGGAGGACGCCGTGAGCATCAGGACGTCGCTTGCGCTGGCACTCCTGCTCCTGGGCGGCGCCGGGGTCGTCCACAGCCAGGAGCGCATGGCCGGTTACCTGCGGGAGGAGTACTCCTGCATCATGTGCCATACGGACAAGCGAAGCGCGTTCCTGGAGGGCGTGCACGCAGAGCGCGGCATCGTGTGCGTGGACTGCCACGGCGGCGACGCGGCGGCGTTCGAGCGCGAGGGCGCGCACGCGCGAGGGTTTCGCGGCCGCCTGAGCAAGCCGGCCGCCGTGACCCTCTGCCTGAGCTGCCACAGCGACATCGCGCGCATGCGGCCCTTCGGGATCGCACCCGTGACGCGCGAAGAGTTCGTGACGAGCCGGCACGGGCAGCGCCTCCTCGCGGGCGGAGACACGGCCGCGCCGTCCTGCGGCGACTGCCACGGCTCCCACGCGATCTTTCCCAGGGACGATGGGCGGAGCCCCGTCAACCCCGCCCAGGTCCCGAGCACCTGCGCCCGCTGCCACGCGGATCCCGGGCGAATGCCGCAGGGGCTGCCCACGAATCAGTTCGAGGAGTGGCGGGCGAGCGCCCACGGCGTTGCGCTCCTCGAGCGCCACAACTCGAGGGCGGCGAGCTGCGCGTCCTGTCACGGCTCGCACACGGCGCTCCCACCGGGCGTGGCCGAGGTTGCCAACGTCTGCGGCAAGTGCCACCGGCTCGAGCGGGACGCGTATTTCGGGGGCGTGCACGGCCGGCTCGCGGAGGGAGTGCGGTCCGTCATGTGCATCGCCTGCCACAGCAATCACGGCACCGAAGCGCCGCCCGTGGATGGCATCCGGGTGCTGTGCGCTCGCTGCCATGCCCCGAACTCGGCACCCGAGCTCGCGGGCCACCAGCTACAGGAGGAGCTCCTGAGGGCGGAGCGCGCCTACGCCGAGGCGAGCGCCGCCATCGGCCAGCTCGTCCGGGCGGGCGAGAGGACGCGGGACGAGGAGGTCCGGCTGCTCACGCTGAACACATACCTGCACGAGCTCCGCGTGGTCGCCCACACCCTGGACGCGGAACCCATCGGTGAGCTCGCGCGCCGCGTCGAATCCATCTCCCGCGAGATCCGCGAGCGGGCGGAGGTCGTGGCGGAGGAGCGCTGGGAGCGCAAGCTCCTCATCATCCCCTTGTGGCTCGGCGTCCTCGCCGGCGTCGCGCTGGCCGCACGGAAGCGGCGCATCCTGATCCGCGGGGCCCCGGAGAACCCGGAGGAGACAGGCAGCGGAAAGGGGAGCGGACCCTGAGCCGCCGCCTCCTCGTGCTCGCCTTGCAGGGCGTCATCGTGATGGTCGTCATCGCCGCGTTCGGCACGGCGGGCTTCCTCGAGTACAGCGCGCAGCCCGGCTTCTGCAACAACTGCCACATCATGGAGCCGTACTACCAGTCCTGGCTCCAGTCCTCGCACAACACGGTCCCGTGCATCAAGTGCCACTACGCCCCCGGGATCAAGGCGGAGGCGATGGGCAAGGTCCAGGCGGCGAACCAGGTGGTCAAGTACATCACGCGCACCTACGGCGAGAAGCCCTGGGCCGAGATCGAGGACGCGGCGTGCACGCGCGAGGGCTGCCACCTGGAGCAGGAGCTGGGCATCGTCTCTCTCGATGGGATACTGTTCGACCACCAGGAGCACCTGAGCGAGCTCCGGCGCGGCAAGCAGCTCCGCTGCACGAGCTGCCACTCCCAGATCGTCCAGGGCGAGCACGTCACCGTCACGGTGTCCACCTGCTTCCTATGCCATTTCAAGGATCGGCCGCCCGGACAGCCCGTGGGCGGCTGCCTCTCCTGCCACCGGACGCCGCCCCGCGTCGACTACCAGGGAATCGTGATCGATCATCCCCAGATCGTCCGGGACATGGTCTCCTGTGTGAAGTGCCACAGCAACGTGGCGGTGGGCGACGGCGCCGCGCCGGAAGAGCGCTGCTGGACCTGCCACAACGTGCCCGAGCGCATCGCCGAGTTCGGCGACACCACCCTCATCCACCGGGTGCACATCTCGGAGCACAACGTCGAGTGCCAGCAGTGTCACACGCCGATCCAGCACAAGGTCGTGGAGCTGGCGGAGACCTTCGAGCTCGACTGCAAAGGCTGCCACGAGGGCGCGCATCGGGCGCAGCGCGCGCTCTTCACCGGGTCGGGTGGGCACGGAGTGGCGGACAATCCGAGCAAGATGTTCCTCGCCCGCGTGACCTGCGAGAGCTGCCATAGTCTGCCCGGCCAGCTGCCCGGCCACGCCGGGGTCGCGTTGGCCGGTGAGGCGACGTGCCTGTCGTGTCACGGCATCCGCTTCGCCAACATGCTTCCGGCCTGGCAGGCGGAGCTGGATCGCAGGCTCGAGCGTGTGACCCGGGTCGTGCGCGCCGCCGTTCAGGCGATCGGGCCGCGGGCGCCCGGCCGCGCCGACAGCCTCCTTGCGGCCGCCCGCGCGAACGTGGAGCTCGTGCGTGTGGGCAAGGCGGCTCACAACGTCGAGTACGCGGACCAGCTCCTGCGGGAGGCCGAGAAGCTCGCGCGCTCCGCCGTGGAAGCGGCCGGCACCCGGGCGTCGCTGCCTCTCGCGGATCTCGGGCCGCCGGTGACCGGCAACGCCTGCATGGCGTGCCACCTGGGCGTGGAAGCTCGCGACCCCCTGTCGTGGAGGGGCCGCCGCTTCGTCCACCGCGCCCACACGGTGGACGCAGGGATCGCCTGCACCGCCTGCCACACCTCCCTGGACCAGCACGGCGGGTTGACCCTGGCCGGCACGGAGGCATGTGAGCGCTGCCACCACACCGTTGGCCAGCCGGCGAGCTGCGCAAGCTGCCACGGCGGCGCACCCCCGGACACCTTCCGCGTCGCGATCGGCTCCTTCATCCACGAGCCGCACGTTGGCCAGGGCCTGCCCTGCACCGGCTGCCACGCACCACCCGGAATGGACGCCCGCGGCGTGGATTGCACGACGTGTCACGTGTTCCACCACTCGCCTGCGGCGAACTGCCGCCTATGCCACGCGGCGGCCACGAAGGGCCTTCACCCGCCGGCGGTGCACGAGACACCGTGCCAGGCCTGTCACACAGCGCCGGAGCTGAGCGCGCTGAACCGCTGGACTCGCTCCGTCTGCCTCGTCTGCCATCAGGACCGGGCCGGGCACAACGCGCCTCGGGAGTGCACGGCGTGCCACAGCGTGCCGGCGCCGTGGACGTAGGAACGGAGATAACCTCGGCGCTTCGGTGTGGCGGCCCGCGACCGGATGGCGGGTGGATCGATTGACCTAACCTGCCCAGCCGCGATCGGCCTCAGCCGGCCCGCGCCCTCAACGTCCTCACGCGCACGCGGGCCTGCTCCACGAGCGGCGCCAGCTCCGGGTCGGAGTTGCTCCACAGGGAGAGAAATCGCCGGTAGTGCTCCAGCGCCTGATCGAGCTCGCCGCGGCGGTCGTGAATCTCCGCGCGGCGCAGGTGGGAAGGGGCGAGGTACACGATCGCGTAGAGGGAGTGCTCGGCAAAGGATCCGTACCAGGCGAGAGCGTCCGCGTCCTGACCCGTCTCTCTCAGCGCCTCCGCCAAGAGAAACCGCTCCAGGGAACGGGAGTGGAAGGGGGAAGCGACCAGGAGCTCCCACGTGGGGCCCGCTCAGTGCCCGGGTCTCGGGCGACGGCTCCAGCTCGAACTCTCGCCGCAGCTTCTCAGCGAAGCGCTCGTAGGCGCCCACGGCGTCCTCCCGATCCCCGGACGTCCTGCACATCCGCGGCCCTTCAGTCGAGGGCACTCGTCTCGAGAGGTGACGCCACTGGAGTCAGACCGGCCCACCTTCAGGCGCCCTACGCAGGCGCACTCTGCCGCTGGCCAGGGGAACACGAGCCACTGGGTACGCCGCGTCCCAGACCGTACCACCAAGAAGCGGTCCCGGCTCGAGCGAGCCGGGACCGCTTCGCCCCGCCGGGAGGGATTGGCCCTTACTGGGTCGCTGTGACCAATAGCGGCGGAGTCAGAAGGTTGTCCAGGACGAGGCCCGGTGCCGCCTGGATCCCGTAGTCCCTGGTGACCTGCTTCATGCTGGCCGTGAGCAGCGCCTCCATCAGGAACGGGTTGTGGACGTGGGAGCCGGGCATCGCGCCCATCTGCGCGTTGAACAGCGCGCCCTCACCCGTGGTGTAGCGGTTGTCCGCCGTGCTGAACTCCGACTTCGGGATCTTCGCCACCATGGCGTTCAGCTGCGCCACCAGGCCGTCGATCCGCTTGCGCGCCACCTGGAACGCCGACCGCGCCGCGTTCTCGGTGCCGTGGCAGCCGCTGGCCGTGCAGGCCTTGAAGCTTCGCTGCGTGAGCTCGCACTGGACATCGCCAGGCTGCGGCTTTCCCTGCGCATCCAGGCACGGGATCGGCTCGAAGAGGTGGCCCGTGGCGTGCACGACGAAGTTGCCCGCCTTGTCTGTGACATCGAAACTGTTCACGTGGCAGGTGGCACAGAGCTTCGGGTTCCGCTCCGTCCCGTGGGTGCCCACGATCGTCTGCTCGGCGTACTCGAAGCCCGGCGGCCGCCAGCCGCCCGTGCCGATGAGCAGCGGACCCTCGGGCGAGTGCGGACCCCGGAAGGTGGTGGGATCGGGGATGCCGCGCTTGTGGTGGCACTTCATGCAGAGATTCCCCCCCTCGGTGCGATCGCTGATGGAGAAGCGGAGCTGGCCCTCGTTTCGCGCATCGTGCGGGTCGTGGCACACCGCGCACGTGATGTAGATCAGATCAGCCTTTTCCTTCTCCACGTAGTCGGCCTTCACGTTCCACGCCTTGAAGATCCCCCTCACCTCGTGGCATTCCTGGCACTCCGCGCGGCTCGCCGGGGAGGTCCTGAGCTGCCCGTGCCTCGACTTGCTCCACTCCTCCACGAACGGCGTGTGCGTACCCGTGTGGCACTCGCCGCACCCGAACTTGAGGTCCGTCCCCACTGTGACGCGCGCGAGCGGCTGTTTCACGTCCGGGGCGCTGACGTGCTCAAGCCCGGGTCCGTGACAGCTCTCGCACTGCACGTCGTAGTAACGCTTGTCACCCGTGGCGACCCAGCCCACGTTCTCCACGGTGACCTCGTTCCCCAGGGAGTTGGTGGTGTGGCACGGCTCGCACGTCTTCTGCGCGCTTCCGCTCCCCGCCAGGTCCTGCCATGCCTTGGCGTGACCGGTCCCCAGCCACTCCGACTGCATGGTGACGTGGCAGTTGCCGCACACGGTGAGCTTCTGGTCCTGCTTCGAGTACCCCATGAAGCCCACGGCCGCCGCAGGCGGCTCCTCCCAACGGGGAACCTCCACCTCGACCGTCTTCTCGTCCACGCACGCTGCCGCGCCCAGCGCGAACATCGCGCCGGCGGCCAGCCAGCCGGTGCGCCGATATCTCACAAGTCTCATGGTTCGGTTCTCCGTTTCTTGGGGAGGGAACCCGCATTCTACCTCCCCTACTTTCACGTTCCGCGGGTCGTTCATGCAGCCGAGCCCGGGCACCCCGCCTTGCTCTACCTTCGCTGATCTCAACCGCTGCACGAGGCTCCGAAGCCACGGCGCCACGGCGACCCGGAGCCGGCGGGCTCCGTGTCAGAACCCGAACGCCAGCGCCTGCGTCAACACACCGGCAACGACTACGGCGAACAGGACCGCTGCCGCGTACGCGATCGCCGCACACCGCCTCTCGTCGTCCTCGCGTCGCTCATCACCGGTGTCCATGGGACGCGCTGTCTCGTCCCGGCTCCCGCAGCCGCTGACATTTCGTCCCAGCCTTCTCTCCCCCGCCGTCGCTCCGGCTGCGCGAGGCCCATGCCTGCGATAGGCCCGCGTCCGGCCTCACGACAAAAAAAACGGCAGCCGCCGCAATCCACCCTGCGCCGTACGCTGCCGCATCCTCCACCGCTCCTTCTTCCGCCGCCCAACCCCCGGCGCCTGGCCCCTGCCAGGCCCTCGACCACCGTGGGGAGGGGGGCAATCCGGACCCAAGCCCCCATCCACGCCCCGCACCCCGGATCACCCCCACATCCCCGGCGCTGACGTGGTGCAAGAACTGCACCAACTCCACGACTACACGCCCGGCCCTGGCGCCCGCCGCCACATGACGTCTCGCCCATCGAGTCCGGCGGGCTGCGGGCCTTCAGCCATCACGTCCCGCTGCACCGCACGAGCCCGTGCGCTCACCGCACCGCTCGACTCAACGCGCCCGCGCATCTATTCCACTCCGCCCCCCCTCCCACCGTGCGCCATCAAGAGCCGGTCGGAGCGGGCGCCAGCCCGCCCTGGTCGAGCCGCCGGGGCTCGAGCCGCGCCTCCGCCTCCGGCCACGGCGGCAGGATCTTCACCAGCGCCCAGAGAATCACCAGAGGGAGCACCAGAAGCCCCAGGGTCACCGCCAGCCCCTCGAGCCCGAAGAGCGTCACCTTGTAGACCGTGAGCCCGCGCAGACTCTTGGAGAAGAGCTGTCCCCCCATCACCACGTTCCAGCGAACGCTGAAGATCCCGATCAACACCAGGACCGCGGATCCGAGGTACACCAGCCGCTTCAGCTCGTCGGAGGTGCGCGCGAATCCATCCTTCTGGAGCGCCGGTGAGACCGTGGCCAGCAGCACGAGCGGGATCAGCGTTCCCAGTACAACCTGCAGGACGATCAGGCTGATGAAGAGCCGCCCCTCGATCATCTGCGAGAGGATCTCGATGGACTCCTCCGACTCGTAGAGGCGGTGCAGGAAATCGAGCGCTTCCAACGAGAAGTCCACCACCAGCGCGTAGAACAGGAATACAGCCAGCTTGTTGAGGCAGTCCATGCTCAGCGGCTTGAGCCGCACGAGCGAAGAGATCATGTAGAGCACGAGCACCAGCGCGATCCCCGACACGATGGCCGAGAACAGGAAGACCACCGGCATGAGGACGCTCGACCACCACGGGTTCGCCTTCACGGATCCGAAGAGGAAGCCGACGTAGCCATGCAGCAGGAACGCGGACGGTATGCCGATGATGGTGATCCACCGGCCGGCGCCGTCATCGAAGCGGAGCGAGCGCTCCGAGAGATCCGTCGCCCCGAGGGTCAGCAGATAGAGGAGCCACCGCTTCGGCCCCCGCGCCTGCCGCGCCCACAGCACCATGTCCTTGCGGTACTCGAACCAGATCTCCAGGACGAGCACCACGAAGAGATACCAGGCGTAGACGAAGCCGAACATCGCCATCGCCGACTTGCGGTTCGGCGTGAGGAAGATCTCGTACGAGCGCGCGGGATGGCCGAGGTGCGCCAGGAGCGG
The DNA here is from genome assembly GCA_016209885.1 of Gemmatimonadota bacterium. Taxonomy (GTDB): domain Bacteria; phylum Gemmatimonadota; class Gemmatimonadetes; order Longimicrobiales; family Gaopeijiaceae; genus JACQVF01. The sequence continues at coordinate 11,865 of JACQVF010000056.1, read as the reverse complement.
GAGCGGCGCCGCCAGCAGAAACGCCAGCGCCGTCAGGAGCGCCAGGCGGTACGTGGGCTGCACCTCCCTCACGTTGAAGACCCGCTCCAGGGAGGCGAGGATGAACGCCCCCGCCACCAGGCCCGTGAGGAACGGGTAGAGCACGATGAGCAGGCCCCAGTGGAGCTCCAGCTCGTTCGGGTAGATGTAGCCCTGCGTCGCCTACCTCACTTCCCCGTCGAGGTTGGCGTAGTAGACCTTGGGCTTCGTGTTCATGTGCGGCTTGAGGACCTGCACGTTGTTCATGCGCATGAACCGCACCAGCGGACTGGCCGGCTGCTCCACCTCGCCGAAGATCCGGGCCCCCGTCGGGCACACCTCCACACAGGCCGGCACCAGCCCCTGCACCAGCCGGTGGTAACAGAGCGTGCACTTGGCCGCGACGCGCTTCTCCGGGTGGAACCACCGGGCGCCGTACGGGCACGCCTGGATGCAGTACCGGCAGCCGATACAGTAGTCCTGGTCCACGAGCACCACCCCGTCCTGAGTGGTGAAGGTGGCGCCCACCGGGCAGACCTGGACGCACGGCGCATCCACGCAGTGGTTGCAGAGCTTCGGAACGAAGAATGTCCGGACGATCTCGCCCTCGCTGACCGCCGTGGGGAACCCCTCGATGCCGCCGTTGGGGCTGTCCACGACGACCTGGCCGTTGCTCAGGATCATGTACCGCTCGACCCAGGTGTTGAAGCACTCGGGCTCCAGCGGCACGTTGTTCTCGGCCTTGCAGGCGGCGACGCAGCGGCCACAGCCGATGCACCGCTCGATGTCGATGCCCATCCCGTAGAGGTGGGCCGTCGGGTCGTAGCCGCCGTCTCCGCCCCCGGTCTCCTGCGCGACAGTCTCCTGGAGGGCCCCAACGCGCACGACGCCCAGGAGGATGGGAGCGGCGAGTCCGCACGCGGCCAGGACTTCCTGGATGAAGACGCGCCGGTCCACTGCCGCATCGGCGGACGCCGTGGCATCACGTGGCCCGGCGCGGTCCCGAGCGCCCGGCGCGTCCGGCTCCCGGGGTCCACCGACCGGCCCCCTGAGTCCGCTGCCCTCGGCCATCAGGGAGCCTCCGGGAAGTGGGGATAGTGGCACTGCCAGCAGACGTAGGGCAGGCCGTGGGTCGCCACGTCCACGCGCGGGATGTGGGACGGGCCCGGCGCGTCCTCCGCGTGACAGGCGCCGCAGAACGTCCGCTCAGCCGGCTTGCCCGGGCGGTTCGTGCGCGGCGACGTCTTGTGGGCCTCCGGACTCTCGTGGCATGTCGTGCACCCCAGCGTCGCGTGGGGCGAGACGGCCTTCTGCCGGGCGATCGTGCCGTGGCACGCGCTACACGCCTCCGGCGTGACCGGCGGCTCGGGATGGTGCGGATCGTGACAGCTGATGCACGGCGTCAGCGGGTTGTGGGCGACCGGATCGATCTGCGGGAAGCCCGTGGGACGCGTCGGGTTGTACGCGTGGCACAGCGGGCACAAGCCGCGCTCTCGCGGCGCCGCAGGCTTGACGTCGAGGGGCGCGGCCACATGCACCGCCGCGGGCCCGTGACACACCTCACAGCGGACCCCGCGATGATTTCCCTGGAGGCGGCGCTCCGCGACCTCGGTGTGGCACAGCGCGCATTCCTGGTGGCCCGCGAACTTCTTCTCGTGCCGGACGATGGAGTCCACCGCGGCCGCACGGTAGTGGCCCACCTCGCCGAACGTCTCCGGCACGAGGTAGGTCCGGGCCACCACCACACCAGCGCCGATCAGCGCGAACACCGCGATGAGCCGCGGCACCTGCTGCGGCATCCGATCCTCCCCTCCCGTCCTCGAAGCCGCCGAACCGGTCCCGATCCGGCTGGCCCCACCACCCCACCCGCGTGCTTCTCAGCCCCGGGCGCGTCGCCTCACGGCTCGGCCCGGCCCGTCACGCCCTCCGTCTCTTGAGCTGACTCCGCAGCTCCCGGTCGTACTGGAACTTGGTGTAGAAAACCACGCCCGAGAGCAGGAGCAGGAACGCGACGACCATGGCCATCGCGCGCCGCCGGAACCTCAGGTCGGCGATCATCGTGTCGGCGCCCGCCTGCACACCGCCGCTGATCTCGACAGCCTCGTTCGTCTTCGCCGCGACGCGCTCCACCTCCACGGTGTGCTGAATCGCCCGCGCCTCGATGAGGGCGGTGCGCGCCTCGCGCAGTCGCTCCCGCTCGGGCCGCACGATCAGGTTGAGCCCCTCCGCCTCGTCCAGCCGCGCTTCCGCATCGTCCAGCCGCTGAGCGGCGAAGGTGATTGCCGCCGCGATGGAATCCACCTTCGCGCGGATCTCACCCCCGCCGTGGCACGTGGTGCAGCGACCGGGCTCGTTCCCGGTGAACAGCGCATCGCTGGCCGGGCCCACGTCGTAGCGCCCGTGACACGTGATGCAGCGCGGAACACCGGACCCTTCCTCGCCGCGTCCGTGGGCGCCCTCGAGGAAGTAGCGCTCCGTCGCGGCGTGGCAGTTGCCGCACACGTTGGCCACCTCGGCGAACCCCGGCGGCGCGGCGCCGTGCGTCCCGTGGCACGTCGCACACGTCGGCGCCCGCCGGTCCTTCCGCTCGAGGAGCGCTTCGCCGTGCACGCTCTCACGGTAGAGCGCGTACTGGTGCGTGGGGATCCCGTACCCTCGCATGTACTCCGGATTCGCGTGGCAGCGGGCACACGTCTGCGGCACGTTCGTGGCGTAGACCGTGGAGGAAGGGTCGTTCGCCGCCAGGATGCGGTGGCCGCCGTGACAGTCCGTGCACACCGCAACCTTGTCATCGCCCGTGGCCAGCAGCCTGCCGTGCTGGCTCTCCCGGTAGCGCTGGAGCTGGTCCGTGGGGATGTCGAACTGCCGCATGTACTCGACGTTCGCGTGGCAAGAGCCGCAGAGTTCCGGGATCCTCTCGCGCGACGGGACTCCGGCCCACCCTTTGGCGCTGTCCATGGCCGCTCCGGCCGTGGGCACGTTCGGGTCGCCGCCGTGGCAGAACTCGCAGCCGATCCCGCGCAGCGCATGGATCGAGGCCTCCCAGTCCCGGGCCTGCTCGGCCAGCCGTCCCTCGTACGACGTGTGGCACCAGTAGCAGCTCCGCGTCCGGCCCTCCCGAAGCGGCACGCGCCGCGGCAGCATCGCTGGCGGCCGGAACTCCGGCGTGCCGGCCACCCTCGGCGGCGGCGGCGCCACCTCCGCCGGCGCCACGGGCTTGGGCTGATGGCAGAGTCGGCACATGTCGTTGGTCCGGCCCTCGTGGTCCGCAGGCCGCAGCGGCGCACCGCCGCCCGGACCGTGGCAGGCCAGGCACACGTCGCGGCCTTCGATGCTATGGGGGATGTTCGGGATCTGGGTGGCCACGGGCCTCGCCGCGGCCACCACCGCCATCACCGCCACCGCACCCAGCGCTCGCACGTTCATTGCCGCCTCAGCCTCTCAGCTCAGCTTGCCCCAGATCGTGAGGCCGACGCTCACGAGGACGGCGGCGGCGAACACCGCCATGGCCACAGGGCGGCGCCGCAGGTTGCGCTCGCGCGACGGGTCCAGGAAAGGCAGCAGCGTCAGGGCGACCCCGGCCACCGCCGGGGCCAGCACGCCCACGACCTCGGGCACGAGCTTGAGCAACTGGTAGACCGCGAGGAAATACCACTCGGGCTTGATGTGCTCGGGGGTCGCCAGCGGATCGGCTTGCGGCTCGAGCCCCGCCGGAAGGAGCGCGGCCAGCACGACGAGCACGGCGAACGCGATCAGCAGCGAGACCAGCTCGCCCAGGATGTGGTTCGGCACGAACGGGACCGGATCCTCGATGGGCTTCTCCTGCGGGAACCGCGCCTGCGCCGCCTCCTCTCGTACGCTCACCCCCATACGCCGTGCCTCACAGCGGACCCGAAATCCCCTGCCTGCGGATCATCACGAAGTGCAGGACGAGGAGCACGACCACGATCGCCGGCAGGAGCAGCACGTGGATCGCGTAGAACCGGGTGAGCGTAAGGTCCGTCACCTCGGCGCCCGACCGCAGCAGCTGCAGGATCGCGGAACCGACCAGCGGCACAGACTTGCCCGATTCGGTACCGACCACCGTGGCCCAGTACGCACGCTGGTCCCAGGGAAGCAGGTATCCGGTAAACCCGAAGCCGAGGGTGAGGGCGAAGAGCGCCATCCCCACCACCCAGTTCAGCTCCCGGGGCGGCTTGTAGGAGCCCGTAACGAACACGCGGATCGTGTGGCCGATGATCGCCACGATCATGAGGTTCGCCGCCCAGACGTGGAGGCTCCGGATCAGCCAGCCGAACGGCACCCGGTTCATGATGAACAGCACACTTTCGTACGCGTGCTCCGGCGTCGGCTTGTAGTAGAACGCGAGCAGGATCCCGGTGACGACCTGCACGAGGAAGGCGAAAAACGTGATCCCGCCCAGACAGTACGACCACTGCCGCGCGTGCCGGCCCACCGGCTTGCGCAGCGCACGCTTGAGGCTGTCGCCGATCTCGAACCGCTCGTCGAGCCACGTCCACAGCCGGCTTTGCGAGGCCTGCGCCTCCCCCGCAACCCCGGCGACGGGGGCCTCCGCGTGGGGATTCGCGGCCATCTCACGCGCTCCCCAGGTAGATGCGGCCCTCCTCCACGGCCACGGGGATCGCCGGAAGCGGTGCCGGCGGCGGCCCCGAGATCACCTGCCCGTTCGTGTCGAAGCGGCCGTCGTGGCACGGACAGTGGATGAATTGCCCGCCCTCGTCCCACAAAACGATGCAGCCGAGGTGCGTGCAGATCGCCGAGAACGCCTTCACCTCGCCGCCTACGTTCAGCACCAGCACCGGCTGGTCCTCCAGGGCGACTTTCATCCCCGAGCCCGGGGGCAGGTCTTCCAGATTGCCCACGAGCACCCGGGTGCCGCCGTGCTCACCCGCGCGCCGCGTCCCCCGCACATAGCCCACGACAGGGATGGCCGTCCCGATCCCCAGGGCGACGAGCGCGCCGCCGATGATCAGCTCGAGCGCACGCCGCCGTGGCGGCTCCGCTTCGAGCAACTCCCGCAGAATGCCCTCCTCCCCATCCATGCCAGCGCGCCCCTCCGTTGTATTCCCGCCGGTGGAAGGACCCCCCAGCCCGCAGCCCCCCGGTTCCCGGAATGCCGTAGGTGGCTGGATCGCGCACTCACCCTACGGTCGGCAGTGCCCTTACGACTCCGGGCTCGGGGCGTGCAAGAAGCACGCCATACAGACCGCCCGCGGGAGCACATCCCGGGCATGTTCTCCAAGGGCGGACTGCGTGAGTCCGTCGAGCGCCCGCGCCCCGCGGCGCTGTCGTGACCGACAGCGGTGTCCTCTTCCCCCGCGCCTGGCCGCGGCGACAAAACGCGACACGGCCGACCCGTGCCGATGGGACAAGGCGCCCCAATGTGGGCTTCTGCAGACCGGCGCGCACCGAACCGTGGGTGTAGGGCGTGGCGGTCTTAAGCCCCCGGCCGGCGCCGCGAATGCGGCCTGCACGTGCGGGTTCGTGGCCGCGGTCGCCCCTCGGACGACGCGGCGATTCGGGCGTCTCCCCGCACGCGGCGACTGCCCCGCCGATCCGCGGCCCGTGGTGGCCCAGGGATTGCGTGTTTAGGTTGAATATGACCACATGACCGGGGTCCGGGGCCCTGGCCCGGCCCCCGGCGGCCCAGGCAACCATGAGCCGGGGCTCACCTCACGTGAGGAGGATCGAAGATGAGAGCGCTGCAGTCGCTGGCCCTGTTGCTGCTCCTTCTGGTCGTGCCGGGTACACGCGCCCTGGCTCAGCCCACCACGGCGAAGCCGCCGGTCGTAAAGCACGACCTCGCCGGGCGGGAGCAGTGTCTCATGTGCCACGCTGCCGGGAAGATGGAGGCCGTCCCCGATGTGCCCGCGAGCCATGCCGACCGCACGAACGAGACGTGCAGGTGGTGCCACGCCGCGGACGCCGCGATGCAGAAGATGGATCCGCCGGCGATTCCTCATGCGCTCGAGGGAAGGGACGCCTGCCTGATGTGCCACAAACCCGGGGTCATGGAGGCGGTGCCGGACGCGCCGGCGGACCACCAGGGACGGACGGACAAGGCCTGCAAGCTCTGCCATACCCCCGCGCCCGCACCCAAGCAGTAAGGGCGCCGGGATCGGGATCGATCTTCCCTCGCATCCATTCCTCTCCGGCGTTCGTGGCCGGGGACGCGTCCCGCTGATCGGCTGCCCGCCCGCGAATCCATCGCGGACGGGCAGCACCGGCAGTCACGGGAACCCCGGGCAACGGCCGGCCAGGAGGCCGGCGCCGATGCGGCAACCCCCCCCGGTCAGGACAGCCCCCGGCGCTGGGACTCCGCAAGCTTGAGAGCAGCCCCGGCTCGCCGAGCGTGAGCGCCGTCGGCCCTGTAGGGCGGAGGCATCGCGCTCCCTGCCGGCTCGCCCCGGGGCACTTTCTCCCCTCCAACGTTGTAGCCTCTCAAGGGGGTACCGCCGCGCCCGCGGTACCGAAGTTGCTCCTCCAGGGCGATGGGGCCGGCGTCATGGAGTGCGTGGGGGCCCAGGAAAGGGGGCGAGATTGCGAGCCGCAGATCCACGAGCTGGCCGCGCAAGTGGTTCGCGCGAGCCGCCCGGATCCGTCACCGGCGACGCGACGGAGATCCTCCGGCTGATCGACGGGCTCCAGCGGCCGGAGGCGTACCCTCACCCCGCCGACGAGCTCGAAGTGCAGCAGACGCACATCTCCGTTGTCTTCCTCGCCGGCGCGTATGCGTACAAGGTCAAGAAGCCGGTCGAGCTCGGGTTCCTCGACTTCACTACCCTGGAAAAGCGTCTGCACTTCTGCCGTGAGGAGATCCGGCTGAACCGCCGGCTCGCAGCGGGGGTCTACCTGGGCGTGGTGCCGATCACCGAGAGGAACGGCCGCATCGAAGTGGGTGGCCACGGCCGCGTGCTGGACTACGCCGTGATGATGGAGCGGCTGCCGCCGCACGCGACACTGCGGGAGCGGCTCCGGCGCGGCGAGGTGGACGAAGCCGCCATCGGGACACTGGCTCGGCGGATCGCCCGGTTCCACGCCGGGGCGGACGGCGGCCCCGCGGTCGCTCGCTACGGGCGCTGGGAGGTCGTTGCTCGCAACGCGCGGGAGAACTTCGTGCAATCGCGCCGCCATGTGGGCGCCACGATCAGCGCAGCCGTGTTCCGCCGTCTGGAGGCGCTCACCGAGGCGCACCTCGATCGGCTACGTCCGGTCATCGAGCGGCGGGCGCGCGAGGGCCTGCCGAGGGACACCCACGGCGACCTGCACCTCGAGCATGTCTACTGGTTCCCGGATCGTGAGCCGCCGCGAGACTTCCTCATCCTGGACTGCATCGAGTTCAACGAGCGCTTCCGCTACGCCGACCCGGTGGCCGACATCGCCTTCCTCTTCATGGATCTGGCGTCTCATGGGCGCCGCGACCTGGCCGGGCGCTTGGGCGATACGTACTTCGAAGCCGCGAACGACCCCGAGGGCCGGTCGCTGCTGCCGTTCTACGTGGCCTATCGCGCCGCCGTGCGCGGGAAGGTGGAAGGGATGACCGCCAGCGAGGAGGAAGTCCCGGCGCCGGAGCGCGAACGAGCGATCCGCGCCGCGCGCGCCCACTGGCTCCTCGCCCTCGGCGAGCTGGAAGCGCCGGAGCGACGGCCCTGCCTCGTTCTGGCTGCAGGCCTGCCCGGCACGGGGAAGTCGACGCTCGCGCGCCTGCTGGCCGAGCGTGCGAGCTTCCGCATCGTCTCTTCTGACGAGACGCGGAAACAGCTCGCCGGGATCGGCGCCGGCACGCCCGCGCACGCTCCGTTCGGCGAAGGGCTCTACACCGAGGAGTGGAATGCACGCACGTACCGGGAGTGTCTGGCTCGCGCCGAGCGGCACCTCTTCGAAGGAGAGCGCGCGATCGTGGACGCGAGCTTCCATGACGAGGCAAAGCGGCGCCTCTTCCTGGAAACCGCCGCGGCCTGGGGCGTTCCAGCGCTCATGCTCGTCAGCACGGCGCCGACAGAGATCGTCCGCGAACGGATGCACGTTCGGGCGCCCAGCGCCTCCGACGCCGACTGGTCCATCTACCAGCGAGTCGCCGAACGCTGGGAGAGCCCGTCGCCGGCCACGGCGCGCCGGATGCGGGAAGTGCCCGCGGGCGGAACCCCTGACTCCGCGCTGGACGCCGCCCTCGACCACCTCCGCGCCGTACGTCTCGCGCAGTAGGCCGGGCACGGGGCCTGCATACCTGCAATAACGGACGCGAGGAGGATGGAGGACAAGCCGATGCCCGCGACCCTGCGACATGCCGACCCCCGAAGCGTCTCCAGCGACGCGTTTCCCGACGCGGGTGCGCCGGCGGAGAAGCTGCACTTCCTGCTCAACTACGCGGTCCTCGCGCCGTCCAGCCACAACTCGCAGCCGTGGCTCTTCCACCTGAAGGACGACGCCGTCGCGCTCTACGCCGACCGCTCTCGTGCTCTCCCGGTGGCCGACCCCGATGACCGGGAGCTCATCATGAGCTGCGGCGCGGCGCTCGCCAACCTCTGGGTCGCGATCCGGCACTTCGGGTACTGGGCCGACGTCGAAACGCTCCTGGACCCGCCGCAACCTGACCTGCTCGTCCCCGTCCGGCATGTCCCCGACCGCCTCGCCTCGAGCCGGGTCGGCACGCGGTCCAGAAATCCGCACCGTGCCGCCAGAAACGGGGAGCAGCCCGTGCGCTGAGGTGGACGTGGATGCGCCGCTGGACACCGCGGCCATCGCGTGGGCGATGCGATAGCCGGACCGTTCCGCGGTCAGCGTGCTCGCGGTCGCGAGCAGAGCGGGGAGCAAGAGCCCCACCCGGGCTCGGCCCCGCAGCGAGCGTCCCACAGCCACGCGCAGCGCCGCGGAGCCGACGACCACCCACACGACGATGGCGCCGGTGTTCTGGTGCACCGCTACCGCTTCGAAGCGCCCCGGGTCACGCGCAAGAGCCCAGGCGGCCGCAGGTGATCCCGTGTAGAGCGCAGCCAGCGCGGCGGCCGCACCCAGGTAGAGACACGCGGGAGCCAGGGACCGCATGGCGGGCCGCGCCATGACGAGGCTCGCGAGCTCCGCCGCCGCCGAGGCCACCACGAGGGTCAGGGCGAAGTGGGCGGCCAGAATGTGCGCATGCGACACGGACGCGCTCCTCCTGCGGGGATCCCGCCGTCCCGCACAACGCGCCGACGCGGTCCGTCAGCCTACCAGCTCGCCAAGATCGCCCCGGAACGCGTGCCCGCAACGGGACGTTTCGTCCCCGCTCTTACGACAGCCCCGAGCCGCGTCCCGGACAGCCTGGTGGACCCCGCGGCAACGCTGGCAAGGTAGCCAGTTTCTGCGCAGCGCGCCCGCGTCGGAACGGCGGCTCGCGGCGGATCCGCTGGCATGAATGGTGCTTTTTATGAGCGTGGCGTCATGATGCCCGCCGGCGCACCGCCCGGCCGCCCGCACCGTTCCCATGGGCGCGAGGGCAGCACCCGCGGCGGGTCGCGCGAGGGGCATACTTGGATCGCCGACACGACCATCACGAAGTAGCGACGCGAGAGACGAGGAGGAGAACCATGCCACTGCTTGCACCACGCCGGCGCACCGCGTGGCTCAGCCCGTGGGGCGATCTTGACTTGTTCGAGGAGCGGATGCGCCGCATGCTCTCCAGCTGGCTGCCCCCCATGGTGCTCGGGGAGCCGACGACCTGGGCGCCGCCGGTGGAGCTCGTTGAGTCGAATGGCGAGTTCATGCTGACGGCGGAGCTACGGGGGCTCGGGCCGGGCGACGTCGAGGTCAAGGTCGAGGAGGACATGCTGACGCTCAAGGGCGAGAAGAAGGCGGAGCACGAGGTCAGGGAAGAGGAAGAGCACCGCTACGTCTGGGAGCGCTGCTACGGCGCGTTCGAGCGCTCGTTCGCGCTGCCCCGCTCCGTAGACCCGGGAGCGATTCGCGCGGAGTTCAAGAACGGGATCCTGACCGTCCACCTGCCCAAAACCCCGGTGGCGAAGGGGCGGAAGGTCGAAATCGCAGCGAAGGAGGAGAAGTAGCCGGAGCGCAGGGGGAAGTGGGTCGTGGAGCGGCTGGGGGAGGCAGGGAGTCTCCCCCTTCGCGCATCGCAGAACGCCTTCCGACAAAACCTCTCGCATCCGCCGTGCTCGAACGCGGAGTCCGATCAATGACAAAGAAAGTGGACTCGGGCCGCTTTCTCGACCGTCTCACCCAGAATGTCGGGGAAGCCTGGATCGCGCGAGAATCTCCCCGGGAGATTCCGTGGACGTCGCTCTCCGGCCATTGCCTACTCAGCCACGACACGTGCCACCTCGCGCTCGTACGCCTTGAGCCCTTGGCTGAGTTCTACGGGATAAGGGAGTTGCGCCGGTGCCACCGCCTGGATGCGCTCCGGCAGCCGGGCAATCTCGCTCCGCGCGTGCTCCCGAGCTTCCTCGAGAGTGACCTTGCCCTCCGGCAGCCGCCGGCCCTTCTCCATGACCTTCCTGAGGAGCGGACGCCCAGGGTGCCTCTCGTCGGCCCGCGTGATGACATCGCGGACCGCGCGTCCGCCCTCCTCGACGCGATAGACCTGCTTGCGACCCGGCAGAATATGTTTCCCTGGTGACAGCTTGAGGCGTCCGCTCCCCGCGTACGCGCTCAGCTTGTAGGCGATGTCCAGCGCCGGCGCATCCGCGGAGACCCCCATGCGAGTCCCGACTCCGAACCCCGTGATGGGCGCGCCGCGCGCCACGATCTCGGCCACCTGATACTCGTCGAGCCCGCCGCTGGCGAAGAGCTCCACCCGCTGGAGGCCGGCCTCGTCCAGGATGCGGCGCGCCTCGAAGGCGAGGGCCGCCAGGTCGCCCGAGTCGAGCCGGAGGCCGCCCACCCGAAACCCGTCCCCGAGCTCGCGAGCGAGCTCCACCACCTTCCGCACTCCCTCCACCGTGTCGTAGGTGTCCACCAGCAGGATCGTCTCGGGGTAGAGCGAGGCGAACGCGCGAAACGCGTCCATCTCGCGCTCGTGCGCTTGGATGTAGCTGTGGGCCATCGTGCCGGCGACCGGGATCCCATAGGCGTGCCCCGCCAGCACATTGCTCGTGGCCCGGACCCCGGCGATGTAGAACGCCCGCGCCGCCTTCATCCCCGCGTCCGTGCCGTGGACGCGCCGGAGGCCAAAGTCCACCACCGCCCGGCCGTCCGCGGCGCGTACCACCCGCGCCGCCTTCGCCGCCAGGAGCGTCTGCAGGTGGATCTGATTCATGACGAACGTCTCGGCGAGCTGCCCCTGCGGCAGCGGCGCCACCACCTCCAGGATCGGCTCCTCCCCGAACACCGGTGTCCCCTCGGGTACCGCATACACGTCCCCCGTGAAGCGAAAGCCCCGGAGCCACTCCAGGAACTCGGCGGTGAACTGTGGGAACGTGGCGAGGTGCTGGATCGCCTCGTCACTGAATCCCAGGGTCTCGAGATAGCGCAGGGCATCCTCCAGGCCGCAGGCGAGAAGGTAGTTCCGCGCCTCCGGCAGCCGGCGGACGAAGAGCGTGAACACCGCCTCGCGCATCATCCCCTCGCGCCAGTACGCCTGCAGCATGGTGAGCTGATAGAGATCAGTGAGCAGGACGGCGTTGCCCTCATCGACCCACGGCGACCGACCGCTCATCGCGCATTCTCCCCCTTCCTGAAGGCACGTCGAGGCTACGGTAGGGCAATGCAGAATAGGGGAGGAAAGGCCGGATAATCCAGTCACGGTCCGGAACAACCCGCCTTCGATTCGGGCAAAGGCAGGCGTCCTGCTCGTGCTGACCGCGCTGAGAGCGCGCGCCGAGACCCCGCACGCCG
>JACQVF010000006.1 GCA_016209885.1 Gemmatimonadota bacterium | reverse complement strand
TCGATGTCGCCCACGGTCTCGCGCCGCCGCCGGTAGCTGCCAGCCACCTCCATCTCCTCGATCCCCCGGACCTCGCGCATGTACTCCAGGAGCGGGCGCACGAACTGGTCCGCGTCCACGAGGCGGAAGCGGCCAACGTGCCGGCGATGGTCCGCGATGGACTGGCGAATCCGCGCCGCCGTCTTCTCCCCGAACCCCTCGAGCTCCTCGACCCTGCCCGCGTCGAGCGCCCGCTCGAGCGCGTCGATCGTCGTGATGCCCAGCGCCTCCCACAGCTTCCTCGTGCGCTTCGGACCGAGCCCGTCGAGCAGGGTCAGCTCGATGAGACTCGCCGGCACCTTCTTGAGGATCTCGTCCAGAACCGAGAGGCGGCCCGTCGTGACGATCTCGGTGATGTGGTGGGCCATTTCGCCGCCGATCCCCGGCAGCTCCGTCAGGTCTTCGGCGGCCGCGACCATCTTGACCAGCGGGCGCGTGAGCCCCTCGATCGTCCGCACCGCGTTCCGGTAGGCCCTCACGCGAAAGGGATTCGCGTCCTGGATCTCCAGCAGGTCCGCCACCGCCCCCAGCATGCGGCCGACCTCGATGTTCTCCACCCCCAGGCCGCCGCCCGCGCCCGCGCGCGTCGCCGCATTCGCCGGCGGGGCCGCAGGCGCTCCAGCCTCCCGCGCCACCTTCCGCTCCCGCGGCGGCTTCCGCTTCCGCGCCGCGGCTTTCTCCTTCTCCCCCCGCCGCCTCATACGTCCGCACCCGCTCTGCGCAGGAGCTCGATGAACTCCAGCTCGTCGATCGTCTTCACGCCCAGCCGCCGGGCATCGTCCAGCTTGCTCCCCGGCTCGAGGCCGACGACCACGTAATCGGTCTGGGCGCTCACGGAGGAGGAGACCCGCGCGCCCAACGACTCCACCAGCTTCTTCACCTCATCCCGGCTGAACCGCGCGAGCCCGCCGCTGAACACGAACTTGAACCCGGGGAGCGGCTCACTGCCGCGGCGCCGCGGCGCGACCGGCTGGACGCCGTGCGCCACGAGCGACCCGATCGCCTCTATGTTGCGTGGATCCTCGACGAAGCTGCGAATCGCCTCCGACATCTTCGGCCCGATCCCCGGCACGCCCTCGAGCTCCTCGCGGCTCGCCTCGAGGATCGCCTCCAGGCTGCCGAAGTGCTCGGCCAGATCGCGCGCAACGGACACGCCCACCTCCGGGATGCCCAGCGCGTACAGGAAGCGCGCCAGCTCGGGACGCTTCCGGCGCTGGATCGCGTCCACGAGCTTCTGGGCCGAGCGCTCGGCGAACCCCTCGAGCGCGAGGAGGTGCTCGGGACGCAGGCGGAAGAGATGAGCCAGCTCCTTCACGAGCCCGTGCTCCACCAGCGCAGCCGACGTCTCTTCGCCCAGCCCTTCGATGTCCAGGGCGTCCTTCGAGCCGAAATGCTGGATGCGACCCTTGAGCTGCGCAGGGCAGCCGAAGCGGTTGGGGCAGTATGTGATCGGCCCGCGCTCGACCACGCGCGCGCCGCACGCAGGGCAGCGGTCCGCCATGCTCCAGGGCTCCGCCCGCTTCCGCCCCGCCTCCTCGACACGCTCCACGACGTCGGGAATCACGTCCCCGGCCCGCTGCACGCGGACCAGGTCGCCCGTCCGGATGTCCTTGCGCTTCACCTCCTCACGGTTGTGGAGCGAAGCCCGCGAGACTGTGACCCCGCCCACCTCGACCGAACGGAGCAGCGCCACGGGCGTCAGGACACCCGTGCGGCCCACGCTGACCATGATGTCCTCGACGCGCGTCACCTCCTTCCGCGGCGGGAACTTGAACGCGATGGCCCAGCGCGGATGGTGCGCCGTAACGCCCAGCTCGTCGCGGAGCGCCAGATCGTCCACCTTCACGACCACGCCGTCGATCTCGAAGTCGAGGTTGTCCCGCTCCGCGGCCCAGTGAGCGTGATACTCCAGGATGTCGTCCACCCCCTCGCCGGCCTCGATCTTCTCCGGCAGCTTCAGACCCCAGGAGCGCAGGGCGTCCAGCACCTCGCGGTCCGTGCGCAACGCCTGGCCGGTGACCTCGAGGATCTCGTACGCCAGAAGGTCCAGGGGGCGCTCCGCCGTGATGCGCGGATCGAGCTGGCGCAGCGATCCCGCAGCCGCGTTGCGCGGATTCGCGAACGGCTCGAGCCCGGCCTCGATCAGCTTGCGATTCAGCTTCTCGAACGCCGAGATGTACATGATCACCTCGCCGCGCAGCGCCAGGAGCGGCGGCACCGGCCGAGCCTGCGAGCGCAGCCGCAGCGGAACCGAGCGGATCGTCTTCACGTTCTCGGTGACGCCTTCGCCCACCCGACCGTCGCCCCGCGTGACCGCGCGCACAAGCATCCCGTTCTCGTAGACGAGCTCGATGGACGCGCCGTCCAGCTTCGGCTCCAGCACGTAGCGCACTCGCTCGCCCGCCGCCTTCCGCATCCGCTCGTCGAAACGACGCGCCTGATCGGGATCCGCGATGGACTCGAGGCTGAGCATGGGCGCCGCGTGTTCGTAGCTCGGAAACTCCTCCCGCGGCTGACCGCCCACCCGCTGGGTGGGGGAATCCGGCGCGCTGAATTGCGGAAACGCTTCCTCGAGGCGGCGCAGGCGGTCGAAGAGCCGATCGTATTCGGCGTCGGAGATCTCCGGCCGGTCCAGGACATAGTAGAGGTGGTCGTGGCGCCGGATCTCCTCGCGGAGCGCCTCGATGAGATCCCGGGCCTCCGGCGCCGCGAGGTCCTGGACACGGACATCCCGGTACACATCCGTCTTGCTCACCCGACCGCCCCGACTTCCCTCTCTCGATGTGCCTCGCATGGCGAAACGAAAGGCGGTGCCGCGGTGCCCCTATCGCGATGGCGTACCCCGCACCTAGGGTAACATGAACCCGCTGCGCAGAAAAAGAGTCTCAGCGCCTCGGTTTGCCTCCGCGCCCACGCGTCCCGAATATTGACAACGAAGCGCCCCGGGGGCTGGGGCACGGCGCCGCCGACGAACGGCGGTCAACCCAGGGGATCGTCCTCGGGCACGCCCACGACTCGCCACGAGACACGCAGAACACGCATGAGGATCGCCCTGATCAGCGATATTCACGGCAACCTCCCGGCCCTCGAGACGGCGCTCGAGTACCTGCGCGCCCACGCGCCGGACGCGGCCTACCACCTGGGCGACCTGGTAGGATACGCGCCGTGGCCGAACGAGGTCGTGGAACTGCTCCGCGCCGAGGGGATCATCGGTGTCTCGGGGAACTACGACAGCACCGTGGCCACGGACTACGACCACTGCGGCTGCCGGTACGAGGACCCGCTCCAGGAGCGGCTCAGCCACGCGTCCTTCGCCTGGACGAAGGCGAACGTGAGCGCGGCAACCCGCAGGGCACTCGCCGGGCTCACGTTCCGCCTCGATCTGCGCCCAACGGGCGGACATGGCGGCGGCCCCCGCATCGTCCTCGTTCACGCGGCACCGACCGTCAACACCCTGTACTGGACGGAGGACCGGCCCGACTCGTTCTTCCGCAAGATGGCGCGCATCGCCGGCCTCCGGGCCGGCGACCTCATCGCCTACGGGCACACGCACATCCCGTACACGCGCACCCTGGACGGCATCACCTTCGCGAACTGCGGAACGGTGGGGAAGCCGAAGGATGGCGACCCGCGCGGAAGCTACGCCGTCATCGACCTCGCCGGCAGTCGCTGCGAGGTCACGATCCACCGCTTCGCATACGACGTCGAGCGCGCCGTGCGCGCGGTCCGTGAATCGGATCTCCCGCACGAGCTGGCTGACTTGCTCCGCACCGGCGGCCGCGCCCAGGCCTCCGCGGATTAGCAGGTCGCTGAAGAACTACGCGAAGGGCGACGCCCGCGGCGCCCGCGCCGTCACGCCGCCTCCTTCAGGTCCGCCTGCCCTGCCTGCGCCGGGTTGAATGGCACCTCCGGCCGCCCGTACACCAGGGCCGCCGCCACTCCCAGCACCGCGAACTGCAGCGTCCCTAGAACGAGCCAGTACGCGGCCAGCTTGACCGGCACGGGCTCCGTGGCGTAGCGGATTACCCCGCCGGCCATCCACATGAAGACACCCAGGGCGAACCCGTACCGCAGCCCCTCCACGACCCGGGAGCCGCCCGCGTAGCCCTGGGCGTAGATCCAGGTGAAGAGCGGAGCCATGACCGCGTACGCCAGGAAAAGGACAGGGAAGTTGATCTGCTCCCGCATCATCTGGGGGATCGCCGCGACGTACACAGCGTTGAGCAGGAGCCCATGGATCAGGAAGTCGGTAATGGCCATGAGGACGAGCACCACGAACGCCGTGGGCCAGAAGCGCTGCTTCATGATCGCTCTCCCGGTGAGTAGAGGAGCGCAGGAGCCGTCGTTGGGCGCCAGCTTTCAGCATGGGGAGCCGCCCGCGAAAAGGCAACCGGCTGGTACGAGCGTGTACCAGCGTGGCCTCAGCCCCAATGGGGCGCGGCGAACCGAAACGGAAAGCGGGCTTCCGCAATTGAAGATTGGACGGTCGAGCCCGTACATTGTGCCGGGCCGGCGCCCGCTGCCGGCGGGACGCCACCCCGACGATGGCGTCTCTTCCAAGCGGATCACAGAGTGCCGCCGCGGGATTGCCCCTGCACCCGACGGCCGCCGTGGAACCCAGCGGGCGCCGCCAGCACCGGGTCTTCGCCCTCGGGCCGGTCGAGCGTCATCGCCAGAGTCGGAGGAATGCCATGAGCCGCCACCGTCGTCCCGGCGCGCATGTCGCCGCCGCGCTGACCTCCCTTCTCGCGCCGCTCTCCGCCATCCTCCTCGCCGTAGACCGGCTTCCGGCGCAGGAGCGCGACAGCGTGCTCCCCGCGCCGCCCCGGGGCGCCGGCGAGGGTGAGGGCCCGTTCGACCGGCTCATCATCCGCGGCGCTACGCTCATCGATGGCAACGGAGCGCCGGCGCAGGGCCCTGTGGACATCGTCATCGAGGGGAACCGCATCGCCGAGGTGCGTAGCGTCGGTGCGCCCGGCGTGCCCATCAAGGACGAAGACCGGCCGAAGAACGCCACGAGAGACATCGATGCCCAGGGGATGTATGTGCTCCCCGGCTTCGTAGACCTCCACGGCCACATCGGCGGCGCCCGCCAGGGCACGCCCGCAGAGTACGTCTACAAGCTGTGGATGGGCCACGGCGTCACCACCATCCGCGATCCCGGCTCCGGGAACGGCGTGGACTGGACGCTACGCGAGCGCGCCCGCAGCGCCGCGAACGACATCGTGGCGCCCCGCATCTTCGTCTACGTGCGCCCCGGAGCGGGGTGGGAGGGCGGCCCCATCACGACGCCGGAGAAGGCCCGGGAGTACGTGCGCTGGGCCGCCAAGAAAGGCGCGGACGGCTTCAAGCTCGGGTCCTACGACCCCGCGATCATGGAGGCGCTCATCGACGAGGCCCAGAAGCACGGCCTCGGCACCCAGGCGCACCTGAGCCAGATGGGCGTCGCCCGCATGAACGCGCTGGACGCCGCGCGCCTGGGCCTCGGCTCGCTCGAGCACTGGTACGGGCTCCCGGAAGCGCTCTTCGATGACCGCACGGTCCAGGACTTCCCCTTCGACTACAACTACAACGACGAGTACCACCGCTTCGGCCAGGCGGGCCGCCTCTGGCAGCAGGCGGCCAGGCCCGGCTCGGAGAAGTGGAACGCCGTCCTGAACGAGATGCTCGAGCTCGGCTTCGTCCTCGACCCGACGCTCACCATCTACGAGGCGAACCGCGATGTCATGCGCGAGCGCCGTGCCGACTGGCACGATGCCTACACGCTCCCATCCCTCTGGCGATTCTACCAGCCCAGCCGCGAGAACCACGGCTCCTACTGGTTCTCGTGGACGACGCAGGACGAAATCGAGTGGAGAAACAACTTCCGCATCTGGATGCAGTTCCTGAACGAGTACAAGAACCGGGGCGGCCGCGTGACCACCGGCTCCGATTCCGGGTTCATCTACAAGCTCTACGGATTCGGCTACATCCGTGAGCTCGAGCTGCTCCAGGAGGCGGGGTTCCACCCCCTCGAGGTCATCCGCTCCGCTACGTTCTACAGCGCCGAGACGCTCTACGAGCCCAAAGGCAGACCCACCGAGTTCGGCATCGTGCGCCCGGGGCTCCTCGCCGACTTGGTGGTGGTCGATGTGAACCCATTACACGACCTCAAGGTCCTCTTCGGCACCGGCACGACCCGCCTCAACGAGAAGGGCGAGGTGGTGCGGGTAGGCGGGGTCAAGTACACGATCAAGGACGGGATCATCTACGACGCCAGGAGGCTCCTCGCGGACGTGGCCCGGATCGTCCAGGAGGCGAAGGCGAGGGAGGCCCTGGCGGGTCAGCCGCAGGCGAGCCGGTGACCACGGACAAGGGCCTCTGGACGTGTCCCTCGAAGTGCATCGCGCAGCGCCAGGAGGGGTAGGACCGCGGGTGACCGGGACGAAGGTCGCCGGGGGACCGGCGGACGGATGGGGCCGGCGCGAAGAGCTAGGCGGAGACGGATACGCCCGGAGGCCCGATCCGCGGTCGGGGAGTCACATCCACCGCTCTACGGTAGGACCGTACAGCTCACGCAGAGCACGGGGGGTGAGCCGCCGGCCGCCCTCCTTGAAGGCCAGAAACCTGCGCAGCATCCGCTGGTGGCGACGATCGGAGAGCCGGAGCGACCGGTGCGGCATTCGCATCAACGCGCGCTCCACCTCCCAGACGTTGTGCCCGCTCAACCGCCAGTCGCCCTTCACCAGCTCGTCCAGGTTGGCGACCCCGTACCCGATGATTCGACCCGAACCATCCACGTAGGGATCGACGTAGCTCAGCGCCACGGCGCGTGCCGTCCGGAATACCGGCTTGCGGCCGTGCAGCCCGAGGTCGCGCGACCTGCCGATCGCGCCCCAGCTCCCGCGCCACCGGAAGAGGCACAGCACGTGGTCCAGTTCGTCCTTAGACTCCAGGTCCAGCACCAGCGGCGGATATCCGTGCTGGTCCAGGATCATGGCCGCGACCAGGACGGCTTCCAGGCAATGAGCCTCCCCGTGCTGAATCACGCCCCGGAAGGTGCGCAAGGTCTTGCCGCCACGCTCCCAGTTGTAGGGCAACGCGCGCAGGAACCGCTGCACCTCGACCGGCGTGCGCTGCGCGAGGACGATGGCGCGCTCCCTGGGGGTCAGGGCGGACAGCACTGGCGTGCGGTGGCCCATGCTCCTCCTTTGTGTTCCTTGTCTTGCGACGGAGACCGGCGCCGTCCCGTGGTCCCGTGGCGGCGCATCGATCCCTGTATACACAATATCGAGGGAGAATGACGCGGTCACAGCCTCTGACGTACTGCGGCGACACATGACTCTCGACCTGAGGCGCCTCCGCCGGGACACGCCGGGCGCTGCCGAGCGCGTCCACCTGAACAACGCGGGCGCAGCGCTCATGCCGCGTCCGGTCCTGCAGGCGATCCGCGACCACCTGGAGCTCGAGGCGCAGATCGGCGGTTACGAGGCCGCCGACGCCCGGTACGCGGAAATCCGCGGCGCCTACGACGCCGTCGCCGCGCTGATCGGTGCGGAGCCGTCCAACATCGCATTCGTGGAGAACGCGACGGTCGCCTTCGCCCAGGCGCTCTCGGCCTTCCGCTTCGAGCCTGGCGACGTGATCCTCACGACGAACGCCGACTACGTCTCGAACCAGATCATGTACCTCTCGCTGGCGGACCGCTTCGGCGTCGCGGTCGTGCGCGCGCCCGACGCGCCGGAGGGCGGAGTGGACGTCCAGGCGATGCGCGAGCTGATTCACCGGAGGCGCCCGAAGCTCGTGGCGGTCACACATGTCCCCACCAACGCGGGCCTCGTCCAGCCGGTGGCGGAGATCGGGAAGGAGTGCCGGAAACGCGAGATCCCGTTGGTCGTGGACGCCTGTCAGGCGGTGGGTCAGCTCCCCGTGGACGTCAGCGCCATCGGTTGTGACTTCCTGGCCGCCACCGCGCGCAAGTTCATGCGGGGGCCCCGGGGTTCCGGCTTCCTCTATGTTTCCGACGATGCCCTCGCCCGCGGCGCCGAGCCGCTCCTCATCGATATGCGGGGCGCCGACTGGATCGAGGCGGACCTGTACCAGCCAGCGCCCGACGCGCGCCGCTTCGAGAACTGGGAGTTCGCCTACGCCCTCGTGCTCGGGACCGGCGCCGCCGCGCGGTACGCCACGGAGGTCGGGATGGAGGCCATCGCGGCGCGCGACCGTGGGCTGGCCGCGCGGCTGCGGCGAGGATTTGCGGCGATCCCGGGCGTTCGCCTCCTGGACCGCGGGCCCGAGCTCTGCGCCATCGTCACGGCGCACATCGCGGGGTGTGAGCCCGCTGCGCTGGTGGGCGAGCTCCGAAGCCGCGGGATCAACACGGCGGCCAACTACCGGCAGTATGCGGTCATCGACTTCGACGCGAAGGGCGTCGACTGGGCGCTCCGCGTGTCGCCCCACTACTACAACACGGAGGCCGAGCTCGACGTGTTCCTCGAAGCGATTCGCGAGCTGACCGCTAATCGCTGATCGCGAATCGCTAATGGCCGATCACTGACCGCTCAATACCAACCGCTGATCACCGGTCGCCTTGCTGTGCCCGGCAGGGTTGAAGAGATTTGCCGCGGCCTCCGTATCGCATGAACAAGACGGGGTGGAGGGACGGTGGAGCCGGCGGTCGAGCGGGAGCTCATCCGGAAATGCCGGGCGGGGGACTCGCGGTTCTACGAGCCGATCGTTCGCGCGTACGAGCGAGCGGCCCTCCGCCTCGCCGTCGGGATGCTGGGGAACGCCGAGGACGCGCGCGACGCGCTGCAGGAGGCATTCGTGAAGGCCTACGAGGCCCTCCCCAGGTTCGACCTGAGCCGCCCATTCGGGCCGTGGTTCTTCCAGATCCTGCGGAACCAGTGCCGGGACATGCTGCGGAGCCGGCGCCCGCGCTTCGAGCTCGACATCCTCGACCAGCGCCCCTCCGAGGTTCAGGCTCTGCCCGACGTGCCCGACATGGACCCCGAGCGCAGCCGCCAGCGGCGCGCGGCCAGCGAGCTCCTCTGGCAGGCCCTCGAGCGCGTCGGCGACGAGCACCGCGAGGTCCTGGTCCTCAAGGAGCTGGAGGGGCTCCGCTACGCCGAAATCGCGGTGATCCTGGACATCCCGGAGGGAACGGTGGCCAGCCGCCTGTACCACGCCCGACGAGCGCTGAGAGAGGCGCTCGAGATGATGGGGGCGGAACACCCCTGAGCAAATCGCAATTGGCAATTCACAATTAGCGGGCCAACAGGGAAACGACGACGTGCAGCACGCGGTATCCAACGAGGATCTGATGCGCCACCTGGATGGCGAGCTCTCGCCCGAGGAGCGCTCCGGCCTGGACCGGCACCTGGCGACGTGCACGGAGTGCGGGCGCGAGCTCGCGCTATTTCGGGAGCTAAAGGTCGAGCTCCAGCGGCTCGGTCTCCGCGCCAGCGATCCGCGGCGCTCCGTCTGGGACGCCGTCCACCGGCGCGTCACCCGCTCCGCCGGCTGGATCCTCCTGCTTGCCGGCGGCGCCGCGTGGGCTGCCTACGGCGCGTACCTCCTCGTCGCCGCCCGCGTGGATCTCTGGGAGAAGCTGGCCGCCGGCGCCGTCGGCATCGGCATCCTGCTGCTCCTGGCGTCCGTTATCTGGGATCGGTATCGCGAATGGCAGACGGATCCGTATCGGGACATCCAGCGATGATCCTCTGCACGACTCCCGATGTCCCGGGGCGACGCATCGTGCGAACCCTCGGGCTCGTGCGCGGCAACACGATCCGCGCGCGGCACCTCGGGTCGGACATCATCGCCCACCTGCGCAACCTCACGGGCGGTGAGATTCGCGAGTACACGAAGATGCTCGCGGAAGCGCGGGAACAGGCCATCGACCGTATGGTCGAGGAGGCCGAGGCCGTGGGCGCGAACGCCGTCGTGGCTGTGCGTTTCCAGACTGCCGAAGTGATGCGTGGCGCGGCCGAGATGATGTGCTACGGGACGGCCGTAGTCGTCGATGGGGGTTAGCAGTCGCAGTTTGCGCGCGCCCGTGCAGCCGGTGGCTACCCCGGGGCCCGGGACCTCCGAAGAGGAGCGGTGCGGCTGGGCCAGTCCAGGGCCGCCCCGACGCCCCCTCACCCCCTCAACCTTCCTTGAACTTCGCACGGGCCCGAGACATCTTGAGCACGTTCGCCGGTGACCCCCGACCGGAGGCCCAGTCTGGCCCTCCTCGCTGTACTGCAATACGACCCGCGCGCCCGGGCCCGCGTTGTCTCGGCCCTCAGCCGCGAGCATGAACTCGCGATGTGCTCGCGTTGGGACGAGTTGTGCCGCGCGGTGGCCGAGCGCCCTGTCGAGGGCTGCGTCGTGGATCCCTATGCGCCGTACGGTTTCGTCTCGCTCCTGGCCCTCAGGCGGCTGCGCCAGCGGCATCCTACGCTCGCCCTCATCATCTACGCGGACTTCCACGGCCGCGAGCTGCAGCTCTTCCACCTGGGCCGGCTTGGCGCGAACGCCACCATCATGGCGGGCCGCGACGACTCTCCCGCCGCGCTCCGCAGGATCGTGGCCGCCGCACTCGCCGAGTCCGTGGCATCCGTCGTGGCCACGGCGCTTCGAGGATGTGTACCGGACGCGGAGCTGCAGCTAATCCAGTGGGTCGTGGAGCACGCTCACGATCGGCCGCGGGTGCGCGACCTGGCCGTCCGGTTCGGAAGCAGCCCCGCGACCCTGAACGCCCGGCTCCGCACCGCACGCCTCCCCACCGCCCGGCGGCTCCTCATCTGGGGCAGACTGCTCCGCGGCGCCCAGTGGCTCGAGGATCGTGGCCGCACCGTGGATGGCATAGCGTATCAGCTCGGCTACGCGAACGGCGCCGGGTTCCGCCGGGCACTCAGGCGCTGTGCCGACGTCACCCCCATGCAAGTGGCAGGGAGCGGTGGGCTCCAGATGGTGCTGGACGAGTTCGTGCGAACGGCAATCGCCGACGGCGACGAGCGCTGCCCGAGGTGGCGCCGCACCCGGCCGCAGCGGTGGCCACCGTCCCACGAGCCCGCCGCGGCGGCTCATTGACGGAACCATTGCTGCCGGCTTGTTTGAGCTGGAATCCTTGAAGGCCAGTCTCCTGCGGATCGCGCTGACCGTCGCGCTCGTGGTCACGGGCGCGTACGCCTTCCGCGGCCCGCTCTTCTCCCTTTTCTTCGGTCCCGGCACACCGCCCCCTCCGCACACCGGGCTCCGACTCGGAGAGATTCCCGCACAAGCGATCGCCATCGTGGCCGATGGACTCGAGGTCCCCTGGGAAATCGCCTTCCTCCCGGACGGCACGCTCCTCGTCACCGAGCGCCCGGGGCGCCTCGTGCACCTCGCCGGCCAGCGGCGGCGCGTTTATCCCATCGAGGGCGTTCGCCACGGAGGCGAGGGCGGACTCATGGGGCTGGCACTGCACCCACGCTTCCAGGAGACCCGCTGGATCTACGTGTCCCTCACGGCGGACGGAACGAGCGGCCCCGAGAACCGTGTGGAGCGTTACCGGTTCAGCGGCGGCACGCTGACCGACCGGACCGTGATCCTGGACGGCATTCCGGCCGCCCGCTTCCACGACGGCGGACGCGTTGCCTTCGGCCCCGACGGCTACCTCTACATCACCACGGGCGACGCTACCAACTCGTCGCTCGCTCAAGACACCCGCTCGCTGGCCGGCAAGATTCTTCGCCTCACGGATGACGGCCGCACCCCGGCGGACAATCCCTTCAGCAATCCCGTCTACTCCTACGGCCACCGCAACCCCCAGGGCCTCGCCTGGGACGACCGCGCCCGGCTCTGGAGCACCGAGCACGGCCGCTCCGGCCTCGAGAGCGGGATGGACGAGCTCAATCTCGTGGAGAAGGGGCAGAACTACGGCTGGCCGGCCGTCGAAGGCGATGAGACCGCCGTGGGCATGGTCGGACCCGTCCTCCACTCCGGGCCCGACCACACGTGGGCGCCCGCCGGCGCCGCGTTCCTCGACGGGAGCGTCTTCTTCGGCGGGCTCAGAGGCGAGGCGCTGTACGAGGCACGGGTCTCGGAGACCGGCGAGGGCCGCTCCCCGGATCTCCGCGTGCACCTCCACCGCGACTTCGGCAGGATCCGTGTGGTCCGCCGGGGCCCCGACGGCATGCTCTACCTCGCCACCAGCAACCGCGACGGCCGCGGGCGGGCCAGGGATGGCGACGACAGGATCCTCCGGGTGAACCCGGCCGTGTTCCGGTAGAGACGATCCACCCCTTCAGCCAGCGAAGCCTTCAGTGGTCACTGCGCGCCCTGGTGGTACCTTCGAAGCAGCGTCTCCAGGGTCTCGAGGGGGGAGCCGCAGCCGGGAAATCACCGGGAACTCGCTCGCGTAACCTTGCCGTCCCCTACGGAAGCTCCCACAGCGTTCCTCCCTTGACTTCATCTCCAGCAGGCGGCACATTATGGGTAGCTTGAAACAGAGAATCATTCTAAACAAATAACGGCTCGCGGCAGCCCACGCAGCCCGACGCGCTGAAGCCGATGGCTGCGCAGCGACACGTTTCTCCTGGGCCGGGAGCTCGGGTCGGGGAAGGGGATGACATGAGCGATACGCCGGTGTTGAGGATCGTCAACCTGAAGGCGAAGGTAGCGGATGAGGAGGCCCCGGAGATTCTTCGAGGGGTGAACCTCGAGCTTGGCCGGGGCGAGATGCACGCGCTGATGGGGCCGAACGGGTCGGGGAAGAGCACGTTGGCCAAGGTACTGGCCGGGCATCCGGGCTACGAGATCACGAGCGGCGAGGTTTTTTACCGGGGCGAGCTGCTGCTCGAGCTGGATCCGGACGAGCGGGCTCGTAAGGGGCTGTTCCTGGCGTTCCAGTATCCCGTAGACATTCCGGGGGTCTCGATCGCGAACTTCCTGCGCACGGCGCTGCAGGCGCGTTCCGAAAAGGAGGTGGACATCTTCGAGTTCCAGGACCTTCTGCTCGAGCGCATGGAGCTTCTGGGGATGGACGCGTCATTCGCCGAGCGCGCGGTGAATGACGGGTTCAGCGGCGGCGAGAAGAAGCGGAACGAGATCCTCCAGATGGCGGTGCTCCAGCCTGAGCTGGCGGTCATGGACGAGACGGACTCGGGCCTCGACATCGATGCGCTGAAGATCGTGGCGACGGGCGTGAACACGCTGCACGCCGAGCGTCGGGACATGACGGTGCTGCTCATCACGCACTATCAGCGCATGCTGAACCACATCGTGCCCGACTTCGTGCACGTAATGATCCGGGGCCAGATCGTCCGGTCGGGCGGGCCGGAGCTGGCGCTGGAGCTCGAGGAGGAGGGGTACAGGATCTACCAGGAGGCGGAGCAGCCGGAGCCGGCGCGGGTGTAGGGCATTTCCTGGGCGCCGGCAGATCGGGCTCCAAGGGTCTCAAAGTCGTCGGCCGCCCGCGACTGCTGGCAAGCGCAGCGGTGTTGCTGGGGCGGCGATGAACGGCGGAACGCTTCAGAGTTCGGCGTTTATAGTCTCATGAGCGCGAGGATCAGCGGCCCATAGGGTCCGGGCCGCAGGCGGCTCCCGACGGTGGAGCCTCATGGAGGGATCAGGATGCCGTACAACGAGACAGTCGCGTCGCTCGGTATCGACGAATATCGGTACGACTTCGTCACGCAGGACACGCCCGTGTTCAAGGCGCACAAGGGCCTGTCCGAGGAGGTGGTGCGCCAGATCTCCGCGCACAAGGAGGAGCCGGAGTGGATGCTTCAGTTCCGGCTCAAGGCGCTCAAGATCTTCTGGTCGAAGCCCATGCCCACGTGGGGTGCCGATCTCTCGAACCTCGAGGCGACGCTCGCCGACCTGTACTATTACATCAAGCCGGCCGAGCAGATGCAGCACTCCTGGGAGGACGTGCCGCCGGAGATCAAGGAGACGTTCGAGCGCCTGGGCATCCCGGAGGCGGAGCGGCGCATCCTGGCGGGCGTCGGGGCGCAGTACGAGTCCGAAATGGTCTATCACTCGCTCAAGAAGGAGTGGGAGGGCAAGGGCGTCATCTTCGAGTCCATCGAGGACGGCCTCCGCAAGTACCCGGACCTCTTCCGCGAGCACTTCTCGACGGTCATCCCGGCCGCCGACAACAAGTTCGCGGCACTCAACTCGGCCGTGTGGTCCGGCGGCTCGTTCGTCTACATTCCGCCGGGCGTCAAGCTCGAGGTCCCGCTCCAGGCCTACTTCCGTGTGAACGCGGAGCGCATGGGCCAGTTCGAGCGGACGCTCATTATCGCGGACCAGGGCTCCGAGGCCCAGTACATCGAGGGGTGCACCGCGCCCGTGTACGCCACGGAGTCGTTCCACTCCGGCGTGATCGAGATCATCGTGAAGCCGGGCGCCCGCTTCCGCTACGTCACCATCCAGAACTGGTCGAACAACATGTACAACCTGGTGACGCAGCGGGCGCTGGTTCACCGGGATGCCCACATGGCGTGGCTGGACGGGAACCTGGGCTCGAAGGCCACGATGAAGTACCCGTCCTGCTACCTGGTGGGCGAGGGTGCGCACGGCGAGGTGCTGTCCATCGCGTATGCGGGCAACGGCCAGCACCAGGACACGGGCGGCAAGGTGGTGCACGCGGCGCCGCACACGACTTCGCGGATCACCTCGAAGTCGATCTCGAAGGGGAGCGGCCGCGCCTCCTATCGCGGGCTGTGCAAGGTGTACGAGGGCGCGCGGCAGGCTCGCTCGAACGTTCAGTGCGACGCGCTGCTCCTGCACGACACCTCGCGGACCGACACCTACCCGTACATCGAGATCGAGGAGAACTCGGCCACGGTGGGTCACGAGGCCACGGTGTCGAAGATCGGCGAAGAGCAGCTCTTCTACCTGAGGAGCCGGGGGATCCCGCAGGACGAGGCGATGGCCATGATCGTCCGCGGGTTCATCGAGCCGGTGGCGAAGCTCCTCCCGCTCGAGTACGCCGTCGAGCTGAACCGCCTGATCGACTTGGAGATGGAGGGCACGGTCGGCTGACCGAGGTGCGGCGCGGCGGACCCACTCGCACGTGGCCCGGTGGTCCGGACCCGGTGCACGGCGCCGGGCACTCGGCAGCCGCCCCGCCGCCGCCCGATGCGGTTCCCCTCTTCCGACTCCATGGAGCGCGGGGATGCGCCTTAGGACGAGGGGGAGGGGTTTTGTTTCGGCCCTTCCCCTCCAACCCCCCCCGGCGGTGAGCGGGTTCGCGGCTTTAGCGGGCTTAGCGGGTTAGCGGGTTAGCGGGTTAGCGATCAGCGAGCTGAGGAGCGGACCGGTTGACCCAAGACGTACAGGATAACGATAGAAACCGATGGCAGATCTTGCGACCACGAAGAGTGATAGGGCGGCAGCGATGGCGATGAGGGCGTCGGGGGCTGCAGGCGCTTCGGCGCGGCTGGCCACGGCCAGTGCCGCGGTGGCGCCAGTGGTCGAGGTGGCCCCCGAGGGCGTCACCGAGGCGATCAACCGCGACGCCGCAGTCGCGCTGAGCGAGGGCGCGCCCGACTGGCTGCGGGAGCGCCGTCTCTCAGCCTGGTCCGTCTACGAGCGGACTGCGCTCCCCGCCACGAAGCTCGAGGAGTGGCGCTACACGGACATCAAGAGGGCGCTCAAGCTCGACGCCCTTGCCCTCGCCGGGCCCGCCGGCCGGATGCTGGCCCGGAACGAGCTCCCCGAGCTCATGCAGACCTCGATGGAGGAGGATCCACCCGGCGCCGGACACCTGGTCCAGGTGGACGCGGACGTGGTGCACGTCGATCTGGACCCGGAGCTCCGGAGCAAGGGCGTCATCCTCTGCGACCTGCACACGGCCGCCCGCGAGCACGCGGACCTGGTCGAGGGACACCTGGCCGGCGCCGCACTGCCGCCGGAGCGCGGGAAGTTCGCAGCGTTGAACGCGGCGCTCTGGGCGGGCGGCGCCTTCCTCTACGTGCCGCCGGGCGTACAGGTGGACGTCCCCGTGCGCGTCACCCGTTGGGTCTCCACGGCGGGAACGGTCGTGCTCCCCCGTACGCTCATCGTGGCGGAGGCCGGGAGCCACGTGAACTACGTGGAAGAGACGCTCTCGGAGGACTTCGAGCGCCAGGCCTTCTCGTGTGACGCCGTGGAGATCTACGCGGGCGAGGGCGCGCAGCTCCAGTACGTCACGCTGCAGCGGCTCGGCCGGGGCGCGGTGCACATCTCTACTCAGCGGACGCTGGCCCAGCGGGAGGCGAGCCTGGACACGCTGGTCGTGAACCTGGGCGCCAGCCTGGCCCGCCTCGATATGAACGCCGTGCTCCTCGGCCCCGGCGCGCGGAGCGAGATGCTCGGCCTCTGCTTCGGCGACGACCGCCAGCACTTCGACCACAACACGCGGCAGGATCACGTGGCCCCGTCGGCGTGGAGCGACCTCCTCTACAAGGGCGCGCTGGACGACAAAGCCACGGCGGCGTTCCGCGGGCTCATCAAGGTGCACAAGGGGGCTCAACAGACGGATGCGTACCAGACGAACCGCAACCTCCTCCTCTCGGAAGACGCCGTGGCGAACTCGCTGCCGAATCTGGAGATCGAGGCCGACGACGTGAAGTGTTCGCACGCCGCCACGGTCGGGCACCTGGAGGACGAGGTGCTGTTCTACCTCCTGAGCCGCGGGATCCCCAAGGAAATCGCCCAGCGGCTGGTCGTACTCGGGTTCCTGGGGGAGGTGCTGGCGCGGCTGCCGCTCCCCGGCGTGGTCGAGAAGGTGAGTCGGGAGATCGAAGCCAAGCTGCGCCGTGTCTGATTGGGTGCGCGCTTGTGCCCTGGATGACTGTCCGCCGGGCAAGCTCCTGGGCATGCAGTGCGGCGAGGCTGAGATTTGCGTGGTCAACGCCGAGGGTACGTTCTACGCCTTCGAGAACCGATGCTCGCACCAGGACTTCCCCCTCTCCGAGGGGGCGATCGAGGACGGGACGCTGGAGTGTGCGCTCCACGGCGCGCGCTTCGATCTGGAGACCGGCCGCGCCGTGGCGCTCCCGGCGATCCGCCCGGTCAGGACCTATGCGGTGGAGGTCAGGGACGGGGCGGTGTACGTTGAGGTTTGAGCGATCCGCGCACGGCGAGGTCTGCGCGGGTCTGCGGACACTCCCGATGAAGGAGGCGCCGTTCGGCAGTCATCGACGCCTCGACGAGTGATGGATGCGCTTCGCGCTTTGATGGGTTAGTTCCATGGCTCTCGCTACTACCACGGCCGCGGCGCCCACGTTTGACGTCCGGGCGGTGCGCGCGGACTTCCCGGCCCTCCACCAGGAGGTCAACGGATATCCCCTCGTCTACCTGGACAACGCCGCCACCAGCCAGAAGCCCGAGACCGTGATCCGGGCGCTCGCGGAGTTCTACCGCCGCGACAACGCGAACGTCCACCGCGGCATCCATGAGCTTTCCCGCCGGGCCACGGAAGCCTACGAGGCCGCCCGGGCGCGCATGGCGCACTGGCTGGGTGCTACGGATCCGGCGGAGATCGTCTTCACTCGTGGGACCACCGAGGCGATCAACCTGGTCGCGGCCGCCTGGGGAAACGCGAACGTCCACGAAGGCGATGAGATCGTGCTCACCGTCCTCGAGCACCATTCGAACGTCGTGCCGTGGCAGCTCCTGGCCCGGCGCTCCGGTGCTCGGCTGCGATATCTCGATATCGACGACGAAGGGCGGCTCCGGCTCGAGCAGCTCGACGAGCTCCTGGGGCGCCGGACCAAGATCGTCTGCGTGAACCATGTGTCGAACTCGCTCGGCACGATCAACCCCGTGGCCGAGATCGCGCGGAGGGCCCACGACGTTGGCGCGCTCCTGCTCGTCGACGGCGCTCAGGGCGCGCCGCACCTGCCCGTGAGCGTGGCCGAGACGGGCTGCGACTTCTACGCCTGCTCCGGTCACAAGATGTGTGGGCCCACCGGGATCGGTGCGCTCTGGGCGCGGCGCGAGCTGCTGGAGGCCATGCCTCCCTACCAGGGCGGCGGCGAGATGATCTCCGTGGTCGAGAAGGAGTACAGCACCTGGGCCGCTGTGCCCCACAAGTTCGAGGCCGGAACGCCGAACTTCGCGGACGCCGTGGCCATGACCGCCGCCATCGACTACCTCGAGGGGATCGGCCGACCCGCCATCATGCAACAGGAGCACGAGCTCGTTTGCTACGCGCTGGAGCGGCTGCGGGACCTGCCGGGGATCCGGATTTACGGGCCATCGAGCCTGGAGGATCGCGCGGCGGTGATCTCGTTCACGCTCCAGGACGCGCACCCCCACGACATCGCCACGATTCTCGACCACCAGGGGATCGCGATCCGCGCCGGGCACCACTGCACGCAGCTCGTCATGAAGCGCTACGGGATCACCGCCACCGCCCGGGCCTCGTTCGCATTCTACAACACGCAGGAGGAGGTGGACCGGCTGGTGGATGGGCTGGGCGAGGTGGTGAAGATCTTCGGAGCGTGAGGGGGCTGATTCGGGGCACACCCACCTCTCGATCTGGCACCTGAACGGCGTAGAGGAACGGCGTGCAGGAGAGGAGGAACTCAGAGGACTTCCTCCACCTGGTCCTGCACGCGGGGCGGGTGTGTGGGCGAGACTCTGGCCTTGCGCCGATTCTGGTCATAATTTACGACTGGTCATAAATTGTAACCAGGAGGCAAATCGTGGCGAGGACGATCGGCGCTGCACGTTTCAAGGAGCAATGCCTCGCGCTGCTCGATTCGCTGGACCCGGAGGGGATCGTGATCACCAAGCACGGCAAGCCCGTGGCGAAGCTCGTTCCTATCGAGAGCGAGTCCGCCGAGCTGATCGGCGCGCTGGCGGACAAGTTGAAGATCCGCGGGGATGTTCTCTCCACCGGCGTCTCCTGGAATGCTCAATCTTGACACGCACATCCTCCTGCACGCGCTGGCCGGCACCTTGAGGCCGGCCGAGCGCCGGCGGCTCGCGAGTGACGTCTGGAGTATCTCGGCGATCGTGCGCTGGGAGATCTGCAAGCTCCAGCAACTCGGGCAAATCGAGCTGGATCTCGACTCGCCCGAAGTCAGCCGGATTCTGAGTCGCCTGCACACCTGGCCCTTGAGCTGGGAGGTCTGCCGAGCAAGCTGCCGACTGGACGTGGGCGGCGATCCGGCCGACGAGCTGATCGCGGCCACGAGCGTAGTGCACAACGTTCCGCTCGTCACTCGCGACCGTAACCTGCGGCGGTCCAGACAGATTCCGCTGGCCGAGCTCTGACGCGGTCGAGCGGGTTCGTCCGGCGCTCAGGACTTCGGGGTCTAGTCAGACCGCGAAACGTGCGGGGCCGCCCCCGGTTGGCACCGGAGGCGGCCCCGCACCAGCTCGATGGTGAGCTGCCCAGCGCCTAGCGGTTCAGCCGCACGACGTTCTGCGCGGCAGGGCCCTTCGGCCCCTCGACCACGTCGAACTCGACGGACTCGCCCTCGCTCAGGGTCTTGAAGCCCTCACCCTGGATCGCGGAGTGATGCACGAAGCAATCCTTGCCTCCGTTCTCCGGCGTGATAAAGCCGAACCCCTTGCTGTCGTTGAACCACTTGACGCTTCCCCTGGCACGCATGCGACCTCTCCTCTGTGAATGACCATCGGGTAGGGACTGAAAGTCTCGCCCGACTCTGTTTCGCGGGCCTGAGTCCCCCCGCGTGGGCTCCCGCCTCCTCGAGAGCGCACCATAGGCGCGGACGCGCGAGAAGGCCGAAGAACTAAAAAAGGGATCAGGGGTTCGGTTCGCCCCAGATCCCTTCATCGTCACTGGTGCTGCCCGTCGGGCGACTGCACCCGGCGGTTAACCACGAACAATGCTACCACGCTCCGAGCCCGGGGTCAAGGGGTAACAGAGGCGGGGAGGCGGGGAGCCAAGTTCGGACGGCGAAATCGTGATCCGGCACGCACGCGCATCGGGTGCTTCGAGAACCACGCGCACCTCCGGCCTGCGCACGGCCATCGTCGCGAGCGCGCTGGCGGCCGGATCACGACCTCGGCGGGCCGGACACAGCCGAGCTGGGGGGAGGGGGTCAACTCGAAGACCCACAGGCGAGCTGCGCGAGCTGCGACGTCGGTTGCATCAGGGTTCGGGGAACGTTAGGGTCTAGGTCATGACCATGGAGATGCCTCCCCTTTCGTCGCTCTACCAGCAGCTCATCCTCGACCACTACCGCCATCCTCGGAACAAGGGTGAGCTCGACCCGAGGACGGTCGAGGTGCACGTCTACAACCCCGTCTGCGGCGACGAGGTGGGTCTCCAGATGCAGGTGGAGAATGAGCGGATCGCCGACGTGAAGTTCACCGGCCAGGGATGCTCTATCTCCCAGGCCGCCGTCTCCATGATGACCGTATTGCTCAAGGGCAAGCCCCTCGCCGACGCCGACACCCTCGCCGGCCGGTTCACCCAGATGATGCACGGCGAGCCCGAGGCCGCGAGGGACAAGGCGCTCGGCGACCTCCGGGCGCTTCAGGGCGTGAGCAAGTTTCCGGTGCGGATCAAGTGCGCGCTGCTGGCGTTTGACGCGCTGCGGGAGGCGGTGCAGAGGACGCGGGGCGGAACGCGGTAGGAGCCCCTCGCCCGAAGGCCGCCTACGGCAAGACGCGGCCGATACGCCCACGGCGCAGGAGTCCACCATGCTGGGATCCTCCATCCTGAGCACGCTGCTCGCCCTCGCCGCGATCCTGCTGGCCCTGTCCTTGTTCGTGCAGGTTTTCCAGGAGGTTTACAAGTACCTGACGAGCAGCAAGGCGCGCTGCTACACGAGCGCGCTGACCGATTTTCTGGGCCCGTGGGCAGCCCAGATGCGGCGGCCCGGGGTGCTGCCGGACTTTCAGGCGAGGGGTCCGTTCCAGTTCCGGCGACTGCGGCCCCGGGGGATTCTCTTGCCGCTGGAGCGCGCCGAGCTGCTCGAGGGAATGGAGCGTACGGCGCCGGGCTGGTACCGTCGTGCGCTCAGGCAGTTTCGCCTCGAGGCGGAGTTACAGGGCGGGCAGGCACAGCCGCCCTCCGCGGGTTGGCTGGCGTTTTCTCGGGAGCTGGCCGCCACGTCCCAGGGAGCGCAGGGCTACTGGAACGCCCGGGAGTTGATGGACTTCCTCGGGGAATGGGGTCATGCGATCGCCGCGCCCCCGGGGCCCCCACCGTCCCCTCCCGCTGCTGCTTTGGGTGCCCTGGACGCCGGTGCGCTTCTCCTCGCATTCCAGGAGCGCTTCCTGCCGCACGTGAGTGCGGCGGCCCGGCACTACCCGCAGCTAGTCCGGAACTTCGAGTACGAGTACCGGCGACGGAACCTGCGCCAGACCTTCATGTTCGGCCTGCTTCTCGCGCTCGCCGCCAACCTTCCCTTCGACCGCCTCTACCGCTACGCCTCGAGCCTCCCGGCCGACGAGGCCGTGGCGGTCGCCGAGCGCACGCTCTCGCTGTACCGAGCCCAGACCGGGGACACGCGGGGCCCGGAGGCGCGCGGCCCGGGGCAACCGGCGCCCGAGGGGGTAGCAGGGGAGGCCGCAACGCCAGAGACGCCGCCGCGCGGTGCCGCAGCGCCCGGGGCCCCCATGTCGGGGACTCCGCCCGAGACGGCGCCGCCGCAAGCTGCCGTGCAAGGGCCGCCGCCGGCCGAGGTCGTGTCCGAGGAACACGTGCGCGCTGCGCTCGACACCTGGCTCGCGGCGCTCGGCCGTGCCGGCGCACCGATCGACTACCTGATGGACCGGCAGTTCTTCTTCCACCTCCGCCAGCAGGGCTGGTGGATGGTGCTGCGCTACGTATTCGGCTGCATGCTGACCGCGCTGCTCATCAGCTTCGGCGCGCCCTTCTGGAACGACCTGGCCGGTGCACTGTTCCGTATCCAGGGGCGGTTGAGAGGCGCCGGGGCGCCGCGGCGGGAGGAGACCGGCTGATGGTCGAGCTCGTGTTCCCGCCCATCGCCAGGGGCCGGGGACCCGGCTACTGGCTGCGGCCGGGGAACCTCTGGGCGTCACGCCGCAAGCTCCGCGCGGACTACTCGACCGAGTGGCGCGAGGCGTTCACGCAGTCCGAGCCGCCGCCGGACCATAGATCGACCTCGTTCGAGGCGCTCCTCGGCCGCCCCATTGGCAACGGCTTCCGCTTCGTGATCCTGGGGGACACGGGCGAGGGGGATCGCTCGCAGTACGGTCTGCTGCCGCTGCTGCGCGCGGTGGAGCCCGACTTCATGATCATCAATGGTGATGTGGCCTATCCCGCGGGGCGCGACGACGACTTCGAGGAGGGCTTCTTCGGGCCGTACCGCAGCCTCGACATCCCGATCTGGGCGGTGCCCGGGAACCACGAGTACTACTCGCGGCACCGGGGCCGGGAGTTCTTCGAGATCTTCTGTACGCGAAAACACGCGGCACGCTGGGCCGACCACGGGCTGCGCCTCGTGCCCCAGCCCGGGACGTACTGGGAGCTTCGGGCACCGAACCGGGAGGTGCCGCTCGTCGTTCTCGCCGTCGATTCCGGCATGACGGCGAACCTGGACGGGCACGGCCGGACGGCCGCACCCGACTTCCGCCAGCACCAGTGGCTCGACTGGAGGCTGGGGCTCGCGGACGCGCGCGGGGATGGGGCCATCGTCCTCTTCCACATCCCGGCGCTCGTGCGCGAGAGGCACAGCGACGGCACGCATCTCACGGCGCTGCACCGGATCCTTGCCGCACACCCCTGCGTACGCATGGTCGTGTGCGCGCACGAGCACAACCACCAGGAGTATCGGCCGGACATCTTCGGGAAGTACGTGGGGGAGGAGCATGGGGCCGGCGCGGTCGCTCCGGCGCCGCCACACTACATCGTCTCCGGCAACGGCGGCGCGTTCGTGGGACACACGGACTTCAAGGCGGGCCGCTACCCGACCGCCCGGCGCTTTCCCTCCCCGGAGCAGTGGCGCGAGCATGCGAATCTCGGGCGCCGCATCGTCGAGCACGCGGGCCTTTCCAAGACGCTGCTCGCCCGGATGGTGGGCGTATTCGAGAAGGCGGCGCTCACGGACGCCGATGCGGCCCGCATGCTGAGCTTCCTGATGGTGGCAGCGGAGCCCAATCAGATCCGCGCGTCCCCTGTCCTCATGGACGATCTGCAGCACCTCTTCAGCCATCTGCCTGAGGGAACGCGCGTTCATGTGCAGGAGCCGAACCCGCCGGCGGACACCCAGGCAGTCGCCGCGTGCATCCAGCCGGCCATCGTGCTGTGAGCGGGGCAGTACCGAACGGCCCGTCAGCGCAGACCCGTCGAGCAGAACGCCGTTATGGTGCAGGAGGCGAACGGTGCGAGGATGGACAGCGGCCGTGAGACCGGAGGAATGACCGCGAGCGCTCGGAGCCAACCGGCGCCGCGCAGGGTGCGCGGATGAGCGACGCCCGTCCGAAGCGCGTGGACATGCACTTTCACGTGGGCCTCCTCGGGGACGAGCACCCGCACTGGGGGCGCCTGGCGGTGGCGTACCGCCGCCGGCCAACCTACCGGATCTTCCTCCTGTACGCCGGAATCGACGCGGACCGCGTGTCGGACCGCACGCTGCGGGAGTCCGCGCTGAGGATCATCGAGCGCTGCTCGATGGACCACGTGGTGTGCCTGGCTCTCGACCCGGTCTACGACGACGCCGGCCGGCGGCGCGAGGACCTCTCGGAGTTGTGGGTGGACAACGACTACGTCCTCGACCTCCGGCGCGAGCTCGGGAGCAAGATTCTCCTCGGTGCGTCCGTACACCCCTTCGACCCCCACTTCCGGGATCGGGTGAAGAAGTACGCGGATGCCGGCGCCGTCCTCCTCAAGTGGCTCCCTTCGGCCCAGCAGTTCAACCTCGCGGACCCTCGCGTCGGCCGGGCGATGGCCAGCCTGGCAACCGCCGGGCGGGGTGGCGGCCCACTCCCGCTCCTGCTGCACGTGGGCCCCGAGTATGCGATCCCCACCACCGACCCGCGGAGCCCTTCGTACGACTTCCTCTCCTGGAGCTTCTGGGACGAAATGAGGAACCGCCTGCGCCGCCGCGCGCGCCGGTGGCACCGCCCCGACCCCGGGGCGATCCGGCGGAACCTCGAGGCGGCCCTCGCGTCCGGCGCGGTGGTCATCTTCGCCCACTGCGGGCTCCCCTACTTCACGGCCGGGGCCCTCGGCCGCGTGCTCGAGCACTCGGACTTCCCGGTCGTGCGCCGCTACCTCGAGCGGAGCGCGGCCGGCGCGACGGGTCCGGGCCGCTGCCTGGCCGACGTCTCCGCGTGCGCGACGCCCTTCCGCCAGGAGTTCTTCCCGGAGATCGCAAAGCTGCCGCCGGGCTCGCTCGTGTTCGGGAGCGACTTCCCTACGCCCGCGTTCGAGCTCTCCGCCGGCGCCACAGAGGCCGTGCGTGACTTCAAGGCGATGCTCGAGGGCCACCTGGAGCGGATCATCGTACCGCAGGACAACCTGGTCGATGTGAACTACAGGGAGCTGTATCACGCGTTCCCGGGGCACCCGATGTTCACGAACTTCAGTCAGCTCCTGCCGTGAGGCACGCGGTGCGGCTCCGCCCCGCTCCCCGCCGTGGGATCGGCCCTGCGACTTCTTACGGGGGACCGGCACCACGGTGCCGGCGGCGGGCCTCGTCACCCTGGGTCTGGTTGCGGTCGAGGCCTTCGCCCCCCGGTGCTGACTCCCCCTGCGGTGCCGGTGACCGTGGGGCTCGAGACCGCTGCCCCCCTCACGGGAAACGCGAGTTCCAGGGGCAGCGGAGAATCTTTGACAGACATCGGCGACCGCCGTATTCTGATTGTGGCCGTCGCGCCCCCGGCGACAACGAACTGCATCCCTGCCTCGGGACGGGGACGCGGGGCCGAAGCTGATGTGGCCGTGGCGTGCTCCTGTCTTTGCCAGCCCCCGAACACCGATCGACAGACTGCGTCGTGCCGCGGTCTGCCGGACCTGACGGAGCGTCTAACCCCGGGCACACGCGGCACTGATCGCGTGTCCGGGCGCACCACGCGGACCTGAGCGCACTCGACTGCGGCGTGCTGAAGCGCGGCACGCCGCACTGATACTGCGTAGACCACAACCACAGTGGGACCCTCTCGCTCGGGATGAAGGTGGATCCATTCCGCACGGAGTCCGGCGCCGCGCCGGAAGAGGAGCCTTTCGTCGTGGCGCCGCCCAGCGTGTCCCTCCCCAAGGGCGGCGGCGCGATCCGCGGGATCGGCGAGAAGTTCGCTGCGAACCCGGTAACCGGCACCGCCTCCGTGAGCATACCCATCGCCGTGAGCCCAGGACGCTCCGGATTCCAGCCCGACCTCACTCTCGCCTACGACTCCGGCTCGGGCAACGGACCCTTCGGGCTCGGGTGGCAGCTCAGCATCTCCTCGATCCGCCGCAAGACGGAGAAAGGGCTGCCCCGCTACCGGGACGGCGAGGACTCGGATGTCTTCATCCTCTCGGGAATGGAGGACCTGGTTCCAGCGCTCGTCGAAGAGGGCGGCGCGTGGCGGGATGACGCGCGGGAGCAGGACGGTTACCTGGTCCGGCGCTACAGCCCCCGGGTCGAGGAGAGCTTCTGGCGCATCGAGCGCTGGACGGATCCGGTCGCGGGCACGGTTTTCTGGAAGACCGTCTCCCGGGACAACGTGACCCGGATCTACGGCAAGAGCGCGGACGCGCGCGTGGCCGACCCGAGCGACGGGAGGCGCGTTTTCGAGTGGCTGCTCGAGGAGGTCTGGGACGAGCGAGGGAACGGGATTCACTACGAGTACAAGGCAGAGGATCGCGCCGAGGTGGACCAAACACGGCCGTACGAGCGGGCGCGATCCGTTCCGGGCCACGGCTGCACGTACCGCTACCCGAAGCGCGTCCGCTACGCGAACCGCGTCCCGTTCTCCCGAGAACAGTGGCTCTTCGAGGTGGTCTTCGACTACGGCGAGCACGACGAGGAGGCGCCGGGCGTGGACGAGATCCGTTCCTGGCCGGTGCGAGCCGATGTCTTCTCCAGCTTCCGCGCGGGCTTCGACGTCCGTTGCCACCGCCTCTGCCGTCGCGCCCTCATGTTCCACCGCTTCCCGGAGCTGGGCGAGGACCCCGTTCTCGTTCGCTC
This sequence comes from Gemmatimonadota bacterium, assembly GCA_016209885.1. Classification (GTDB taxonomy): domain Bacteria; phylum Gemmatimonadota; class Gemmatimonadetes; order Longimicrobiales; family Gaopeijiaceae; genus JACQVF01. Next base: position 98,426 of record JACQVF010000006.1, on the reverse strand, counting down.
CACGGATTTCACTTACGAGGAGTCGCCGGTCGCCATGTACCTGACCGGCGTCACGTGGCACGGCTACATCCGGGACGGGGACGGCTACACGCGCGAGAGCCTGCCGCCCGTCGAGTTCGAGTACTCCCGGGCCGTCATCGACGAGGAGGTGCGTTCCGTCGACGGGCTCGACGACATTCCCGGCGGGTTCGCACCGTCACGGTACCAGTGGGTCGATCTCGACGGGGAGGGCGCGGTCGGGCTCCTGGCCGAGCAGGGAGGCGGGTGGCTCTACAAGCGGAACGACGTGGACCACGACGAGGATCCCCCCCGGGCCCGCTTCGCTCCCGCCGCCCAGGTGGCGAGCCGCCCGACCGCAGCCCGTGCCGCCGCGGGCGCGCAGCTCCTGGATCTGGCCGGCGACGGCAAGCTGGATCTGGTACTCCTGGGCGAAGGCGTGGCGGGCTACCAGGAGCGGGGCGCTGACGGCCGCTGGGGGCGGTTCCAGCCGTTCCAGTCCGTACCGGCGCTGGACTGGCAGGATCCCGATCTTCGGCTCGTGGACCTGGACGGCGACGGCCACGCGGACGTGCTTATCACCGAGGACGAGGTCCTTCGCTGGTATTCGTCGCTGGCGAAGAAGGGGTTCGCCGCCGCTGTCATCGTCCGCAAGGAGAAGGACGAGGAGCGTGGCCCGACGGCAGTCTTCTCGAGCGAAGGCGAGTCCGTGTTCCTGGCCGACATGAGCGGCGACGGGCTGGCGGACATCGTCCGCATCCGCAACGGCTCCGTATGCTATTGGCCGAACCTGGGCCACGGCCGCTTCGGTGCGAAGATCGTCATGGCCGGCTCCCCGTGGTTCGACGCGCCGGACCAGTTCGACGCCCGCCGCATCCGCCTGGCCGACATCGATGGGTCCGGCACTACGGACATCCTCTACCTCGCCCGCGACGCCGTCCGCATCTGGTTCAACCAGTCCGGCAACGGCTTCGCCGAGGTCCGCGAGCTGAGCCGGATCCCGGGGACCGACAGTCTGACCGACGTGCGGGTGGCCGACCTGCTTGGCGACGGGACCGCGTGCCTGGTGTGGTCTTCGCCGCTGCCGGGAAGGGCGCGCGAGCCGCTCCGCTACGTGCACCTCATGGGCGAAGGCAAGCCTCACCTCCTGACCGAGATCCGGAACAACCTGGGCCGCGAGACGCGTCTCGAGTACGCGCCGTCCACGAAGTTCTGCCTGGCGGACCGCAAGGCCGGCCGGCCGTGGGTCACGCGGCTGCCGTTCCCGGTGCATGTGCTGGAGCGGGTCGTGCGCTGGGATGGCGTCACCGGGACCAAGTTCAGTACGCGGTATCGGTGGCACGACGGGTATTTCGACGGCGAGGACCGCGAGTTCCGGGGCTTCGGCTACGTCGAGCATTGGGACTCCGAGGATTACGACGCGTTCAACGCCGAAGGCGATGGCGATGGCGCGAGTGTCGCCAACGGTGACCAGGAACACTTCGTCCCGCCGACGTACACCGGGACGTGGTATCACACGGGCGCCTGGAGCCAGGCCGACACGATCAGCCGCCACTATGTCGACGAGTACTTCGCCGGGGACGAAAACGCGGGGGATCTACCCGACACGGTCCTTCCGGAAGGACTCACGGCTCAGGAGGAGCGCGAGGCTTGCCGTGCATTGAAGGGCCGAATGCTGCGCGAGGAGGTCTACGCCGAGGACGACTCCGAGGCTGCCGCTGATCCATACCTCGTCATCGAGCGCAATTATCACCTGCGCCGGCTACAGCCGAGCACGGACCGACACCACGCGGTGTTCATCGCCGTGCCGGCCGAGACTCTGAGATACCACTATGACCGTTTCCGGGGCGAAGCCGGACGGCTGCTCCCGAGGGTCACCCACGAGCTCACGCTGGATTTCGACGACTTTGCGAACGTGACGAGATCTGCACGCATCGCATATGCGCACCGAGATCCGGAAGAGCCCGAGCAGGGGGTGACCAGGATCACCGTGACCGAGACCTCGTTCATCAACCAGACGGACCAGGAAGGCTGCCACGTCGGCCTCCCGTACGAAGCGCGCAGCTACGAGATCACCGGCCCCCGCGGCGCCGCGATCACGGATGCAGAGTTGCTGACGCCGGCCGGGCTGCGCGCCGCATTCCTCGCCGCCGAGGAGATCCCCTACGAGACGGAGCCCGACTCCGCGGGCGACACGCCCCAGCGCCGACTCATTGCGCACAGCCGAACGCTGTTCTGGAACGACGATCTCACGGGCCCATGGCCTTTCGGCCCGATGCTGGGGCGGCGGGCTCTCGTCTACGAGAGCTATCGCCTCGCACTCACAGCTGGACTCGTTGCGGGAGTCCACCGGGAGCGCCTGTCCGCGGAAGAATCCGATGCCATCCGCCAGGAAGCCGGATACGAGCTTTTCAGCGACGACGGGGACGGCGCCTGGTGGGTGAGGTCAGGGCGCCACGAATATGCGCCTGCGGACGCCGAGAGCCCTGGCGAATATGCGGCCGCCCACTTCTGCCAGCCGATCTCCTTCATGGACCCCTTCGCCAACCGGTATCGGTCGGAGCACGACGAGTACGATCTTCTGCCGACGCGGGTCATCGATCCCGCCGACAACGCCGCCGCCGTGCTGAACGACTACCGGGTGCTGCAGCCGACGCAACTCGAGGACGCGAATGGCAACCGGACGGCTGTGGGCTTCGACGCCCTCGGCATGGTGGTGTGGATCGCGGTCATGGGGAAGAACGGGGAGGGCGAGGGAGACACCGGGGACGACCCTACGACAAGCTTCGAGTACCAGCTTCACAACTGGGCGTGGCACGGCGAGCCCAACTACGCGCACGTAAGAACGAAGGAGCGACACGGCAGAGAGAATTCGCGATATCTGGAGACGTACACGTACGCCGACGGCTTCGGGAACAACGCGCTCACAAAAGTCCGGGGCGAGCCCGGCACGCTAGCCGACGGGACCTGGGTGGACGATCGCTGGATCGGCACCGGCCGCCGGATTCTGAACAACAAAGGTGACGTCGTCAGACAGTACGAACCGTACTTCGCCGCCCACGCGCGTTACGAGGGGGAGCCGGAGGCCCGCGAGCAGGGCGCAACGCCCGTGTTTCACTACGATTCCCTGGGACGAAACATCCGCACGGACTTGCCGAACGGCGCGTTCCGCCGCGTGGAGATCCAGCCCTGGCGACAGGAGATCTGGGACGAGAACGACACGGTCCTCGACAGCGAGTGGTATGTGACTCGCAAGAACGGGACGCCGGGATCCGACGAGCAGCGGACCGCGCTGCTCGCGGCGGAGCACGCCGACACGCCGACCACGTTGTACCTCGATGCTCTCGGTCGCCCGTTCCTGACCGAACGGCGGTTGGCGGCGGGCGAGCACGTCTCCACTCGCGTTCGTCTCGACATCCAGGGCAACGCGCGGGTGCTAACCGACGCCCGCGGCGTTGCAACCCTCGAGCAAACGTTCGACCTGCTGGGACGCACGCTGCACACGCGGAGCGTGGATGCCGGGGAGACCTGGGTGCTTCCCGACGCCACGGGTCAGCCCGTACGTACGTGGCGCAGCGGCGGCTCGGCGCTTCGACATGGGTACGATGGGCTCCGGCGGCGGACGCACCTCTGGGTGGACGAGGGGGACGGAGAGCGGCTCGCCGAGCTAAAGGTGTACGGTGACGCGCTCGAGGACGCCGATCCGGCCGCGAATCTCCGCGGTCGACTGGCTCTGCAGTTCGACGGTGCCGGCCTCCGGACCGACGGCGCTTATGACTTCAAGGGCAACCTGATCAGGACGAGCCGCCGTCTCCTGAGTGACAGAGAGGCCCCGGTCGACTGGTCTGCGCTGGAAGAGCTCGGACGGCAGGAGGCCCTCCTGGCGGATACACAGACCGCACTCGACTCCGAGGAGTTTCGCACCGAGACCGGCTTCGATGCTTTGAACCGCAAGGTGTCCCTCACCGCCCCGGACGGCTCCGTACTGTCCTTCGCCTACAACGAGAGGGGGCTCCTCGGCACGATTCGGGTTCGCATCCGCGGGGCGAGCGAGGAGACGGCCTTCGTCACGGGAGTCACGTACAACGCCCGTGGCGAGCGCGAGTCCATCGCCTACGGTAATGGCGTGAGGACCAGCTACACGTACGATGCCAAGACTTTCCGCCTCACCGGCGTCCACACCACGCGGCCAGGCGATACCGAAGGACAGGACACGCTGCAATCGCTCCACTACACCTACGATCCCGTCGGCAACATCACACGGATGCGCGATGAGGCGCAGGACACCCTCTTCTTCGCCAACGCTCGAGTCGAGCCCGGCGCGTCCTACGTGTACGATGCGCTCTACCGTCTCACCGAGGCGTCCGGGCGGGAGCACGTGTCGCTTGGCCAGCCCGCCGCGACCGACCCGTTGAGAGGTGGGCTGCCGCACCCCAACGACGGTACGGCGGTCCGCGCGTACACCGAGACGTACCTCTACGACCCCGTCGGCAACCTTCTGGAGGTGGCGCACTTCGAGGGTGCGGCCTTGAACAGCGCAGGCCACCTGGATCACGGGCCGACCCTCTGGAGGCGGCGCTACGAGACGGCTTCTGACAGCAACCGCCTCCTCGGCACAAGCCTCTCCGGTGATGCGGACGGCGTCTTTTCCGCCCGATACACGTACGATGCCCGTGGGTCGATGGTAGCGATGCCACACCTGCCCGGGATCGAGCCCGACTTCCGTGACCAGATGCACCGCGTCGATCTCGGCAACGGTGACGACGCGGTCTACGACTACGACGCCGACGGGCGGCGGATTCGCAAGACGGTGCGCCGTGGTGCGGGCGTCGAAGAGCGCATCTACGTCGACGGCTTCGAGATCTATCGCAACTGGGTCGCCGGACGCCTGGAGCTGGAACGCCAGACGCTCCACGTGGTCGATGAGCTTCGTCGCGTGGCCATGATCGAGACCAAGACCGTAGATGGCGGAAGCGCGGTCGAGGGACCTGCGTCCCGGCTCAGGTCCCAGCTCGACAACCACCTCGGGTCCGCCCTCCTCGAACTCGACGGCGAAGCGAAGCTGATCAGCTATGAGGAGTATCACCCCTTTGGTGGGACCGGCTGGCATGCAGAGTCCGCGAGCATAGAAGTGTCCGCGAAGCGCTACCGCTACAGCGGTAAGGAGAAGGACGAGGAGACAGGACTCTATTACCACGGCGCCCGCTACTACGCGTGCTGGCTCGGCCGGTGGACCAGCCCGGACCCCGTGGACCTCGCGGACGGGATGAACCGGTATGCCTTCGTGCACAACAACCCTGTCAGGCTGAGGGATCCGTCGGGAAGACAGGCCACCATGAGCCAGCAGGAGCAGCAGGAGCTCCATCGGCTCATGGAGGAAACCGGCGTCGATCCGGTCGGCTTCATTCCGCTGGTCGGCCCCGCGCGAGACGCCCTGCACAACTACCATATGTGGATCGTGAGCGCGGGCGAGGGGGCTTCGGCCCTCATGGAAGGCGACGTCGCCGGTTATTTCGAAGCCACTTTGCGTGCCTCCGGCTACGCGGAACTAGGGAACATTAACGCGGGCTTCGCCCTGCTGGACTACGCGAGCCTGGGTGGGGCTTCCCTTGCAAGGGGAGCGGTAGGCGGCCTGGTGCGTGCCGAGGCCAGGAACATGCCTCGCGCCATGGCGAGCCAGGCGGCCTCAAGGGAACTCCGCGCAGGCCAGTCGGGGGGCTATCGAGAGATGGTCGAGCAGGGCGTGCCCGGGGATAAGCTGACACCCGACCACCAGCTCTCCAATGCAGCGCAACAACGACGGTACGAACAGCGGTTGCAGGAGGAGGGGCTGCCGCCCCCGACCCCCGAGGAACGCAGGTTCGTTCGCGACGAGGCGAACACCTTCGTCGTCGAGGAGTCCGCACACCGCGAAGCGTCGCCGACGTATGGCGGCCGAAACACGCGGGCCCGCCAGCAGCTCGATGCCGCGGACCCCGCTGCGGCGTTGAGCCGAGATCAGGACGCCTACGTCCAGTACACCATCGACACGATGCTGGCCGAGGGGAAATCGGAAGGGGAGATCCTCGAGGCCGTGGATGAGCTGATGCTGGATCAGGCCGCCTTCGAAGGAATTCAGTACGAGTACGACGTGGTGGAGGAGCTCATCAGGGGGCGCAAGGCGGCGGAGTAGTGCTGGATCGGCGCGGAGCGCGAAGCGGAGGTAATGGCCATGCCAGCAGTGAAGATCTTCGGCCGGGTTCGAAGCAGCGCGACGCATGAGAGCCTGCCAGACGTTCGCGTCGAGCTCTGGGCGTCCCGACCGCGCGAAACGGGGCTGCTCGCCAGTACGGAGACAGATGCCGATGGTCAGTTTCAGGTAGAGCTCTCCCTTCCCGGAGCGGGCCCGCGGCTCCGATCTCCGCCACCCGTGAGCTTCAAGGTTTTCAGCGGCGACCGCCCGCTCGATGTCAAGGAGGAAGCCATCGAGTGGGAGTCGAGCGCGCAGGGCTTTCTGGTCACCATTCCGGTGGAAGCGCAGCCCGACCGGGAGATCGGCGAGGGACCGGACGGGGGCGACGAGGCGGAAGGCTTCACCGTGTCGGGCACCGTCCTCCACACCGACGGCACGGCGGTCGTCGGCGTCACCGTCCACGCCTACCACCTCGCCCTCGGCAGCGAGCGTGCCCTCGGCAGCGCCACCACCGGGGCTGGCGGCACGTATCGCATCGTCTACGGCTTCGCCGCCGGCGCGCCCGACCTGTTCGTCCGGGCGCTGGACGGGGAGGGTGAGGAGCTGGCCGTCTCCACCGTGCGCTACGCCGCGTCGGAGGAGGAGACGATCGACCTTGCCGTCGAGGACGAGCGGTACCGCGGAGCCTCGGAGTTTGCACAGGTCGACGAGGCGCTGTCGCCGCACCTCGAGGACGTGGACCTCTCCGGCCTCGATACCGAGGATGTGGCGCTCCTGGTGGAGAAGACGGGGGTCGAGCGGGAGCACGTGGGGAAGTACGTGGCGGCCGCGCGCCTCGCGGAGCGGACCGGCCTTTCCCACGAGGCGATCTACGGGCTGCTCCGTGTCGGAAGCCCGGCGTCGCCGGGCTCCCTCCTCGCCCAGAGCCGGTCCCGGGTGAAGGGCGCGCTGGTAGCGGCGGCGGAGGACAACGTGGTCTCGCGGTCCGTGGGCGAAGGGGCCGAGACGCTGGCCGATGAACTTCGGAAGCAAGCCGCCAGCGCGAGCGCTTCGGCCGAAACCACGCGTTCCATCGGCCGCCTCCTCGATGGCGCCGGCGTGGACGCGCGCCGCCGCGAGGGCTTCGTCTCGCGCTACCTGGCGCACGACGGCTCCACGGCGGAGTTCTGGAGCTCGCTGCGCGAGGACCAGGCCTTCGGCGAGGCAGCCGTCGAGCGCATCCAGCTCGCCCTCCAGCTCGGCGTCCTCAGCGTCAACCACGCGCCGCTGGTAAAGGCTGCCCAGCAACGGCATGCCCCGAAGTCGGCCCGGGACCTCGTCCGGCTCAACCGGGACGACTGGCTCGAGCTCATCGGCGGGCAGGTGGACGGCGAGGCCGTGGGCGTGCCGGACGGCGTGCTGGGCGACAGCGACGACGAGCGCTGGCTCAACTACGCCGAGCTACTCGTGCGCCAGTTCGAGGCGGCCTTTCCCACCACCGCGGTGACGGAGGCGATCCGGAGGAGGGCGGATCCCGCGCAGAAGGACGTGCTCCGGTTCCTCACGAAGAACCCGACGTTCGACTTCGAGCGCAGCCATATCACTTCCATCCTGGTGGACGAGGGGAGCGACCTCCGCGGTATCTCCGACACGGAGGCGCTGAAGAGCGACCTCAAGGCGCTCCAGCGGGCCTACCGGATCGCGCCCGCCAACGACCGTTATGGGGCTATGAGCGCGCTCCTGGACGCAGGGCTCGACTCGGCCCGGCGCGTGCAGCGGCTCGGCCGCAGGGATTTCGTGGCGCGCTACGCCGAGGCGCTTGGCGGCGAGGAGCGGGCGCAGAGCGTCTACGGACTGGCGCGCGCCCAGGCCTCCATGGCGCTCGCCGTGTACGCCCGCTACGCCGCGGCCATGCAGGGCCCGCAGCTCCCGGTGATGCAGGCGCTTCCGGACGCGGACGAGTTCACCGAGGTCCCGGACTACAGCACGCTGTTCGGCTCGCTGGACTACTGCGCGTGCGAGGACTGTCGCTCGGTTCTGAGCCCCGCCGCATACCTGGTGGACCTGCTGGCCTGGCTCCAGGAGCGGGACGCTGTTGACGTGCTCCTGGCGCGGCGCCCCGACATCGGTACGCTGGAGCTCTCGTGCGAGAACACCAATACCGCGCTCCCCTACGTGGACCTGGTGAACGAGGTGCTGGAGAACGCGGTGGCGGCGCTGCACGGGGAGGAGACGGTGGCCCACGACGTCACCACGGCCGAGTCCGACGAGCTGTTGGCGAACCCCGAGTACCTGAACCGGGCGGCGTACGATGTGCTGGCGAAGGCGACCTACCCGTTCGGGCTGCCGTTCGACCTGTGGGCGGCGCAGGCGCGAATCTACCTGAAGCACCTGGGCGTGAAGCGGTACGGGCTCATGGAGGCGTACCAGCGGGAGGAGGAGCCGAGCGACCTGGAGATCGCGGCCGAGGTGCTGGGGCTCACGCCGCTGGAGCGCCAGCTCGCAACGGGCAACGCGGGTGAGGAGGCGTGGGCGCTCTGGGGCTTCGACGCCGAGACGGTCGAGAACCCCTCGGGGAGCGACGGCCGTGTGGAATGGCGGGAGGCGCTGAGCGCCGTGGAGACGCTCCTGGAGCGGGCGGGCCTCGAGTTCGAGGAGCTCCTCGACCTCCTCCACTCGGACTTTGTGAACTCCGGGCGCTCCCTTGGCATCGCGTGGGCCGGCTCCACCTGCGATGTGAGCGCCGCGCGACTGGTGCGCTCCGACGGCGACTCTCCGGCGGCCGACGAGCTGGACCGCCTCCGCCGGTTCATCCGCTTGTGGCGCAAGCTGGGCTGGACCGTGCTGGAGCTCGACAAGGCGCTGACGGCCCTGAGCGCGAAGGATCTGGATGACGATCTGTTGCTGGACCTGGCGCAGATCCAGCGGATCCGCGACGCGATCCGCATCGAGCTCGTCTCGCTCCTCTCCTGGTGGGCGGCGCTGGACACGAAGGAGGACCGCGACACCGCTGACGACCGGGTGACCCCCCTCTACGACCGGGTCTTCCTGAACCGCGCGGTCGTGGAGGACCCCGAGGCATCGGCCTTCGCCCTGAACGAGGCACGCGACGAGATCAACAGCGACCACCTGGGCACGCCGCTCACGGACTACGAGGCCGAGCTCCAGGCCGCGCTCGGCGTCGACGCGGAAGACCTGGCGGACGCCGCGGAGCGGGTCGCCGCCGACCTGACGGCGGCGACGGGAGCGGAGACGGCGGCCGGGGATCTGGAGCTCAACCTGGACACGCTGTCCCGCCTCTACCGCATCGTGTCGCTCGCGAAGGCCCTGGGTACCAGCGTGGCGGACGCCCTGCGCTTCCGGGGCCTCGTGGGGATCGACCCCTTCGCCGGCACGGCCGATGCCCTCGCGTTCCTGGAGGCGGTCGAGGAGGTTCGCGCCCCGGGGTCCACGGGGTCCACGGGGTTCTCCCTGGACGAACTCTACTACCTCCTCGGTCACGATGCCGAGGCGGCCCTTCGCGTCGCGCCGGGCGAGGACGCGCTGGCGCTCATGCTGGCGGAGATCCGGACCGGTCTGCAGGCAATCCGCGAGGAGGTCATCCTCGAGGCTGACCCTGGCGGCGAGCTCACCCGCCAATATCTCACCGGGCTCGTCTCGGGCGACGACCTGGATCGCGTGATGGCCGTCGTCGCAGGAACCTCCGCGCAGGAGCTGGCGGAGCAGGTCTCCCTCCTGGAAACCCACCTGGGCGAGTTCCTGGATGCCGCGGAGGCCACGGGGAAGCTGGTCTCAGCGGACGGGATGACGGTGGACGGCGGCACGCTCGCGGGCGAGGAGCGCTACGCGTATGTCCTCGCGCCGCTCGTGGATCACCTGGTACGGATCCGCAGCGAGAACCTGGTCACCCAGAAGCTCGCGGCTGCGTTCGAGCTCGAGGTGCAGGCCGCGGAGGACCTCCTCGAGCAGCGCCTCGCGTCGCCCTCAGGCGCCGCCGCAAACGCCCTCGCGGTGTTTCTGGCCGATACGTTCATCTATGGCCCGGAGGAGACCGGCGACGAGGAGGCCGCCGGCTCGGCCAGTGGCGTGGATGCGGACCTCAACGCCGAAGACCAGCCGGACGCCTTCGCCGTGCTCACGCTGCTCGACAAGATCGCCACCTTCATGGACCGGCTCGAGATCGACTTCGAGGAGCAGACCTGGCTGTTCGAGCACGGCGTCGCGCTCGGCCTCTTGGACCTGACGGCGCTTCCGCTCGAGGCCACCTCGGCCGGCGACCGGTACGCCGCGTGGAAAGGGCTCGTCGAGCTGCTCACCCTGCGCGACGAGTTGCCCGGTAGCAATCCAACCCTGGTCGAGCTGCTGGATCTGCTCGCGAGCGCGGAGGGCTCCGCCACCGCCCTGGACGACTTCTTCACCCAGCTCGCGAACCGGACGGGATGGGCGGAGGAGGACATCGGCTACCTGGCCGACGCGTTCGGCTACGATGCGCCCGAGGACTTCCTGGACGGGCAGGCGCTGCTGCGGCTCGCCGAGTGCTTCGAGATCCTCGGCCGCGTCGGCGTCAGCGGAAAGATTGCCCACGGCTGGCGAGCCGCCGACCTGGGCTCCGATGACGCCGCCGCGATCCTGCTCGCCGCCAAGTCGCGCTACGAGAAGGACGAGTGGAACCCCATCGCCCGGCAGCTCCGGGACGCGCTGCGCGAGCAGCAAAGCACCGCGCTGGTGGCCTACCTGGTGGCCCAGGATCACGAGGTCGAGGATGAGAACGACCTCTACGGGAAGTACCTCATCGACGTGGAGATGAGCCCGTGTATGCTCACCTCCCGCATCAAGCAAGCGCTTGCGTCGGTGCAGCTCTTCGTGCAGCGCTGCTTCCTGAACCTGGAGTCGGGGATCGAGCTCAGCTCCGAGGACGCGGAGCAGTGGGAGTGGATGAAGAGCTACCGCGTCTGGGAGGCGGCGCGGAAAGTGTTCCTCTACCCCGAGAACTGGCTCGAGCCGGACCTGCGTGACGACAAGTCGCCATTCTTCGAGGAGCTCGAGGACGCGCTACTCCAGGCCGAGGTCACGGACGACGCCGTGGAGGAGGCGTTCCTGCAGTATCTGGAGCGGCTGCTCGAGGTCAGTCGTCTCGAGATCAGAGGCCTCTACCATCAGCAGGAGACGGACGCCGACGGCACCACCGACATCCTCCACGTGTTCGCCCGCACCCCCGGGCTCCCGCACCGCTACTTCTATCGCCGCCGGGAGGACGCCTCGACCTGGACGCCCTGGGAGGAGCTGGAGACCGAGATCGAGGGCGACCACCTGATTCCCGTGGTCCACAACCGCAGGCTGATGCTGTTCTGGCCCGTATTCACGGAGGCGGCGGACGAGAACACGCCGGAAGGCGAGGCGCCGGAGAAGTACTGGGAGATCCAGCTCGCCTGGAGCGAGTACAGGGACGGCGCCTGGTCGGCCAAGAAGGTGTCGGAAGAGGCCTTGACCACCCAGGCGCTCGAGGAGTGGTACGCGAAGTTCACATCCACGTTCCTGTTCCGAACGAGTGTCGAGGACGAGCGCCTGGTCATCCGTTGCATCTGCGCGCACTACGGCTCGGGGACGGAGATCGGGTCCTTCACCTTCAATGACTGCGACCAGACGCTGGAGGTCGAGGAGTCATACACGTCCCGCACGCTCGTGCTGCCCCAGAACGCGACGAACAGCTACATGGGCTTCCTGAAGCCCTGGTGGATGTCCGATGCCGGCCTCTACCTGCCGGCGGGACAGCTCGACGAGGACGGCGAGCTCCTCGCGAGCAGCGTCCGCCAGATCGACACTTTGGGGACGACGCCCGCGAAATCGCGCATCGCCTACCCCTGCCAGTACGACGAGTTCGTATCCCAATCGCCGTTCTTCACGGAGGACGATCGCCGCACCTTCTTCGTGGCACCCGCCAAGACTTTCGTCTTCAGCAAGGTCGACAGCCTGCTGTCTGGGGACCGGCTCCAGCCGGAGATGCTGGGGCGCATCTACGACGCGGAGCTGTACCAGCCGTCGCTCGAGCGAGCGCCGGAGATGGAGCTGAGCGGCATCCCCTTCTACCAGTCGGCGGCGCAGAGCGGCCTGAAGGCAAGGGTCGTGGAGAGCGCGACGGCCGCGGCGGCATCGCGGGCGGGCACGACGCTGCTCTCCCGTCTTACGCAATCGACCGGGACCGTGACGGCGACTGCCTCGACGGCTGCCGTGACCGCGACGGCCACCGACGGCGCCTCCGGCGGTGCGGCTTCCATCGCCAGCGTGCTGTCCCCCTCGTCGGGCTCCGTGCGCCGCCGCGTCGAACCGGACGACGCGGAGGCGCAGGCGCTCGTCCTGTCGAATGCGGTCGCTGTCCGCGCCGAAACGCTGCTTCGTGGGACGCACGAGCTCCTCTTCGAAGCCGGCAGCGCAACCACGGACCCGGCGCTCATGCTCTCCACGGATCTCCGGTACCGCTTCTCCGTGTTCTATCACTCCTTCACGTGTGACTTCATCCGCGAGGTGCGCCGGCACGGCGTGGACGGGCTCCTGGCGCCGGACGAGGAGGGCACGGCCGCGGAGCTCAGCCGCCAGCAGCTCGTGAACCCCGAGTTCTTCGAGTCGGCATACCAGCCCGTGGCCGATGCGGTCAAGCAGCCGTACCCGTACGAGGACATCGATTTCGAGGAAGGTGGAGCCTACGCCCAATACAACTGGGAGCTGTTCTTTCACGCCCCGTTCCTCATCGCCGAGCGCCTGAGCGACAACCAGCGGTTCGAGGAGGCGATGGCGTGGTACCACAAGATCTTCGATCCCATGAACTGCAACCTCGAGTACGAGGTTCCGGCGCGGTACTGGAAGGTGAAGCCGTTCCTGGCGGACGCGGACGATTCCATTCAGGAGTTGCTGTTGCTCCTGGCGGGCGACGCTGAAGACGCGGAAGCCGAGTCCGCGCGGGAGTCGCTGGAGGCCCAGGTGGCGGCGTGGCGCGACGACCCGTTCGATCCGCATGTCATCGCGCAGCTCCGTCCCACGGCATATCAAAAGGCCGTGGTGATGAAGTACCTGGACAACATGATCTCGTGGGGGGACTATCTGTTCCGGCAGGACACCATCGAGACGATCAACGAGGCCACACAGCTCTACGTCCTCGCCGCGGAGATCCTGGGCGACCGGCCGGAGGAGGTCCCGACCACTGAGGACGTGCCAGCCCGCAGTTTCAACGACCTGCGGGACCAGCTCGATGTCTTTTCGAACGCGCTCGTGGAGCTCGAGAATCTTGTTTTCTCGCCGTCGAGCCCGGCGGACGCGAGCGAGACGGAGCCGCTGCCGTCCCTGGGCGAGATGCTCTACTTCTGCATCCCGCACAACGCGAACCTGCTGGAGTACTGGAACACCGTCGAGGATCGACTGTTCAAGATCCGGAACTGCATGAACATCGAGGGGGTGGTGCGCACGCTCCCGCTCTTCGAGCCGCCCATCGAGCCGGGCATGCTCGTGCGTGCGGTGGCTGCGGGTGTGGACCTATCGAGTGCGCTCTCCGACCTGAACGCCCCGCTGCCCCACTACCGGTTCGGCGCGATGCTGGCGAAGGCCCAAGCCCTCACGGCCTCAGTGCGGGCCCTCGGCTCCGCGCTGCTGGCCGCCCTCGAGAAGAAGGACGCGGAGGCGCTGGCGCTCCTGCGCTCCAGCCACGAGCTGAGCGTCCTGGACGCGGTGCGCGAGGTGAAGGAGCAGCAGGTCGTGGAGGCGAAGGCGGCGAGGGAGGCGCTGGAGGAGAGCAAGGCGGCGGTGGAGGCGAGGGAGAGCTACTACCAGGGGCTCCTGGACGAGGGGTTGCTGCCGGAGGAGAAGCGCCAGCGCGACTTCCTGGAGGCGGCGAAGTGGCCGCAGCTCGCCGGGCAGCTGACCAGCTCGCTCGCGGCCAATCTGGCGCTCGTGCCCGACGCGGACGCGGGAGCCGAGGGCGCCTTCAGCACGCCCGTCATCAAGTTCAAGTTCGGCGGCGAGAACCTGGCCAATAACCTGAACTCGGCCGCTCAGGCCATGCTCGCCGCAGCGTCGTTGCTGCAAACCTCCTCCTCCGTTGCAGAGGTCAAGGCGGGCTTCCTCCGCCGCGAGGAGGAATGGACGCAGCAGGTCACCGTGGCCCAGAAGGAGCTCGCCCAGCTCGGGAAGCAGATCGATGCGGCGAAGGCGCGGGAGGCCATCGCGGAGCGGGACCTCGAAGCGCACGACCGCCAGATCACGAACGCGAAGGCGGTGGACTTGTGGATGAAGCAGAAGTTCACGAGCAAGGATCTGTATAGCTGGATGGCGTCGCAGATCTCCACTCTCTATTTCCAGAGCTACCAGCTCGCCTACGACACGGCGAAGCGCGCCGAGCGGTGCTACCGCCACGAGCTGGCCAAGCCGGACGCCAGCTTCGTGCGCTACGGCCACTGGGACAGCCTGAAGAAGGGGCTCCTGGCCGGGGAACGGCTGCAGTACGACCTCGAGCGCATGGAGGCCAGCTATCTGGAGAACGACGCGCGCGAGTACGAGATCACCAAGCACATCTCCCTGGCGCTCCTCGACCCTGTGGCGCTCATCCAGCTACGGCAGGAAGGGAGCTGCTACTTCAATGTGGCGGAGACGGTTTTCGACCTGGATTTCCCGGGCCACTACCTGAGGCGCATCAAGTCGGTCAGCCTGACGATCCCGTGCGTGGCCGGACCGTACTCGGGCCTGAACGGCACGCTCACCCTGGAGCGGAGCACCATCCGTGCAAGCACTTCCGCGAGCAGCACCGAGACGGGCGCAGGCTACCTGCGGAAGCAAGAGCTGGACGGCGACGAGCGCTTCCGGGACGAGACCGGTGTATCCGGGTCCATCGTCACCAGCAGCGGCCAGAACGACAGTGGTGTCTTCGAGCCGAGCTTCGGTGATCCGCGCTACCTTCCCTTCGAACGGCGTGGGGTGATCAGCCAGTGGCACCTCGCGCTGTCGGGCGCCTTTCCCCAGTTCGACCCCCAGAGCATCTCCGACGTGATCGTTCATCTGCGCTATACGGCGCGGGAGGGTGGAAGCGCGCTGAAGCAGGCGGCTATCGACAGCATCACGGAAGCCCTGGAGACGGTGGTGGCCGGCTCCGGCGAGACCGGGCTCATGCAGCTCTTCAGCGCCCGTCACGAGTTCCCGGACGCCTGGCACCGCTTCCTGTACCCGGCGGATGCCGCCACGGAGCAGGTCCTGCAGCTTGACCTCGACCGCGAGCGGTTCCCCTACCTCTTCCAGGACCGCCAGATCCAGGTGGGCAAGGTGTCCGTCTTCCTGCTCCTGGACGACGCGGACGAGTGGGAGGACGGCGCATCGCTGGAAGTGGGTGTGATGTGGGACGAGACGGACCTGGGCAAGGCCGGTCTGCGGGCCGAGACGGGCCAGTGGGGCGGCCATCCCGTCGCCGTGCTCGAGACGACGGGCGCGCAGGAGCCGGCGACCCTCACCTTCACAGTCACCGAGGAGCAGATTGCCGCTCTGCCGTCCGCGCTGCGCACGTCGCTCACCGTGGACGGCGTCGAGCACCCACGCTTGAAGCCCGAGGCCTTCAACAACCTGGCCGTGGTGGTGCACTACAGCGTGGCGTGACCGGCGCCGGACACCGGCGGTTCCAGGGCTATGGCTACGCCGCAGCGGGGGCATGAGGGGCAGCGGGGCGCTCAGGGCGCGCCGGATCTTTCCTCTCCCACCGGCGGAGCGTACGTTGACAGTTGTTGTACCCTTCTTCTATCGCCCTCTTGGGGGGCGGGGGTTCATCGCGTTCTCTCGCCCGAGTTAGTGAGGTTGCCGCATGGGCAGACACGGTAAGGAGAGGCCCTCCTCGATCTCCCGAACTCCTGCGAGCTCCAGCACTGCTGACGCTCCGACGCCTCCCGGCTCAGCGCCCCCCATCAGCGCGATCTCGCGGCGCGCCTTCCTCAAGGTAACCGGCAGCGCAGTGCCTGCGGCCGGCGTGCTGATCGATGGCCTGGTGCCGCCCGAGGCGCTCGCGGCGCCACCGGTGGTGGGTCCGGGTCCGGTGGCCGTGACCCTGACCGTAAACGGCCGGAGGCAGACGCTGCAGCTCGAGCCGCGGGTCACGCTGCTCGATGCGCTTCGGGATTTTGCGGGGCTCACGGGGGCGAAGAAGGTGTGCGACCGCGGGACGTGCGGAGCGTGCACGGTCCTTCTGGATGGCGGGGCGGTCTATTCCTGCTCGGTGCTTGCCATCGAGGCGCAGGGCCACGCGATCACGACGATCGAGGGGCTGGCGCCGGACGGTGAGCTCCACCCGGTCTCGGCGGCTTTCGTCGAGCACGACGCCCAGCAGTGCGGATTCTGCACGCCGGGGTTCGTGGTGGCGGCGAAAGCGTTCCTGGACCGACACCCGAATCCCACGGAGGAGGATGTCATGAAGGGGCTGGGCGGCAACCTCTGCCGGTGCGGGACCTACGTGGGGATCCGCAGGGCGGTGGTGGACGCGGCCCGGCGGGTACGAGCGGATGGAGCGGGTGAGGGGAAAGGAGGGAGCGCCTGATGGCTGAACACGCGTGGCCGGACGCAAGCCGACGGGCTCTCCTCGGCAAGCGCATCAACCGGCTCGACGGCCCGATGAAGTCCTCGGGTCGCGCCACGTACACGTTCGACGTGCGGCGCCCGGGGATGCTGTACGGCAAGATGGTGCTGTCGCCGCACGCGCACGCACGCATCGTGCGCATCGACACCTCCGAGGCCGAGCGCATGCCGGGGGTCAAGACGGTGGACACCCTCCTGGAGCCCGGGAAGGAGGTGCTCTGGGTGGGCCAGGAGGTGGCGGCGGCGGCGGCGGAGACGGAGGAGCAGGCGCGGGACGCGGCGCGGCGGATCAAGGTCGAGTACGAGCCGCTCGCCCACTTCGTCCGGGACGTGCCCCCGGCGGAAGCCGGCTCGCACCGCACAGAAGTGCTGACGGAACAGAAGGAGGGCGACCCCGCCCTCGGCTTTCAGCAGGCCGAGGTGACCAGCGATGGCACCTACGGCACCGCGGTGATCACGCACTGCTGCCTGGAGCCCCATGGCCAGGTGGCGGAATGGGAGGGTGACAAGCTCACGGTCTGGGCCTCGACGCAGAGCGTGAGCGGCATCGGACCCCAGTTCGCGGAAGGGCTCGGCATTCCGGCGGCGAACGTACGGATCATCACCCCGGTCATGGGCGGCGGCTTCGGGAGCAAGTTTCCGGCCGACACCTGGGGCCTCTCGTGCGCGCGCCTAGCCCGCAAGGCAGGCCGCCCCGTGAAGATGATGCTCGAGCGCGACCACGAGCTCATGGTGGCGGGCGCGCGGCCGTCCATCCACGCGAGGGTCCGCGCGGGCGCCAAACGGGACGGGACGCTCGTCGCCTGGGAGTCGGAGTCGTGGGGCACGGGCGGGATGGGCGTGGCCGGCCAGCCCAACCTGCCCTACGTGGTTCAGGTGCCGAACCGGCGCTCGCGGCACACCCGCGTCATGACGAACATCGGCCCGGCACGGGCGTGGCGGGCGCCGAACCATCCCCAGCTCTGTCTCATCACCATGTCGGCCCTGGACGACCTGGCGGCCGCCGCGGGGATGGACCCCCTGGACTTCTTCCTGAAGAACATGGATCTCACACCGCGGGCCGAGACGTACCGCCAGGAGCTGCTCAAGGCCGCGGAACTCACGGGCTGGCGCGAAAAGTGGCACCCCCGGGGCGAGCGGACGCCGGGCGCGATCAGGCGCGGCCTCGGCCTCTCCATCCACACCTGGGGCGGCGGCGGCCACGAGAGCAACTCCACCGTGACGATCTATCCAGACGGGTCCGTGGAGGTCTCGCTGGGGAGCCAGGACCTGGGTACGGGCACGCGCACGGTCATCGGGATCGTCGTGGCCGAGACGCTGGGTCTCCCCCTCGAGGCCGTGAAGGTGAACATCGGCGACACGCAGTATCCGCCGTCCGGCGCCTCCGGCGGCTCGACCACCGTGGGCGGCGTGAGCTCGTCCACTCGCGTAGGCGCCACGAACGCGCTGAATGAGCTCCTGGCGCGCGCAGCGCCGTCGCTGGGCGTGGCGCCGGAGCAGCTCGAGGCGTGGCACGGCCGCATCCAGGTGAAGGGCGACGCGTCCAGGAGCATCTCGTGGAAGGAGGCGTGCGCCAAGCTCGGCGCCACGCCCATCACGGCCACCGGCCAGCGTGACCGCAGCCTCATCTCCAGTGGGGTCGGCGGCGCCCAGATGGCCGAAGTGACCGTGGATACGGAGACGGGCATCGTGAAGATGGACCGGCTCGTCGCCGTCCAGGACTGCGGCCTCATCGTGGACCTCAAGACCGCGGAGAGCCAGGTCCACGGCGCCTGCATCATGGGCGTCTGCTACGCCCTGTACGAAGAGAAGCTCATGGACGAGCAGACCGGTCGCTGCCTGAACCCGGACATGGAGTTCTACAAGCTGGCGGGGATCGCGGACATCGGGCAGATCGTGGTCCACATGATGACCGGGCCGGGCTACGACGAGCGCGGCGTGATCGGGCTGGGCGAGCCGCCGGTCATCTCCCCGGGCGCGGCGATCTCGAACGCGGTGGCGAACGCCATCGGGGTGCGGGTCGCCACGCTCCCGATCACGCCGGACAAGGTGCTGGCGGCGCTCGGGAAAGGAGGGAAGGCGTAATGCAGGCCTTCGAGTACGCGAGTCCGGCCACGCTCAAGGAGGCGATCGGGCTCCTTTCGCCCGGGTGGGGCGAGACCGAGATCCTGGCTGGCGGCACCGATCTCCTGGCGCTCATGAAGAACTGGGTGACCGCACCGAAGCGCCTGGTGGACATCAAGAAGGTCGAGGGGCTGCGGGGAATCCGGGCGAGCCGCGGCGATGTGCGGATCGGCGCGCTGGTCACGCTCCAGGAACTCCTGGACGATGCGGCCATCCGCTCCGACTTCCCCGCGCTCGCCACCGCGGCGGAAGGCGTCTCCAGCATGCAGATCCGCAACCGCGGCACCGTGGGCGGCGACCTCTGTCAACGGCCGCGCTGCTGGTACTTTCGCTCCGGTAACGGGCTCCTGGCGCAAGCCCCGGAAGGGCGGTCGCTCGTGGTAGACGGCGACAACCGCTATCACGCGATCCTGGGGACCGAGGGGCCCGCCTACTTCGTCAGCGCCTCGTCGCTGGCGCCCGCCCTCGTCGCACTCGGCGCGAAGGTCCGCCTGGCGGGCCCGAAGGGCGACCGCACCGTGGCGGTGGCGGAGTTCTTCCGCGCGCCGCGCACCGAGCAGGAGCGCGAGACCGTGCTCGAGCCCAACGAGATCCTGGCGGAGGTCTTGATCCCCGGGGAGGCACGGCGCTGGCGGAACGCAACGTACGAAGTGCGGCAGAAGGAGGCGCTGGACTGGCCGCTCACTACGGCGTCCGTGGCCCTCAGGATGGACGGCAGCGCAATGGGGGAGGCGCACGTTGTGCTCGGCCATGTGGCTCCAGTGCCGTGGCGGGCGCAGGCGGCCGAGCGCGCGCTCGCTGGCCAGACGCCGGGCGAGGCGACCGCCGAGCGCGCCGCGGAGGCAGCGGTCCAGGGAGCACGACCGCTCTCCCGCAACGCCTACAAGGTTCAGCTCGCGCGTGTGGCCGTGAAGCGCGCTGTGCTGGCGGCCGCAGAAGGGGGTGCATAGCCATGGCGAGCCTCAAGCTGATGATCCAGAGCGGCGAGGTCTGCCGCTGTATCCGGGCGAAGACCCTCTTCTACGAGACGGACGAGCAGGAGGAGACCGACGCCGGCACGTCCGGACCCTTCTGGTGCTCCCGGACCCAGTCGTCCCTCGGGCCCGACGGCGCCGTCGTGGACGTGACCCGCTGTCAGCCCGGGCGCTCCTGCTGCGAGACCGCCTGACCATCGTCGCGGCGCCAGCGCTCTTCACTCCAGGACCTCCAGGACGGCGCGCCGGTCGTCACGTCGGACGCGGGGGGCCGCAGCCACATCGGGCCGCTCCTCCCAACGGGGAGGGGCGGCCCCTGGTGTCTGCGGGCAGCTCTGCAGCGGGGCTCGCGCATGAGGCGGTCTCTCGGGTATCGAGCGACCTCACGACGCCCCGAGCTTCAGGTGCTGAGGACGGGAACAACCCCGCGCCGCGTCGCGCGTGCAGCCTCAGACCACCGCCAGAGCCCGCTGGTCCTGGAGCACCGCCTGGGCGTGGGCCTCCGGCTTGACGTTGGGGTAGACCTTCGCGATGCGCCCCTCCGGATCGATCAGAAACGAGACGCGATGCGTGCCCTCGTACTCGCGTCCCATGGATTTCTTCTTCCCCCACACGCCGTAGAGATTCACGACGGTACGGTCCGTATCGGCCAGGAGAATGAAGGGTAGCTCGTACTTCCGGGCGAACTTCGCGTGGGTCTCCACCGCATCCGTGCTCACGCCCAGGACCTCGATCCCACGTCCGCGGAAGTCCGCGAAATGGTCCCGGATGCCGCAGGCTTCCCTGGTGCACCCCGGCGTGTCGTCCCTCGGGTAGAAATAGAGGAGCACCCACCTCCCGCGGTAGTCCGCGAGAGCCTGGTCCCGACCATTCTGATCCCGGAGCGTGAAATCGGGGGCGGAATCGCGCGCCCGGGGTTGCATCGGCGTCGCCCCTCGGCGTTGTCTCTTCATATTCAATCCCTCGCCTCTGCAACCTAACCTGCACCCCGGCGTCTCGCAGCCCAGGCAGCCAGCCTGACGGCGTACCTTCAGTACCTTGCTGAGTGCCTTGCGGTACCTTGCTTACCTTGCGGGTTGCGCGACGGGCCGGTTGGAGTTTTATTAGTTCCAGGTTTTGGTCCAGGTTTTGGAGTTCTCACCGCTGTCGCTGGGGAAGAGGGCTCGTTTCGCCGGGAGGTAGCAGGATGAGGATCGGTCTCGCGCTCGCGGCGCTGGCGTTGCTGGCGGTTCCTGCGCTGGCGGAGGAACCGGCGCGGGTCACGATTCAGGGCGACTACGCGGAATTCCGTACCGCCGATGTCTACACAGGGCCATGTGTCGCCAACGCCGAGGTCGGGCTCGCGGGCCATGAGGCGGTGCTCGCCTGGCGAGTTCGCCAGGGGTCGTGGAGCGGGATCGCGATCGACGGCCTGTCGGTCATCGCGGTCGTGCGGGCGAGCGCGACGCTGGGCGATCCGTACGCGGATCCGCAGCCGGCGAAGGCGGTGATCATCGTGGACGCGCGTGCCACGCCGGCTGAGCGCGCGGCGCTCGTCGGGTTCGCGAGCTCCCAGGCTCCCGATCTGCTGTCCGACGTGATGGCGGTCGAGTCGTCCCCCATCGTCTTCGAGCACGGGGCGCACGGGTTCGTCACGGTGGCGGCCGGCAACCTGGCCACCCTGTCGACCCGCCCGTTCAACGACAAGGACCACTTCTGCTTCAACGAGGAGGTGTTCTACCAGCCGCTGGCTGCGAACCTCGACCACGCCATGGCGGCGATGACGGTCGAGGGTGCCTACCAGGGTCAGCACCTCGGAGCCACGTGGCGGGAGTCCAGCCGTCGCGGCTCTTTCGTCGGTACGTTCGCGGTCTCGGCGCTTCGAGCCGAGTAGCGCGAACACCCCCGGGCAGGCCGGCGACTTTGCCGGCCTGCCCGCCCCGCACCCCGCAGGCCGAATCGCGAAGCGCCCTCCAGAGTCGCTATTCCTGATGCCCGGGCCGCCCGGGGAGCCCAACAGACGAAGATTCGGGTCGTGACCCCTTGCACGCCGCAGGCGTGACCCTTCGTTTCTCGGGGCCGGCGCGATTCCCGGCGCAGCGGTTCCGAGGAGTCCTGCCGGAAGAGCGTCCAGACCCGGCGCGCGGCCGCCGGGGCTCGGGCCTCCCCTTATCGGGCGGTGCCCGGGTGCACCCGGTGCTCACGGGTTGCCCGCGGAGAGGACACCGAGACACCACAGCGGAATCTTGAAGCGACCATGAATACGCTGAACCGCAGTTCCGAGAATGCTACGCCCGTACGCACGGCGGCACGCGCTTTCGTCGCGGCGTACGCCCTTTCCCTCCTCTGCGCCGCCCCGCTCGCTGCACAGACGTACCGCGCGGAGGCGTTCACCGGCAGGCCGCCCGACGTGGTTGCGGCCGCGGCGCGAGCGTTGCTCTCCGAGAGCGCAGTCCGCGTGCTGGGGCCGGAAGGCGCTCTCTGCGAGATCTGGCTGCGGAAGCAGGTTCCCGCGAAAGCGCAGGCGGCGCAGGCGCTGGGGATCGCCTACCCGCTGCTCATCGAAGGCTCGCTCGTGGGAGTGGTTCGCTTCGCTGCGGAAGCGAAGGACTATCGGGGCCTGACCGTTAAGGCAGGGACGTACACGCTGCGCTACCTGCTCCACCCGGTGGACGGTAACCATATGGGCGTCTCGCCGCAGCGCGACTTCCTGCTCCTCGTCCCGGCGGCGGAGGACGCCGAGCCGGAGCCCCTCTCCTTCGACGCGCTGGTCGCCCTCAGCCGCAGGGCGACGGGCACCACCCACCCGTCCGTGTGGAGCCTGCCCTCACCCGAGGGTGAGCCGGCGTCCTTCCCCGCAATGGGTCACTGGGAGGAGGAGGGTCTCTGGATCCTGCACCTGCGAGTCACCCTTCAGCCGGAGGGCGGAAGTCCGACCGAGGCCCCGCTCGCGCTGGTTGTGGCGGGACAGGCACCGGAGGCGTAGGTGAGGTCCCTCGGCGGACCGGCTGCCCGGCCCGCTGAGGAGCCCGAGACCGAGAGCCGCTGGTGCCGCCAGCGGCGTGATGCGCCTCCGCTAGCGGCGTGATGCATCGCGTGCCGCTGGCATGCCACTTCCAGCGGCTGCGGACGCGCTCAGCGGCTCACCCTACCGGCCGCTTCGGGAGCTCGATGGCCTTCCCCGGCTCCGGCCGGACGCCGAGCTCGTCTAGTCGGCGGTTGAGCGCGGGTATCCCGTCCGTGATCAGCGTATTCACCTGGCCGATGAGCTCGAGCGCACGCGTCCAGGTTCGCTCGATCTGCCACTCCTGGTCCGTCGTGGGGCGGCAGGTGCACCCCTCGATGGCGGAGAAGAGGGTGAGCGCCTGCTGGCGGCCGCGGCTGGCCCGCTGGCCCAGCCGCTCAGCCTCCTTCTTCAGGCGCTCCACCTCCTGCTTCAACGCGCCGGGCGAATCCGGGCGTCCGTCCAGCAGCCGCTGGACCTCCGAGAGCTGCCCGCTCGCGCGCTGCAGCATCTCGACCGCCTGCTGGATCGGCTTCGCCAGTCCGTAGAGCGTGATGAGCGAGCGCTGCCGCGCGTCCAGGTCAGCCCGAGCGATGGTCACCCGCGGATCGCCCTTCACAACCAGCTCCGTGGTACGGGTTTCGCTCCCGGCCTCCAGCCGCACCGTGAAGCTGCCGGGAAGGATTCGCGGACCTCGGGGACGCCCGAAGAAGCCGACCCCCCCCTCTTCTCCTCCCTCTTCCTCCACGGGCGACGCCAGGCGCAGGTCCCACACGACCTGGTGCATTCCGGGTGTGCCCGGGCCTTCGAGCTCCCGCACCACCGTGCCCCCCGTGTCCAGGATGCTCAGCTTCACCTTCGGCTTCGCCCGGCCGCGCTTTCTATCTTGCCGCCCATCGTCTTCGCCGGCCGCCACCGCAGCCCCCGAGCCGAGGTAGTAGCGGATCATGGCTCCATCGGGCGGGTTCGGCGCGGCGAACGCGCCAGCGGGAAGCGCCTCGGGCGCCGCGCGGTTCGCGGCCAAGGGCGGCCGCACCGGGAAAATGTGGGACGCTGATGCCAGCACCGCGGGCGTGAGCTGCTCGAGCGGCGTGATGTCATCCAGAATCCAGATGCTCCGCCCGTGGGTGCCGATGACCAGGTCGTTCTCCCGGGGGTGGACCTTGATGTCGTCCACCGGCGCCGTGGGCAGGTTGTTCTTGAGGCGAGTCCACCCCTGCCCGCGGTCGATGGAGAAGTACACGCCGATCTCGTTGCCCACGAACAGGAGGTCTGCGTTCTTCGGATGCTCGGCGATCACGTTCACGGACCACTCCGGCAGCCCGGCCACGGTGGGCCGCCACGTCCGCCCGTAGTCCTCGCTCACCAAGACGTAGGGCCGGTAGTCGTCCCGGTCGTGGCCGTCGAAAGTGGCGTAGACCCGCGCCTCGGCGTGGGCGGAGGGGAGTACACGGCTCACGTAGGTGAGTTCGGGGACGCCGCGCACGTTCCCCACCACGTTCGCCCATGTGCGGCCACCGTCCCGGGTCACCTGCAGATTGCCGTCATCGGTCCCCACGTAGAGCACGTCCGAGTTGAGCGGCGACTCGCCAATGGTCGTGATATTGCCGTAGGACGAGATACCGTCGTTCCGGGAGAGCCTGATGTCCGCGCCCTTCACCCCCATGATCGCAAGCGTGTCCCGGTCGATCCGCTTCGTGAGGTCCGGGCTCACCGCCTCCCACGAGTGGCCGCGGTCGCGGGAGCGGAAGAGGATGTTCGCGCCGTAGTAGATCGTCCTCGGATCATGGGCCGAGAGGACCAGCGGCGTGTTCCAGTTCCAGCGGAGGAGCGGCTCGTCGTCCTCCCCCTGGGCCGGCCGCCCCACCGGGCGGATGCGCGCCGACTCGAACGTGTTCAGATCCACGCGCAGCAGGTTGCCGTTCTGCGACTCGCTGAAGATGATTGTAGGCTCCCGGGGATCGATGCGCGCGTAGAACCCGTCGCCGCCGCCGACCCGGTACCACTGCCTGTTCAGGATGCCTTGGCTCGAGTGCGTGCGGCTCGGGCCGCACCACGAGCCGTTGTCCTGGAGGCCGCCGCAGACGTAGTACGGGTCGCGCATGTCGAGGCCGATCTCGTAGAACTGTCCGAGCGCCATGTTATCGTACATGCGCCAGCTCTCGGTCCGGTCGAAGGACGCGTAGACGCCGCCGTCGCTGCCCATGATCACATGGTTCGAGTCGTTCGGGTCGATCCAGAGCGCATGATGGTCCCCATGGACGCCCCGCCACCGCCGCTCGCGGAAGGTGCGGCCGCCGTCGTCGGAGACATAGAAGGAAGCGCCCAGCATGTAGATCCGCTTCGGGTCGTTGGGGTCGATGCGGATCTGGCTGTAGTACATGGGCCGAGGATTCTCGTCGCTCAAATGCTCCCAGGTTTCGCCCCGGTCCGTGGAGCGGTAAACGCCCTGGCTCTTGCCGGCCTCGGCCTCGACGATCGCATACACCAGGTCTCCGTCGCGGCGGTGGACATCGAGGCCGATGCGCCCCAGCGGCCCCTGGGGCAGCCCCTTTGTCAGGCGCATCCACGTGACACCGCCATCCAGCGTCCTGTAGATGCCGCTCCCGGGCCCACCGCCGTTGAAGCCGAACGAGGTGCGGCGCCGCTCGTAGGCCGCCGCGAAGAGGGTGCGCGGGTCGTCCGGATCCATCGCCAGGTCGATGACGCCGGTGTTCTCGTCGATGGAGAGGACGTTCTGCCAGGTGCTGCCGCCGTCCCTCGTGCGGAAGACGCCGCGCTCGGGGTTTGGGCCCCAGAGGTGGCCGACCGCTGCCACATAGACGATCTCGGGATCCGCAGGGTGGATGACGATCCGGGCGATGTGCCGCGTCTCCTCAAGCCCCCTGTGCTCCCACGTGCGGCCGGCGTCCAGCGACCGGAACAGGCCATAGCCGTACGGCGACGACTGGCGGTTCTGCGGCTCGCCGGTGCCAACCCAGACGCTGTTCGGGTTCGACGGCGCCACCGTCACGTCGCCGATGGTGGACGTGGGCTGGTCATCGAAGAGGGGCTCGAAGCTGGCGCCGTGGCTCGTGGTCTTCCATACACCGCCTGTGGCCGTGCCCACGTAGAACACCCGCGGATCCGACTCCACCACGGCGAAGTCTGCGATCCGCCCGCCCATTACCGCCGGACCGATGAAGCGCCACTCCAGCGCCGCAAAGGAGGAGGAATCGAGGACGGCTTGGGCGCCGCCTCGCGCACCCGCCTGAGCCGCGCGCTCCCCGCCCCGGGCGCCCTGCGCACGGAGCGGCCCGACGAGGAGGAAAAGCGCCCAGGCGAACAGAAGGAGGGGCCCCGTGCGCCTAACGACCAGCTTCGCGCTACGGAAACCGTCACGCGCGGCGCGGCGAAGCGGACGCGGGACACAGGGCGACGGGAGGACGGGATCAACGGGATCATATGGGCTCACGGGGTCCTCGCTTGCACGGGCTCCAACGATTCTCCGTCAGCTTACTGCCCCGTGAAGCCCCGTCAAGGGGCGCGGACGGCTACGGCCCGCTACGGACGGCTACGGCCCGCTACGGCCCGCACCGCCTGCTTCCGGCTGAACAACACACGCTGCACGCACGGCGAACGAGCAGCTGCCAGTTGATCGCCAGCGCGAACGTGATCACGAAGTGAACGAAACACGCCGCATTCACACCGAAAAATCGGGAAACAACCGCCGGCACGGACACGCCGCGCCCGCCGGGCGCGGATCGCCATGCTGAGCGACGTGCGAAGCGTCGTCGGGTTATTGACATGCACATGCATGTTCGTTACCCTCCCCGTATGCGAACGACCGTCGAGATCCCGGACGAGTACCGGGCCAAGCTTCTCGAGCTGGCCGCTCGACGCGGCGAGAAGGGGTTCTCTCGGCTGGTGGAGGAGGCGGTGGCTCGCTACCTCGAAGCAGAGGAGCGGCGGGCGGAGCTGGCGCGGGAGGCGATCTTGGTTCTGGGCACGCTGGATGACGCGGAGGCGGAGGCTCTGGAGGCGTCGGTGCGCGCGCTGCGTGCGAGGTGGCGTTGATCGTCGCGGATTCGGATGTCCTGATCGACGCTTTGCGTGGCCGGGACCCGGCCGCGACGCGCGTCGAGGCCGAGCTCGAAGCTGGCTCGCTGGCGACGACGGCGGTGACCGTGTTCGAGCTGCTGAGCGGTGCACGCTCTGGTGCGGCGCGGGAGAAGGTGGAGAGGCTTCTGGCGCCCCTGGCGATTCTGCCCTTCGACAAGGAGGCCGGGCGAGCGGCATCGGAGATTCGCAGGAAGCTGGATGCGGCGGGTACTCGGATCGGGATGGCGGACTACCTGATTGCCGGGGTTTGCGTATCCCGGGCCGCATCCCTTTTGACTCGTAACCGGGCGCATTTCGACCGCGTGCCGGGGCTGGCCGTCGCGGACCTGTCGGGCTCGGGGAGCTAGAGAGTAGCGAGCGACCTCATACCGTCGAGAAAAAGGCGCGCTGGGCAGGTATGCCCCGGCATGGGTATGTCCAGTTTGTGAATTTTTTTGGCCGTCTTGCGGGACCGGGCGTGGCCAGGTGATCTCCGTTGAAGGCAGCGCGCTCTGGCCGCGAGATTCGGTGGTCCCCGACGCGCGCGGAACACGGCGGCGGGGGGAGCGGCTCCGCGCGACGAGAGACTATGGTGAAGACCGTCGAGCACAGGGACTACGGCCGAGCGGCGTTCGGAGAGGTGGACGGGACGCCCATCGGGCGCTTCTCCCTCGTGGCCACCGGACGCGGCCTCGCGTATGGGCGTTTCGGCGGGGGCGGACGCCGGATGGCCGAGGTGCTGTCGGCGAGCCATGCGGATGATCCCGCGGACGCGGACGAGCACCTGGTCACGGCGCTCTCCGAGCTCGACCGCTATTTTGCGCGGGAGCTCCGGAGCTTCGGCGTCGCCCTGGACCTGCGGGGGCGCACCCCGTTTCAGGAGAGGGTGCTCGCGCAGCTTCGGGCGATCCCCTACGGGATGGTGGCGTCCTACGGCGCCATCGCCGAGGCGATCGGCCAAGGCGACGCGGCCCGCGCGGTGGGTGCGGCCGTGGGGAGCAACCCGATTCCCGTTGTGATTCCCTGTCACCGGGTGGTCCGCGCGGACGGAGCGCTGGGCGGCTATGGCGGCGGCGTGACGCGCAAGGCCACGCTGCTCCGGATCGAAGGGCTCGATGTGACGAGCCGCACGGCGCACGGGCGGGTGCTGCCACGCGAGCTGTAGCATTCGAGCCGGCGGTTGGGTTCGAGGACGGAAGCCGGCACATGACGGAGCGAGCGCATGCGTCTCAGGCGATGGACGATCCCCGGGCTGCTGACTCCCCTGCTCGCGTGCTACAGCTACGTGCCCGCGCAACTGGACTCCGTAGCTCCCGGCGAGAGGGTGCGGGTGCGGGTCTCGGCCGAGACCGCGGACTGGCTCCGCGAAGCGATCGGGAGCGACAACCGGGTCGTCGAGGGGGAGCTCCTCGGGCGAGAGCAGAGCGAGGTGTTTCTGGATGTCCCCGTGGCGACCCGTCAGATCGGCTTCCACTTCGAGGCGTTCAACCAGCGGATCAATCTCGCGGAACGCGACATCTTGGAGGTCGAGCGCAAGGCGCTGGACCGCACGCGGACCTTCGGCTTCTCGGCCGTGCTCGCCGCGGTAGGCGCAGTGGCCGTGTACGAGGCGTTCGGTAGGAAGGCGGGCGGCGACACGCAGCAGCCCCCGCCGCCGGGCCCGGCGGACATCCTCGTGCCGTTCCTCTCGATCCGCGTGCCCTGACCGGCCCCGGGTCCGCTGAGCCGGATCGCGCGAGCTGCGCTGGCCACCCCCCAGTCCGCCCGATCCGGGCCGCCGTTGTGAGCCGAGCTGCTGCCCCCTATTCTTTCCCCTCGCAGGATTGGCGATGCCTCCGGAGTCGAACGCATGGACGGGAAGTACGACGAGCCGAGCGAGTTACTCTCGGGCGAACCCTCACGGCGGCGTGCGCTCGAGCTGATTGTCGTCGGCGCCCTGGGCGCCCTCTCCCTGGAGGGCGCCGTGGCCGCACCGGCACCGGGATCTGCGCTGCCCGCTCAGGAGAAGCCCCAGGAGCCGGGCGAACCCATGGGCAAGCTGGAGGACCTCGCCCCGGGCTCGGCGAAACGGGCGTCCTACAAGGGCCGGCCGGTCCTTCTCCTCAATGTGGAGGGCGCGGTGCGGGCGTTCCTGCCGATCTGCACGCACGAGGGGTGCACGGTGGACTGGAATGGTGACCTGAAGCTCCTCCAGTGCCCGTGCCACGACGGCCGCTTCGATATCGACGGGAAGGTCGTCTCGGGCCCGCCGCCCGCGCCGCTCCTCCGGTTCGACGTCACGGTGCGCGACGGCACGATCTATATCGTCGAGAAGAAGGGATAGAGTCAACAGGAGGTGACGATGCGCAGGATGCTTTGGGGAGCGGGCATGGGCGCGGTGGCCGCGATCGTCGCCCTGCCTCCCTGTCCCGGGTCGGCTGCGGCCCAGGGCGTGGATGTCGCGCTGGTCGCGGACCTGGCCATCAACGGGCTTGGAGAGTCAATCCCGAATCCGGTGATAATCGTGCGGGGGAACCGCATCCACGAGGTGCGCTCCTCGCCGCGGCGGCCCACGGGTGTACGGGTGATCGACCTCAAGGGTTACACGATCCTTCCCGGGCTCACGGATGCCCACGTCCACATCACCGCCCACTTCCGCGACCCGGGCCCCGGCCCGGAGCGCCGGTCGAAGACGGTGCTCTACGGCACGCGCAACGCGAAGGCGCTGCTCATGAGCGGGTTCACGACGGTACGCACCCTGGGGAGCCCGGATGACACGGAGGTGGACCTCCGGGATGCCATCAACCAGGGGCTCATCCCGGGGCCGCGCCTCCTGGTCTCCGGCGAAGGCCTCACGGACGGCAACGCCCCCGGCGCCGAGGGCGACCGCATCAAGGAGGGCGCGCGGCCGGCGGACGAGCGGACGATTCGCGTCTTCGTGCAGGGGAAGGCGTCCGCCGATGTGGACTGGCTCAAGATCTTCGCCACCCGCAGCAGCCGCGGGGGTGGCGCGCCGGTCTACGCCCAGGAGCAGCTCGACTGGGCCCTGGACGAAGCTCGCAAGGAGGGTCTGCCCGTGGCGGTCCACGCCCATGCCACGGAAGGCGCCCGCCGGGCGATCCTGGCAGGGGCGCGCACCATCGAGCACGGCGCGCTCCTGGACGACGCCACCCTCGACCTGATGGTGGAGAAGGGCGTCTACTACTCACCCAATCTGTACCTGGGCGAGTACTACCTGGCCCATGCGAGGGAGTTCGGCTTCTCCCAGGAAGCACAGCGTTTCACGGCCGAGTTCCTGCCGATCCGCACGAAGGTATTCACGCGTGCGGTGGAGAAGGGCGTCAAGATCATCTTCAGCACGGACGTGAACTCGGGCTGGATCTGGTCCGGGACCACCGCTCTCGAGTTCGCGCGGCGCGCCGCGGCGGGCCAGCCGGCCAAGGACGCCATCGTCAGTGCCACCACGCGGGCCGCCGAGGCCCTCTTCCTGGCCGACAGCCTGGGCAACCTCGAGGCGCGCAAGCTCGCGGATATCATCGCGGTGAAGGGGAACCCGCTCGATGACATCACGGCTCTGCAGAACGTGGTCTTCGTGATGAAGGACGGCAAGGTCTATAAGGGAGCGGGCGGCGAGGCGGCAGCGACCACGAACGGGAGCGCACGGCGGTGAGGCCAGCAGGTGAGCGGGCGTGCGGGTGAGTGGTATCGGAAAAGCCACGGCCCTGCCGGGACGCAAGCCGGCAGGGCCGATTCGTTGGACGGCAGGGGTGGACGGGGACCGGGAGCCCGGACGCTTCCGGGTGGCACGCGCCCGCTTGCCCGCCACTTGTCGGGCACGCCATTCGACCAGGTCCGGCGCCCGAGTGGTGCCGGGTCGACGCGCAGGTCGGAAAGGAAGGCGAGTGAGTCCCAGAAGCTTCGCTTCTCCGCTCGGGTCCTTTTTCCTCATCTCCATCCTATCGGCCCGCGCGGGGGCGCAGCCGCTGCGTGTAGACCTCGAGCGCGGGGACAGCCTGTTTCGCGAGGGGCGCTTCGAGGACGCGGCGCAAGCGTACAGGCAGGTTTTGGATCGAGCCCCTGCGAGTTTCCGCGCTCAGCTCCTCCTCGGCCAGATCGCGCTACTCGGGAATCACCTGGACGAGGCCCAGCAGCGGGCCAGTCGGGCCCTCGAGCTCGCCCCCGACGACCCCATCCCCAGATCGCTCCTCGCAGAGGTCTTCTACCGGCGTGACGAGCTCGAACGCGCGGCGCCGCTGCTCCGGGCCGCCGGCCGCGAAGCGAAGGCCCGGAAGCTCGAAAGCTTCCGAGGTGTGCCGCCGTACGACATCGGCGGCGAGCGGGACGCCACGCGCCTGCCGTTCGTACAGACCGACGCGCTGCCCGTCGTCGAGGTGCGCGTCAACGGCGGCGGCCTGGCGAACTTCATCATCGACACGGGTGCAAGCGAGGTGATCCTCGATCCGCGCTTCGCGAGAGACGTGGGCGCCCGCGAGTTCGGCTCGGAAGTCGGCACGTTCGCCGGCGGGCTCAAGTCCACGTTCGTCCACGGGACCGTCGACTCCCTCGCGCTCGGCGACTTCGTGGTGAGGCACGTGCCCGTTCAGCTCCTGGACACTCGCCCACTCGCCGCCGTCGCCGGCGGCAGGCAAGTGGACGGGATCATCGGCACCGTGTTGCTCTATCACTTCCTCGCGACCCTCGACTATCCCGGCGGCGCGCTCGTGCTGCGACGGCGCACGGCGCAGAACCTTGCCCGCTTCGAGAAGGAAGCGGGGGCGGACGCTCAGACCGTCGTGCCGTTCTGGATGGCTGGCGACCACTTCGTGGTGGCGTGGGGAAGCGTGAACGGGAGGGCGTACCTCCTGTTCGTGGACACCGGGCTGGCCGGACTCGCCTTCACCTGCCCCGAGTCGACCGTGAAGGAGGCCGGCATCGAGATCGTCGAGTCGCGGGCTCGCGTCGGGACGGGGGGCGGCGGCAAGCTGAGCGTCGTCCCCTTCGTGCTGACGGAGCTGGCGCTGGCAGATGCGGTCGGGCGGGATGTGGCGGGGGTGTTCGGCCCCTTCCCCCCTTCGCTGGAGCACAACCTCGGCTTTCGCATCGGGGGCCTCATTTCCCACGGGTTCTTCAGGGGGCATGCCCTGACCCTGGACTTCACCGGGATGCGGCTCTTCCTGCGGCCCAGCTCGTGATGTCCTTCCGCAGTGGTCGCCTGGCCAAGCTCAGCCTACCCGCTGGCACGGTGTGGCTCCTCACGGACATCGCGGAGGCCAAGGGCAAGCAGGAGCTCTACGCGAAGCAGGCGCCACAGGTGCTGAAGGCCCTGCGGGAGACGGCGCTGGTCCAGAGCGTCGAGTCGTCGAACCGGATCGAAGGGGTCACAGTACCTGCGGCGCGTCTCCGACCGCTGGTCGTCGGGAGGGCCAGGCCGCGGGACCGCTCAGAAGGGGAAATCCAGGGCTACAGGCGGGCGCTCGAGCTGATCCACACACAAGCAAGAGATCTTCCCGTGACGCTGGACGTCCTGAGGCGGCTGCACCGCATCGCCCAGTATGGAGCCGCGGATGCCGGAGAGTGGAAGCAGATCGAGAACGAGATCATCGAGCACCGGCAGGGCGCGCCACCGGTCGTGCGCTTTCGCCCGGCCTCCGTGGCTGAAACGCCGGGAGCGGTCGACGAGCTGTGCCTCTGCTACCGTCATGGCCTCGCGCAGGAGCCCACCCCGCCGCTGGTCGCAATCGCGGCGCTGGTGCTCGATTTCCTCTGCATCCACCCGTTCCGAGACGGCATCGGCCAGGTGAAGACCCCTCGTGGCGCAAAGACAGCTCTCATCGAGGCGGCCATCCAGGAGTTCCCAGGCGAGTTCACGCTGGCCGACCGAGCCGGGTGCCGCTACGCCGCCCGCCGGCGCGCCCCGGGAGCAGGCATCGCTCCACGCGGCCGTGCTGAAGGAGGCAGAGGAGGCGCTCGAGCGCGACACGGCGGCGATGTGGACACCGGCCGGGTCAGCAGCCCTGGTGGTGAAGCGTCCGCTGGCGCGTCACCCGCCGGCGATGCCCGCGAAGAGGAGTGGTCCGCGGGCGACGAGATTCGGATCTCCGAGACGCCAGCCGCGCTGGCGAGGAGCCTCGGCAACTTCCCGTTCTGGCAAGGCGAGCGGCCCCTGATCGTCGCCCTGGAGGAGATCTACCGCAACGCCTCACGGCTCGGGATGGCCGCGCTCCTGGGCCTGCCCGACGGCGAGGAAACCGGCACTCCCGACCCGCCGGTCGCACCCGAGGCCAGGTGAGCCAAGGGGCTGGTGTCTGAGGGTTCCCGGCCGGCGGCACGGCCCAAGTTAGCACCGCTCGGGGCCGAACTCACCCGCTAGCTCGCTCACTCGCTCTCGCCGCAAACTCCTCGCCGATCGTCGCCGCCGACCGCAGCGACAGCGCGGAGAAGGTGAGCGTCCCGTTCGCGCACCCTGCAGTCGGCATGGTGGGCGCGCCGACCACGAACAGGTTCTCGTGATCGTGAGTGCGACCGTGGCTGTCCGTGACGCTGGTGGCGGGGTCGCTCCCCATGCGGCAGCCGCCGGCGGGGTGGTCCTGGAGTTCGCCTGAACGGATCGAGAGGATCTTCCCGCCGCCTGCCCGCGCGATCTCCTCGAAGAGATGGCGGATCCGGTTTTCCGTGTACTCCCGTAGCGCCCGTGACGCCTGGCTGTCCCGGACCTCGATGCGCGGGAGCGGATCGCCCCAGCGGTTGCGGAGCGAGGGGTCCAACGTGAGCTGGCTCCCGCGCGCGGGCAGTACGTCGTAGTACGCGCGGAGGCGCGCGGCACCGCGCTCGGTGCGCAGGCGCCAGTCCGCCATGACCTCATCGCCCAGGAGGACCTGGCCGCCATCGCCGACGATCCGCGGCTCCCGGCCGGCGCTGGATTCCCAGATCCTCAGGTCGTGGCGCACGTAACGATCGAGTTTGCCCGGCCGCTGGAACCGCTTGGACAGCAGGCTGTGGCTCGCGTACATCCCCGGGTAGAGCTTCATGGGGACCTCGACCGTGGTGTTTACGCCCCGGTGGCCGCACATGTACTTGCCCACGAGGCCGGAGCGGTTCGCGAGGCCGTCGGGGAAACGCTCGTTGGCGGAGATCAGTAGCAGGTACGGGCTCCAGGCGTAGCCGGCGGCCACCACGAAGACCCTGGCCCGGAGCTGTACGGGTTCCTCGGGCCGGTCCCGGTCCACGGCCTCCGCGTACTCGACCCGGTCGGAGCCCTGCGCAAGAACCAGCCGCCGCACCAGCGTGCGGGTCACAAGCTCGATCCGCTTCTCCTCGAGAAGGCGGTTGAACGTGAAGTCCGGCGAGTACTTGGCTCCCGTGGGGCAGATGTTGCACGTGTCGCAGCGGGCGCAGACGCTGCGGCCGCGATACGCCACCGTGGCCTTCGCGACCGGGTTCGTCCAGAACGGGATCCCGGAGCGCTCCCCCCACTCTTTAAGCCGCAGCAGGCTGTAGGAGAGCGGGGCGGGCGGCATGGGATAGGGCTTCGAGCGCAGGTCCAGCTCCGGCGGCCCCTGCTCGCCCGCCACGCCGATGCGCTCCTCCGCGTCCTGGTAGTATGGCTCAAGCTCGTCGTAGTCGAGGGCCCAGTCGTCGCCCGCGCCGTACAGCGACTTCACCCGCAGGTCCTCGGGCGTGAAGCGCGGGCAAGTTCCGCCCCAGTGCATGGCGAGCCCGCCCACGACCATAGAGCGCGAGATGATCCCTTGCGCGCTCTGGGTCGGGATGTGGTCGTCCGGCCACGGGTTCTCGTTGTAGGCGATGTGGCGCTCGCGTCGCCCGAAGCGGTCGGCCAGCGGCGCGGTCCGGCTGCCACCCTCGACCACCACGATGCGCGCTTCGCGTTCCTCCGCGAGCTTCTCCGCGACCATCGCCGCCGTGATCCCGGCGCCGATGATGCAGAGGTCGCTCTCGATCACGCGGGCCATCGCGTCAGTCCCCCAGCGCGAGCGGCGCCGGCTCCTCGGGCGCGCGGCCCAGGTCGCGACAGGTGAGCGGCCCGACCTGCGCGCCGTAACACCGGTCCGTCGCCTCGGGCGACGCGTAGTAGTGCGCCATGAGCGCCACGGCCACGTGGCGCGCGTCCATGGCGTTCCCGAGGCGCCCGGGCGGGTCGCGCTCGAGCTGGCGCCGGATCAGGTCCCGCTGCTGCTCCGGTGACAGCTCCAGGAACCGCTTCTCGTGGCGCCGCTGCGCTTCCAGGTCCAGCGCCTCGAGCTGGGCCGCCCAGCCGGGGGCGGGATCCGGAGGCGTGTATTCGATCTCGGAGCCGCCGTAATCGTGATCGGCCTCGGCCACCGGCTCGTACTCGGCGAGCCAGCGCTCGAACGCCGTTACCGCCCGCTCGATCCCGTCCGCCCCCAGCTCGGACGGGAGCACGGCGCGACCCACGGCGCGCAACATCTCCGGATCCAGCGACGCCCGCGCCTGCGCCACCTCCTCGGGCGCACAGCGCGTCAGGGCGACTGCGGTGAGGGCGGAGGCGGACTGTTTGAGGAACGTTCGGCGGCTTTCACGGCCCATGGTTACCTCCGCGTGGGTGCGGGAGGAAGCGAGAACACCCAGAGCTTCGCCGACTCGCCGGCGCCCGCCGCGATCACGACGAACTGCCGGCCGTCGCTCGTCTCGTAGGTCATGGGGTTCGCGTTCGAGCGGTCGCCGAGATCGAACTCCCAGAGCAGCGCGCCCGTCTTCTTGTCGAACCCGTTGAGGCTCATGGAGCCGCCGCTCAGGATCACGAGGCCGCCCTTCGTGACGACGGGCCCGTTCACCCCCACGGCCCCCAGCTTCTCGGGGAGCTCGACTCCCTGGAGCGCCGGGTGATACCGCACGTTCGGCATATCGCCCACGGGCACCTGCCAGAGGTGCTCGCCGGTGTTCAGGTCGATGGCCGTCAGCGTGCCGTACGGCGGCTTCAGGATCGGCAGCCCGTTCGGCAGCCGGATGTCGCGAGTGCGCCGATCCACCTCGTAGTCCGACTCCGCCAGCGCGGGATCCGCCTTCTCCAGCCTGAGGAGGTTGGCCGAATTCGAGGCCTTCACGTACAAGATCCCCGTCTCCGGGTCCGCCGCCGGGCCGCCCCAGTTCGCGCCGCCGATGATGCCCGGAAGCGAGATGGACCCCTGGAGCGACGGCGGCATGAACGGCGCCCCGTAGCGGTACGGCTTGATGAGCTCGAGGGCCTGCGCCTTCAGCTCGGGCGTGAAGTCGATGACATCGTTCTCGGTGAACCCCAGTCGCACGTACGGCTTGGGTCTCGTCGGGAACGGCTGCGTCGGTGACGTCCGCTCGCCCGGTACGTCGCTCTGCGGCACCGGCCGCTCCTCGATCGGCCACACCGGCTGCCCGGTCACCCGGTCGAACACGTACAGCATGCCGGTCTTCCCGGTGGCGGCGACCGCGTCGATGGTCTTTCCGTTCACCCGGATCGTCAGCAGGGCTGGCGGCCCCGCAGCGCCATCGTAGTCCCAGAGGCCGTGGTGTACGAGCTGGAAGTGCCAGACCCGCCTCCCCGTAGCCGCGTCGAGACAGAGCAGGCTCTCCGCGAAGAGATTGTCGCCCTTGCGATGGCCGCCGTAGTAGTCGCTGCTCGGCATCCCGACAGGGAGGTAGAGGCGGCCGCGCTGCTCGTCCAGCGTAAACGGCGCCCAGACGTTCGAGTGGCCCCAATAGCGCCACGATTCGTCCTCCCACGTCTCCGTCCCGTACTCGCCGTCCTGGGGAATCAGGTTGAACTTCCAGGCGAACTTCCCCGTCCGCACGTCGAACGCCTGCATGGTTCCGGGAGGATCGTTGCGGTAGACGAACCCGTCCCACACCCCGTTCCCCACGATCACCAGATCCTTGTAGACCACCGGAGGCGAGGTCTGGGTGTAATGGAGGCGGAGCGTGTGCCACGTGAGGCTCTCCGTGAGATCCACCTCGCCCTGATCACCGAAGCTCGGAATGGGTTTGCCCGTGGCGGCGTCCAGCGCGATGAGCCGCCACCGACTGTTCAGGAAGATCCGGCGCTCGGGCCCGCCCGTGCGCTCGTTCGTCCCCGTCCAGACCGCCACGCCCCGGTGCACGTACCCGGTCCCGTTCGGGACCTGGCCCCACTCGTAGGCCCGGGGATCGTAGCTCCAGAGTTCCTTCCCCGTGCGCGCGTCGAGGGCAAACACACGGTTGTACGGGGTGACGAGGTACATGGTGTCGTTGATGACCAGGGGGGTCACCTCGAAGCTGCCCGGCCGCACGTCCTGCCCCGGGATCGGCCGGCGAGGCCCGGGGATCCGCTTCTCCTTCGGCTCCCACGTCCACGCCACCTCGAGCTGCTTCACGTTCTCGCGGTTGATCTGCGTCAGCGTGGAGTACTTCGTGCCGCCGGGGTCGCCCCCGTAGACGGGCCAGTTGCGGCCGGCGCCCTGCGCGTGAAGGGGCACCGCCGCAGCAGCAGCGAACGATCCCAGCCAGAGCATCGTCTTCAGCATCGGATTCTTCCCTCCTCGTCCTTACCTCGCGACCTGCGGTTCACCCTGCACGCGAGAGCGGAGCCGCTGGCCCATTTGCCACAACGTCGCCTCGCGTCCGGGTTCGCCCGCTTGCCAGCGGTCGGGTCGGAAAGTCTACCGGACGGCCGGGGCGACACGCAACCGCACCACCCCGCTGCCCCACCACGCGGATAGCAGCTCGCTGAAGAACTACCCTCAGGGCCGAGGCTCCGGGGATTGCGCCGGGACCGGTCGCCGGCGCATATACGGGGGGCGACCGGGCGCGCGAAACGAACGAAGATCTCGCGCGCCACTGCCGGCACGCCGATTCGCGAGGGAACTTCATGAGAGCGCTGCGAACCGCACTCCTGCTCACCCTGGCGCTCGCGCCCACGCTGCGGGCACAGCAGCCGCAGTCTCAGAGCATCGTGCTTCGGGCCGCGCGAATCCTGGACGGGAAGGGCGGGACGCTCGCGGACCGGGCCATCGTGATCCGGCACGGGCGGATCGCCGAGATCACGGCTCCGCCGGGTGGCCGTGGCGACGTGACCTACGAGCTCTCCGGCCTCACCGTGCTACCCGGGCTCATCGATACGCACGTGCACATCGGGTGGCACTTCGACCGCGACGGGAAGACCCACCGGCGCGAGGCGAACGAGACGCCGCAGCAGATCATGCTGTACGGCGTGGAGAACGCCTACATCACGCTCATGAGCGGCGTGACGACGGTGCAGAGCCTGGGCGCGCCGGAAGACGCCGACCTCAGGGACTGGATCGCCCGCGGGGCCATCCCCGGCCCGCGCATCGTGACTTCGCTCCGGTCCATCAACGAAAGCACGGGCTCGCCGGACTCGATCCGCCAGGTCGTGCGGGAGCTGGCGCGCGCCGGCGCCGACGTCATCAAGATCTTCGCATCGGCCAGCATCCGGGACGGCGGTGCGCCTACGATGAGCCCGGAACAGGTTCAGGCGGCATGCGGCGAAGCGAAGGCGCAGGGACTGCGCTCGGTCGTGCACGCCCACGGCCCCGAGAGCGCCCGCCGCTCAGCGGAGGCCGGCTGTACGACCATCGAGCACGGGGCGCTCCTCGACCGGCAAACGCTCGAGGTCATGGGCCGGCACGGGATGTACTTCGATCCGAACCTCGATCTCGTCTTCCGCAACTACTTCGAGCACAAGGCGCAGTTTCTGGGTGTGGGCAATTACACGGAGGAGGGCTTCGCTCACATGGAGCGCGCCATGCCCCTCGCGCTCAATGTGTTCAAGCAGGCCCTCACGGTGCCGGGGCTCAAGGTGGTGTTCGGCACGGACGGGGTCGCCGGCGCCCACGGCCGCAACTACCAGGAACTCGTGTATCGCATGCAGAAGGGCGGGCAGCAGCCCATGAAGGCGATCGTCTCGGCGACCTCACTGGCGGCGGCGTCCCTGGGCCTCGCGGATCGCATCGGCGCCATCGCGGCGGGGATGGAAGCGGACATCATCGCGCTGGACGGCGACCCGCTAGAGGATCCTACGGCGGTGGGACGCGTCGTCTTCGTGATGAAAGGCGGGAAAGTCTACAAGAACGTACCGGCAAGGCGGACCGCCACCCGCTGAGTCCGCCGCGAAGTTCGTTTCCCCGCTCACCAGCGGGAGATCACCACCCGCTTGTCCGTGTAGAACTCGATCGCGTCCCTGCCCTGCGCCTTCAGATCCCCATAGAACGCGCGCACCCACTCTCCGCCGACGTAGTTCGGGATCGGGGTCGTCTCCGCGGAACGCCGCGCCTGTGTGGACACGCTCACCGCCATCGCCATCCCTCCCGTCCTGGTTCGCCCCCGCCGCGCGCGGCGGCCGAGGCCGGGGCCATGGTGGTACCTTCACGGCTCACCGCGCCGCGAGCCGCGCCGCCGCGGAGCGCCAGGCGGATCAGCCGGCGGACGCCAAGGCGGGGCGCGCCGGCCCCTGGAGCACGCGTCCGGGCTTCGCACCCATGAGGGCGCCGCCCCGCATCACCGGCGCGCCATTCACGATCACATGATGCACGCCGACGCTGTACTGGTGCGGATCCGTGAAGGTCGCGCGATCCTGGATCCGTGCCGGGTCGAAGACCGTGATGTCCGCGAACATCCCCTCGCGGATCCGGCCGCGCTCCGGCTGCCCAATCTGGTCCGCGGCCAGAGAGGTCATCTTGCGGATCGCCTCCTCCAGCGGAATCACACTCAGCTCGCGCACGTAGCGGCCGAGCACGCGGGCGAACGCACCGTAGCTGCGGGGATGAGGGTAGCCGATCCCGTGGCCCAGCGGATCGCCGTCCGTCTCGAACATGGCGTACGGGTGGCGCATGATACGGATCACGTCGTCCTCGTTCATGCTGTGGTAGATGGCGCTGAACCCGCCTTTGAGCTCGAGCTCGATGACCAGCGCGATCCCGGACTCCAGCGTCAGGGGCAGCCCGCGGTCGCGGGCCAGGTCGGCCAGCGTCTTGCCGTCGTAGTGCGGATCGGACCGCACCGTGCGGAACTGGACGCGCGAGAGGTCGTTCCCCGCCCGCTCGTGCATGAAGATGTCCTTCATCTCCGCCTCGATGCGCGGACGTAGCTCCGGATCATTCAGCCGCTTCGCCACGGAGTCCGGGCCGCCAGCGAGCGCCCACTGGGGGAAGAGCACGCCGGAGCCGGTGCTGGACGCCGTGTAAGGGTAGAGGTCGTGCTTGATGTCGAGTCCCGCCGTGCGCGCCGAGTCGACCATGGCGATCGTCTGCGCGCTCCATCCCCACTGAGTGAGGCCCACCGCCTTGTGGTGGTTGATCTGGGCGGGGATGCCCGCCTCCCGCGCGATGCGGATGAGCTCGGCCACGGACCCGAGCAGGCCAGTCGCCTCGTCGCGCATGTGGGAGACGTAGATCCCCCCATAGCGTGCCGCCACCCTTGCGAGCTCGATGACCTCCTCGGTCTTCGCGTAGTTCGCCGGCACGTAGACGAGCCCGGTCGAGAGGCCGAGGGCGCCGTCCTTCATCGTCTCCTCGACGAGCCGCTTCATCTCCTCCAGCTCCCCGGGGGTGGGATCGCGGTTGTCGAGCCCGATCACGCGCTGGCGCGCGAAGCTGTGGCCCGCGAAGAAGCCCACGTTGGGCGCGACCTGGAGGGACGCGATGTAGTCACGCAGCGGATACGGCTGCTCGCCGCCATGGAGGGTCGCCAGGATGGTCGTAATTCCCTGGCGGATGAAATTCTCGGCCAGCGGGTACTCGTGGATGTTCGTCGCGATATGAGCATGATTGTCGAAGAAACCTGGCGCGACGATGAGCCCCTCCGCCTCCAGCACCTCCGCCGCATCGTCCGCCGGGATCCCGCTGCGATCCACCCGCACGATGCGGTCGCCCTGAATCGCGACGTCAGCCCGGTAGGCCGCTTCGCCCGTGCCGTCCACCACGGTTCCGCCGCGAATCAAGAGGTCGTAGGCGGCCCCCGCGCCGCCCGCCTGTTCCTGGGACGCAGGCGGGGCACACGCGGAGGCCAGCGCTGCGACCGCCGCGAGGAGGGCGGCGCGAGCCGCGACGCGCCCCGACGCACGGAGCCGTCCGCCGGGCAGGAGACGCGAG
This sequence comes from Gemmatimonadota bacterium, assembly GCA_016209885.1. Taxonomy (GTDB): domain Bacteria; phylum Gemmatimonadota; class Gemmatimonadetes; order Longimicrobiales; family Gaopeijiaceae; genus JACQVF01. The sequence continues at coordinate 57,452 of JACQVF010000006.1, read as the reverse complement.
TCGCATGCTTCCATGGTATGCTCCTCCGGGATATGAGGCCCCGGCAGCTACGGCAGGCGCTGCCCCTCGACGCGCTTCATCAGGACGCCAGGCTCGAGCCGTGCATTCGCCGCGACGTTGTTGAGCTGGGCCAGGACGTCTGCGGTCACCGGCCCGGGATATCGCTCGGCGAACTCGCGCACGGTCATCGAGCGGTCGATGCGCACGACGCGCATGCGCCACGGCTGCACGCCCAGGGCCGCCGGATCCGTGAGCGGCCGAAAGCTCCGGATTGCGCGGTCGGCCGCGCCCTGGTGTGCGCGCCACTGAGCCTCGCCCGCATAGCCGAGGAGCCGGTAGACCGCCGCTGCGTAGGCGACGAACGCCACGCTGCCGAGGATCCTGCCGCCCTCGCCTACCGCGGCAAAGCTGCCGGCGGCCGCGGGCAACCCGTTGATCTCGCCCGCGGACCATCCCACGTCGGCCACGCCCTCCTGCGCGAAGAACCGCCGCGCAGCCGCCGCCGGCGTCGTCTCCTCTGCCAGAGAGAGCTGCATGATCGCATCCTTCCCGGGGGCCACGGCGACCACCGCCTGCTTCTGGTTGCTGCCGCTCCAACCCTCCGGAAACGTGAGTCGGAAGCGCAATTCGGGATGGAGGAACTCGCTCCCCCGGAAGAAGCCCTCGCGCGGGTTCTCGCCGTAGACGAGCCCGTCGAGGCGCGCGAGATAGGCATCGCGGTTCACGATCGTATCGGCTGGCCCAGGCGGCTCGCCCGTAACGCGTTGCTCAATGCGCTCCCGCCGGTTCTCCGGGTTCGGGTGCGTGGACAACCAGTCGGGCGTCCGACCCGAGGGCGCACTCACCCGATCCAGCATGGTGAATACGCTGATCATCTCGCGCGGGTCGTAGCTCGCCCGCCGCATGTAACGGAGCCCGAGATCGTCCGCCTGCCGCTCGTCGTCCCGGCTGAACTTGAGGAACAGCACGCCCAGGGCGGCCTGGGCCACGTCCGCGTATCCCGCCACTTCCGGCGCCAGGATCGCTCCCACGCCGAGCCCGAGCTGCGCGAGCTGCTGCTTGCTCATCTGGGACACGGAGTGCCGCGCTGTCACGTGCCCGATCTCATGGCCGAGAACCGCCGCGAGTTGCGCCTCGGACCCGAAGTGCGCCAGGATCCCGCGCGTGATGTAGATGAACCCGCCGGGCAGCGCGAACGCGTTGACGACCGGATCATCCACAACGCGGAACGCCCACGGCAGGCTCGGCCGCTCCGAGAGCATGGCCAGCCGTCGACCCAGCGCCGCCACATGCTCCTGAAGCACCGAGTCCGGATAGAGACCGAGTGATGAGACGACGCCCCGGTCGTACTCCCGGCCCATCTCGATCTCCCGACCCTCGCCGATCAGGCTGAGCTGCCGCTCACCGGTGGCAGGGTTCACCGCGCACCCGGCCACGGCCGCCGCCAGGACAGCCGTCACCGCGCCGCGAAGCCGCGGGAGCCCGGAGCGGGTCCGCCTACTCATGGGCAACGACTTCCTCCGAGCCGCAAAGCGCCAGCCGAACCGCGCGACCGAAACTTACGCGGGGGTCGCGCGTTCCGCGACGGGGCAGGCCCCAGTTCGCCGCGTTCTTCCCGACGGCGGCAGAACCACGCTATCGGGGAGCCAACAGTACCTTGACGGCGCCGCTGCGCCCGTGGTGCGCGGCGGCGGACAGTGCGTCACGGTAGTGCTCGAGGGGGAAGATCTCCGTGACCATGCGGGCCACCGGCGCCGCCGTCTCGCACAGGAGCTGATGCGTGACCTCGAACGTGTGGAGAGCCATCCCCCGCCACGACTCCCGCCCGTAGCAGAGGACGCCCCGCACCTCCAGCTCCCGCGCCCACAGAAACGTGAGGTCCAGGTTGCGGAGCCGGCCGGCGCAGCCGAGGACGACAATTCGGCCGCGCGCCGCCGCAAACCGCAGCGCCTGGTCCAGGCTGACGGCACTGCCCACGCAGTCGAAGATGAGCGTGAAGCCACCGCCCGCGTAGACCTCCGGGCCCACGAGCGGCAGGTATGCGGACGCACCCGTGCCGATGAGCGCCTCTCGCGCGGGGTCGCCCGGTGCCACGACTTGCGTCGCACCGAATACCGCCGCCAGCTCCGCCTCGTGCCTGCGCTTCGTCTGGGCGATGAGCAGGCCCTCGAACCCGGTGGCGCGCAGCGCCCAGATGGTCCCCAGGGCGATCGGCCCGCTGCCGATGACGAGCACCGGGTCGTCCGCGGCCGGGCCCAACCGCAGCGCCCCGTGCACGCCGATCGACAACGGCTCGATGAGCGCGGCCGCCCGGGCATCCAGCTCGTCGGCCACGGGATAAAGTTGGCTTTCGTGCGCGATCATGCCCTCGCTCCACCCGCCGGGCAGATCGCGGTGGTAGCCGATGGTGAGCCCCCGGGCGAGCGGTCGGCCGTCCACCACGAGTGGACCCTCCTCGCCTGCACGCTCGCAGGTCGCCGGCAGCCCGCCCCGACACGATCGGCACCATGCCGCTCCGTCATACCCGCGCACCGCACACGATATCACGGGATCCACGACCACGCGCTGCCCCGGGCGCACACGGGACACCGCCGCGCCCACCTCGACGACGCGACCCAGGATCTCGTGGCCCAGCACCGCAGGGAAGGATGCGAACGGCTCCATGGCCGGGCTCGCCCGGAACGTGAGGTTGCCGATGTCGCTCCCACAAATACCTGAGAGCATCACCTCGAGCCGCACCCAGTGCGGCCCCGGGAGCGGGGGGTCAGGGACCTCCGCCAGCCGGACGCCGCTTACCCGCCCGAACACCGCCCGATCGCTGATGCGACGGAAGGTCCGGCCCACGAGATAGCGTGGGATCGAGACGCTGAACGCGATCGCGCGCATGGCGCCAAGATACCGACACGGCCAGTTTCCAGCAGGGGGACACCTGCGCCGAGGCTTGCCTCCCGGTACGCCTTACAGGCTACTTGACGCTGGCCCGGAGATGCGGCTCAACGCGTGGAACGACCGCGGAAGGCAATTGCACCGGGATCGCGCCCCGGCAAGGTTGGAGGGCGCACGGCGCCGGGCGGGAGCTTCCCGTGGGCTCCCACACCGCCGCACCCACTACCGCAAGGGCGGGCCCCGGGCGGTGATTCGCGGCCCACTCCACTTTCGCTGTCCGGACCGCGGCACCGCCGCGCACCGCCCAGGGCCTCGACCCTCGCTCCGAGTTCTCAGCTCGCCGTCGTCAGCGGGCGACCGGCATCATCACATGCGCCCAGCGGGTGCCCTTCCACATGACCCAGGGCCCGCCGCCGCTCGGCTCCCCCGGGAGCGCGTCCAGGATCCTGGTATCCGGCACCACAATCATGACGTGCGGCCCGGAACGCACCCATTGGTTGTCCGCCGTCGGGCCCGCGGCGAACGGATCGGTGCCGCTGCCGCCCGCGTCGCCCTGCAGCATGTAGCCGAGCCCGAGCTGAGTGACCTGCGGGGGCTTCCTGGCGGCCCAGGCCCCGCCGAACGCCGCCCATACCGAGTCCAGGCACATGGGGTCGTCGTCGGACGCCGCCGCCAGAGTCTGGGGGGTGGTGGGAAAGCACGTCCAGCCGTTCGTGCCGGCCTGAAGCTGCATCGGCTCGCCGCCCTCGGTGGCCGGCCAGTCCATGACGGTCGCCCCAGCCGCGATTTCCGCCGGCGCCGCGGCCAGCGCGTTCTGGATCTTCCACTCTGTGCTTCCCCGGGTGGGAGCCGCAGCCGGCATGGCCTCCGGGGCGGAGCCCCCGGTTTCCTGCTGCTCGGCCGCCTGCTGGCCGCACGCCGCGATCGCGGCGATCAACAGGCCCGCGACAACCGCTTTGCGCTCCATCTGTGCCACTCCTTTCGGTCTCTGCGCCGCGGGTTCGCGCTGCCTACCGGGCGCCGTCCCTCGTGACCCTCGCCCCGCCCCCCACCGCCTATTCGTCCAAGAAATGCGGATCTGCTCGTAGAGCTCCGATGGCCCTTCCCATCCGTGGTCCTCCATAGGGCTGCGTGCGGCCACCGCCTCCTCCGCCCGCGGCCAGGCGCCACGTCCCTTCCAACGGGTCGCTGTTCTTCAGCGAGCTGTTAAGATGCAGGACGTGGGCGCAGACGGCAATCCGTTATTATTCGCCAGAACGTAGGCTTGCTTCCCACGGCCTCTTGATGGCGTGACGGGGCGAGGCGGGTGAGGCGGGTAAGACCAGAAAGGACCTTGCGCTAACCGGCGGGCTGCACTATCTAACAGGGAGCCGTGAAGCCCGTGTAGTGGTCCGGTGCGGTTCCGCGTCAGGTCTTCCGGGCGGACTGAGGCGCGGGCTTCAGGGGCGTTTTGGTGTGCGCCCCGCCTTCGAGCGTTCTCTCCTCACGAGCCGCCCCCGTCGAAGGGGACGGTATATTTGTGTCCATGCGTTGCGCTGCGGTGCGCGGGTGGCGGGGGGTGCGGCTGTTGGGAGCACGTGCCCGCTCCGAGTGAACGCGGCGCCTCCAATTGTGCACCGCTCGCCTTCGGACTGCCTTGAGAGGCGAAGCAATGGCGGCAGGCAGCGCGAAGCTGGGTCCGGTCCTGCTGGTGGAGGACAACGCGGACTATGCGCTCCTGGTGCGTCTGGCGCTCAGGGACGCGCGCATCGGCAGCCCCCTGCACGTGGTGGGGGACGGTGAGGCGGCCATCGCGTATCTTCGAGCGGGCGCGGCGGAAGTGGAGGCGAGCAATCCTCTGCCGGCTCTCGTGCTGCTGGATCTGAGCCTCCCTGTGCGATCCGGTTTCGAGGTGCTCGAGTGGCTGCGCCGTGAAGGCGGCTTCGAGTCGGTGCCGGTGGTGGTGCTCACGTCGTCATCGGAGCCGAAGGATATGGAGCGCGCGCGGGCTCTGAACGTCGACGGTTATGTGGTGAAGCCCGCGCGCTTCACCGATCTGGTGGCGGTCCTCACTTCCCTGGCGCGCGCCTGGCTGCACGGCGGGGCCGAGACGTCAGAGGAGGGTGCGGAGGCCTTGGGTTAAGGCGTCGCCGCGGCCGCGTGGAGCGAAGCCGGCGCCGGCCGCGAACCTGGCAAGGTGGGAGCTGAAAACGGAGACGGAGGTCGAAACGATCCCTCGCATGCCCGCGTCCTCGCTCTCCCCCCGCATCCGCATACTGCTGGCGGGAAGCGCTTTCGCGGCATACGCCCTGGCGTTCGTCCCGCTCTACGGCGCGGCCGGGAGCGCAGCCTCTGCGCTCGTGCTCATCCCGGTGGTGGTGATCGCCTGGCTGCTGGGCTCGTGGGGCGGGCTGCTGGCTGGCATCCTCAGTCTCCCACTTAACGCCGCGCTTCTCGGCCTGGTGGGCGAGCCCGGACTCAGGCCGTTCCTGGATCCCAGAGCGCTGGAAGGCCCGGCTCTGGTCCTGGTGGTCGGCGCCGTCTTCGGACTGCTGCGCGACCTGGGAGTGCGGCTCCAGGCCCAGCTCGAGCAGTGGCGCCGCGCCACCACGGAACTGCGCGAAAGCCAGGACCGATACCGGGTCGTCGTCGACGAAACCTCGGAAGGCGTAATCCTCATTGACGCGGCCAGCCTGCGGGTCCTGGAGGGGAACCCGGCGTTTCGCAGGCTCGCGGGCTACGACGTGGACGAGCTCCGGGAGCGCACGCTCTACGATCTCGTGCCCGAGTCCCGGGACACGATCGATCGGGACATCGCGCGTATCCGGGAAGCCCAGGGGCATTTTGCCGGCGAGAAGCAGCTCCGGCGTCGCGACGGCTCGCTGACGGAGATCGAGGCGGCCGCCGACCTCATCTCGTACGGCGGCCGCGAGGTCCTGTGCTTCGTGCTCCGCGACATCACGGAGCGGAAACGCGTGGCCCGGCTCCTGGAGGAGCGCACGGAGCAGATGCAGGAGGCGCTGAGCGAGCTGGAGACGTTCACCTATTCCGTCTCCCACGACCTGCGGACTCCGCTCCTCACCATCCATGGATTTGCGACCCATCTCTCGGAAAGCTCCGCCGGGCAACTGGGGGAACGGGGGCGCGACTACCTCCGGCGCATCGTGGCGGCGGCCGAGCGCATGGACACGCTCATCAACGACCTTCTGGCCTACGGCCAAGTGGGCCGCGCCGGCGCCGACCTCCGCGTCATCGACGCCGACGCCGCGGTCTCGGACGCGCTCCAGCACCTGGCCGGTGCGCTGTCCGAGCGGAACGCGCAGGTCAGGGCCAACGGCCCGCTGCCGAGAGTCATCGGCGACCAGGCGATCCTCGTGCAGGTGCTCGAGAACCTCCTGTCGAACGCCGTGAAGTTCGTGCCACCTGACCGGACGCCAGAGGTGCGGGTGTACGGCGAGCGCGTCGGCGGCCGGGTGCGCCTCTGGGTGGAGGACAACGGCATCGGGATCGCACCCGAGCACCGTCAGCGCATCTTCCGGGTCTTCGAGCGCCTCAACCCGGTAGAGGCCTATCCGGGCACCGGCGTCGGACTGGCAATCGTGCAAAAGGGGGTGGAGCGCATGGGCGGCAGCGCGGGCGTGGAATCGAAGCCCGGCCGCGGCAGCCGCTTCTGGATCGAGCTCGCGACCCCATCGGAGCAGGAGCCGCCGCTCACCGATCGAACCGGTTGAACCGGCAGCACCTATCCCCGGCCCACTCCCTCCAGCAACTGCCGGACGCGGTGCCCGATGAGCGGAAGCGGCAACACCTCGCGCGCCGCGTTCAGCTCGACCGCTGCCCTCGGCATCCCGTATACCACCGAAGAGCTCTTATCCTGGGCGATCGTGTAGGCGCCCGCCGCGACCAGCCGCGCCATTCCCTGAGCGCCGTCTCGTCCCATGCCGGTCAGGAGCACGGCTAGCGTCCCCGCCCCCACCGACTCGGCGGCCGATGCGAACAGGATATCCACAGACGGCCGGTGCAGCTCTCGCGATGGCGAGCGCGTGAGCACGCTGACCATGCCCTCACGGCGCGTCTCGATGCGGAGGTGCATCCCGGCGGGCCCCACGCGCACCGTGGCCGGACGCAGCGTCTCGCCGTGAGACGCCTCCCGAACATCGAGCAGCAGGTTCTTGGCGAGCCGATCCGCGAAGGCTCGCGTGAAGCCCTCGGGCATATGCTGGACCACAGCCACGGGGACGGGCACTTCCCGGCCCAGCTCGCGCAGCACCCATTCGATCGCCGGCGGACCGCCCGTGGACGCACCGATGAGCACGATCTCGTGACAGCCGGGCCCCGTCGCTCGCCCGGGCCCTCCGCGCGCGTCCGCCTCCCAGCCGCCGCCGGCCTCGTCGCCGGACTGCGGCCCCGCGACCGCCCGCGGCGTCGCCTGCGCAGCCGCCAGGATCTTCTCGATCAGCACGGGCCGCAGCGCCTGAAAATCCACGCGCGAGTATGCCTGCTTGTCGACGAAGTCGACCGCGCCCCGATCCAGCGCGTCGAGCGCGAGGGGCGCATCTGTTCCCGAGTGCGTGGAGAACACGATGACCGGCGTCGGCCGCGTCGCCATGATCTGATCCAGCGCGGCCAGCCCCCCCATGCCCGGCATGGAGAGCTCCAGCGTGATCACGTCCGGCCGCCACCGCTCCAGGTTCGCCAGCAGTTCCTCCGCCGTGGCCGCCAGCCCCACCAGCTCGATGCGGGGTTCGCGGGAAAGCATGCGGGCGACGGCCTCGCGGATGAACAGCGAGTTGTCCGCCACCGCCAGTCGAATGCGCTTCACCGCCCGACCCGACGGTAGGCGATGCAATTCCCGACGCGCACGGTCTCGAATTCATTCGAGAGGCCGATGATCGATTCGGAGTGCCCCAGCAGGAGAAGCCCACGTGGCCGCAGCACCTGCGCGAAGTTCCGGATCGCCTGGAAGAGCGTGGCCTCGGAGAAGTAGATGAGCACGTTGCGGCAGAACACCACATCGTACGGCGTCGCCCGCCGGTAGGACGAGCAGTCCATGATGTTGCCGAACGCGAAGGAAACGTCCCGCCGATAGCCCGCCATGAGCTGGTACCGGCCCGGCCCCGTCTCAACGAAGTAGCGGCGGATCTGCTCTTCATTCACCGCCCGCAGCGCATTCGGCCCGTACTCCGCTCTCCGGGCCATCTCCAGCCGGACGGCGTCGATGTCGATGGCGTGGATGTCGAGGCAGTCGCTGTACGAGCGGAAACGGTCCTCCTTCGCATAGATGTTCAGCGTGTACGCCTCCTCCCCCGACGAGCATCCGGCGCAGAGGATCTGGAGCCTGCCGGCCTCGACGCCTGACCGGCGAAGCTCCCGGATCGCCTCGCTGAAGAGGGCACCGAACTGGTACGTCTCCCGAAAGAAGTACGTCTCGTTGTTCGTCACCCGCGTGGCCAGCTCCCGCATCTCCCGGTCGGGATCCGAGCGGAGCAGGAGGTAGTAGTCCATGAACCGGCGCAGCCGCAGCGCTTCCAGCCGAGGCCTCAGGCGCGCCTCGAGCATCTCTTTCTTCGCCGGGGGGAAATGGAGCCCGTAGGTCTCGGAGATCAGCTCGTTCAGAAGCTGATACTCCTCTTGGGTCAGCCGGATCGGCTGCGAGGTGGACGCCACGGTCGGTCAGCGCCCGAGAAAGGCGCGCGCCTCATGGGCCACCGTGGGATTCGGATCCGCCGCGAGCTGCAGGAGCACGGCGCGGTCGCCCGGCCGCCCGACGCGGCCCAGCACCTCCGCGCAGGCCAGGCGGACGTACCAGTCCGAGTGGCCGCTCACCTGCCGGAAGAAAGGAAGATCGTCAGCAGTGGCGCACGACGAGAGCGCCCGGTACGCGATCCGCGCGTCGCGCGCCTCCAGCGACGCGGCCGCCTCGCGCAGGGCCCTGCGCGCCTCGGCGCCACCGATCCGCCCCAAGCCCGTGAGCACATACGGCAAGAGCGCGGGATCCCGACGGCCCAGGACTGAGACCAGCACCGGAACACTCTCGGGATCGCCCAGTTCCCCCAGCGCCCGCAGGAGCTCCGGCGTCGGCTCGCGCTCGGCGAGGGCCCGCAGGAACGGAGTCAGTTCTCGCAGCCCGACGTTCACCGCCACCTGCGCGGCCAGGCGCCCATAGCGCGCGGGCTCACGCGCCAGCCACTCCCGCCACGGCAGTCGCCGCATGATGGCCCGGCTGTGCGAAAGCTGGGAGATCACCACCGCCCGGTTCTGGTCGGACAGACGCGAGAGCGCCGCCACCACCTCCCGGGCCGGAGCGCCGAGGAGCGCCGAGAGCACGAGCCGGACCTCGGCATCCACATCCCGCCGGTTGCGCAGCGCGCTGCGCAGCGCATGTCGGTGACGGCGCAAGAGCCTGGCCAATGAGGTCCGCGCCTCCGCGGAGAGGCGAAGGTAGTAGTCCAGCACGGGCGGGCCGAGGAGGGGGTCCCGCAGCCGGGAGAGCGCCTGCATCACGGGCCCGAAGAGCTCCGGATCCTCCGCTTCCCCCAGGGCGCGGGCCAGCGTTCGGATCGGCACTGCCTTCGGACAGCGAGCCGCCAGCAGGAATCCCCACCCTGCCAGCACCCCCCGCTGCGTCAGCAGATAGCGGATGAGATCCTTCCGCCGCGCCAGGCACACGGGCAGGCTCGCGGGGTCCGGCTCCGCCGCCGCCACGGCCGCCAGCGCCCGCGGGTCCTCGGCGCCCGGACCCATCGCCAGGAGCGAACGCGCCGCCGCGATCCGATGAGCGCGAATCGGGCTGCTCAGCTCGACCGAGAGCGCCGCCCTGAGCCCGAGGACCGGCTTGGGAAAGCGCGGCAGCCCCTCCAGGACATGAGCCAGAAGCGTGAGCACACTCTCGCTCTCGAGCTTGTGGTCGAAGCGCAGCCACACCCGCGATAGCGCGCCGAAGGCCCTGGCACCGCCGATGCGGCCGAGGGCCTCGGCCGCCAGCGGCGCCAACACAGGATCGGAGAGAAGACGCTCCAGCGGCCGCACGGCCGCCGGAGAACGCGCGTCTCCCAGCGCCTGGACGGCCGCAACCTGCAACCAGGGGTCCGCCGTGAGAAACTCGAGAAGGTCCTTCACCGCACGGGCGTCGCCCAGGTGCCCGATCGCCACGATCGCGGCCTGCACCACGTTCGGATGACCGTGCTGCAGCGCCCGCCGCAGCGGCTGCAGGCCGCGAGGATTCTTCAGGTGATCGAGCAGTTGGAGCGCCTGCAACACCACATCCGAGTCCCGGTCCTGCAACAGGCTGACCGCCAGCGCGAAACTGCGGTCCCCCCGGATCTTCAGCATCTCCAGGCCGGCACTGCGCAGGACGTCGTCGGCTTCGTTGCGGAGGTAGCTCACAAGCTGATCGTCCGAGAGAAACGCCGCCCCTACCCGCAGCGCCGCTCCCCGCACGGCCGGGTTCGGCACGCGCAGCAGCCGTTCGATGGCCTCGACGCGCGCCCCCGGCTCCAGGCCAGGAATCCGGCCCAGCAGCGCGATGCAGCCCTCGAAGGAGAGCTCGTCCGGACGTGGGCTCGCAACGGCCATGGCCCGCGACCCGCCGTGATTCTTCAGCGAGCGGCTAGACCTGGAACGCTTCGCACATCCGCTTCATGCGCTCGGCTTCCCCGGCCAGGTTCACGGTGGTGGAGGAAAGCTCCTCGATGGCCGAGACGTTCTGCTGGGCCACATGCGCGATCTCCTCGACCGCCTTCACCACCATGTCGCCGCCTCGCTTCTGCTCGCTCGTCGCCTCCGCTACTTGCTGGGTCATCCGGCTCATGGACTCCACGGCCTCCATGCTGGCGTGCGCCGTCTCCGATTGCTCGTTCGCCGCCGCCGCGAGCTGGCGCACGATATCCTGCATCCGGATCGTGTGGTTGAGCACCGACTCTGCGCCCCGGCTCTGCTCCTGGCTAGCGACGTGGACCTCGCCCACCAGCGCCGACGTCTTCGTGACCGACGCGGAGATCTGAGACAGGATCGACTGGGTCAGGTGCACGGCCTGCTCCGTGTCCTTCTGCACCGTCTCCACCACGCCTGCGATCTCGCGCGTCGAGTTCACGGACCGCTCGGCCAGCCGTTTGATCTCCTCCGCCACGACCGAGAAGCCCTTCCCCACCTCGCCCGCGCGCGCCGCCTCGATGGCGGCATTCAACGCCAGCAGGTTCGTCTGGTCCGCGATGTCCTCGATGATCTTGACGATCTTGCCGATATCCCGGCCTGACGCGCCGATCCCGAAGATCATCTTGGAGAGATCGCGCCCGCCCACGTCCACGGCGCCTGCCGCGACGCGCGAGACCTCATCGACCACGCGCACCTTGTCCGCGATGGAGTTGATCCCCGTGGCCATCTCCTTGATGATGGCCGCCGTCTCCCCCACGGACTCCAGCAGGCTGTTCGCGTTCCTCGCCACCTGTCGGCTGGACGCCTCCATCTCCTGCACCGCGGACGACGTATCGGCCACGTTCGAGGCCAGCACCTGCGCCGAGTGGGCGATGTTGTCGATCTGGCTGGCCATCTCCACCATCGCCGAAGAGGTCTCGTCCGTGGATGACGACTGCCGTTCCGCGCCCTTCGCCATCTCCTGTGACGAGGCGGAGACCTGCTCGGCCGCGCTGGCGACGTTGCGCGAGGAATCCAGGATCTTGCGGATCAGATCGCGGATGCTGTCCATCATCTCGTTCATCTCGCGCGCCAGCTCGCCGAGCTCGTCGTTGCTCGACGCCTCGATCTTCTGGGTGAAGTCGCCCGCCCGCACCCGCGTCACGCCGAGAGAGACCTGCTGGACCGACGCGATCACCCCGCGGATGATCGAGAGCGAGAGCGAGATGATGACGAGGAGCGAGATCACCGCGATCGCCACGATGGCGCTCATCGACGTGCCCTGTGCGGAGCGCGCGTCCGCAAAGGCGCCCGCGATCGCTTCCCGATCCCGCCGCGTATTCGCCGCCAGTTCCTGGTGAAGCGTGTTGTAGCGGGTCCGCATCGCCTCCAGGGCCGCAAGCAGCCCTTCCCCCCTCTCCTCAGCGATGAGCCGCGAGCTCGTCTCGCGCGCCAGGGTATAGTATTCCCGGAAGCGGGTGGCCAGACGATCCAGATCCTCGGGCACCACGATGGGATTCCCCCGCCCCGTCTCCAGCCGCCGCAGGAACGCGTCCTGCAACGTGTCCATCTGCGCGAGCGCTTCCACATCCCGCGCCGCCACCGCGTCCTGCAGCCCGCGCTGGATCGCCACGAGCATCCCCTCCAGATCCGTGCTCAGCTCCAGGGACGGATAGTGGCCCGTCTGGATCTGCGAGAGAGCCCTGGCGCTGCGCGTGCCCAGGTACAGGGTGACGATCAGCGTGAGCAGGAAGGCCACGCCGGCCAGCGCCGGCAAGAGGCCGATCTTGTACGCGAATTTCAGGTTCCGGAACATGGTCCGCTCTCGTCAGGTAGGCTCACGCGCTGGCACCTTCATCGGGATCCCTCCCCGTCCGACGACGGGGGGGGCCCGCTCTCCGTGATCCTCAGCACCTTCACCTCGTCCACCGGCGCGTCCGCGGACACGTACCCGATGGCATTCGGATTCGCCTTCACATATTCCACCACGTCCGCGTCGGCCGTCCGCTCCGGTGGAGGCACCTCCCGCCCGGAGAAGATCCGCTGCTGCCAGTACGCCTCCACCGCGGCCACCGAGCGTCGGTGGACGGCCCTGGAAAACCGCTCCCTCACCGCCGAGTTCTCGGGAAGCTCCACGGGGAGCACGAGCTGCCCGTTCTCCCAGCGCGTCACCTTCTTCAAGAAGATCCGCGACAGCTCCTCCCGGCTCAGGGAAGAGACCGGATTCGACCTGTGCGCGATCACCCGGAGGCCGGAGAGCTCTTGGGCGCCGACCGGACCGGGACCGACGAACAGTCCCAACGACAGGAGAACCAGGATACGGTATTTCATGGCCACGCTCACTCGTGATCTTGGCTGGACTGGAATCGCTCAGAACGCCACGGCGATGGACGCCACAAACATCTCGTAGTTGCGCTGGCGCGGGTTCTCGAACGCCAGGGCGTGGACCTCGCTCTTCAGGTACACCCGGTCGGTGGCGCGGTAATTCAGGCCGACGACCACATCCTGCTCGGCGTCGCGCGAAGAGTCGTTGTCCGGATCGAAGAAGTCGTAGCGCGCAAAAGGCGTGAGGCCGACCGGGGTGCGGTAGCTCCCCTGCACATAGAATCCGACGCCCGTACGGAAGTCACCGTTCGGAACCCCCCGCGCGTCGACTCGCTCCACGCTCGGCAGCAAGCCCTCCGCTTCCACGGCGAACTCCTGGAGGGTGACGGTTACGTCGCCTGCCAGCGATCGCTGCTTCGTATTCTGCGCGTCGCCATTGCGGTCCTGATAGTACGACACCCCGAGCCGCAGCCTGTCATCGGGCGCGGTGAGCACGAAGCGCCCACCGATCCCTTTGTTCTGGTTATTGTCCTTCTCGTCGGGATCCGGGCCCCTCCCGTTCGTGAGGTAGACGAAATAGTCGCCCTGCCAGGTCCCGGGAAACAGCGTGCCGAGGACCTGCACGCCGGTGCCGAACTTCGAGTAGAGCCGCTGCGTCTTCCCCACGGTGTTCGGATGCGTGCCGTAAATCGAGCTGGGCAGGAAGGTGGAGAGGAACGTGGGTGTGGCGTCGTGCTGCAGGTTGTAGATCCCGAAGGGCGGCAAGAACTTGCCGAGCTTCACCCTGAAGCCGTCCGTATGCGCATACTCGACCCAGGCGCGCTCCAGCGCCACCTGTCCGGCGCCCGCGCCTCGCGCGAGGCTGATCCCGTGCTCCCACTCGATCTCGCCGAACACGCGCCACTTCTCGTCGAGCTGGAACACCGTGATGACGTTGAAGTGATGCTGGTCGAACGTATGGGTATTCCGGTCGTCCTTGTTGCTGGCTTCGAACTCGAGGTCGAAGTAGCCGTACATGGACAGCCGGTCCTGCTGGGCGTACAGCGGGCTGCCGATCGCCAGGAGGACGAACATCCACAGCGCCAGGGTCGATCTGCACATACGCGCCGCTCCCTTCCGCATGAGGGATCTATGCACCTGCTCGGGGAACGCCGGCTCCGAGCTGCTCATCCGTTTCCGCGCAGCTAGCTCCTGGCCAATGCCTGCAGGGAGTCGGGGATCTGGAGGATCCGCTCGACATCCAGGAGGATGACCAGGTCCGCGCCCAGATGGTAAACGCCCACGATGTATTCCGACTGCTCCGTCATCACGTCCGGAGGCGGCGCCTCGATCGCTCGCTTCCTGAGCCGCGTAACCTCGTGCACCGAGTCCACGAGGAGTCCGATCAGCCGACCCCGGGACGGCATGACCATGATGCGGCTCTTGGGACCCGGTTCGGCCCGGGGCAGCCCGAGCCGGAGGCGGAGGTCCACGACGGGAAGCACGCGCCCCCGCATGTTGACGATGCCGCGCACGGTGTAGGGGGCGTGGGGCACACGGGTGATCGTGGTGACCCGCAGGACTTCGAGGACCGCGCCGGCCGGGATGGCGAAGCTCTCGCCCGCCAGTCCGAAGGTCACCCAGGTCTCCAGCGCCTCCGGGACCGGGATCCGCTCCCCTGTCGTCGGCTCGCCCGGCGCCAGCGAGTCGGCGAAGGCGTAGATGCGGTCGGGCCCGCTGAACGCCTCGGGGCGCGCTCCGGCTCGCGGCTGCGAGTCAGGCTCGTCCCGCATGCGGCTCCTCCACGAACGGCTCGAGCTCGGCCAGGCCCCGAGGATCGAGGATCAGGATCGCGCGACCGTCGCCGAGGATGGTCGACCCGGCGATTCCACGGGGCGTGCCACACATCGGATCCAGTCCCTTGACCACGATCTCGCGCACGCCAACCACCTCGTCGGCGACCAGGCCGCGGTACTTCCCGTCCGCCTCGATGACGATGACGTAGCCTTCCCGCCGCACCTGCGACGCCGTCTCGAAGCTGCGGCCGAGGTCCAGTAGCGGAAGAACGCGATCGCGCCACCTCAGGACCCCCGCGTGGTTGACCTGGTGCTGGTCGCCGGGCCGGAGCCGGCGGCTTTCCACCACGGACGCCAGGGGGAGCGCGTACTCTTCGCTGTCGACACGGAGGAGAAGGGCGCGGGTGATGGAGACGCTCAGCGGCAGGTGAAGGCGGAAGGTGGTGCCGTGCCCCTTCTCGGACGCCGCCTCGATGCGGCCGCCGCGCCGTCGCACGGCTTCGTGGACGGCTGACAGGCCGATTCCCCGTCCAGCCGCCACGTCCACCTCGCCGCGGGTGGACAACCCCGGGAGGAAGAGAAGCCGCAAGGCGTCCGGATATTCCGAGACGTCGATGCCCCGCGCCGAAGCGACGCGCCGGACCGCCTCCGGGTCGACGCCGGCCCCATCGTCCGACACCACGATCCCGACCTCGTTCGCCGTCACGGATGCGACGACCCGGACCGTGCCGGCGCGGGCTTTCCCCGCCGCCGCCCGCTCCTCCGGCCGCTCGATCCCGTGGATCACCGCGTTGCGCACGAGATGGCCCAGCGCTTCGCTCGCCAGCTCGAGGAGCGCCTTGTCCAGGGGCGTCTCGCCGCCCTCCGTCTCGAGCCGGACCTCCTTCCCCCCTTTGATCCCCTCGTCGTGGATGATCCGGTGAAGCTGGCGGAAGAGGGACCGGAGGGGGACCATGCGCAGGCGCATGACATCGGTGCGAAGGGCGTCCAGCGTCTTGTCCAGCGTCTCCCGCGCGTTCGCGACGTCCGCCCACGCGTCGGACCAGCGGCTCACTGGATCGTCGCCCGGACCCAGTCTGCGGCCGCGGTCCACCGTGTCCGCGAGACGGTTGCGGAAGATCACCATTTCGGCGAGCAGGTCCACGAGCGCGTCGAGCCGGTCGAACGGAACCCTCACGCTCCCGTGCGCCAGATCGACGCTCACCTCCGGCTCCGCTTCAGCTCCGACGGGCTCCTCTCGCGGCTCCGTCTCCGTACGCCGGCCGCCGATCGCGGCCAGCTCGCTACGGAATCGGTCAAGCTCCGCGAGGATCGCCACGACGTCGAGCTCCGCGGCATCGCGCTCCACGACGCGCTGCTCGATCCGGTGGGCATGCGCCTGGAGGTCCTTGAGGCCCAACATGCCGGAGTTCCCCTTCAGGGTGTGCAGCTCGCGCTTGGCACGCTCGACCCGCCGACGCCGCTCGGCGGGCGCCGCCGCGCCCAGGCCGATCAGCAGGCCCTCGACCTCGTCGAGCCGCTCGCGAGCCTCCAGGACGAACTCGCCCAGGAATTCCTCGAGAGGATGTTCGATCACCGAGATCCGCTCACCCCGCCGGACGGAGCCGCGAAGATGCGATCCATGAGGGCGTGCAGCTGCTGCGGGGTGAACGGTTTCGGCAGGTAGGCGGTCGCGCCCGCCTCGAGTCCCCGGGCAATATCCTCGGCATGATCCTCCGTGCTGACCAGCACGACCGGGATCCCCTGAAAGGCGGCCTCCCGCTTGAACTGCTCGAGGAACTCGAGCCCGCTCATGCCCGGCATGTTGATGTCCAGCAGGATCACGTCCGTATCCGGGTTCCCCTGCAGCTTCGCGAACGCCTCAAGCCCGTCGGCCGCGTACTGGACCTCCACGTCGTACGCCGCGTACGAGCTGAGGAAGGCCTTGACCAGGCTTCGCATCAGGATCGAGTCGTCCACCAGGAGCAGCGTCTTCCTCATAACCTCTCCCGTGCGCCGACGCGCGTGCGGAGGATACCGGGCCCGGCCGTTTTGGGGGCGGTTTCCCCTACTCCGGGCAACCTCTCACGGCCGCGAGACGGCCCTGGAGCCGGGTGTACGCTTGCTCGAGACCGTGGACCAGTTCGGCGAGCTCGGCGGTCTCCTCCGCCCGGGCCCGCCTCTCGATGTCCGCCACCAGCTCCAGCATCTCCGTCGCGCCGAGGTAGCCGGCGCTCGTCTTCAGGGAGTGCGCCTGGTGAGCCAGCATCTTCAGGTCTCCCGTGCGCTCCGCCTCGCGGGCCCGCTGGACACGGCCCGGAGCGGTCTCGAGGAACACATCGATGATCTGGGCCACGAGCTGCGGTCCGCCCCATTCCCGCAGTCTCTCCAGCGCGCTGTTGTCCAGGACCGGGTCCTGCGTCACCGTTCCCTCCGTGCGCCACGGTGCCCATCCCGGCCCGGACGCCTCCATCGCGAGGCTCGGCCCATCGCCACAGCAGCGATACGCGCGATCGCGTTCTCCGTTTCAGACGGCGGCCCGGCGGAGCGCGGCCTTCACCCGGGCCAGGAAGCGGGCAGGCTCGATCGGCTTGCGCAGGTAGTCATCCGCGCCCTGCTCCATGAGCTCGACTTCCGTTTCCGCGTCTCCCAGGCCGGTGAGGACGACCACCGGCAGGCCCGCAGTGGTCAGCGAGCCCCGCAGCCGGGCGAGAACCTGGCGTCCGTCGAGGCCCGGCATGTTCAGGTCCAGCACGACGAGCGAGTAATCCTCGCCCGCCGACATGAGGTCGAGGGCCGCCGCGCCGTCCGCGGCCTCCGACACGCGGAGCCCATCGCGTTCGAGCAGTGTGCGGGCGAGGAGCCGGATCTCGGCATCGTCGTCCACGACGAGGATGTGCGGCTCGAAGGAGACCGGGCTTGCCTCCGCCTCCTCCGCCTCGCCCACCTCGCCCAGCACGCGATCGGCCTCCTGGAGCGTCGTGAGTCCGGCGGCGATGGGATCCGCAGCCACTCTATGGAGCGGCCGCATGCCGCCGGCGATGGCCGCGCGCTCGAGCTCCGCCGCGGTGCCGCCGCGGGCGATGAGCTCCGCGAACTCGCGGGTCACCGTGACGACCTCCGCCAGCGGGATGCGCCCCCGGTAGCCCGTCATGTCGCAGCGCTTGCACCCTGCGGCGCGCACGGCCGGCTTGACGCCGTAGCGGCGCGCCAGGCGTGTCTCCTGCTCCGTTAGCGGGCCGGACACGGGCTCCGCGCAGTGGGGGCAGACGCGCCGGACCAGGCGCTGACCCAGGCATCCACGGAGGCTCGCGGCGATCGTCGCGTGATCGAGCCCGAGGTCGGCGAGCCGCGAGACGACGCCCACCGCGTCGTTCGTGTGCAGGGTAGCGAGCACCACGTGGCCCGTCATGCTCGCCTGCGCGGCGACCTCCGCCGTCTCGAGGTCACGGATCTCGCCCACGAAGATGACATCCGGATCCTGGCGCAGGATCGCCCGGAGCGCAGAGGCGAAGGTGAGCCCGCGCTTCGGCTCGACCTGGATCTGCGTGATCCCGGGAAGCTGATACTCCACCGGGTCCTCCACCGTCATCACGTTCACCTCGCCCGTCGCCAGCTCCGTGAGCGCGCCGTACAGGGTGGTCGTCTTGCCGGATCCCGTGGGACCGGTGACCACCATGATTCCCTCGCGGAACGAGAGAAGCGTGCGGATGCGCGCCAGCTCAGGGGCAGGGAGGCCGACATCGTCGAGCCGGCGCGCGCCTTTCGGGTCGAGGACGCGGATCACCGCTTTCTCCGCCTCCTGGGTCGGCACCGTGGAGATGCGGAGATCGTAGTTCCGGCCGTCTACCTGGATGCGGACCCGGCCGTCCTGAGGGCGGAACCGATCCGCGATGTCGAGCTGACCCAGGATCTTGATCCGTGAGACCACGCGGTTCACGGCGTGCATGGGCATGCGCATGTAGCGGCGCAGCACGCCGTCCACCCGGAAACGCACCGCCGCGCCGTCATACCCGGGCTCGATGTGGATGTCGCTCGCTCGCTCGCGGATCGCATCCCGCAGGATCACGTTCGTGAGGCGGACCACCGGCGCCTGCTCCAGCTCATCGGTCCCGATCTCCTCGGGCCCCATCTCCTCGACCACGCGCACCGAATCGCCGGCTTCCGCACCCACGCTCGTGAGCAGGTTGTCCAGCGCCTGCTCGGGGGAGTAGGCGGAGCTGATCGCTCGCTTCAGGGCCCCGGGCGGAGCCACCTCGAACACCAGCCTCCGCCCGGACGCGAAGCCGACCGCCTGCTCGACCTCCACGTCTGTAGGATCGCACGTGGCCACTACGATGTGGCGGTCGCTCTCGCGCAACGGGAAGATCTGGAAGCGGCGAGCCAGGCGCTCGGGAACGAGCTTCAGCGCCCGAGGCTCCGCCTCGCTCAGGTCCGCGAGCTTCAGGCGAAACGCCGCGGCCACCTTGCGGGCGAGCTCGTCCTCGCTCACGCCGCACACGCGCCCTACGAGCTCCCAGGCCTCAGCCGCATGCGTGCCCGCCGGCAGGTCCGCCGTCTCCGCGCGATCGAGTCGAGCGTCCAGCGCCACCCGTACCAGCCAGTGCTCGTACAGCTTCGCAGTCTTCATCGCGCCTCGTGTCCCCCGTCGCTCCGCGGGTCCCGCCCCTTGCGAAGGCTGCCGCGGATGGCCGCCAGAAGATGCTCCCGGTCGACAATCGGCTTCGCCAGATAGCCATCGAAACCCGCGGTGAGAAATGCTTCGCGGTCTCCGACCCTGGCATGGCCCGTCAGGGCGATGACCGGCAGATCGTGAAGTCGGGGGTCGCCTCGGATCTGCCTCAGTACCTCGAGCCCATCCATCTCGACGAGAGAGATATCCAGGAGCACCAGATCGGGCCTCGCTGTCCTCAGCCCCTGGAGCGCCTCGAGCCCATTCTCGTACTCGGTGATCTCGTAGTGCGCTTCCAAGAGCGCACGCGCCAGCAGCCGGTGTTCCGGGCTGTCCTCGACGACGGCAATCCTTCTCCGCAAACCGGTCATCACTCGAGCGCGCTCCTCACCTCTTCCAGGCGCGTCCGGGTCGCCCGAAACGCCCGCTCCAGCGCGGAAGCGAGCCCTGAGAGGGCATCGACCTCCTGCCGCCCGGCCAGCACCTCGATACGCCCGGCCAGCTCCGCGACGTCCAGCGCACCCACAGTGGCCGCCGTGGACTTCAGGGAATGAGCCGCACCGCGAGCCGCACCCAGGTTGCCGTCCTGGATCCCCGCCGAGATCGCGGTGACCCGTGCGGGCGCGTGGGTGAGGAACAGGTCGATCATCGCGCGCACGAACTCGTGGCCGCCGGCGGTCTCCAGGCGTCTCAGCGCGTCTGGATCCAGGGAGTCGCCCGTGGACATCTGCGCTCCGAAAACGGTGACCGACGCCGGGGGGGGGCGGCGAGCCGCTGGCATTCTCTAATATTGCGACGCAACGGACCGCCGATCAACAAACCGGCTTTCTTCTCTTTCTTCTTCCGACCTCGCCGCCCGCCGCACGCGGCGTCAGAACACCTCCAGCAGCAGGAACGGCCGGGCGGCTGGCGCCCGGTCCGCCTGGGCCAGCACGGCGGGCAGCGCACTATGGGTCGGCCGGCTCCCCACCACGAGCGGGTCACCCGCGTGCCACTCCAGGAAGCGAGCGGTGAGCTCGGCCACCGAGACCGTGAGCGGCCCGCCCTCCCCGGCCACCGTGACCGCCTGCGTCGCACGGCCTTCTCTGCGTACGAGCCTGCCGGAGCCGATGCGCCACGGGCCCTCGTTCTGGGGAATCTGCGCGTCCTCCACCGCGAACCGCTCCGGACCCGGCCAGTCCAGCGGCGTGAGCGCCGACGCCACGCTCACGATCCTCACCATCGGGCCCTGCAGCACGCGCGCTGTCTCGAACCAGAGGCCACGGACCTGACGTGTCCCGGGGGTCTGCGGGTGCGTCAGGCGTTCAGCGAAGCGCTCCACCGGAAGCGCATCATAGATAATCTGCGGCCATTGGTCGCGCTGCGCGGCTACCCAGCCCAGCAGCCCCCGGTACGCCTCGCCCGTCTCCGCAACCAGCTCCTTCACCTGCAGTGCCCGCCGATCGGGACTCCGGCCCACCCGGTGCCGCACGATGACGTATCCGCGGATGCCATCGCGGCCGGCGTCATAGACGAAGGCGTACCAGCGAGGATCGTCCAGGAACGCCCACAGCTTCGGCGGACGGCGCAGCATCCCGTTCGTCCGGAGCGCCACCCGCTCGTAGAGCTCCGCCACCGACTCGCGATCCACCCGCAGCGCCGCGCGAACGAAGCGGCGCTCCTCGTATTCGGGGAGCGCCTCCGGCGCGAAGCGGTAGCGGTGAAGCTCACCCGCCAATGTGTAGCCGAGCGCGCGGTAGAACGAGGCGCGATACGGGTAGAGGATCGAGAGGACATCACCCCGGGCGCCGGCGATGCTGAGCGCCTCCGTGCAGATCCGGCGGCCCAGGCCGCGGCGTCGTCGATCCGGGGCGACGGCGACGGCCGCGAGCCCCATGGTGGGAAAAAGCACGCCGTGCACGTACATCTCCAGCGCGTACGCCCGCAGCGCCGCCACCACTCGCGGCCCGTCCTCCGCCACCCAGCACGACTCGAGCCCGCCATGCGGGCCGCCCTCCCGTAGCTCACGCTCCCGATCCGCCACCGTTCGTTCACCGGGGAACGCCTGCACCCAGAGCTCGGCAAGCGCCCGGACATCGCCGTCCGTCGCCGGCCTGAGCAGCTCGAGAGCGGGGCTGGCATCGCGTCGGGGGAGCACGAGCTACCTTACTGCCGTTTCCCCCGGTTCGCCACGGCGCCCCGGGTTTGACGGCGCACCGGACGCGGGCGATTCTCAGGGAGGCCGGGCGCCGGCACTGTGCCGGCACCGGCAGGTCGCTGAAGAAGTACAGTGGGTCGCGGGAGGGAGCATGCGCGCCGCCATCATCGCCGGCTGCCGGACGCCGTTCTGCAAGGCGGGCACGGCGTTCAAGGATCTCACGGCCATCGAGCTCGGGAAGATCGCCGTCCGCGAGCTCATCGTCCGGAGTGAGCTCGACCCCGAGGATGTGGATCATCTCGTCTACGGGACCGTGGTGCACAACCCTTACGCTCCCAACATCGCACGGGAGGTCGGGCTCGCCACGCTCCCGAAGCGCGTCCCCGCCTACACGGTCTCCCGCCAGTGCGCGTCCGCGAACCAGGCGATCACGAGCGCCGCCGACCTCATCGAGCGCGGCTACGCCAACGTCGTTATCGCCGGGGGCGCCGAGTCCCTCTCCCACATTCCCATCACCGTCACCGACCGCCTCGCCCAGGCCCTTATGCGCGCCGCAAAGGCCAGGTCGCTGGGTGAGCGCGTCACCGCGTTCCGCGGCCTCAAACCGCGCGATCTCCTGCCCGCGCAGCCGCAGATCGCGGAGCCGACCACGGGCGAGACGATGGGCGAGGCGGCGGAGCGCATGGCGAAGGAAAACAGCATCTCGCGCGAGGACCAGGACCAATGGGCGCTCCGCTCCCACCGTTGGGCCGCGCAGGGGACCGCCGACGGGCGGTTGCTCGCCGAGATCGCACCCACGTACGTGCCGCCCCAGTATGCCCAGGTCGTGGACCGCGACAACGGCGTCCGCACGGACACCAGTCCGGACGCCCTCGCCGCGCTCAAGCCGGTATTCGACAGGAAACACGGCAGCGTGACGGCCGGCAACGCGTCGCCGCTCACGGACGGCGCCTCCGCCGTGCTCCTCATGTCGGACGAGGGGGCGCGGGCGCTGGGCTACAAGCCGCTGGGCTATATCCGGAGCTACGCCTACACGGCTCTCGATCCGGCGGGCCAGCTCCTCCAGGGTCCTGCCTACGCGGCGCCCATCGCTTTCGACCGCGCGGGCGTCACCATGGGCGACATCGGCATCATGGAGATGCACGAGGCCTTCGCCGCCCAGGTGCTCTCGAACCTGCAGGCGTGGGACTCGAAGGAGTTCGCCGAGCGCGAGCTCGGACGCTCGACGCCGGTGGGGCATCCGCCCCTGGATCGCATCAACGTGATGGGCGGCTCCATCGCCATCGGCCACCCGTTTGCGGCCACGGGCGGCCGCGTCACCATGACGCTCGTGAACGAGATGCGGCGCCGCAACGCGGAACTCGGTCTCGTCACCGTGTGCGCCGCAGGGGGGATGGGGTTCGCGATGGTCGTGGAGGCGGCGTAAGACGGGAGCCGCCGTCTCAGTTCTGACGACTCACTTCGTGATGAAAGAAGATCTTCTCGATGTGCTCGAAGGAAGGCAACGTGGCCTCTCCCGGGTCCGGATCGTAACTGGAGGCCATCCAGACCAGGATGTTCCCGATATAAGTCCCGCGGCGAACCTCCGGAATCGTGTAGTTGAACTCTACCGT
Source organism: Gemmatimonadota bacterium (assembly GCA_016209885.1). Taxonomy (GTDB): domain Bacteria; phylum Gemmatimonadota; class Gemmatimonadetes; order Longimicrobiales; family Gaopeijiaceae; genus JACQVF01. The sequence goes on along the minus strand of JACQVF010000006.1, from coordinate 34,454 downwards.
GGCCTCCTCACCTGAGGCGAGGTTGAGCGGTCCCTTTGAGAAATACGGCCATTCCATGTCTCTGGCTGTCAACGCCACGCCGACGTCCTCCATGAGAAGGGGAGGGAGGCCAAAAAACAGCGTGAGATACAAACCGGAGGTCGGCTCCGGATCGGGATTATACACGTGCACGTGGGTCGTCACGTCCTCTCCTTGCTCCGGCCTTGTATCGCCGCCCGACCCGAAAACAAAAGCAGACTTGGACGAGATTCCTCGAATCTTGCTTTCAAGCTTGTCTCTGCTCAAAAAGTGGTAGCTGAGCTTTCGCCGCTCATACTCTTTCTTGAGTTCGGCGATCTTTGCCGCGAGCCGGTCCACTTCTTGCCTGATCTGCTTCTCCGTCTTCTTCTTTTTCCCTCGCGCCTTCCCTGCCATTTCGCACCTCCTGTAGCGCCCCGTCACGCCGCTCCCCTTTTTTGCAGCAACCTGAGGACAGTCACCTCCCGCTGGCTCAGGAGCATCGCACGGCGGGTTGCTGTCCCCGGCGCCTCAGCCTCAGGGTCTACCCGTGCGTGGCCGCACGCACCCCGCATCGACGCGCCACCCCACCTCAGAGGCCTGCTGCCTCGGCTACGCCGCCCGCCTCACCGCCTCGCGGATCTCGTCGAAGGGCGGAAGCTCGCCCGGGTTGTGGGTCACCCACGTGTAGGCGATCCGCCCCCCGCGGTCGATCACGAACGCGGCGCGGTTCGCCACCAGCTTGAGCCCGTGGAGCTCGGCCCGGGCCACGCCGTAGAGCTGCACGACCTCGCGATTGAAGTCCGAGAGAATGGGGAACCGGACGCCGCAGTCCTGAGCGAAGCGCTGGTTCACGTACGGCGAGTCCACGCTGATTCCAATGACCTCGGCTGCCAGCGCACGCCAGCTTTCGTAGTCCTCCCCCACGATCCGCATCTCTTTCGTGCAGACCGACGAGTAGGCCAACGGGAAGAAGAGGAGCACCACCTTCTTCTCGCCTTTGTAGTCGCTCAACCTCACGGGCGCCTCATCCGCCTTGAGCGGTAGCGCGAAGCCAGGGGCTTCATCGCCAACTGCGAGTGCCATGGTTCGGCCTTCCTGCCTGCGAAACGTTGCCCTCGGGACCAGAAGGTACCGACGGCCCAGGGGGCACGGCAAACGGCGAAGCGACGCGGCGCCCAGCCCGTTCAGCGTGCCGGCCTGCCGCGCAGCGGCACGGCGTCAGTCCGCACCCAGCTCCTTCTCCAGCTCGAGCCGGAGCCGGCGCCGGCGCTCACCCTCGCGGGAGCGCTGGCGGTCTTCTTCCGTCTCGAGGAGAAGCGGCCGCACCGGGACGGGTCGGTGCTGGGCGTCGATAGCCACGAACGTGAGGTAGCAGGTGTTCGTGTGGCGTTTAGCGCCCGTGAACAGGTTCTCGGCTTCGACCCGCACCCCGATCTCCATCGATGTGCGCCCCACGTAGTTCACTCGCGCCCGGCACGTGACCAGCTCGCCTGCGTAGATCGGCTCCTTGAAGTCCACCCGATCGATGGAAACCGTCACACACGGGCCGCCCGCGTGACGCATGGCCGCCACCGCCGCGACCCGGTCGACCATGGAGAGGATCACGCCGCCGAACACGGAACCCAGATTGTTCACGTGCTGCGGCATGATCAGCTCCGAGATCGATGCCTCGGACTCCCGCGGACTCCTGCCGCGTTCGTCGTTCATGGCTGCTGCGAACCGCCTACCGTCCGCTCGACGTCGGCTTCACCATGGGGTACTTGATGCCCAACTGCACGAGGTAGCGGTCGTAGCGCGCCCCGTCGAAGAGCCGAGCCTCGCCCCCACGGCCGCGACCGGCCTGACCGGCGGCGCTGCCCGGGCAGGCCCACAAGCACCACGAGCAGCGGGGGCAAGAGACCGACCCTTCTCATCCTCTCCTCCCCGTGAAGTCAGCGCAGCCGCGGAGCCATTGCGTCGTCTTCCGCACGCCTCACGGATAGGTGCCGCACCCCGCTCCCGGCAAGAGGTGAGGTCCCGGCGCCGCGGCGCGATCGCCGCGGGCACCCCGCGGCCTCCTCCGCCTCCCGCGGCTCCCGCGGCGAGGACGCTTGCGGCATGAGCACGACGCGCCGATCTTGGCGTGCCCCTTGTACCCCGGCCGGGAGTGCCATGGCGGAGAACGGCGGCGACAGCGCGATCGGGCTGAGGGAACGGATCGGCCTCTTCACGGGGGCCGCGCTCTTCTTCCTCATGCTCCTGCTCCCCGCGCCGGGCACCCTCGAGCCCGCGGCCTGGCATACGGCGGCGGTCGCTGCACTCATGGCCGTCTGGTGGATGACAGAGGCGATCCCGATCCCCGCGACCGCACTCCTGCCCCTTGTTCTCTTCCCCGTCCTCGGGGTTCTCGAGATGGACGCGGCGGCGGCCCCGTACGCGAACGAGATCATCTTCCTGTTCATGGGCGGGTTCCTCATCGCCCTGGCCATGGAGCGCTGGGAGCTGCACCGCCGGATCGCGCTGGCCGTGGTGGCATTCGTGGGGACAAGCGCGCGGAGACTGGTGTTCGGCTTCATGGCGGCGTCCTGGTTCATATCCATGTGGATCTCGAACACCGCCACCACCGCCATGATGCTCCCCATTGCCCTCGCCATCGGGGAGATGTTCATCCGGGAGCGTGAGCGCCGTGATCAGGTTGCTCCGGCGAAGCAGGTTGCCGGCGTAGCCGCGAACCCCGGTGCCGAACCGGGGGGTGACGCGAGCGCGGCCGTGCGCGGCCCGGCCGGCGGGCGCGAGCGGCTGGAGGAGCCGATCCGGCTCGGAAGCTACAACTTCGGCGTGGCGCTGATGCTGGGGATCGCCTACGCGTCGACGATCGGTGGCATCGCGACGCTCATCGGGACGCCGCCCAACGCGGTGTTCGCCGGCGCGGCCCGCGAGATGCTGGGCGAGGAGATCGGCTTCCTGGAGTGGATGGCGGTGGGACTGCCGCTTTCGGTCGTGCTGCTCCCCATCACCTGGGCGCTCCTGGTCTTCGTGCTGCACCCGCCCGGGTCGCTCGGCGCGGGCGCGGCGCAGCTCATCGCTGCCGAGCGGGCCAAGCTGGGTAGCATGAGCCGCGCGGAGAAGATCGTGGCCATCGTATTCGCGCTGACCGCCATCGCCTGGATCATGCGCGAGCCCAAGACGTTCGGCACGTTCACCGTTCCGGGCATCGCGTCGCTCTTGCCCGGGGTCGCCGACTCGACCATCGCCATGGCCGCGGCAACGGTTCTCTTCATGATCCCCGTCGACTGGCGGCGCGCTGAGTTCGTGATGGACTGGAAGACAGCGCGCCGCCTGCCCTGGGGTGTTCTCATCCTTTTCGGCGGCGGCCTGTCCCTGGCGCGCGCCATGGACCGCTCTGGCCTGGCCGCCTGGATCGGCACGGCGGTCTCAGGGCTCGCCGCCGTGCCCCCCGTCGTCATCATCGCAGCCGTAGTCGCCCTCTCCGTCTTCCTCAGCGAGATGACGTCGAACACGGCGCAGGCGACCATGTCCATGCCGATCATGGCGGGCGCCGCGGCGGGCCTCGGCTTGGATCCGCTCGTCCTCATGTCCGTGGCCGTGCTCGCCACCTCGACGGCCTTCATGCTCCCGGTGGGGACGCCGCCGAACGCCATCGTCTTCGGCTCCGGGTACCTCACGATCCCGCAGATGGCCCGCGCGGGCTTCCTCCTCAACCTGATCTCCATCATCCTGGTCACCCTCATCGGCGTCTTTCTCGTCCCCGTGCTCCACTGAGCCCGAGGGCAGAAATACTCCGCAGCGCGGAGACTCTCGCTCGCACAGCGGTGAATTCGGTGACGCTCGTACTGTTCTTAGCCGGGATCGCAGTACTCATCGCGGGAGCCGAGGCCCTCGTGCGCGGCGCCTCGCGGCTCGCCGCCGCGATCGGAATCTCGCCGCTCGTCATCGGCCTCACCGTCGTCGCGTTCGGGACCAGCTCGCCCGAGCTCGCGGTCAGCCTTCGGGCGAGCCTCGCGGGCGAGTCCGACATCGCGCTGGGCAACATAGTGGGCAGCAACATCTTTAACGTGCTCTTCATCCTGGGCTTCGCCGCCGTCATCGCACCGCTGGTCGTAGCCCAGCAGCTCGTCCGACTCGAGGTGCCACTCATGATCGGCGTATCGATACTGCTGCTCGCCCTCTCGCTCGATGGCAGGGTCGGCCGGATCGACGGGCTGGTCCTGTTCGCGGGAATCGTCGGCTACACCCTGTTCGTGGTCCGGCAGAGCCGGAAAGAGACGGCGCCCGTGCGCGCCGAGTACCACGAAGAGTTCGGAAAGCGTCCGCGCCGCATCACGGGCTGGCTGGTCAGCGTGGCCCTTGTGGCCGTCGGTCTCGCCATGCTGGTGGTGGGCGCCCGCTGGCTGGTCAACGGCGCGGTGGCAGCCGCGACGGCGCTGTGCGTAAGCGAACTCGTCCTCGGGCTCGGGCGGCTACCGCTCATGTGAGTTCCGAAATCGCGACGTCCGCGAACGATGCAAGCGGCTACGGCAGCCGCGGCCTTATGACCCACGGTTCGTCATCCTCGGGGTCAAGGCGTGGTTCTCGTTGCTCGCAACTGCGAATTCCATCGTGACCTGACGGCCAGCCGCAAAGCCATAAGCCACAGGCCGGCCAGTTCTCGCACGAACCTGACGTACGACATCCAGCCGAGGCGGTTCCGCGAGATCGCGAGCGCGCGCCCGGCCAGCGCCCACCCCTTCTCCGACGGCTCCCTGAACTCGCCTCGCAGGGTTTTGAAGGCTACCTGACCGGCTAGTCGCGACAGCTCCACGCCCACGCTCGGACGCGCCCATACCGGCAGTTCCCGACCCCCCGGGAGGGTCTGCAGCACGTTCGTCACCTCCTCGTATCCGATCAGGCTGTCCGCGATTTCGCTGCTGGCGCTCTGATGGTGCATGCGATACAGCGCCTGGAACTCGGAAATGTATCCCACCTTCCACCCCGCCAGCTCGATGCGCAGCCACACGTCCCAATCCAGGACCTGCCGTAGATCGCTGCGGAACGGCGCTCCCGCCGAAGGGCACGCCTCCCATCGCATGACGACCGTGGGACAGTAGATGAAGTTGGCACGAACGTGCTGACGAAAGAAATCCCGCGCCTCGAAAACCCTGCTGCGCTCGTACGGACGAGACATCCCGGTCCGCGCGCCATGCTCGTCGATGAACCAGCAGGCTCCGAAGCAATAACCCATGCGTGGCTCCTGCTCGAGAAGCGCCAGTGCTCGCGCCAGCATACACGGCTCGAGCATGTCGTCGGCGTGAAGCAGAACGATATACTCGGCGGAGGCGTGATGGAGCGCCCGATTCCAGCTCGCTCCCATGGGCACGGTGGACTCATAGCGCACGTACCGAAACGTGCGCGCTTCGAACTCGGCCGCCACCTGCGGAGTGTCGTCCGTCGATCCATTGTCCACTACCACGATCTCCACGTCGGCATCGCAGTCCCGGCGTTGCTCCAGGGCGCTCTCCAGTGCATGGCGCAGATACCGGGAGCCGTTATACACCGGGATCACGATCGCTGCGGTTGGTGGCCGGCTCATGACGGCGCGAACACGAGACACATCTCGAATATCTGATCTTCGTGACAGGCGATCACGCGGCAGAGGGCCGACCGGGCTTCGGGGACACCAGGGTGAAGCCCCAGCCCACGAGCACGACCAGTGCCACCGCACATCCCACGATGGTCAGGCCCCGGTTCTGGTAGGAGGGCCACCCCAGCATCACGGCGAGCACCAGGCCGACCATCGCCAGCGGCCGCGTGGTCACCGGGGGAATTCCACGCAGTCCCGCCCGTCTCCCCAACTTCCACGGAAGGAACCAGGCATTCGTCACAACCTGCGCGGCTATGGTTCCCAGCGCCACGCCGGCCACGCCCCAGAAGCTTGCCCACCAGAGCGAAAGCCCAAGATTGGCTGCCGCCTCCAGGACGTTGAGCAGCGCCATGGGCCGCAGATCACCGGTCATGAGCCAGACGCTCGCATAACTGTGAACGACTCCGTGCAGCAGCGGAATCGTCGACAAGATGAACCAGGTCGAGTGTCCGACGAACGCCTCGGGACCGACCCAAACCGCGAGCAGATCCGGTCCGAAGAAGACCAGCACCAGCGTGAAAAACCCACCTACGAACGCTGACAGATCGGCGGACAGCGTGAGCGCCCGGCGCATCTGCACCTCTCTGGCTCCCCAATAGTGCAGCGCGATCGTCGGTTGAAGACCGTCGCTGATCTGGAAGGTGAGAGTGGCGCAAAAGGATACGGCCTGGAACGCGACGGAGTAGAGGGCGACGGCCGCCGGTCCGAGGACGTACGCGATGACCACGTTGTCCGTGCTGAATATCACCAGGCCCCCAGCCAGCATGATCAGGTTCCAGGGGCTCAAGCGAGCCACGTCCTTGACCACCTGGGGCGCTACAGACAAGGACACTTTCAAGGGGAACGCCCGGGAGACGACGACCAGAAACATGAAAAGCAGCAGTACTCCGGTGAGCGCGCCGAAATATGTGAGACTCACGAGATCTGCGAAGGCGATACTGGCACCGATGTATGCAATCGTATCCAGGATATGGCCCGCAGCCCGCAACATATCCGCTGTCGGCTTGGCGTCGATCCCCAGCAGCGCGGCGTAGAAAGTTTCGCCCACCAGCCGGAACCCGAAACCTGCGCTGGCGTAATACAGCGCCAGCGTGAACTCTCCGCTCGACGCGGGGCCCACCTTGAGAAGGGGGACCAACACGTCGCTCACGGGAACGATCACGAACAACAGGCCTGCGACGACAAGGACCTGGAAGCCGGCGGTCAGCGCGACCGCCGTGCTCGCCGCCACCGTGTCACCCCTGACCGTCGCCCTCGCCACCACTCGCGTAAGGCTCGGGCCCAGCCCAAGACTCCCCAGGCTGACGTAGCTCGCCAGGGATAGCAGGATCGCCCACAAGCCATACTGCGTCAGCCCCAAATGGTGAAGGATGATCGGGATGCGGACGATCCCCGCGACAGCGGCGACGAACACGACGACGTATCCGGAAGCGACGCTTCGCGCGATCCGAGCTCGCGCGAGCCGCGCCCCGAGGGTTCGCGCCTGCTCGAGCGCGGCCGCTACGGATGGCACGAACATGAGCGGCGTTGGACAACAGTCAGGGTCCGTCCGGCGGCCGGACATCTCGGGAAGCTGCCCCAGGGTCTCTCGTCGCCTGAACCACTCGTCCTAGACACGCGGGGTGGCGGTCCTATCAGCCTTCCATTTGTTCCGGAAGAGTTCCAGGCACTGGTGCAGAGGGACGGCGGGCCTGCCGAGGAAGCGCGCCAGCTTCTCCGTCCTCAATCCTCCCTGGAGGGGACGCGCTGCGCGCTGCCCGGTCTCCGAAGTGGGGACCGGCGAAATCAGAGCCGGCTCCAACTCCATCGTCTTTGCCAAGGCCTTTCCCAGCTCCGCGCGGGTGACGCGATCCTTGCCCACAACATTGAATACGCCGTCGGCCCCGGCCGTCACCAGCTCGACAACCGTCTTGGCGAGCTCTTCGGCCAGCGTGGGATTGCACCACTGGTCATCCGGCACGCGCAGGGGGCGGCCGACTCGCAGGTTTTCCCAAATCTGCATCGCGAAGTTCCGCGATCCTCGCTCCCAGCCGAACACGGCAGTCGTTCGGATAATGAGGTGGCGCGGCGCACGAGCTCGAACCAGGTTCTCGGCTTCCCACTTCGTGACTCCGTAGGCATTGATTGGCCTCGGCTCGTCCTCCTCCGAGTACGGCCCGCTGCTGCCATCGAACACGTAATCCGTGGAAAAATAGACGAGCAACGATTGCAGCCGTCGCGCCGCCTCCACCACGTTAGCCGTGCCCTGCACATTGAGTGCGTGCGCCTCTTCCGGATGCTCCTCGCAGTAATCCACTCCCCCGGCCGTGTTGACCGCGAGGAAGATGGCGTCGGGTCGCATCCCGCCGACGCACTCCGAAACCGAGGCAGCGTCGGTTATGTCCAGCCCGATCGTTCCTGCGCCCGCCCGGCGATGGTGCGTGCCCACCGCCTCGATACCGCCGCGGCGCAGCCCCTCCAGGAGGGCTCCGCCGACCTGTCCCGACCCAGCGATGACGAGAGCCTTCATCCGCGGACCACCGCGGCACCTCACCCGGGCTTCAACGACCAGTCGTAGGGAATGCGGGGGCTGAACGGATCGATCCGCATGATTTCCTCCGGGTCGTGGGGCTCGCTGGCGCAGTTCGCCACGATCGCGGAGCCGACGCCCAGGCCCTTGAAGCCGTTCCACACGCCCGGCGGCACCCGCACGAGCACATAATTGTCCTCGCCGGCGAAGATCTCCTGTAGTTGACCACGGGTCGGCGAGTCCTCCCGGTCATCGTAGAGCACCAACTTGATCCTTCCCACCACGACGGCGTAGTTCAGCGTCATGCGCTTGTGCACGTGCCAGCCTTTGACGGCCCCGGGGTAGACCATCGAGAAGTAGATCTCCCCGAACTGCTCGAACCAGGGATCGTCCCGCCTCAGCATGTGCATGACCTTGCCGCGCTCATCGGGAATCTGCCGGAGCGGCTGTATCAGGACCCCTGCGATCATCCGTTCCCCGCGTTGCGCAGGAAGTCGCGGTACCACTGGATCGTCTGTTCGAGCCCCTGCTCGAGGCTCGACGCCGGGACCCAGCCGAGCATGGTTCTGGCCTTCTCCGCGGACAGGGACTGCGCCCGGATCTCGCCGCGCGCGCAGTTCCTGATGTCGGGCTCGAGGTTGCTTCCCATTAACTGTTGGATGATTCGCACCAGCTCCAGCACGGTCCGGGGCGTTTCCGTACTGAAGTTGAAGGCCTGCCCCCGCACCTCCTCGCGCTGGACGGCCTCACCCAGACACAGGTACGCCCGGACGACATCCTTCACGTAGATGTAATCGCGTACGTACAGTCCATCGCTGCGGATGAGCGGACGCTCCCCTTGCAGCAGGGAGCGGATCGTGCCCGGGACCACGCGACTCCAGTGCAGGTCCCCACCTCCGTAGACGTTGCCGCAGCGGGCAATCGCGACGGGCAGGTCGTAGGCGTGATGGTAGCTCTGCGCGATGAGATCCGCGCAGCTCTTGGAGACCTCGTACGGGTAGCGCCCTTGCAGGCTCATGGTCTCGGTATACGGCAGATTCGCTTGCTCTCCATACGCCTTGTCGCTCGAGGCGATCACTGCGCTCCGCACGAGATCACGATGAAGTCGACACGCTTCCAGGAGGTTGTACGTTCCGCGGATGTTCGCCTCGAAGGTCGGCAGCGGGAACCGCTGGGCCGGTCCGACCAGCACCTGCGCGCCGAGGTGAAAGACCGTATCGACCTCGTGCTCGTTGACCGCCCTCTCCAGCGACCAGAAGTCCTCGAGCGCCCCGTTGATGACCGTGACTCTCGCCAGGTCCCCGCTCCGCACCAGCTCGGACTGCGGGTCGGCGTCCCGCACTAGGGCAAAGACCTCCGCCCGCGCGGCCAGCAGGTCGCGCACGAGCCAGGAACCGATCATGCCGGTGGCCCCAGTCACCAGCACCCTTCGCGCTCTCCACGGCTCGCCGGTCACGTCCATACCTTCCATGGCGCCTGCCGGCCCTCCCACAGACTCTCGAGCAGGCGCACGTCCCGGAGTGTGTCCATGCACTGCCAGAATCCCTCGTGCCGGAGCGCCACGAGCTGACCTTCTCTCGCCAGCCGTTCCAATGGCTCGCGCTCGAACACCGTGTCGTCGCCGGCGATGTATTCGAGCACGGCCGGTTCGAGCACAAAGAATCCGCCGTTGATCCAGCCCTCGCCGATCTGCGGCTTCTCCACGAAATCGGCGACGAGATCGCCGTCGAACGTGAGCCCGCCGAATCGAGCGGGAGGCCGTACGGCGGTCACGGTCGCGAGCTTGCCATGCTCGCGATGGAAGCGAACGAGCTCGCGAATGTCGACGTTCGCGACGCCGTCCCCGTAGGTCATGAGAAACGGCGTGTCCTCGAGCCAGCGAGTCAGACGCTTGAGGCGTCCCCCGGTCTGGGTGTGCAATCCCGTATCGATCAGGTGTACGGTCCAGTCCTCGCGATGACCGTCGTGCACTTGCGTCTCTCCGCTGGACAGATGAATGCTCAGGTTGTTGCGCAGGTGGAAGTAGCGCAGGAAGTACTCCTTGATGAGCTCGCCCTTGTAGCCCAGCGCGATGACGAACTCCCGGAACCCCTGAGCGGCATAGATCTGCATGATGTGCCACAGGATCGGATGTTCCCCGATCCGGACCATCGGCTTCGGAATGACCGTGGTCTCCTCCTGAAGTCTACTCCCGAAGCCGCCCGCAAGGATGACGACCTTCATGCGCCCGTGTCCGGTCGGTGCTGCGCGGTCGTGCGCTCCGCCGGATCGCGGTCGCGCGTCACTCCCGTCGCAGCGGCTCGCCTCGCGAGCGGCCCGCGGCTCACAGCCTGCTCCGATCTCTGCCGAGGAATTCCACGAATGCCCGACGGATGTGCTGAATGTGTCGGGCCCGCAATCCGTGATGGCACCCGATCAGCAACGAGTCTCTCATGATTCGGTCGGCCACGGGATATCCGTTGTGAAGCGCCCGGTGGGGCATGGCCGCGAACCCGGGGTGCCGCAGGAGGTTGCCCGAGAAGACCGGCCGGGTCTGAATGTTCCGAGCCTCGAGGTGCCGGACGAGGTCGAGTCGGGTGAACGGAGCCCCTTCCCGGATCGTGAGAGGGAAAGCCAGCCAGTTGGTGCGAACCCGCGGCAGCTCTGCGGGCAAGATGAAGAACTCCTCGAAACGCTGGAAGAAACCTGACAGTGCCTGGAAGTTCCTGCGCCGCTGATCGGAGAATTTGCCCAGTCTCCGGAGCTGGACGAGTCCGAACGCCGCGCTGATCTCCAGGGGCAAGAAGTTGTAGCCGACGGCCTCGAACACGAACTTCGAGTCATACGGGACTCCGTCCAGTGCGCCCGCGAACCGCCGCTCGAGGTCCTCCGACTCCGCCGCGGCCGAGCTTCGTCCCCAGCCGCGCAGCACTCGCAGGATCCGGTCCAGCCGCGGTTCGTGGACGCAGATCATACCGCCACCTCCCCCTGCGGTGATGACGTGGGAGCCGTAGAAGCTCGTGGTGGAGACGTGCGAGAAGGCGCCCGTCGGCTTGCCCGCGAGCCGGGCGCCCAGCGTGTCGCAGGAGTCTTCGATCAAGTGGAGGCCTTTCGCGTCGGCGATCTCCCGGAGCCGCTTGAGATCGGGCACGTTCCCCAGGAGCGATGGGACCATCAAGGCCTTCGTTTTCGGACCGATCATCACTTCGATCTGCTCGATGTTCAGCAGGTAGGTCGGCAGCGTGGCATCCACGAGCACCGGGACCAGCCGTTTCTGGACGATCGGCGCCACAGTCGTGGAGAACGTCAGGATCGGCGTTATGATCTCCGAGCCCTCCGGAAGCTGCAGCGCCTCAAGCGCCAGAAGATTGGCGGAAGAACCGGAGTTGACCATGATCCCGAACGGCTTGCCGAAGAGCTTGGCCACCTCGCGCTCGAATCGGTCCGTGAGGGGGCCCATGATGGTCTGATGACGCTGGAGCACGGCGGTGACGGCGCGGAGCTCAGCCGCTCCGTGGACGGCTAGGGCGTAGGGAACCCTGATGCTGCTCTTGCCGCTCGTCGTCGTGCGACTCATGTCGCGCTCCACTGGAATCCGCACCAAGTCATCCCCCCCGCGCCTCACCGCCGTTCAGCGGAATCGGGGCTTCCACGTCGCGGCGGCGTGGTCGTGCCCTCGACGCGGAGGGATATAGGGAATAGAGGGAGAGATTCAAAGCACCTCTTGCGCCAGGAGCAGAGTAGACGGAGGGGAGGCCGTGGGCAAGGATGACGCCCCGTCCCACACATCTCCGGTTCAGCGCTGCGTGCGCCTGCGCCGAGGCATTCCCGCAGCACAGGGCTCTTGCGCACACTCACCCACAGGGATGGTCTCCGAACTCCCGGTGCCTGTGTGGGCGACTTTGTCGATGACAAGCCGACGCGATGACCGGCATTGAGCATCACACCGGATCGGTCGCCGTACGCCGCCCGAAGCGCGCCGGGTGGGTCCAGCGGTGCGTGTCGGAGCGGCCGTCGATCCAGCAGGTTGCTGAAGAACTACTAGATAACCATCTCCTCCACCGGCTCCCTTAGCCGCCCCTCCAGCAGCGGTGCAAGCGCGAAATGGCGCTCGATCTCGACGCGCGGCGCGAGCGTGGTCTCGCGTCCAAGGAGGAGCTCGGCCATGGTGAGCCCGCAGGCGGCGCCGTGCATGATCCCGTGCCCCGAGAACCCCGTGAGGTGGAAGAGGCCGGGAAGCCGGGCATCCTCGGAGATGATCGCCTTCTGGTCCGGCGAGATCGTATAGTAGCCGGTCGTGACCCGGGCGAGGGCGGCCTCCTCGGCCATGAACGGGAGCCGCTCCGCGAGCGCGGCGAGCACGGTGACCCCCCAATCATCAACACCCGTCGAGAAGCCGGGGTAGATGGCGTCCTGCGCGTCGAGCAGCGCTTCGTCGCCGGGGTACTCGTCCAGCGGCTCGGGTCGCTCGTCCCAGCCCATGAGGAACGCGTTCCCCTCGCTGGGCCGCATGTACGGGCCGAGGTCCACGACGATGAGCGGCCACGCGCTCACGTCGCGCCCGCGGATCGGGCGCGTGAAGTAGAGGTAGCGTTTCGCGGGCCGCACCGGCAGGTCGAGCCCGGCGGCGCGGGCGACACCCCGGGACCACGCTCCTCCCGCGTTGACGACCGCGTCCGCCTCGAGCCGCTCGCCGCTCTCCAGCACGACCACGGGGCCGCTCGATCCACGCGCCTCGATGCCCGTCACCCGCGCCCCCGGCCGGTACGCCGCGCCGCGCTCCCGCGCCTCGTCCAGGAAGTTCTGCGCGACAGAGAGCGGATCGAGGAACCCGTCACTGGGACACCAGGTCGCCCCCGCTAGCCTTTCGAGGTCGATGGCAGGACCCGCGATCACGCGATCCGGGATCTCGCGCGGCTCCAGCGCCACCACGTCCCCCACGCCGATCTGGCGCTGGCGCTCCGCGCGCACCGTGGCGGCCTGGAACTCCGCTTCGTCCGCGTAGAGAAACAGGTACCCATTCCGCCGGAATAGCACGGGGCGGCCGCGCCGCTCCATGGCCTCGTACTCGCTCGCGGAGTAGAGGGAGAAGGCGACGTGCGCGGGGACCGACCACTGCTGGCGGAACGCGGCCGCGCTGCGAGACGTGCTCCCCGCGCCGATATGCTCGCGCTCGAGGAGGGTGACCCGCGCCCCCGGTTCCAGACGCAGCACGTGACAGGCTGTGGAGCAGCCGGCGATGCCAGCGCCGATGATCGCGGTGCGGAGCGGCACGGGTCAGCGGGCCGACGGACCCGCGACCGGCCGCGAATCTATGGTCAACGCCATGCCGGCGGCTCCAGTCATACGAGGAGACGGCCGCCCAACGTTCACCCCCACCAGCGCCGCCGGCAAGGGAGGATGATGCGCCCCCGCCCGGACTTCGTGCGAGGCTCCGTGCTCACGCCGCGAGCTGCTCGAGCGCCCGCCGCACGTAGACGCGCACCATCTCGCGGCGCCAGTCGGCATCGACGATGATGTTCTCCAGGGGGTGGCACTGGCGGTACGCCCGCTCGACCAGCTCGCGGATCAGCTCGGGTGTCAGCCGCCCCGCCTCCGCGAGCTCCTCCCACCCTGTGAGCCAGCGCGGCCACGCGCCCAGTCCCGTCACGGCGCCGCGGATCTCGCGCACCCGCCCGCCCTCGTCCAACCTCACCCCCACGGCAACCGTGAGCAGCGGGAAATCGATCGCATTGCGCTGGCGGAGCTTCAGGTAAGCCGCCCGGAAGTCGGGGCCGGGAAGCGGCGTCCGGACTGCGGTCACGATCTCGTCACCGCACCGCACCGTGTTCCAGATCCCATCAGCGACGAAGAAGTCACGTACGGGCACCCTTCGCGTTCCCGCCGCGGACGTGAGCTCGACCGCCGCATCCAGAACCATGAGCACCGGCGGTGTGTCCGCCGAATGGGCCGCCACGCACTTCTTCCCCACCTTCGTCACGTGGCAGACCTCCCCGTCCTTCTTCAGGCAGAAGCCCAGCGCGTTCCGCCAGAACTGTGTCTGGTTGTAGTACGTGCACCGGGTGTCCAGGCACAGGTTTCCGCCGATCGTGCCCATCCGCCGCAGCTGCGGGCCGGCCACATGCGCCGCCGCATCAGCCAGCGTCGGGAAGTGGCGGCGGACCAACGGGTGCACGCAGAGCGCGTGCAGCGTCTCCGCCGCGCCGATGTGCAGCTCGCCATCCCGCTCCTCGACCCCTCTGAGCGCCGCGATCCCTTTGAGCGCCACCAGGTGGCTGGGCGTCAACAAGCGATGTTTCATGTTGGGGATGAGGTCCGTGCCGCCGCCGACCGGCACAGCGTCCCCCGGATGCTCGGCCAGCAGCGTTGCCGCCTCCTCGACGGAGCGCGGACGGTGGTAGCGGAAGGGCGGAAGCCTCAGCATGGCTCCGGGCGCACGCAGATCTCAGTCGGCAGGCAACACGGCGGGCACCGCCGGTCGCTCGCCCGTCCGCGACGGCGCAGCCGGCTTGCCAAGCGCACCCTCGACTCGCGCACGCTGGATCGCCCTCCACAGGCGCGGGGGGCTGAACGGCAGGGAGCCCATGCGCACGCCGATGGCATCGTAGATCGCGTTCGCGATCGCCGGGATCGACGGGTGCAGCGGCCCTTCGCCCGCCTCCTTGGCGCCGTACGGGCCCTCGGGATCGATGGACTCGATGATAAGCGACTCCAGCTCGGGCGTGTCCAGCGTGGTGGGAATCTTGTAATCCAGGAGCGACGGCGCGTTGTGGAGTCCCGCCTTCCCGTGCTCCGCGTCCTTGAAGATATGCTCCTCCATCAGCGCCTCGGCGTAGCCCATGTACGCCGAGCCTTCCATCTGCCCCTCCACGAGCACCGGGTTGAGCGCCCGCCCGCAGTCGTGGGCGACCCAGATCTTCTCCACCGTGACGAACCCGGTCTCCACGTCCACCTCGACCTGCGCCACGTGCGCGGTGAACGAGTAGGCGGGCGATGCGCCGATGGTGCCGCCGCGGTAGCTGCCGTGGATGTCCTTCGGCGTGTTGTACCACCCCGTGGCGCTCAGCGTACCGTGCATCGCCTCGGCGAGCTGGAACGCCTGGGCAATCGGCAACTTCCGGTCCGTGTCGTGGGCGTAGAACGCCCAGCCGCCGGCAAGGAGCACGTCCGACGGCCTGCACTCCCACTCCCTCGCCACCGCTTCCTGCACCATCTGCTTCAGCTTGCGGGCCGCGTCGATGCAGGCGTTGCCCAGCATGAACGTGACCCGCGACGAATAGGCGCCCAGGTCGACGGGCGTGAAGTCCGTGTCCGCGGCGCAGACCCGCACGTAGTCCAGCGGCACGCCCAGCTCCTCCGCCACAATGTACGCCACGACGGAATCGCACCCCTGGCCGATTTCCGACGCGCCGCTGAACACGGCTACGCGGCCCGAGCGGTCGACCTGGAGCTGGATCGCCGACTGGGGCATCTCGTTCGGGTAGATCGGATAGTTCGTGCCGGAGATATAGCACGAGCCGGCCACGCCGACCCCACGGCCCCAGGGCAGCTTCCGGAACTTCTGCTTCCAGCCGCTCGCCCGCTCCACCGCGTCGAGACACGCCAGGAAGCCGTTCGACGTCACCCGCAACTCGTTCACCGTGCGCGTGTGCTCGCCCAGGCAGTTCACGCGGCGGAGCTCGATGGGATCTATCCCCAGCGCTTCCGCTAGCTTGTCGAGCTGGACCTCGAAGGCGAAGCGCGGCTGCACCGAGCCGTGTCCCCGCTTCGGCCCGCACGGCGGCTTGTTCGTGTACGCTCGCGTCGACTCGAAGCGATAGGACGGCATCTGGTACGGCGCGGTCAGCAGCTGCCCCGAGTAGTAGGTGGTCACAAGCCCGAAGGACGCGTAGGCCCCACCGTCAAGGATGATCCGCGCGTCCACCGCCCTGAGCTTCCCCTCCCGCGACGCGCCCGTCCGGTACCACATCTTGAACGGGTGTCGGCCCCGGTGCGCGTAGAACACCTCTTCCCGCGTGTACAGAATCTTGACCGGGCGGCCGGTGATCATGGCGAGCTTCGCCACGCAGAACTCCAGGTCGAAGGGCTCGGACTTGCCGCCGAACGCACCGCCGACGGGCGGCTGGATCACGCGCACGCGTGCGGGATCGAGGCCCAGAACGCGGGCCAGCTCGCGGTGCAGATAGTGGGGCACCTGGGTCGCGGACCACACGGTTAGCCTGCCGCTCTCCTCGTACAACCCGATGGCGCAGTGCGGCTCGATGGGCGTGTGGGTCGTCCCCTCGAAGTAGTAATCCCCCTCCACCACCACGTCTGACTCCGCCATGAGCCGGTCCACCTCGCCGAACTCGAGGTGCACGTGCTTGGTCACGTTCCCGCTGTCGCCCGGCCTGCGCGGCTCGTGGATCCACGGGCCCGGCGAGGCGATGGCCTCCTCGGGGTCGAAGTACGCGGGCAGGACCTCGTACTCCACGTCGATGAGATCGAGCGCCAGGGTGGCCGTGTCCTCGTCCACTGCCGCCACCGCCGCAACCGCGTCCCCGATGAAACGGGCTCTGTCGTAGGCGAGGGGGTACTCATCCGACGTCCAGGGGATGATCCCGTAGGTCACCGGCATGGCCGCGCCCGTGATCGCGGCGTGCACGCCTTCGAGCGCGAGGGCACGCGACGGGTCGATGGATACGATGCGCGCATGGGGGTGCGGGCTGCGCAGAATCTTCCCGTGCAGCATGCCCGGGAGAACGATGTCGTCCGCGTACCGGGCCCGGCCCGTGGCCTTGGCGAGCCCGTCCACGCGGCGCTGGCGCTGGCCGATCACTCGCAGGTTCTGCGCGGCGTCTTCCTTCATTGTCTGCCCGCTAACGCTCTCGCCGCCGCCTCCACCGCCTCGTAGATCTTCGTGTAGCCCGTGCACCGGCACAGATTGCCGGACAGCGCCTCCTTGATCTCCCGGCGCGTGGGCGACGGATTGCGCGCCAGCAGCGCGGCGGCGGAGCAGAGGATCCCTGGCGTGCAGAACCCGCACTGCGCGGCGCCGTAGAGGTCGAAAGAGTTCTGCAGCGGGTGAAGCTGGCCACCTCCAGCCAGCCCCTCGACCGTCACAACCTTCTTCTCCTCCGCTTCCCAGACGGGAGTAATGCACGCCAGGACCGCCTCGCCGTCCACGATCACGGTGCAGGCGCCGCAGTCGCCCTTGTCGCACCCCTGCTTCGAGCCCGTGAGCCCGAGGCCGTAGCGCAGCGTCTCGAGAAGCGTGTAGTGGGTGGGAACGCCGACCTCGTAGCGGTCGCCGTTCACGGTCAGGCGGACGACTTCGGTCGTGATCCGCATAGGGACCTTCCCGAGAGGGCGCCGCGCGGGCGGCAAGTCCTGAAACCGCTCCGCGCGCCTCCCTGGCACCACCGCTACCCCGTTGAGCAAGTTTCCGACGCGAGCCGGCGTCGGCAGGGCCGCGGGGGGAAGCGGTTTCCCTCTGCACGCACCATCCTTTACATTTCTAGGCGCCGCTGGTTCCCGGTGCTCGTGAACCGAGCGTCCGCGTTGTCGGGAGGAGATAAGCGATGCCCTACAGCGAGTTCATGGTCACGCCCATGCGGCGGGACCTCACGCGCCTGGGGTTCCGCGAGCTTCGGACCGCCGAGGAGGTGGACGAGGCGCTGGGCGAGCGGAGAGGCACGGTGCTCCTGGCCGTAAACTCGATCTGCGGGTGCGCGGCCGGCCGCATGCGGCCCGCGGTGGCGCTGGCGATGCAGCACGGCGTCGGGCCCGACGTGCTGACCACCGTCTTCGCCGGCCAGGACGTCGAGGCCACGGCCCGCGCCCGCGACTACATCACAGACTATTCCCCGTCGTCGCCCTCGGTCGCCCTGTTCAAAGACGGCGCGGTGGTGTTCATGCTCGAACGGCGCGACATCGAGAACCGCGCTGCGGAGGAGATCGCCGCCGATCTCGAGGCGGCCTTCGCCGCGCACTGCGTGCCTCGGGAGGCAGCACCATGAGTCGCCGGCCAGGCTCGGGCAGGGACCGCCTGGCCACCGCTCCGCCGCCCAGGGGCCTCTTCTTCCTGCGCGCCGGGGCCACGGCCCTGGCGCTGGCGCTGGTGACCGCATGCCCGGGCGAGGCGCCGAGGCAAGCGCCGGGCGCAGCGGAAGAGACACCCGCCGCCGAGCCCGGGCTCTCTGCGTCCGTCCAGATCATGGAGCCGCAGGAGGGAGCGGTGGTCCCGGGACCGGATGTGCGAGTCACGCTCGCAGCCGGCGGGATCCAGATCGTTCCCGCCACGGTGAGGGAGCCCGGCACAGGCCACCACCACCTGTTTATTGACACCGACCTGACGCCGGCAGATGACACGATTCCGCAGGGCGTTACGGGGATCGTCCATCTGGGTCGCGCGCAGACCGAGTTCACGATCCAGGGGCTCGCGCCCGGGGAGCACCGGGTCATCGCCGTGATCGGCGACGCGGACCACATCCCCGTCCGGCCGCTGATCGTGGACACGGTGCGTTTCCGCGTTCAGCCCTGACGACGCCGCTCGGCCGCACCCTGCCTCGCCCGGATCGAAAGGGTCAGGGAAAGCACAGGACGGTGAGCAAGGAGACAGCATGCAGGACCGGATCGCCGCGTTAAGGGCGCTGGCCACCGGGCGGCCGGGCGATGCGATCGTCCGCTATGCCCTGGGCGTCGAGCTGCGCAGGCGAGGAGAGACTGCGGCAGCCCTCGAGGCGCTCACGGAGGCGATCCGCATCGAGCCGGATTACACGGCGGCGTACGTGGAGGCCGGCGAGATCCACGCGGCGGAGGGACGGCCGAACAGCGCGCGCGAGATCTGGCTCCGGGGGATCGCCGCCGCGGAGCGGAAGGGGGCCTCTCGCACCAGGCTCCACGTCCAGCGGCTCCTGGCTGCCCTGGAGCGGAGCTCTCCGACTTCTGCGAGCGCGCCGGCTGCCCAGGCCGCGCACACCGCGGACGCCGCGGGCGCCCTGCCCTCCGCCATGCGGCCACGAGACGCCGCTCACGTCTCCCGGCCGGTAGAACTCCGCCGCCGACCGCCGCCGGGGTAACAGCCGACGCCCGGTTAGGCCCGCCTCCAGATCGTCGGATGAGCACTGGCCGACCATTAGGGGAGCCGCCCGCTCCAGCCGCCCGCTCCAGCCGCCCGCGCCGGAAGGCGCGGCCGCCGGGCGACCGCCGGTCAGACTGGTCAACTGCCGGGCTGATCACCCCCGGCGCCGCCCTCCCCGGGCCTCGCCCGCCGTCTCAATAGTCCGTCCAGGCTGAAGTCGCCGCCGCCCCGTATGAACAGGTAGAGGTAGATAAAGCAGTAGAGCGCGGCGAGCTCGCCGCGGTTCTGGATCGGACACAATTCGCCGTTCGCCAGCATGTGCCGCCAGAAGTAGACAACCGCCATCTCCCCCGCCAGGACGAATGCCACCGGTCGGGTGAACAGCCCCAGCGCGATAGCGATCCCGCCGAAGAACTCGAGGATGCCGCCCACGCCGTATGCGGAGGCCAGGCGAGCCAGTCCTCCCTCGCCGAGACCCCGGCCGCCCACCCACCCCATTACCTTCTGCGCACCGTGCTGCCAGAACAGGAAGCCGCTCATTATGCGCAGCAGATTCAGAAACGCCGCTTCGTACCTGGCCGACCTCAATCCGTTCATCATCCCCCCTTTTCCTCTACAGGATCGTCTTCCCCAGCGCGCTGGCGATGAGCCCGGCGCCAAGCTGGGCCGTCCGGTTCCCGAAGTCGAGCACGGGGTTGAGCTCCACGACTTCCAGGCTCACGAGCTTGCCGGATGCCGCCGCTGCCTCACAGATGAGGTGCGCCTCGCGGAACGTGAGCCCGCCGGGCACGGGCGTCCCCACGCCGGGCGCGATGATCGGGTCCACCGCGTCCAGATCGAAGGAGAGGTGGACGCCGGCCGTGCCGAGCGTCGCGCGCTCCAGCGCCTCCCGCGTGCACGCGGCCATCCCGCGCTCGTCGATTTCTGACATGGTGAACACGCGCGCGCCCGACTCGTGGACGATCCCGCGCTCCTCCGCGTCCACGGAACGGGTGCCGATCAGCGTGACGTGCTCCGGCATGACCGGGGGCTTTCCAGACCGCAGAAGCTGGAGCGGCGCGGGACCCCTCCCCAACAGCACGCTTACAGCCATCCCATGGATGTTGCCGCTGGGCGTCGTCTCCGGCGTGTTCATGTCGGCGTGCGCGTCCACCCAGATCACGCCGACGGATTTGCGCCGGCGGCCGTGATACTCGGCCAGGGCGGAGACCGTGCCAATCGAGATGCTGTGGTCGCCCCCGAGCACGACGGGGAGGCAGCCGGCCCTCAGCGCTGCGCCCACCAGGCGCTTGAGACGCCGGGCCACATTCGCAATCTCGCTGAGGTAGCGGGCCCCGCTCTCACCCGGCTCCGTGGTCTCGGGCCCCGCTACAGGCACGATGCCCAACTCCTTCACGTCGTAGCCGAGCTGGAGGAGTTGCTGCGTCACGCCGGCGATGCGCATGGCGGACGGCCCCATGTCCACGCCGCGCCGGCCTGCGCCGAGGTCCATCGGGACCGAAATGAGCCCGATCGGTCCCCTCTCGTTGGACCCTCGCGCTGGCACCTGCTCCGCCCCCTGGCGTTGCCCCCGGCGCTGTCCGCTCGCGAACGGTTTCACCCGTCCTCTCAGGTCCTTCCCGTCATCCATCGCGAAGCCGCTTCCGCTCCTGACGGCGGCGCCGCCGCGCCTCGCTCTTCGTCTCACCCGGCTGCCGCACGTCGATCTCGACACCACCCATCAGCACCAGGCCGTGGATCTTGAGGATGGGCGCAGTCGGGTCCCGGCCTCCCGCCACCTCCTCGACGTGGTCGAACCCGCCCATGATAGCGACCCCGCCCGCCTCCACGGCTAATCCCGGCGGCACGACGATGCTTGCGCCGCCCATGATGGCGACCACCGTCACCTCCATGACGCCCGGCCCGAATTGTGCCTCGCGGAAATCCAGGTCGGCGCCTCCCCAGAATGCGTAGATGAAGAGTCGCCGTGGCGGGATCCAGCGACCGCGCCGCGCAGCGCCTCCCAGGATCGCCACCAGGAGCTGCCAGTCGCGCACGCGCACTGGCGACACTGCCTGTGACGGGGGCGGCGCCGCGGGTGCCGGCGCCCTGCCTGCGGTACCCGCCGGCACGGGGAGCGCCGGAAGATCTCCCACCAGGCGCGCCAGCTCCGTCTGCGAGATCGCGCGGTGCGCCAGGTCCACGCGGCGCTCGAACTCGGGCAGGGTCAGCGCGTCGTGCGCGAAATGCTCGCAGAGCGCCTCGATCGTCTGGTCACGCGCCTTCAGGAGGCTGCTGGGACCCGCGTCGCTCTCCGACCCGCTCATCGTCTCTCCGTTCAGACCCGCACGCCAACTCCCGCGCCCGGCTCCCGCGCTGTGGGCCTTCCGATACGGCCTACCGGCTGTCCGCCGTGCCCTCCGCCTGGTACACGACGTTCCCTTCCACCAGGGTGAGCTGCACCTCTACCTCCGGGATCTCGACCGGGTTCATGGTCAGCAGGTCGCGGGACAGCACGACCAGGTCCGCGTACTTCCCCCTTTCGAGGGTGCCCAGGACCGAATCGCGGAACCCCGCGTACGCGCTGCCCGCGGTGTAGGCGCGCAGTGCGTCTTCCACGCTGATCCTCTGCTCCGGCACCCAGCCGTCCGGGTTTGCGTCATCCAGCGTGCGGCGGGTCACCGCGGCGTAGATCCCCCGCAGCGCAGCGATGGGCGCCACGGTCCAGTCTGACCCGAACGCGAGGCGCGCACCGGCTTCGAGCAGCGACCGGAACGCATAGGTCGTTTTGATCCGCTCGGGCCCGATCCGCTTCTCGGCCCAGCGCCCGTCATCGATGGCGTGGTACGGCTGCATGGACGCGATGACGTCCAGGGCCGCGAACCGCGGGATCGCGTCGCTCGTGAGATGCTGGGCGTGCTCGACCCTGAGCCGACGGTCGCGGGGACCGTTCGCCACCTGCGTCTCCTCGAATACGTCCAGCAGCCAGTCGTTCGCCCGGTCGCCGATCGCGTGCACGATGACGTGAAGCCCGGCCGCATCCGCGTCATGGATCCAGCGCCGGAGTTCCGCCGTGTCCGCGGTCACGAGCCCGCTCGTCCCCGGCGCGTCCGTGTAGGGATCATGAAACCACGCCGTCGTCGAGCCCAGCGATCCATCCACGAACCCCTTGAGGCCACCCCACCACAGCCGGTCATCACCGCGCCCCTGCTCGCTCACGTAGTCCCGCAGCCGCTCCCAGGTCGCCAGGGGAACCACCGCATACACGCGGATAGACAGCGCGCCGCGGGCGACTGCCCGCCGGTAGGCCTCCAGGTCCGCCCATGTCCCCATGTCGTGGATCTGCGTCACGCCGCGCGCTGCGGCATGACGGATCGCCGCCTGGAGCGCCGCGTCCTGCTCGGCCTCGGACGGCGGCGGGATCACCCGGTACACGAGGTCCATCGCGTCGTCCTTCACCACCCCCGCAGGCTCTGGGCTCCCCGGCCGCCGCACGATGGCGCCCCCGGGCGGATCCGCCGTCGCGGCGGTGACCCCGGCCAGCGTGAGGGCGACGCCGTTGGCCAAGGCCATGTGGCCATCCAGCCGCTTGACCAAGACCGGGTTCTTTTCTGTCACCGAGTCGATCCAGTCGCGCCGCGGCAGCTCGCCGTCCCAGCGTTCGTGGTCCCAGTCGCCGCCCGTAATCCACTGGCCCGGCTCGAGCCCGCGGGCAAACGCGGCAATTCGCCGCACGAACTCCTCGGGCGTGTCTGCATCGCGCAGGTCCACGCTCGAGAGCTGGAAGCCCCCGCGGATGAAGTGGGTGTGACTGTCGATGATGCCGGGCATGACCATGCGCCCCGCCAGCTCGATGACCCGGGTCCGCGGGCCCACGAGCGTCCGCGCCTCCTCGTCCGAGCCCACGGCAGCAATGCGTCCGGCCCGCACCGCGACCGCCTCCGCCCGCGGCACCGCGGGATCACCCGTCCAGATGACGCCACCCACCAGCACGAGATCCGCCGCTTCCCGAGGCACTCGCTCGCACCCCACAAGAACGAGGAACAGGACGCTCCCCACCACGACAGGCGCTCTCAATCCCATGACACGATGGCGGAAGAGTTGGCGAAAACGCTACAGGTTACGCGCGTTCCGGGCGCACCGGCAAGCGCGAGCGCCCGTCGGCCTGCCCCGTGGCTCTTTACTGCGGCCCACTCACGCAGCATCATGAACGCATCGCTCCCGCCCGGGCGCACCCCCGGATGCGCGCGCCGGGGGCGCCGAGGAGGGGACGCTGGCCCAGGAGACGAGGCGTCCCCCGGACCGCAGCAACCGGCGTCGAGATAGGAGTGCAGGCATGGGACGCACTGCTCTCGCTGTGGCCGCCTTCTGGGCCCTCGCCGCTTGCGCGACCTCGCCACGGGCGGGCGAGAACAGCCGGAACGAGGATCTCATCGCCTCCGATGAGATCGTGGGCACCACGGCGACGGACGCGTACGAGCTGGTCCAGCGCCACCGTCCCCGCTGGCTGCGCGGCCGCGGACCCGCCTCGTTCCGTGACCCGACACCCGCGCTCCCGGTGATCTACGTGGACGGCGTGCGCGTGGGGGGAGTAGAGACGCTGCGCAACATTCCGGTGCTCGACCTCGAGTACCTGCGCCACTTTGGCGCCGCGGAGGCGACGACCCGTTACGGGACCGGGCACATCGGCGGCGTCATCGCCATCGCGACCCGCAAACCCTGAGCCGCGCTCGCGCCGCGCGCCGGCGCCCCCCAGCGGACCACGCGGCTAGGACGCCGCGCCGCCCGCGAGGAACGAGAGAGCGAAGCGCTCCAGGACGTTCGCGGCCTTTGCGATCTCGTCGATCGGTGCCCACTCGTCCGCCGTGTGCGCCTGCTCGATGGAGCCGGGACCGAAACACACCGCGGGGATCCCCGCGACGTTCAGCAGCGCAGCGTCCACCCAGGCCGTCATGCCAGCGATGCGCGGAGCGAGCCCTTCTCCCCTGAGTGCCGCCGCGAGCCCGCGTACGACGGGCGCACCGGCCGGCACCTCCGTCGCGGGCTGCGACACACCCCGCACCAGCTCCGCGTCGAGCCCCGGAATCTTTCGGCGAAGGCGTTCGAGGACGGCCCGAAACTCCCGCACCACCGCCTCCGGTTCCTCCCCCGGCAGCGTCCGCCGCTCCAGAAGCAGGCGGCACTCCGCCGGGTAGACGGACGGCGCCGCGCCGCCTTCGATCGTACCCGCGTGGAATGACGGACGCCCCAACAGCCGGTGCGCCGGACGGCGATCCAGCTTGCGCTCGTACCCATCGAGGGCCGCCAAGTAACGGGCGGCATGGCGGATCGCGTCCACGCCGAGGTCGGGCCGGGAACCGTGGGCCGCACGACCCCGGAACACGGCCTCGACCCACACAAAGCCTTTGTGCGCCGGCATCACCGCGAGCCCCGTCGGCTCGCATACGACCGCCGCCTCCGCCCGAAACCCCGCCTCCACGAGAGCCCGCATCCCGATGCTCGCATGCTCCTCGTCCGACGTGAGCGCGATCGTGAGCTCGCCGCCGGGTTCGCCAGCCGCCGCGATCCGCCGCGCCGCCGCCAGGAGCGCCGCGATCCCTCCCTTCATGTCGCACGCGCCACGGCCCAACAGACGCCCGTCCCGAACCTCCGCGGCGAACGGATCGATCGTCATCCCGCCTACACCCACCGTGTCCAGGTGGCCATTCAACACGAGCCGCCGCTCCCCCGCGCCCAGCCGCGCCAACACGTTCATCCGCCGTGGCGCCGGCTCCGCAACTGCGACATCGAAACCCCAGTCCTCCAGCCAGCCAGCGCACACCTCCGCGATCCCCCGCTCACCCGCACCCCCCTTCTCCAGCCGCGGGTTCACCGACGGAATCGCCACCAGCGCTTGCGCGAGCGCCACCGGGTCGCCCGACGCCGCCCGCTCGTTCACCCCCGAAACCGATCCGCTCCGCGAAGCCATTCCTATCGCCTCCCTTGGCGGCCGCGGGCGTCGGTACCGGGCGCCCCCGCTCCCGGAACCGGCGCACCAGTACCTCACTGCGCACCGTCGGAATTCCGTCGCCCGCGGCTTAGAACCGTCAAATTTTTTGCTCAACCCCGGGCCCCGATGCCTCCCGGGGCCCACCGCACGACCCATGTAACCTGGCTCCGCGACGCCACGAACAGACGTCCCCTCGACGAGGGGGCTCACGGAGCACGATTCTTGCTATAGAGTTGATAACGGACGTTCGTGTCTACGCTCGCCGGGAGGGCTTATTCGCACACTCACTGTCAGCCTGATTGCCGTCGCGGCATTGGCCGCAGGCATCTACCTCACGACGAGGTACTACCGCCAGGGCCCGTTCGGGCGCGAGAAGCTGGTTCCGGCCGGGGAGCAGATTCCGGCCGAGTTCCAGCTCGACCAGCTCCGTACCGCGGGTCTCTAGCCCGACGCCGGTGAGCACGGCCGCCGTGCGGCCGTGCTCACCGGGCCGCGCCATCCTGATCGCGGCGCGGAGTACGTGTGTCCACGATCGCGGCCGACGTGTGGTCGTGGATGATCTTCCAACCCGCGTCCGTCCGCTCGAGGACGAGGGAGAAGTATCCCCTGTTCGTCGTCGAATCCTGCACCGGATCGTACAGGACATAGCGTCCGATGGCGAGGGCATGGGCCGGACCCAGGCTTCGCACGTCCAGGCCCTCGAAGCGGAGCGACTCGCGCGCTCGGCCCGCTGCCCAGTAGCTCCGCTCGTAGCGCGCGCGTATCTCTCCCGTCCCGCGGATCACCCCGTTCGCACCCGCGAACGAGCTGGTGGGCGAATCCAGGTAATCGTCAAGGAATCCATCGAGGTCCCCCGCGTTCCAGGCCTGCGCGGAGGCGCGGAGCATATTTTCGATTTGGGCCGCGACAGCGGTGGGCGGAGGCGCACCCTCGCAGTCGCAGCCTTCCTCGCCGCTACACGCGGTGGCGAGGATCGACATGCAGGCGGCGATGCGCAAGAAGCGCGAGGGCGGAGCGTTGCTCCCGGCAGGAAGTGGGGCGCCGGGCGTCAGCGTACGCCGGTCTCAAAGAAAGTACGGTTCTTCTCGATATACGACGTCCACTCGGGTGGAACGTCGGTGTCCGGGAAAATCGCCTGGACCGGGCACTCCGGCTCACAGGCGCCGCAGTCGATGCACTCGTCCGGATGAATGTAGTATTGGTTCTCGCCCTCGTAGATACAGTCCACGGGGCAGACCTCTACGCAGCTCGCGTCCTTGACCCCGATGCACGGCTCGGTAATGATGTAGGCCATTTCTCCTCCCGAGAGGCGTCGCCCTTCAAGTCCTCGTGAATCATGTACACGCCGTCCGGCCCCCGCAAGGGTGGATGACAGGCCCGGACCACCCGGCTTCGACGGCGGCGGAGCGACGGCCGGCGCACGGTTTCCGAAGGTGGCGCAAGAGTGTCTCGAGCCCGGTGTTGCGCGCTCACCCGCTGCGCAGGAACCGGCGCTCGAACATCCGGCACCACCAGCGGTAGCGGCCGGCGAGCGCCTTGTGGGTGCGTTCCGCCACCGGGAGATAGATGGCCGCCGCGCTCCCGTGGGCGGTGCGCCGCCGCACCAGCTCTGGCCACAGGTGCGCGTGCCTCAGCTGGTCGAGGCGCTCGGCGAGGGCGACGACGCGCACCCGGACGTCGGCGAGCACGAGCTGCTCTGCGAGCTCGTCGCCGGCCCGCCGCGGCACGGGGACCGCATCCCGCAGGGCCGCGACCGCGCGCCCCATGGCCGCCTCCACCTCGGGTGCCGGGACCTCCAGTTCCGGGAACTCGGACTCCACCAGTGCCGCAGCCGCCAGCGCCTCCACATCGCCGACGTCGGCGTCCTGGAGGAGCACGAGCACGGTGCGACCAGGGTGCAGGTAGCGGGAATCGGGTTCCGCCTCGAGGTGCCGCTCGCGGTGCGCCATGGCCAGTGCGTGGGCGCGGAGCAGCGTGGCGACATCACCCTCAGCCACGCCGCCGCGCAGCGCGGCAGCCGCGATGCTCCGCGCCATGTGCCGGGCCCGCGACGGGCCGTCAGCTCGCTCGAAGATGATCGTCGAAGTGCCGGAGCGTGAGCGCCACCGCCTGCTCGAGGGCCGCCGTCGTCGCCGCGAACGGGTGCATCACCCCGAACGTATGTCCCGTAGCGGCCAGCAGCTCGAGGCGGGCGACGCTGCGGCGCGCCCGCGCCGCGAGCGCTTCGGCGTCCCGGGACAGCACCGAGGTGTCATCCTCGCCGTGCACGATGAGCCACGGGACCGTGATCTCTGACGCCGCCCGCAGGACGTCGAGACGCTCGCGGTTCGCCTCCAGATCCTCGAGCAGCGAGACGTTGACGGGCATCTGCTGGCCGGTCCGGTGGTTCAGCACGAAGATCCGGCCTGCGGCACGCCATTCCTGACGGGTCGCCTCGTCCCACCGGTCAACGCTGGCCACGGCGGCCCAGGTCACGAGAGCGCGGATGCGAGGGTCTTCGCGGGCCGAGAGGATGGCGTCCGCACCGCCACGACTGTAGCCCAGCAGCCCAATGGCCTTCGGAGTCCCTGGAGTCCAGGCGCCCGCGGCCACGCGGTCAGTGACACAATGGAGCTCGGCGAGCTCGATGGAGTAGGTATTCGTGGCGAAGACCTCGAGCTCCATGATCTCGCCCCCATCGCCAACGCCGTTCCGAGAGAAGTCGAACGTGACGGCCGCGTAGCCTGCCCGCGCCAGCCGCTCGGCAACGTACGGCAGGAACCCCCACTCCTTGAAGCCCTTGAAGCCGTGCACCAGGATCAGCGCGGCGCGCGGCGCCGGTGCCCCGGGCGCGCGTACGTCGGCGCGGATGCGTCCGCCCGCGGGCCCCTCAAACTCAAAGCGCTCGTGAATGATTCCCATGGTCCAGTGACGTCAGGCGTCCTTCCGCCACACTACGTCGGGCGCGCCGGCGCGCCGGTTCTCGAGGCGCGCGAGCGTGAAGAGCAGGTCCGAGAGCCGGTTCAGATACCGCACGACCTCGGGGTCCACTGGCTCGTCGCTCTGCAGTGCCACGACCGCGCGCTCGGCACGGCGGCACACGGTGCGGGCCACATGGAGTGCGGCAGCGCCAGGGGAGCCTCCGGGAAGGATGAACTCGCGGAGCGGCTCGACCTCGGCTGTCGCCTCGTCGATCCAGACCTCCATCTCCGGGACACGCGCCGCGGGGGGCGCCGGGGTCTCCCGGCGGCCTCCACCCTCCGGCGGCGTCGCCAGCGAAGCGCCGATCGCGAAAAGGTCGTGCTGCGTACGGGCCAGCCGCTCGGCGCTCGCGCCATCGCCCATCTGGGTCAGGGCGAACCCGATGGCCGAGTTGAGCTCGTCCACCGTCCCGTACGCTTCGACGCGGCGGTGCGACTTCGGCACGCGCGTGCCGCCGATGAGCGACGTATCGCCCTCGTCCCCGGACCGCGTGTAGATCCGCGTCATTCGTTTCAGTCCCTTTCCCAACGTCGGGGCGCCCGTCGCTTTTGGGCCGGCCCCTGGTAGCTGCTTCCTCTCGCGCCCGCGGTTCGAAGCCGGGCACCCGCCCGGCCGCCGCACCCTGGGGCGCCGAGCGCGCACGAAGAGCGGATCACGACGAGCGAATCGCGAGAGCCCCCGCTCCGGCGCCTATGCCCGCGGGATCAGCACTCCCGACCCCGGCCCCTCGGTAAAGTATCTTCGGATCGCCGCCCTCAACTCGTCGAACCGCTCGTTGAAGAAATGGTCCGCTCCCTCGATCGTCACGACGGTGATGTGGTCCCCGAGGCCGCCGAGCCGGCGCTCCACATCGTCCCCGGGCGCGAACTCGTCCAGCTCGCCCTGCACGATGAAGATCGGTTTCAGTACCCCGGCGAGGTATGAGAAGTCATAGAGCGTGTCTGGCACGCCGAGCCCCAGGAGCGCCACGACCCGCGGATCCTCGGCCCCCGCGCCGAGGCCCACGCTCGACCCGAAGGAGAAGCCGCCGATCACCAGGGGCAGCCCGGGATCGGTCCGCTCCAGATGGTCCAGCGCGGCGCGGACATCCTCTCGCTCGCCGACGCCGCCTTCATGGATCCCCGTGCTCGTGCCCACGCCCCGGAAGTTGAAGCGCAGCGCCACGAGGCCCGCCTCGCCCAGCGCCTGCGCCGCCCGGAACACGGCCTTCGTGTGCATCGTCCCGCCGTGCAGCGGGTGCGGGTGGCAGACGACGGCGGCGCCGCGGGCCGGACCCCTCGGGCGCCGAACCGCCGCTTCCAAATGCCCGTGGGAAACCGGGATCTTCACGTCGAGAATACTATCACCGGAGTACGGGTCGATTCCAGCCGCGCAGGCACGCCCGCCTCCGTCCCTTTCGAGCGATAGCCTTGGCCGCGGCCTTTCGCAGCGAGCTCCCGGAAAGCTTCCTGCCAGCTTGCCGCTGCCCGCGTTTGCGGCGCTCTCGTCATGGCCGCAGAAGCTCGAGACGCGCGCTCGCACGCCCCTGCCCCGCGCGCTATGTTGTTCCGTGCAAGCGACGCGCCGCGACATGGGAGGGCGATCCGCATGGAGATGAACCCGAACGACGAGGGCCTGCTGGCCGAGGAGGTGAACCGCCGCTACTGGGACAGCGGCCAGAGCGTGAACCAGATCGCCGATGCCCTGGGGATCTCCAAGGGGGCGCTCTATACGCTGCTGGACGTGATGCCCGCAGGTGCGGGCTGCCCTCGTTGCGGCCGCGAGCTCGGATACCCGAATCGCACGGCGCGCGAAAAGGGTTTCGTGACGTGTGTCGCCTGCGGGTTCGAGGAGGACCTCCAGATCCTGGCCGCCGACGCAGGCGGCGGACCGGAGGCCGCGCAGCCCGCGGGCGCAACCGCAGGCGAGGAGGGGGAAGGCGCGCTCGCTCAGCCGGGCGCACCGGCCGCCCCGGCAGCCGCGCAGGGCGCCCCCGGCCTCCCGGTCGGGACCGCGTCACTGGCGGGCGCGGCGCTCGTCGGGCTGGCCGTGGGCGTCCTGCTGGGAAGCTGGTTCTCAGGGCGAAGGTGAGGCTGCCGGCCGCCAGGTGAGGGTCCGGCCGCCGCGCGCGCCGCGCTGGCGGGTTGCCCGCCGGGACCGCGCAGCCGGCGCGTGCTCGCGACGCAGAGCACGCAGCGCCTGTTCCCCCGGAGCGAGTCGATGGCGCCGAAGGCCAAGCGGCACGATCCCCGAGATATCGTCACGCCGTACGCGTTTACGGTCACTCGCGAATTGCTCGGGCAGCCGCTCGCGGGGCCGGTGCGACGTGGCGTCGCCATGGTTGTGGACCTCGGCCTCCTCTCCGCCGTTTCGGCGGTGACGGGCCGAACCCCGTGGGGCGGGCTCCTCCTCGCCGTCGCCGCGGCCATCGTCTTGTTCCGCATTGCGACCGGCCCGGCCCGGGGTCATCCGCTGAGCCGCTTCGCCCGCGCGACGTTCGGATGCCTGGGCTCGCTCGTCCTCTTCGTCACCATCATCGCCCTCTGGGCCACGAGGCTCGTTCGCGAGACGCCGATCCGCATCCCGACGGGGCCCGGCCAGGTGCAGGAGCTGACGCTCGGCGGGCTGGGATCGGCGGCGCAGCAACTCGTGACGGAGGCCGCCGTGCTCGGGACGGTCCAGAGCGAGCGAGAGCGCCTCGAGGCCGCCGCCGCGATCGTCAGCCGCCTCTCCGGCATGGGCGTCCCTCGGGAAGCCATGGCCGGAGCGCTGGAGTCGCTGGAGGAAGGCGACACGGCTCTGAGTCCCCAGATCCTGGGCGCGCTCCGCGCCGCGCTCGCCGCCGTCGAGGCGGTCACCGCCGCGCACCTCGAGGAGGCCGATTCGCTGGTGCTACGCTACGCGGGCGCGCTCGCCGCCGACGATACCGTGACCGCCGCGCTCCTGAGACCTCAGCTCGCCGAGGCTCTAGCCGGCCACCGCATCGAGGAGCTCGACGAGCGGATCCGCGACCTCCGCGAGAGGAACGACGAGCTGGAGGAGGATCTGGAGCAGGAGCGGGAGGACCCGGGGATCCTGCGCGTCCTCAAGGCGATCGCCGACGATCTCGGCGTGGGCGTGGGCTGGGCCGCCCTCTACTTCACGGTGTTCACGACGCTCTGGCGGGGGCAGACGCCCGGGAAGCGGCTCCTCGGCATACGCGTCGTGCGCCTGGACGGCGAGCCGATCTCGTGGTGGGCCGCGTTCGAGCGCTTCGGCGGCTACGCCGCCGGGCTCGCCACCGGGCTCCTCGGCTTCTTCCAGATCCTCTGGGACGCGAACCGCCAGGCCGTCCACGACAAGATCGCCTCTACCGTGGTCCTGCACCTCGCCAAAGGGCCTACCCCGCCCGGTTCCGCCCGACCAACCGTATGAAGCGCATCCTGGTGAGCGGCGCCGCCGGCCAGATCGGCTCCGAGCTCGTTCCCGCGCTCCGCGCTCGCTACGGCGCCGCCACCGTCATCGCCACCGATATCCGGGACGCGCACGACGCCCTCGGGAAAGACGGGATCTTCGAGGTCGTGGATTCAACGGACGCGGCGGCGCTGGACAAGACCGTACAGCGCCACGGAATCGACGCGATCTACCACCTGGCGGCGATCCTGTCCGCAACGGCCGAGTACAGTCCGCAGAGGGCCTATCGCATCAACCTGGGCGGGCTCTTCAACGTGCTCGAGGTCGCGCGCGAGCACGGGTGCGCGGTGTTCACCCCCAGCTCCATCGCCGCGTTCGGGCCGAGCACGCCCCGGGACGGAACACCGCAGGATACGGTGCAGCGCCCCACGAGCATCTACGGGATCACGAAGGTCGCGGGCGAGCTCCTCTGCGATTACTACTTCACCCGCTTCGGCGTGGACACCCGCGGGCTCCGCTATCCCGGCCTCATCTCCCACACCGCACGGCCGGGCGGCGGCACCACGGACTACGCGGTCGAGATCTTCTACCACGCGCTCCAGTACGGCCGCTACACCTGCTTCCTCGCCGCCGACACGCAGCTCGACCTGATGTATATGCCCGACGCGATCCGCGCCGCCATCGAGCTCATGGAGGCCGAGCCGGCCCGGCTGCGACATCGCAATGCGTTCAACATCGCCGCGTTCCAGGCCACGCCCGCGGCTCTGGCCGAAGCGATCCGGCGGCACCTCCCCGAGTTCGAGATCCGCTACGAGATCGATCCCGTGCGCCAGCGCATCGCGGACTCGTGGCCGCGGCGCGTGGACGACGCTGCCGCCCGGGAAGAGTGGGGCTGGCGAGCTGCCTACGATCTCGAGGCGACGGTCGCAGACATGCTGCGTAGCCTCGCGCCCAAGCTCGGACCACCGTCACCCGTGCCGGCTGGCGGCACCTGAGCGTCGCGGCCATGACCTGCTTGTCGACCGGTGTGGCTATGGCAGGAGCGGGGACGAAGGGGCGCGAGCTATTGATGCTCATGAGATAGGGTGACGCCAAAATGCTCTTCAGAGCTGGCGGTCCCGCGTCACCGTACAACGCGAGACTCAATAACGCGCTAACCCGCTAACCCGCATCTGACCCGCGGACATAGAGGAGGCCTGCCCGATGCCGCTCGACCGGATCACACGCGTGCTCGGCGAGCAGCTCGCCGACCTGGACGCGAAAGGCACCGCGAAAGGCGCAGAAGCCGTCGTGACGGCGGTGCTCCCGCTCGAGGGCGAGTGCGGACCCCGGGTCCAGCTCCGCGGCTACGGCTACAAGCCGTTCATCCGCATGAACTCGAATTCGTACCTCGGGATGGGCTTGCGGCACGAGCTCGTTCACGCCGAGGAGGCGGCGGCACGCCGCTACGGTGTCGGGCCCGGCGCCGTCCGCTTCATCAGCGGCACCTACGAGCCGCACGTCGAGCTCGAGCGCCGCCTCGCGGAGTTCCACCGCCGCGAAGCCGCCATGCTCTTCAGCGCCGCCTACGCCACCGTGATGGGAGTGCTCCCGCCCCTCATCACGGACCAGACCATCGTGATCAGCGACGAGCTGAACCACAACTGCATCATCAACGCGATCCGGCTCGCCCGACCCCTCGACAAGGCGATCTACAAGCATCTGGACATGGACGGGCTGGAGGCCGAAATCCGGAAGGCGAGCGGGCGCGCGAGGCGGCTCCTCATCGTCACGGACGGAATCTTCAGCATGCGCGGCGACCACGCGCCCCTCGACCGCATCATGGCCCTCGCCCGCCGCCACGACGGCGGGTTCGAGGAGAACATCCTCGTGGTTGCGGACGACTCGCATGGCATCGGCGCCTTCGGCAGGACCGGGCGCGGCGTCGAGGAGTACACGGACTGCGAGCCCGTGGACCTGCTCGTGGCCACGCTCGGCAAAGCGCTGGGCGTGAACGGCGGTTACCTGGTGTCGGCCGCTCCCGTCATCCGTTTCCTTCGCGAGACCGCGCCCTTCTACATCTACTCGAATCCCATCACGCCCGGCGAGGCGGCTGCGGCGCTCGCGGCGCTGGAGATGCTCGACAGCCCGGGCGGGCTCGAGCTCCTCGAGCGGCTCCGGAGCCTCACGCGGCGGTTCAAGGGCGGGCTTGCGAGGCTCGGGTTCGAGACGCTGCCGGGCGAGCACCCCGTCGTCCCGCTCATGGTGCGCGACACCCCTCGCACCCGCGATCTGGTGCGCCACCTCCGCGAGAACGGAGTCCTCGCCACTGGACTCGCCTACCCCGTGGTGCCCCGGGGCGATGAGGAGATCCGTTTCCAGGTCTGTGCGGATCACACGGAGGCGGATATCGACCAGGTGCTGGCGGTGCTGGCGGGGCACCGAGAATAGGTGACAAGTGTCACGACATCGGAGACGCCGGGAGCTGGCAGGACATCGATGACAGTCTCGTGTTCTTGGAGTCGGATCGTCTGCCTTTCTCCCATCTCGACTCGAAGAGGACATGCGAGACCAACAAGAATTCGAGTGTCGGATTGGGATCCAGCGGCACCTGGCGGGGGTGAGCCCAACGGCGCCGATTATGGAGTCCACCCCTTTCGCCCCGTCTCCAACTAGTGTAGTGACACATAAATACCTGGACCAATAGAGCAGGGGGGTGTATATTGGTGCTCATGGCCAACGAGACTCGAGTGCTGCGGCTGCGGCGAGGCGATCGAGCGGTTCTGGAGGGCTGGACGCGCTCTCGCACGCTGCAGCGACGACTGGTGGACCGAGCAGGCATCATCCTGGCGGCTGCCGACGCATTCAGCAGCCGGGCGATATCGGACATGTACGGTGTGCCGCGGGCGACGGTGTTGCTGTGGGCACGCCGCTATGAGGCGGAAGGGATCGCCGGCGTTGAGCGCGACCGCCCGCGCTCGGGGCGTCCGCGCACGATCACGGC
>JACQVF010000055.1 GCA_016209885.1 Gemmatimonadota bacterium | reverse complement strand
GCCCCACACCACCCCGGCCTCAGCAGCGATCCCGGAGCCGAGAAACCGCGGACGCTGGTTGCAACGACCACGGCAGCGAGCGCGTGGGTGGGGTGTGTCTTGACGACCTGCCCCATAGAAGGCGTCCGCGGCGGCGCGCTCGTCGGCGAGAAAGGAACGACGGAGGAGGGCAGCAGGTCCGTCACGCTCGACCGGCTCCTCCAGGTGCGGCCGCAGGGCCCGGCGGAGCTCGGCCAGCGCGGCCGACATCTGGTTGGCGACCGTCTGCTGGCTGATGCCCATCACCTCGGCGATCTCCCTGTAGGAGAGTTGCTGAAAACGGGAGAGCGTGAAGACCTCTCGCCGGCGGGGGGGCAGGTCCTCGATGGCGCGAGCGAAGGCGCGTTCCCGCTCCTCCGCCTCCATGCTTTCCATCGGGGAAGGGGAAGATCCCCTTCTCGAGTCCTGGGTTGTCAGGGTGGCCGCCCACGCCCGCAGGACACGCTGGCGACGCCGCTCGCTCACGGCCAGGTTCCGGGCGATCCGGAGCAGGAGCGGCTTGAGGCAGCGCACGGGCTTCCATGTCCGCCGCTTTTCCCAGAGGCGGATGAACGCTTCCTGGACGATGTCCTCGGCACTGTCTCGGTGCCCCACGATCGTGGAGGCGTACGCGACCAGGGCGGGCCAGTAGCGGGTCAGCGCCGTCTCCAGCGCCTGGGAGTCCCCGTCTGCGAGGCGGAGCATGAGCACGCGATCGCCGGAGGCGTCCGGAGATCTCCTTTTGGAGAAACCGGGGAACAGCGGGGGTGTCGCCATGGGATTCCACGTCAGCGGAAGGCCGGCGTCCCACACATAAACCTTCCGGGACCGGGCGTCAACATGGGAGTCGCGAGGACGCCGCGCCGTATCGCGCCGCATCCCTGGCCCGAGCCGACGAGCGTGGAGCCGCGTCCTCCTCAGTACTCCGAGAAGATTCGCTGGATCTCGGCGGGCGAGTCGGTGGCGCTCAGCGCCAGCATCAGCAGGATCCGCGCCTTCGTGGGGAAGAGGTGCGAGGCGCGGATGACCGGAGGCGGACCCTCATCGCCGGCGTCGTCGGGCGGCGAGCTGACCTGCTCTCCGGACGGGAACGCGCTGGCCACCCAGGTCCCCCGCCGCCGCAGCTCTTCGTAGTACGCGCTCTCGCCGGGCGTGAAACCCGTGGTGGCGACGACGATCCCCTTCGGCGCCTCGTCCGCGACGCCGCCGGCTCCGGCGTAGGAGTACGCGACGTCCACCCGCGGAAGGGCGTCGATTCTAGAGACGTCGAACGCCGAGCGCGCGGTATGCCTCTACGCCAGAGCGTAGAAGAACTCCGGACCGCCCCCGGCCACGACGCCCAGCATCCCCATCTCTCCCGCCTCGAAGCCGCCCCCGCGCGCCTACACCTTCTTCACGTCCCGGGCTGACAGGATGCGGTCGTCCATCACGACCATCACCCCCATGCCCCGTGCTGCGGGCGATGCCGCCACACGGATCCCGGACAGGAGGTTGATGGGCCCGTCGGGGCTGATGCCGGTCGGAGGGCGCTGCGCGCCCACGACTACCACCGGCCGCTCCGATCGGACCGTCAGGTGAAGGAAGAACGCGGTCTCCTCCAGCCGGGCCGTGCCGTGCGTGACGACGACGCCCGAAAGGTCCGGCCGGGCCTGGAACAGCTCGTTGATCCTGCGGGCCAGCCTCAGCCAGTCCTCCGGCGTGATGGTCGGGCTGGGAATGTTCGAGAACTGCTCCGTCTCCACGCGCGCGTACCGCTCGACGACAGGGATCGAAGCCACCATCTCGTTGGCCGTCTTCGTGATGTCGTAGCCGCCGAGCGTACCCGGCTCGCGCTGCTCGCCTGCGATCGTCCCTCCGTTGGCGAGCACGCGCACCGTGGGCAGAGGCTCCTGTGCCTGCGCGGATACGGCAGCCGCGGCGGTGAGCGCGAGACAGAGCGGCCATGCGGCCGAACGCTTGAGCATCGCCTTCCTGCCTTCCTCCTGGGGCGGGCAGACCGCCCGGGAACGAGCGTCCTTCCTCAGTCCTTCTTCGCGTCGAGAATCAGCTTCAGGATCCAGCCGATCTGGGCCGACGACACCCACGGCGCGTCCTCGTCCGTGTTGGTCCGGTGTACGAAGACCAGGTCGTGCTCGGGGATCACCGCGATGATGTGGTTGCTCAGCGGCTCGTGCCCGGCGCCCCACGCGGCGAAGGCCCCTTCGCCGAGGTCGACGTTCGGAAAGAGGCCTCCATCCACCCCCGCCCACCACAGGTAGCCGTACCCCCCGAAGTAGCCGTATCGCTCGTAGGCCGTGGTGGATTCCGCGACCCACCGCTCCGGCACGACCTGCTTGTCGCGCCAACGACCCTTGCGGAGGTAGAGGAGGCCGAAGCGGGCCATGTCGCGGGCGGTCATCCGGAAGGGATACGCGGGGTGCATCGAGGCCTCACCGCGGAAGTACGAGGTCAGCATCGAGCGCACGCGCGCGTTGTTTCCGAAAGCTTGAATGGTCGTGGGCGGGAAGCCCCGCGCGGGAGCTGGGGAAGCCCCCGCGCGGGGATCGTGGCCGCGGACCTCAAGCTCCGCGGATGGTCTTGTTGTTGAACGTCTCGATGATCGGGATCGGGATGCACAGCTGGTCGCCGTACGTGCCGCCCTTGAGGCCGGCCTGGTAGTCCGCGCCCGGAGGCGGGTAGGGTGGCAGGGTCAACCGGAGGATGTCGTACGCCCGGA
Organism: Gemmatimonadota bacterium; assembly: GCA_016209885.1. GTDB lineage: Bacteria > Gemmatimonadota > Gemmatimonadetes > Longimicrobiales > Gaopeijiaceae > JACQVF01. Next base: position 6,949 of record JACQVF010000055.1, on the reverse strand, counting down.
AGCCCTCGAACCACAGCTCACGCCGGCGCTCCTCGACGACCATGTCCTGGATCTCGCTCTCGTTGGTGCTCGCGAAGGGAGGCAGGTTCCAGGGGTCGCGCAGCCGGTTGATGATCCCCACGGCCGTCTGGCCACCCTGGATCTCGGCGATGATGAGCTGCGCCTCTTCCCGGCGGGCGATCGCGATCGGGCTGTTCGCCGACTTGTACTTCTCCTGCGCCCATACCGTGCCGTCGGGTGCCCAATTCGAGTCTGTTCCCGTGTCGTGGGTGGCGGTGCGCGGGTCCACGACGCCGCCGGTCATGAGGTTCCGCGACCACGCCGGGACGCCGAAGCTGAAGGTGAACAGGTTCCGGTACCAGACGCGATTGTACATCCGCTCCGTCGCGTCCGAGGGGAAGACATTCGTGACGAAGCCTCCGGGCACGGCCTGCGCGTCGGCCAGCGCACCCTGCTTGTTCCCCTGGTAGAGCCGGACGCGGGCGCGGCCCACCCTCGCCGCGTTCGCGATGTCCGACCGTCCTGCCGCCTGGGCGACCTGCAGCGCCTTCGAGAACCGGGACTCCGCCTCTGCAAAGAGCTGCATGGACGTCAGCTCCGGGCCCCCGTCGAGCGCGGCCGAACAGTGCGCGGCGCCCAGCATGTACACGCTGAATCCGGCGAGCAGGGCCGCCCTCGCGATCCTCGCCTGCCGGGACGCGACCTGCGCGTCCGTCCAGCCGTCCAGCAGGCGCACCAGGTTGTCCGCCACCCAGCGGGCCCGGGAGACGGGAACGTAGGGCCCCAAGAACCCGGTGCAATCGTTGGCGGTCCAGTTGTTGTGGCCCTCCGGGCGGCGGCGGTCCAACGTCCAGGCGTCGCCGGAGTTGAAGGTGTCCTCGAACTCGTCGCTCAGGACCGCGGTCACGAGCAGGTACGAGCCCAACGCGCAGATGAAGTCGGCCTCGACGCCGTTCACCAGGGCCGAGGCCTGGGCCGGCGTCTCGACGTGGTCCGCCAACAGGCGGCTGGGGTCGGTAACGTCGAGCAGGCTGTCCAGGTCGCAACCGGCGACGGAGACCGCCAGGAGCGCGGCAGATCCACAGGCCCGAACCATCGCCGGAAAAGTCTTGAAAATCATCGTGACATCTCCCTTTTCGTGGCTCAGAAGCTGAAGCGGATCGAGGTGACGATCTGCTGCGGCTGCGGCAGATTGTCCTGGTAGAAGAAGGGTCGCCCTCCTGCACTCATGAGGGTTTCGGGATCGGGGCCGGTCCAATCCGTGAACGTCACAAGGTTCCGGCCGGCGATCTGCCACGTGGCGCGGCTCATCCCGAAGCCCTGTACGATGCGGTCCGGGAGGTCGTAGGAGAGCGAGACCTCCTTGAGCCGGATGAAGCTGACGTCGTTGATCCACGAGTCGACGATCCGGTCGCCGCTCTGGGCGGTGGCCCGCATGATCGGGTCCCATTCCTCGGGGTACGAGTTCTCCCGGCAGAGCGCGAAGAGCGCGCACCGCGGGCGGAGCGTGTTGTCGAACCGCTTGTGCCCCTGCTCGGAGGTGAACAGCGCGTGGAAGCGCAGCCCCTCGCCGATCGCGACGTCGGTGTAGAGCGACATCTCCACCGGCGCGATCGCGCGCCCGAGGTAGACGTGCGGCGCGATCGCCTTGCCCTTCCCGTCGAAGCAGGGTGTCGTGCCCCCCATGCCGTCACTGCAGATGGCGTTCACCGCCCTATGGGTCTGCGGGTCGAGCTCCGCGCTGATCACATCCACGCCGAACCAGCTGTACGGCGCGTAACCGACGCGGTGCTCCATCGAGCTCCAGGCGTTGAACACGATCGCCGTGTCCCCCGGCTCTCCGGAGAGCTGCTGGATCTCCGCGTCGTTATAGGAGAAGTTGAACCCGACGTCCCACCGGAGCCCCGGCCTGTCGACGAGGAGCGCGTTCAGCTGCGTCTCCAAGCCCTGGTTCACGATCCTGCCCGCGTTCACGAACTGCTGGCCGGTGAAGCCCTCGGAAGGCGAAAGGTCGCGCTCGAGGATCGCGCCCTTGGTCAGCTTGTGGTAATAGGTGAACTGGAGCCCGAGCCGGCTCCCGAAGAGGTCTGAGTCGAAGCCGACCTCCGTCTCCTCGCCCACCTCGGCGGTCAGGTCGGGGTTGCCGACCGTGTTCGGCGTCACCCCGGCGGTGTTCTGCGGGCCCGTGACGGGGGTCCACGTCCGCAGGGCCGAGAACGCCGCCGGCTGCTCTCCCGACTGGCCCCACGCGGCCCGGAGGCGCATCGAGTTCAGCCAGGAAGGCGCGAGATCCTCGAACCAGCCTTCCTCGTTCATCACCCAGGAGAGGGAGGTCTTGGGATACGTCACCAGCTCGATGTCGCTGCCGAAGGCGCTGTTGTTGTCGACACGCACGGCGCCGGTCAGGAAGAGCCGGTCCTGCCACCCCAGCGTCTCCTGCACGTAGAGGCCTAGCGTCCTGTCAGACACACGATTGTTGCTCGGGGTCCGCTGAACCGATGTCGCGGTGATCGTGCTCAGGCCGGGCCCGGCGAATAGCTGGCCGCCGGCCTCGAGGAAGCTGGCTGTCCTCGTGTAGTACTGAACTCCCACCGACGTGGCCGCGTGGAGCCTGTCGGTCAGGTCCAGATCCGCCGTAGCCGAGAAGTCCGTCGTGCTGAGGAAGTAAGAGGTGCGACCCTCGTTCCGGAAGCCCTTGGATGCGACTGGGCCGATCGTGGCGATGACCGTGTCGTTCGTCTGGAACTCCATGAACTGCACGTCCAGCTCGCCGGTGTAATCGAGGCCGGTCGTCAAGCGCGTCGTGAGCCAGCTCGCCGGCCGGTAGTCGACCGTCAGGCTGCCCGTGAAGCGGTCCAGGAACTGCTGGTTGAAGAGCGCCCGGTCTCTAGCCGGCACGCCGGTCGGAGAAGACCCCTCGAGGAAGTCACAGCCGAAGGCGTTGTTCGTCGTCCGGCACCGGTGCTCAGGGAGGAAGCGCGGGCTGGCCCACGTGACCCCCTCCGTGACGCCGGTGGCCCCCTCCTTCGGGAAGCGGTCCTTGCTGTTGGTGTAGCCCATGCTCAGGCTGACGCCGAGGTTCTCGGAGAGCTGGGTATCGATGTTGCTCCGCAGGTTGAGCTTCTTCGCCCAGTTCCAGGACAGGACGCCGACCTCCCTCTGGTAGGTGCCGGAGACGAAGTACCGGGTGTCAGGGGACCCTCCGTTCAGCGTCGCGCTGTACGTCTGCGCGGGGCCGTACGTGTACACGTCCCTTCCCAGATCCTTCATGTGTCGCACGCGGTTCAGCGCATAGACCTGCCCCGTGCTGGGATCTGTCCAGTAGTTCTCGACACCAGGGCCGTCCTCGGGATTGGCGATGAAGTTCAAGCCCTGACGGACCAGCATGTCCAAGCTCACCCCGCCGGCCCGGCCTCGCTTCGTGATGATGTTGATCACGCCCCGCGAAGCCTCCGTCCCGTACAGCGTGGCGGCTGCCGGGCCCTTGAGCACCTCGACCCGCTCGATCTGCTCCGGGTCCAGGCTGGTGAGGGGCGAGCGCGTGCCTCCGCCGTAGACCGAGTAGCCTGTGGTCTCCTCGCGGTTGGCACGGACGCCGTCGATGTAGATGAGGGGGTTGCCGGCGAGCGAGAACGTCGACGCGCCCCGCATCCGGATCCGCGGCGCCTGACCCACCAGGCCACCCCCCATCATGTTGACGCTCGGAACGCGTCCGCGAAGCACGCTCTGTACGTCCGCGACGGGAGCCGCGCTGGTGACCGTCGAGCCGTCCAGCGTTCCGACCGAGTTGCCGATCGCCCTCCGCCTCGTCCCTCCGGGGACGCCCGTGACCACGATCTCGTCCATGGCCACGGCCTCCTGGGACATACGGAAGTCATGGATGACCGTCTCCCCCGACGCGACCGTCACCTGCGCGGACATCGTCTCGTAGCCGATGAGCTGCACCGCGAGGGTATGGGTCCCCGCGGGCACGTTCTGGATCAGGTACCGGCCATCCCCCCGGGACAACGTCCCCACGTCGAGCGCCTGGATGAAGACCTGCGCCGACGAGATGGGTTGCCCCGTTCGACCGTCGGTCACCCTGCCCGTGATGGTTCCCACCACCTGCACGGGCGACCGCGCCGACGTTGCGATACGTACGCTTGGAAGGCTCGCGACGGCGAGCCGTGCCGAGCGCTCGAGATCGCCGCCGTCCGGGACGGCCGTGGCCATCGGGATCAGGAGCGCACCCGGCTCGGCGTCAGCCGGATGCTCCGCCGAGGCCTGTCGCTCGAAAAGCGGTGCGGCCTGGGCGGAGATCGCCGCGGGTACTCCCGCGGCGACCAGTGCGAACGAAAGCAAGAGGCATCGCATCATGACCTCCCTGGGGTTGGGTGAGCTCCTCACCGTCTCTCTATCGATCACCCACACGGAGGGCCGCTGACCGATGCCACGCGGCTCATGGCATGTCAAACGCCGGACCCCCCGCCGAGGCTGCTCGCGATGATGCCTCGTTCAGATCAGGATCCCTTCCTGCCGTTCCCGCTCTGGGTGCCGTTGGCCTCCCAGTTGCCTCGTTCTCCCCACGTGCGCATCACGGCCTCGAACCGGACCGTGGCGTTACGCCAGTTGGTCACGGCCGCGCGCTCGGCCTCATCGGGATCTCCGGCCTCGATGGCCCCGGCGATCGCGCAGTGCTCGTGGAAGATCTCCGTGGGCAGCTTGCGATGAGGGCCATGGCGAAAGTGGCGCATCACGATCCCGGCCGGAAGGCAAGCACCAGATCCCGGATCGCGTCCCTCACCTCCTTCTCCTTCCCCGCGTCCGCGAGCGCGGCCCACAGCGCGTCCACGAGCTCCCGGTCCACGAGCCCGGGCGGTGCGCCCACATCGCCGGTCGACATGCCCCGCTCGCGGCGGAACCGGTCGACGGCCTCCATAACCTCCTGGTCGTAGACGGCGTCTCCGGCCTCCCGGTTCTGCGAGAGCGGCCTGTCCAGGTAACCGAGCGCGTGGAGGATGATGCGGAGCTGGAGGACGTCCCTCCCCTCGAACTCCTGCAGCGTCCGATATCCCAGCGTCTGAGAGACAGCATCGTACACGCGGCGAAGCTCCGCGACCGGATCGGCGTGCTCGCACACGCTGATGTTCACCGTGATGCCGTCGGGCCGTAGCGGGACGCCCGGCCTCGGGTCGGCGACGTAGACCGCTGCCGACTGCTGCCGGCCGTGACGGAAGTCCCCGCCGAGCGCGTGTCCCGCCTGGATGGCCTCGATGAGCCGGTCCGCCAGGTGGCGGCCGCTTCCCTCCGTCGACTCGAAGCTCGTGGAGACGGCGTCCAGCACCTCCGGACCGGTGAGGAGGTTGCCCTGCGTCGCGTAGTTGGGTCCGGCGCGGTGGCCCGCCCACGGGGACGTCCTCGATCCCGTGTACTGGACGACGCGGCCTTTCAGGTCGATCACGCCGATCTGCCGAAGCGCGGTGTCGGGGTCCGCTTTCATCGCCTCCCGCATGGCCTGCTCGGGAGCGAGGCCCCGCTCGAGCCCGGCGAGGATGTCCGGGCCGTACTTGATGCGCAGGTTGGCCTGGGACGCGGCCGCGCCGACTCCTCTCCGGACCCAGTAGAGTCGGTTGCCCACGCACGGGTTTCGCGTCGTCACGGCGAGCCCCGCCTCGCCGGTCGCGGGGTCGATCGCGACGATCGAGAACGTGTGGAGAACCGGGTCTCCCGTGACGCCGTCCTCGCCCTCCTGCGCCGACGCGACGCCGGCTCCCGCGAAGGCGGAGACAAGGAGCACGAATACCGCCACCCGGACGCATCCGCAGCCCGTGTTCCTTTTCGCCCGGCGCTCTTGCCTGAGCCAGCGTTCCATCTTGCGCGCGTCTCCTCGGTAGGGGGACGTGCCCGGTCGACCCCGAACCCGTGAACGTCCCATTCGCCGGGCACCCCCCCTCCGGCGGTGCCGGGCCCCAAACAATAACACGCGGGAGTAGGGCGCTCTACTACCCCGGCGACGTCCGCTCCCTACGAGAGGGGGCCGAAGAGGAGGGCGTTGAGGAAGAGCGTGTTGAGGCCGTACCAGTAGCCCCAGAACGTCGCGCTGTCCGCGAAGTAGACCACCCTTCCCCGTCCCACGGGCTGCACGACGACCAGGGGTCGTCCCGCCAGCGCAGGAAGATCCGAGTCGTGGACGAATCCCTCCAGCACGAGGGCTGGATCTGCGTCGTAGCGCGCCACCACCTTCCCACCTTCCTGTTCGTCGACCGCTAGGAGCACAGGATACCCGCCGGGCGCCGCGAACTCCTCCTGCTCGTAGCCCGCGGCGCGATGGCAGGTGGGCGCGGAGCCTTCGTCCCGACTCGTCCCCTGGCGGCCCGGCGCGCAGGTAGGAGAGGCTTCCCCAGGTTCCTCCCGAAGAGGAGCATCCCGCGAACGGTGGGCACCTTCCGCCCCTGGTGGTCCGGCGCAGGGTATCGAGGTCGCGCCGCGTGAACTTGCGCACGGCCGCGAACGACTCGGAAGCCGCTCAGAAGTCCAGGGCTTCCGAGTCGCGTCCGGGCATGGGTTGCTCGTCGAAGGCTTCGCCCCGCGCGAAGCGCCGGAGCTCGTCGACTGAGCAGGTCGACGAGATCCATGTGCTCGGAAGCATACTAGATCATGGTTTCCCAAATGTTTTTACTATACATCAAGCGGCCTCGATCTGGTCGAGGCGATACTTCCACCGGAAGACCACAGGGTCTTGGTTGAGCTCTTCCAGATGGCGTACGATGCGTGCGGCTAATTCCTGCGGCGCATCAGCCCGGATACCGCGCAGGAGTGTGCGTGCCAGCTTGGAGAAGAACACTTCGACTAGGTTGAGCCAGGAGCCATGCGTCGGGGTGAAGATGAACTCGAAGCGATTGGGCACCGTGGCGAGAAACGCCCGGGTCTCTTTGGAGATGTGCGCCGAATGATTGTCCAAGATGAGGCG
>JACQVF010000054.1 GCA_016209885.1 Gemmatimonadota bacterium | reverse complement strand
TGCCCGATCGTCCCTACGTTCACGTGCGGCTTCGTCCGCTCAAACTTCGCCTTCGCCATGGCCCCTTCCCCTTACCTTACCGTACCCCTACCGTACCTCACCGTACCTCACCGTACCCTGTGCCCCACCGGGCCCAGATCAACCCCCTCCCTCCCCTCCACCCCAACCCACGCCCTTCCCCATTCGCGATCCGAACTGCACCCTGTCCTCACCTCACCGGCCCTGAATCGCCAATCGCCAATCGCTCCTTGCCCAGCGGCAAGTCGCGCGGGGTAACGAAGCTCTCGGCGGGGATTGAACCCGCGACCTCTTCCTTACCAAGGAAGCGCTCTACCACTGAGCTACGAGAGCGTGGAGAGGACCGAGCCGCTCCCACCCGGTGTCTCCGCGTTGGCCGGCTCCCCCGACGCCCACCCCGTGACCCGAGCCAGGGCCGCCCGCACCGTTCACCCTGTTCACCCGCACGACCCGCATCACCCGCACATCAAGCGGGAACCGGGATTCGAACCCGCGACCCCCAGCTTGGACGGCTGGTGCTCTAGCCATCTGAGCTATTCCCGCATCTGGCCCACGCAGCCACCGGACGCAGGCACCCGCTGGACGACGCCCAGAAGCCAGTGGTGGGGGTAGGATTCGAACCTACGTAGGCGTTACGCCAGCAGATTTACAGTCTGCCCCCGTTAGCCGCTTGGGTACCCCACCTCGCGAGTGTTCGGGCTGCGGGCCGCGTATCCGCACCCCCGAACACGCGGCCCGCAGCCCGCAAGCGTCTCTCGCTGGTCAGGAGCTGACGAAGGGACTCGAACCCTTAACCTGCTGCTTACAAGGCAGCCGCTCTACCAGTTGAGCTACGCCAGCGCCGACGGAGTCTTATAGTATAGACACCACTCCCGGGGGTGTCAACCAACCATTTGCCGTCCTCGCCCCTCTTGCCGTTCCCCACCACCCCACCGCTCCTTCCAGTCACGCCCCCGCAACCTAACCGCCCCGCTCCCCATCACCACTCCTGCCCGTCACCCCGCGCCCGGGCGCGAACGCTCGCCTACCCCCTCGCCTGATCGCCCGCCACCCCACTGACCCTCTTCCACCGTGTCCCGTCCGCGCGGTCCTCCAGCACGATCCCGAGGCGTGCGAGCTCGTCACGGATCCCATCGGCCCTCCTGAAGTCACGCCGGGCACGGGCCTCGGCGCGCTTGCGGATCATGCGCGCGATCCAGTCCTCGGTCCCCGCGTCCACCTCCCGCGTCCGACGTGCCACGGGGATGAGCCCCAGGATCCCATCCATCCAGCGGAGGGCCTCGAGGCCGGCGTCGCGATCCGCAGCGGACACGGCATCGCGGGCGCGGTCAAGTTCGACGTTCGCGTCGCTCACCAAGACGAAGAGTGCGGCGAGGGCCGCGGCGGTGTTCAGGTCGTCGTCGAGGGCCGCGCGGAGCCGTTCCCGCGCCTCACGGCCTACGCGCTGCAGCCCGCCCGGCACGGCGCCTGCAGCCGGCGAGAGGGCACACAGCCGGGCCTCGAAATCGACCAGGCGCTGGACGGCGCGCGCCGACGCCTCCAGCCCCTCGAACGTGAAGTTCAGCTCCCGGCGGTAATGGGCACTGAGGAGCTGATGACGGATGGCTGCCGCCTCGAACCCGCGATCCAGCAGGTCCCGCACCGTGAAGAAATTGCCGAGGGACTTCGACATCTTCTGGCCGTTCACGATCAGGTGCTTGACATGAAGCCAGTATCGAACGAAGGGCTTGCGAGTGGCGCCCTCGGACTGGGCGATCTCGTCCTCATGGTGGGGGAAGATGAGGTCCTCACCACCCAGATGCAGGTCGAGGGACTCACCCAGCTCGCTGGTGCTCATGGCGGAGCACTCCAGGTGCCATCCCGGCCGGCCTTCACCCCAGGGCGAACTCCACGCTGCGCCACTCGCCACATCCTGCGGCTTCGCCGCCTTCCACAGGGCGAAGTCCCGCACGTCATCCTTCTCGTACTGGTCCACGGCCACGCGAGCGCCTGGACGCACGGCGCTGAGATCGATGCCCGACAGCCTGCCGTAGGAGGGGAACCTGGAGATGTCGAAGTAGACGGAGCCGTCCTCGGCGACGTATGCGAGTCCGCGCTCGAGCAGCCGCTGCACGAAGGCGACCATCGGCGCGATGTGCTGCGTGGCGCGTGGGTAGGCGTCGGCCGGCTCGATCCCCAGGGCCTCGCTATCCTCGAAGAAGGCGCGCACAAAGGGCTCTGTGTACTCGTGGACCCGCATGCCCCGCGCGGTTGCCGCGTCGATGGTCCGGTCGTCCACGTCCGTGAGGTTCATCACAAAGCGTACCCGGAAGCCGCTCGCCTCGAGGTACCGGTGAACCAGGTCGTAGAAGATGAAGGTGCGGAAGTTGCCGATATGAGCGCGGCCGTACACCGTGGGCCCGCAGCCGTACATGCGCACGATCCCCGGATCGAGGGGCTCGAAGGGCGCCACGGCGCGGCTCGCCGTGTTGTAGATGTGCAAGCTCATTCGTGCTCCGATGCCGGTTCCCGTATTTCGGGCGGCTCACACCCCGGCGCACGCCGAATACCCGACAACTCCCCCCGCGCCGACGCACACCCGATGAGAGGCGCCTCTGCGAAACTGCTCATGACCGACCACGCTCCCCTCAGGGGAGCACTCGGATCTCAGTGACCCGCCACTCTCCTCGGTCGAGGACGAACCCGATGTAGAGCGTGAGGCGCTCGGCGGGTTCGCCGGCCAGGGCGGTCGCCCACTCCAGCTCGGCGAAACCCCGGCGCGGCTCTCCGCCCACTTCCGCCACGCGGGCCACCCGCACGTCTCCCTCCCGGCGCGACGGGAAGAACGCCTTGAGCGCAGCAGCGACGCGGCGGCCGCCTACAGGAAGATGGCGCTCGCCCAGAAGCTGTAGCTGGATCCCCGCCGACGCTGCCAGCTCGCCGATTCCGGCGGCGTCCCCCCGGCTCCACAGCTCGGCAACCCTGGCCGCGGTGCGGCCGAGCTCCGGCGCCTGTGCCGGGATCACAGTCGCGAACGTCAGGATCCACGCGCCCGCCCTAGACAGGCTCACGACCGCGCTCTGACCTCTTCGAGATCTGCGTACACTCGTTCCACAGCGGCCACGGGATCGGGCGCGCCGGTCACGGCCCGCCCAATCACCAGGTAGTCCGCTCCCGCCCGGGCCGCCGCCGCCGGAGTGGCCACCCGCCGCTGGTCGTGGCGCTCGCCCCCAACCAGCCGGATCCCCGGCGTCACGACCAGGAAACCAGGCCCACACGCCTTCTTGAGTTCCGCCGCCTCGAAGGCCGACGCCACGGCCCCGTCCAAACCCGAGTCGGCAGCAAGCCGGCCCAGTCGCACCACCTCCCGTGCCGGCGTCACAGCGCGACGCCCCCAAACCTCCACCAGATCGGCGACCGTGAGGGACGTGAGCACCGTCACGCCCAGCAGCCGAACACGCCGTGCAGCGGCTTGCCGCGCCGCAGCCAGCATGGCGCGACCGCCGGCAACGTGGACCGTCGCCATCTCGACCCCCAACCGCGCTGCACCGTCCACGGCGGCCGCCACCGTGGTGGGAATGTCGTGGTATTTGAGGTCGAGGAACACCCGTTTGCCCCGATCCCGCAGCGCCTCGACCACGGCCGCTTCCCCGCCGGTATAGAGCTCGAGCCCTACCTTATAGAAAGCCACGCGTGCGCCCAGGGTGTCCACAAGCGAAAGGGCGTCCGCCGCGGACGCCAGGTCAAGGGCGACGATCACTTCGGGCAGTGGGCCCACCGGGCGGTTCCCCCTTCAGTCCGAGAGCGCCGGCACGGCGGCGGGCGGCGCACTCCCCCGTTCCCGGGCTGCCGCGCCCACCAGTTCGCCGATGCTCTGGAGTCCCAGGGCGCGACCGTAGCGCTGAAGGCCAGCAACGACCCGGAGGGCAGCCCGCGGGTCAGCGAATGTGGCCGTGCCGATCTGAACCAGCGACGCTCCGGCCAGGAGGTATTGAACCGCGTCTTCGCCGCTCGTGATCCCGCCCACGCCCACGATCGGGATCGAGATCCGCGCCCGCGCACACCATACGGCGTGGACGCCCATGGGCCGGATGGCCGGCCCACTCACTCCGCCCGTCTCCGCGCCCAACGCGGGGCGCTGGGTCGTGGGATCGATGATCAGGCCGGGAAAGGTATTGATAAGGGTGACCCCGTCGGCACCTGCATCCTCCGTGATCCGCGCCATCTCGGCGATGTCCGGCACGTTGGGCGCCAGCTTCACCAGCAGCGGGCGGCGCGTCGCCGCGCGGGCTGAGGCCACCACCTGGGCCAGCGCATCAGCGTCGAGGCCGAAAGGGAGGCGCCGGAGGTGGCGGTCGTTCGGACAGGAGACATTGAGCTCGTAGCCCAGGAATCCCTCTTCGCCATCCAGCACCTCGATCACGCGGACGTAATCCTCCGTGCGCTGCCCGGCCACGTTCACGAACACGCGGGCATGACGGACGTGAGCCCGGATCCACGGCAGCTTCTGCCGACATACAGCGTTCACGCCCGGGTTCGCGAGCCCGATGGAGTTGAGCATCCCCGCGTCAAACTCGCAGACCCGCGGGGCGGCATTCCCCTCCCGCGGTGCCACGGTCACGGCCTTCGTCACGAAGCCGCCCAGCCGCTCCAGGTCCAGCACCCCGGCCACCTCCTCGCCGAACCCGCAGGTGCCGGAGGCCAAGAGCAGAGGGTTCTGGAAGACAGCGCCGAACAGCGTCTGCCGGAGATCCGTCGTCCTCCCCTTTGGGCTCCCCATCGATCCTTCCTTATTCCTGTCTCGGGCGCGCAAGCCCCCGACGTGCGACCCTCGCCAGCTCTTGAGCGACCTGCTAGAGCGGCGGGCGCCTTGTCCGCGTGGTGTCACGGAACAGTCGCCGGAACAGGGTATCGACTCCGAGGCTGTCGGCACGCGCCGAATCGGCGCGGATCGAGTCGCGCCGCAGGCTGTCGGCTCGCAGCGAATCCTCCCGAAGGCTGTCCGCCACCGCCGAGTCGCGGAGCAGCCGCAGGCGCCGTCTCGCCTCGGTTCGCTCTTCGCGGGCGCCCAAGCTATCCAGCGAAGCCGCAGCCTGACGTACGGCCACGTCCCGACGTTGCGCCTCCGCATCCACCTGGCGGCGGATCGCCGCAAGGACGCCCTCCAGCCGCTGCTCCGCGGCCTGGAACTCGCGGCCACGCCCCTCCGATCCAGAGGCGACCTCCACGTACACGTTCTCCGACAACGCGTCCATGCGCTTACGCACCTCGGCCCGCTCGTCCGGCTCCTCGCTCAGGTCCAGCGCGGCTAGAAGGGCCTTGCCGGCCCAGGGCGTCCCGCCCTCGTGCTCTTGGTAGGCCAGGAACAGACGCCGTGCCAGCCGCCGGCTCTCGAGGGTGTCGCGGGCGAGCTCCGCGGCCGCGAGCAGCGCCAACGTTTCCCCGTCGCCCGCGTACTCGACCAGGAGCCCCACGCGCCTGATCGCGTCCAGAAGCGTCCGCGCCTCCTGCGAGGCGATGGCCGGCAGGAGGATCGCCCGCGCATCGCCCAGTTCCTCCACCTGCTCGAGCCCGGCAAGGCGGACGCGCGCCAGCAGGACACGCGCCTCATCGGCCAGGGGGCCGCCCGCCCCCGCCACGCGGTCCGCGTCCGTCACCGCCCGGGCCGTGTCACCCAGCCGGGCGGCCAGGCCCGCGCGATCCAGGAGGAGCCGGTCCCGCGACGAAGCCGGCCAGGCGCCGCGCTCGAGTCCCTCGAGCACCCGGAAGGCCGGGCCCGGCCCCCACTCGGCAGCCATCCGGCTCAGGGCGCCGCGAAGGCTGTCAGCCCAATACCGACCCTCGGCACGCCCGAGTAGCGATGCCACGGCGGCCCGCGCCTGAAGAGAATCCCCGGCCGCGACCGCTCGGCCCAGCCGTTCGAGCTGCACGATCACGGCCAAGTGCGGGGGCGCCGCGCGCGCGGCCCCGTCCAGGTCGTGCCAGGCGCCAGCACCATCGGCCAGCGCGAATCGCGCCCGCGAACGCCAGAGAAGCGTGCGCGCCTTGAGCTCCCCGGAGTCGAGCTCCGCGACAGCCGAGTCGAGTCGCGCGACCGCGAGGTCCGGGCGCCCGCTCGCGAGGTCCACGGCCCCCACAAACGCCCGGGCGCCCGCCCGCAGGCCGGCGTCGCCGCTCCGCTCGAGGGCTCGGCTCAGCGCCGCGCGCGCCGCCGGCCAGTCACCGCGCTCGAAGTGCGCACGGCCGATCAGGTAGAGGGCGTCATCGGCCCACCGCCCGTCGTCGTCAATGCGCAGGCTCTTGGCCGCCTTCTCAATGCTTTCGCCGTATTTCTGGGCGGCCAGCGCCTGCTGTCCTTGCCTGGCCGCACCCTCCGCTTCCCGGAACAGCCGCCTGGCGTTGTAGAGGGCGTTGAAGTAGGCGCAGGCGGGTAGCAGCAGGATGAACGAGACGAGGGCTCCCATCCGCGGCCGCATCAGCCCTCCGAACGCGCGGCCTGCCCGGGCGGATAGCGACGGAAGAACGCGTGGATCGCGTCGCCCAGAGCGGCAGCGGCATCCCCGCGGAACTCCTGGTCCCGAAGCAGACTCTCCTCGGCACGGTTCGAAAGGAAGCCGAGCTCCACCAAGACCGCCGGCATGAGGGCGTTCGTGACCACCGCCAGCGGCGCTTGCTTCACCCCGCGGTTCGGTCCCGGATGCACCCGCGCCAGGTTACGCTGCACGAACTCGGCCAGTAGCGCCGACCAGTGCTGGTGGTCCAGCTTGACCAGCTCCTTCAGGATGAACGCCAGCGACTCATCCTCCGAGGCGGGCCTTTGCTCCCCTTCCAGCGCCAGCGGTGCGTTCTCGATGGCAGCCACACGACGCTCGTGGTCCGTGCGCGCCTCGGACAGGAAGTAGGTCTCGAAGCCCCGGATGGCACGGGAGCGGGGGAGCGAGTTCGCGTGCACGGAGACAAAAACGGAGGGACGGTTCCCACGCCAACGCGTTGCCATCTCGCCCCGCTGCCAGAGCGGGACGAGAACGTCCTTCTCCCGGGTGAGACGCACCTCGATGGTGGAGTCTCGCCGGAGCTCCCGCGCCAGCGCCTGGGCGAAGTGCAGGGCCACGTTCTTCTCACGGGTGCCCAGCCGCCCGATCGCGCCCGGATCGCCGCCGCCGTGACCCGCATCGATCACCACGACGCGAGAGTGCCGGGCCGTATACTCGTCGCGATGTTCGGACAGCCGGACGCCCACCCCTTCCGCCGTCGCGACCGTCGCGACCGTCGCGGCGGCAGCGGTGCGCAGCACGCCCGCCTCCGGATCAAGGGCGAAACTCCCGCCGAGCACAGCGGGAAGCCAGTCCAGCAGAAACTGCGCGGGCACGTGGACCTCGCCCCCGTGCACGTACGGCGCATCCGCGAACTGATAAAGCTGCCCCTGCCAGCGCACGAACGGCGAGCCGGGTTCGATCCGCAGCGTATCCCCGCGGTACAGCGCACGGAGGCCGTCGCCGGCCGCGCCAACGGTCCAGCCCAGCCGCTCCAGCGCCCTCGCCGGGACCGCGGCGTATCCGCGGTGCGCCACGACGGGGAACACGTGCAGCGAATCCCCCGATTCGACCCGCAGCCCGGCCGGCGACGGTTGGGCGACTGCACCCTGCGCCGCCATCAGCGGCGCCACCATGAGCCAGCACACCGGCTTCCTCATGTGGACCTGAGCGTTCTGCGCACCTCGCGCTCGAGCTCGCGGCGTCTCAGCTCCTCCCGCCTGTCGTGCGCCTTGCGTCCCCGCGCCAGCGCCAGCGTCACTTTCGCATAACCTCGCCGAAAGTAGAGATCCAGGGGCACCAGGGTGAGCCCCTTCTCCTCCACGCGGCCGAGCAGCCGGCGAATCTCCGCCTTCTGAAGCAGCAGCTTCCGGGGCCGAGTCGGCTCCACGTTCCAGCGCTGAGCCGGCTCGTACGGGCCGATGTGCAGGTTGTAGAGCCAGACCTCCCCGTTCTCCAACCGCGCGAACGAATCCTGGAACGCGACCTTGCCCTCCCGCACGGACTTCACCTCGGGGCCCCGCAGAACGAGCCCCGCCTCGTAGGTCTCGAGAACCTCATATTCGTGCCGGGCCTTCTTGTTCCGAGAAACGACGCGCTTTCCGTCCGCTTCCGTCATTCCGTAGCGCCCCCGTAGGCAGGCGGATCCCCTGGCGGCACCGATCCGAGCCGCGGCTGCGGTGCGGCTTCCGGTGGCTCGCCGTGGCTCCCCTGCCGGCTCCGGCTCCCCGGAATTTCAGTAGATGAGGACCGGGGTGCCCACGTCCACCAGATGGTAGAGCGTTCGCGCAGCTTCATTCGTCAGGCGAATGCAGCCGTGGGACACGCGCCGTCGCTCCGGATCCGGGTGCAGGATCAGCTCCGGGTTGTTCGTCCCGTGGATCGCGATCCCGTCTCCCAGGTAGAGAGCGGTGGACCCCATGACGCCGGGGATCCGCCGCCCGGGGGAACTCTCCCGCGGGATCGGGAGCCCCTTCTCCACGTAATACCAGTCGGGGGCCTCCCAAACCGGATCCTTCTCCTTGCGCTGCACCTTGAAGAGCCCGAGCGGCGTCGTGAAGCGCCAGTGCCGGCGCTCTCCGCTCAGGCGGAAGCCGGTCCCGGTGCCCACGGGCGCAGACCAGAGGAGGCGGTCGCGCTCCGCGAGGTAGAGGCGGTTCTCCGCGATACGGATGACGATGTACGGCCCGTCGTGCCGGACCAGGGGCCCGGTAAACCGCGCCGTTGCTGCGGTGGCGGGCGGATAAAGCGCGGAGGCGCTCGCCCCGACCCCCGGGAGCACAGCCTCCAGCAAGCCGGTCTCCTGCCCGCGGAGCGGGCCCGCCGTACTCGCCCCGAGCACGAGTAGGACGAGCCCAGCACGGTGAGCCGTACCGCCCGGGTTCGCGACCGGGACGAGGCGCTCGTAGCGCTGGCGTCGGGCTCGGAACATGGCGTATAGCTGCGCGACCTCTCCCCCGACGATAAAGATAACCGCACTGTAATAGAGCCAGAAGAAGAGGATGGCCGCAGTGGCAAGATTCCCATACGCGCTGCGGTAGTTTGCCACGCTCGTGGCGTACCAACTGAACGCCAGCTTCGCGGCCTCGAACAGGACGGCGCAGAACGTGGCGGCGACGACGGCGATCCGCCAGGGAATACGCCGTGCCGGAAGGTAGCGGTAGATCAGAAGGAACATCGCCCAGCTGGAGGCGAAGGCGACCAGGTGCGCGGAGAACCGCTGGAGCAAAAGCAGCCGCCACCCCTCGGGCCCCGCGAGGTGCACCCACACGTTCTCGAGTAGACCCAACGCGAGCGTGATCCCGAAGTTGACAAGGAAGAGCGCGCCCGCGATCAGGACGATCTGGGCGTCGAACAGCTTGCCCCGCAGTACTCCGCGATCCTTTGCGAGGTCGAATACCTCCCGGAGCACGATGCGTAGCGTGCTCACCAGCCGGGTGGAGATCCACACGAAAACCAGGGCACCCAGGGCGCTGACGCCCGCCCGCTCCTCCACCACCCCCCGAATCACGCTGCGGACCCGCTCCACCAGATCGATGTCGCCCCCGATCTGTGGGAGCGCCTCGAGAATGAAGGGGAGAACCGCGGATGCGGGATCGCCGAACCGCCCGCTCAGGACGAAGCCGGCGATCCCCACGGCCAGGAGCAGCAGCGGCACGATCGCCACGAGCACGTTGAACGTGATCGCCCCTGCCATGAAGAACAGGTTGTCGTCGCTCGCCTTCGCGACGAGGCGCTCCAGGAAGTCCCGTAGGCGGGCGAAGAATCTCGTGTCGAGGGATGGATGGGCGGACAGCGCAACGGGACGACCGCGGCCTCGACCGACACCACGCGCGTCGGAGCGGTCAGGCAAGACGCCCATGGACGCAAGAAAACGCGACCGCGGCCGGCTTGCCTACCCCGGCCGCGGCCGCGTCTCCGATTGAAGCCAGACGTGCGCTTCGTCGCACCGGATCAGCCCTGTTCCACGTCCTCCGCCGCCTGCTGGCCGGTGGCTGTGGCGCGTGCCGCCTCAAGGCCGGCGCGATACGCGGCCTTCGACTGCTCGACCTTGCGCTCGAGCTCGAGGCGTGCGTCGCGGGCGGCCTGTTTCCCGGCGTCCACGGCGCCCCGTGCTGCGCCCACCGCCTGCTGCACGCCCTCACGCGCCTGCTCCAGCCGGGTTTCGACGCCCCGCTGCACGTCCCGCATGCGCGCTTCCGCCGCCTCCCGCAGCCTGCGGGCCTGCTGCTTGATCTGTTCCTGCGTCTCCCTACCGGAACGCGGCGCGAAAAGGAGCGCGACCCCGGCGCCCAGAAGCGCGCCGAGAAGGAAGGGTAGGATCCCGCTGCCCTCTCGTTCGATCACGATATAAGGCACCTCGTCTCGATCACGCATCGTCGTCCCCCTTTTGCCTTCTGTACCCCGCGGGCCGCAATCGGCCCGACAGCGTCAACTTAAGCCCACGCCTCGCGCGAGGACAAGCGACTCCCGCCCGATCCGCCGCCGCGTTCGCCACACTGACGTGGGCTCGTGCCCGGCCATCCGGCATGCCCGGCTGCCGCGACTGCCGGGCGCCGCGAATCCTGAGCGCTGCTTCAGGCCCTGCCGGCGCGCTGCCATGGCGCCCCGCCGGCGACTGCTGCAAGACGAGCGGGGATGAGGCGCGAACGCGAGTATTACACGATCCACCGGGGGTCGCCGTCGGCGATCTCCGGGGCCTCGTACCCCTGACGCCCCAGGAGCCCATAGGTCAGCCGCTTGCCCAGCTCGACCCCGGGCTGGTCCAGAGGATCCACGTGATAGAGCGCCCCCGCGTAAACGGTGGCGATCTGGTAGAACATGATGAGCTCGCCCAAGGCGTGGGGCGTGTGTCCCGCGATCTCGATCGTCATATTGAAGCGCCCTTCGCGGCGCAACGCCTCCGCCGTCGCCCGCCGCTCCGCACTCAGGAGTTCGCCCAGGCTGTGCCCTCCCAGGTAGGCGAGCGCCGGGATCCCTTCGTAGAGCGGAGGGATCTCCACGTCGCAGCCTGGGTCCCGCACGGCCAGGAGCGTCACCACCTTGTCGAACGGCCCCTCCATGTAGAGCTGGAACTGGGAGTGCTGGTCCGTGGCTCCCACAGCCGCAACGGGAGTCGGACCCACGTGCACCTCCTGCCCGCTCGCATCGAGCCGCTTGCCCAGGGACTCCGCCCAGAGCTGGCAGTACCAGGCCGCCAAGGCACGAAGCCTGTCCGAGTAGGGCATGAACACATTAATGTTCGCCCGGTGCTCGCGCTCCGCCAGGTAGAGCAGCGAAGCCGTGAGGCCGGCGGGGTTCTCCAGGAGCTCAGGCGTCACGCAGCGGTCCGCCAGTCCGGCGGCGCCTGCGAGCACGGCCTCGATGTCGATTCCCGCCAGCGCGGCGGGCAGGAGCCCCACGGGCGATAGTACCGAGAAGCGGCCGCCCACGTTTGGGGGAACCGAGAGCGTGGGGATCCCCTCCTCGTTCGCAAGCTGCCGCAGTGCGCCCGACTCGGGGTCCGTGGTGAAGAGGAAATGGCGGGGCCCGGCCTCCAGGCCGAGCTCGCGGCGCACACGCTCGGCCACGATCAGATACTGGGCCATAGTTTCCGCCGTGGTGCCGGACTTGCTCACCACGTTGAACAGGGTCCGCCCCAGGTCGATCCGGTCCAGGAACGGGCCTATCGACGTGGGATCGATGTTCTCCAGCACGTAAAGGCGCGGGTAGTAGTCCCGCCGCTCGTCGCTGAGCTCGTTCCAGTGAGCACCCAGGAGCGCCTGGCTGAGCGCGCCCGTTCCGAGAGCGGAGCCACCGATCCCGAGCACGACCACATTCTCGAATGCCTGGCCCAGTCCGTCGGCGAAGCGCCGGATCTCGCTCACCGTTTCCCTGGCGTGCGGGAGGTCGAAGAACCCCATCTCTCCACGCGCTCGTCGCTCGCCGACTTCGTCGTAGGCGCGGCGGAATTCCGCGGCGAATCGCTGGAGGCGTCGCGGCTCGATGCCGCGCCCGCCCAGCCGTGGCGCGAGCATGTTCCCGTAGTCGAGCCTCAGCGTCATCGCTCATTCACTCGTCGTCGATGGCAATCGTCAGCCCGTCGTGGGCCGGCTGGATTCCACGGGGGAGCTCGCGAAGCAGGTCGGCGTGGCGGACCCGGTGGGTGAGGTGGGTGAGGTACGTGTGGGCCGCCCCCACCGTACGCGCCGCTTCCACCGCCTCCTCCACGGTGAGGTGGGTGGGGTGGCTCTCGCCGTGCCACAGCGCGTTGAGCACGAGCACGTCCACGCCCCGCAGCGCCTCGACGATGCCGCCCGGAAGCGACTTCGCATCCGTGATGTAGCCCAGCCGGCCCACGCGAAAGCCGAAAGCGTGGATCGGCCCGTGAGGTACCGCGAGGGCGAGAAAGGTCGTGCCCAGCACGTCCACCTGTTCCGCGTGCTCCAAGGCATGCAGCTCGAGGAGTGGCTTCGTGGTCCCCTCGGGCGGCTGGACTGTCTCGTCGAACACGTAGGCGAAGCGGCCCAGAAGCGCAGCCGCGCACGGCCCCGGCGCGTAGGTGGGCAGAGGTCTCGCACAACGGCTGGTGAAGACGCGCAGGTCGTCGATCCCGTGCACATGGTCCGCGTGGCAGTGCGTGTACCAGACTGCGTCCACGCCGTCCACGCCCTCACGCAGGAGCTGCAGCCGGAGTTCCGGCGGCGTGTCGATGAGCACGCGCCGCCCGCTTCGCAGGGTGACGAGCGCACCGTGCCGCGTGCGGTGGTCCCGCGGGTCGCGCGATGTGCACGTCGCGCAGTGGCATCCGACGACCGGGACGCCGAAGGACGTGCCGGTACCCAGAAACGTGAGCTTCAATGCGCGTTCGTCCGGCTCACAGGCGCTCGATCCTCAGCAGGTTGGTGGTGCCCGCCATGTGGAACGGCACGCCCGCCGTGACGACAACGGTCTGGCCGGGGCGGCCGATCCCCGATTCCAGGATCCTGCGGCGCCCGCTGTCCAGGAGCGCCTCGTAGCTCACCTCCGCGCCCGCCGCCCACACAGGGTCCACTCCCCATACCACCGTGAGCTGGCGGGCGATCCGCTCCTCGGTGCACACCGCGAAGATGGGGACCGGCGGCCGGTAGCTGGAGACCAGCCGCGCCGTGCCGCCGCTCCGCGTGATCGTGATGACCGCGGGCGCGCCCACCAGCCGCACGGCATCCACCGTCCCGGAGGCAATGGCGTGCTCCACGCTTGTGGCGCCAGGTCTGTGCGTCTTCTCGCTCGCGCGCACCCCGGCGGCCGCGTCCAGCCCATGCTGCCCCTCCTCGATCTCGCCCACGATGCGCACCATCGCCTGGAGCGCCTCCAGCGGATAGTGGCCCGTGGCCGTCTCGCCAGAGAGCATCACGGCATCGGTGCCGTCCAGCACGGCATTCGCCACGTCCGAGGCTTCCGCCCGGGTGGGCCGCGGGTGGTCGATCATCGACTCCAGCATCTGGGTCGCCGTGATGACCGGCCGGCTGTAGAGGTTCGCCAGGCGGATGATCCGCTTCTGGGCGAGCGGCACCTTCTCGAAGGGGAGCTCGACGCCCAGGTCGCCTCGAGCTACCATGACGGCATCGGCTTCTGCGATAATCCCCTCGATGGCCTCGACCGCCGCCGCCTTTTCGATCTTGGCCACGGCGACGGCACGCCCCGCCAGCCGCCGCTTGAGTTCCGCCACGTCCTCGGGCCGGCGCACGAAGGAGAGGCCGACTAAGTCGACCCGGCACGCCAGGGCGAACTCCAGGTCCGCCTCGTCCTTCCGCGTGAGCGCTGGCGCCTGCACGGGGGTTTCCGGAAGGTTGATGCCCCTGTGGCTGCCCACGATTCCGCCACGCACGACCTCGAGGCTCACGCGCCGGCCCGCGACGTGACGGACGACCAGCTCCAGCAGGCCATCGTCGAGCAGGACACGGTCTCCGGGGCGCACGTCAGCAGCCAGCCGCTCATAGGTCGTGGGGATCTCGTTATGCGCAGTCTCCTCTTCGGGCGCCATCACGACGGCGCCGCCGGAGGCCAGCTCCACCGGCTCGACCAACTCGCCCACGCGGATCTTGGGTCCCTGCAGATCCGCCAGGATGCCCACCGGACGGCCACAGGCCGCCGCCGCGGCGCGCACGCGCTCGATGAGCGCGCGGTGTCGGGCGTGGTCGCCGTGCGCCATGTTGAGGCGCGCCACGTTCATCCCGCCCTCCACCAGCCCGAGAATCACCTCCGGGGACAGGGTCGAGGGCCCCAGAGTGCAGACGATCTTCGTGAGCCGCATCCCTCACCCTTTGCGCCCGAGGCCCGCGGTCAGCGGGCCTTCGCCCCGAGCTGCTCCAGCGCGCGCTCCAGCTCCTGCGCCGTAAACGGCTTGAGGAGATAGGGGCGCCCCAGACCGTCCAGGAAACGGAGGACATCGCCCCGCGCCGTATCGCCCGTGGCGAAGATGATGCGGTCGGCGACCTCCGCGCCCTGCTCCCGCAGGCGCGTCTCCAGCTCGCTCCCGTCGAGGCCGGGCATGCGCAGGTCGCAGATCACGGCGTCGAACTCACCTCGAGCCAGGACGTCCAGAGCCTCACTGCCGCTGCCCACGTCGGCCACGTCGTGGCCCAGGCGCTCCAGTACCGCCCGCATGAACTCCCGCACGGGCGCCTCGTCGTCCACCACCAGGACGCGCATGGGCCCGCGCACCGGCTCGCCCGGAGGTCCCACACGGATGTCCCGCGGCGCCACCGTCTCCGGCGCACCTGTATCCACAGGCAGCGTGAAGCTGAACGTGGCGCCCTCCCACTCGTTGTCTTCCACGCCCAGGCGTCCGCCGTGCTCCCGTACGATCCCGGTGGCGATGGACAGCCCAAGACCCGTCCCCTCGCCCGCCGGCTTCGTAGTGAAGAAGGCGTCGAAGATCCTTTCCTTGAGCGAGTCCGGCACGCCCGGCCCTCTGTCGGCCACCGCGAAACGAACTTGCACGGGCGCGCCGTCCGGCGCCCTCACCGCCTCCGCCTTGAAGCGCAGGCAGCCGCGCCCCGGCAGCTCCCTCATGGCCTGCACCGCATTCGTTCCCAGGTTCACGAGCACCTGCTGGATCTTGGACGGCTCCACGCGCACCTGGGGCAGGTTCGGCTCCACTTCCGTCTCCACGTCGATCTCCTCCACCACGAACTGGTAGCGGAGCAACCGGATCGCGTCGTCGACGAGCGTTGCCGGTGCCATAGGGATTCGCTCTGCCTCCTGTCGGCGTGCGAAATCCACCAGGTTGCGGGCCAGACGGCCGGCGCGGCTCGCCAGCTCGTGGATCGCGTGGAGCATCTCCCGGATCCGCGGGTCCGCCGACTCGTCCTGCGCCGCCAGCTGACTGAAGCCCTGGACCGCCGTGAGCGGGTTGTTCAGGTCGTGGGCGATCCCCGCGATCAACTCGCCGATGGCCGCCAGACGCTCACGGTCAATGAGCTGCTGCTGCAGGCGCTTGTGCTCGGTGACATCGCGGGCAATGCAGACGGCGCCGTTCACGCGCTCGCCCTCGAAGAGCGGCGAGAACGTGATGGCGGCAATGCGGTTGTCGCCGTTCGGCTGCGTGAGCGCCAGCTCCACGAACGGGGACTCGCCGCCCGAGACCGTAGCCAGCGCGCCCAGGGCGCGCTCCCCCTCCTCGCCGCGCACGAACTCGAAGATGGAGCGGCCCATGAGATCGTCCATCGGCCGGGCGAACAGCTCCTCCGCCGCGCAGTTCGCCGAAAGGATGCGTCCCGCCAGGTCGATGGTCACCACGGCATCGGCGGCGGCCTCGAACAGCTTGCGCAGCCGCTCCTCCGACTCCCGCACCGCATTGTAGAGGCGCGCGTTCGCGAGGGCGGAGGCGCCGATCTCGGCGAGGGCCGAGAGCATCACCGCGTCGTCGCGCCCGAACTGGACGGGCCGATCCCCGCGGAGCACCAGCACGCCGAAGATCTCCGAACCGCGCTGGAGCGGAGCCGCGACCGCGGACCAGTGCTGCACCCGCCCCACGACCGGCTCGCGGTCGCGCAGGGCACGGCCCGCCGGTTCCTCGCTGGTCGGGAGCGTCTTCCCTTTCAGCTCCGCCACACTCCCCTCCGCCGCCACCACCTCGGGCGCGCCGACCGGCCGCATGAGCGCCAGATACGCGCCCGCCGCGCCGAAGAGCCGCCTCGCCTCCCGTACGATCTCCGCCAGCAGTCCCGTGGGGTCGAGGGTGGCGCTCAGGCCGAGGGCCGCCACCCCGAACGCCGACGCCTGGGCCAGCTCCCGCGTCCGCACGTGCACCTTGCGCACCTTCTCCATCCGCACGACGAGCGCGAGCGTGGACCACGCCGTAAGCGCGAAGATGATCAGGTAGAAGCCCGTGTGCGGGACGACCTGCGTCCTCACCCCGAATGCGCCGAGCTGGCTCATGAGCACGGCCACCGTCGCACCGGCCACCGCTCGGATCGCGCCCGCCTTGCCTGCGATGATCGTGATGACGACCACGAAGTAGACGTAGATCGCATCGTAGAGCGGCGCCTCTGTGCGTACGTACAGAAGCGTCAGCGCCAGACAGATGAATGCCGCCTCGAACCAGCGGAGCGCCTCCGAGTGCTCGGCCGCCGTACGGGGGTCCGAGCGTAGCACCAGCCACATTCCGCCGTTGTAGAGGACAATGAGGAAAGCGATAAAGAGGGAGAGCGGCCGGAGGTTCTGCTCCGGCATGAGAAAGAGCAGGACGGGCGCGACAAGGAACGCCCACCGCACCCGCAGCAGCGCGCGCTCGAAGGAGAGCCGCGCCTCAAGATCGACTACCGCCATTGCGCAGAGTGCTTCAGGTCACATTCTCTCCCCGTGTCCGTGGTGCCGCGCAGAGGCGCGAGCGACGGTTCCACGAGATTCCGCCCGGCTCGCTAACATGGCGCCGGACGCGTTACCGGGAGATCGTGAACGGGGAGACGGCGCGGAAACGTGGCCCGTCCGCGCGCACACGCGACGCAGAGCGAACCTGGTCAACATACCACGCGCGGCGCCGCCGCGAAATAGGCACAGGACGCGCCGCTCATGTGGGCCCACCAACGTCGAGGGGCCCGGTGTGGCCGGGCCCCTCTCACTATGTTGCAGCTCCGCTAGGCGGCTTAGGCCGCTTCCTCCTCCTTCAGCTTGCAGTCGATGCAGTAGCGCGCATGCGGCAGCGCGTCCAGGCGCTCGAACCCCACATCCGCGCCGCAGCTGTGACACATGCCGAAGCGGTCCGGATCGTTGTACAGCCGACGTAGCGCCTCCTCGATTCGGTAGAGATACCGTCCTTCCTTGGTGGCGAAGACCGCGGCTTTCTCGCGCTCCATCGCCTCCGTCCCCTGGTCCGCCATATGGTCCGTGTAGGCAGAAAGGTCGGAGTCCCCCGTCTCACGATCCGCCTTCGCCATCTCGTCGAAGAGGCCCAGCCAGCGCAGGGCGCGCCCTCGCTCCTGTAAGAGTCGCTTTTCCAGGTGGGCAAGCTGTTTCTTCGTCATCATCGCTCGCTCAAGTCCGCCGGTAAGACCCTACTGCCCACGCCCTCCGGACCCATGTGACCCCGCGGCGGACGTGGCCGCGAAGGGATCGAATCCCGGGAGCAACGCGCAGGAAAAGTAATGGAACTGCCGGGCCTCGTCTACCCGGGGTCGGCACACCCCGGAGCACCCGGGCACGTTGGAGCGGGAGGAAGGGAGGCCCGCCGGGTTGCGCACTTTCGCGCAGGCTGACTAATTGAGGGGAGACCCCACGTCACCGGAATCGAAGCCATGAGCGCGGAGACGATTCGCTGCCGCCGTTGCGGGACCGAGGGCCCCAAGCTCGAGCGCCCGCCCTTCCGCACCGACCTGGGAAGCCGGATTCATGAGGAGATCTGCCAGGCGTGCTGGGCGGAGTGGCTCCAGCATCAGACGCGGCTGATCAATCACTACGGGCTCGACCTGCGCGACGCCCGCGCGCGCGAGTTCCTGTACGCCCAGATCGACGGCGCCCTCTTTCGCGACAAGGGCGCCGAGCAGGTGGATTCGAGCCAGGAGGGGCAGATCGAGTGGTAGCGGGTTCTAACCCCCTACACCGGGCACTCCTCCGTCCAGACGAGCCGGACCAACTCGCCGCCGGGGAAGCGTGCCACGCTCCTCACGGATTCTGCACCGCACGCCCGTTGCAGGGCGAGCAGTGCGTCACCGTGGACACGCCCGCCGAACTCGAGGACCAGATAGTCGATCCCCGCCGCTCGCCACAGCTTCAACTGCTCCTCTGGCGTTCCCCAGACCGGTCCCTTCGACCAGGGCCGGAAGCGGGCGCTGGGCGCCACGGTTCTCCCTGTGTACAGGTGTAGCCCGGCCCACAGCTCCGGCGCGCCGACGACCGCGTCCGGAGGTGTCGCGGCGCGCACCGCTTCCGCTGCGCGAGAGAGAACGATGGACCGCTCAAGCAACACGAGATCGTGCCGGCGCGCGCTGAGGGCGAGCACGTTCGCGCTCACAAACCAGCCGGCCCAGGCCAACGCTGCCGTGCCGCTGGTGAGCGCCATCCGTGGGCGCCGGTGCCGGGCGCCTACCATGAATCCAGCCCCCACCCCCAGTGCGAGCCAGGGGACGACGGGAGCGACGAGGCGGCGGGCGGCGAACGGCCAGAGCCAGAGCACGAGAAGCAGACCCACGACGGCCAGCACCGTGGTGCGGGCGCTGCGGGCGCGCTTCCACGCCCAGACACCGCCGGCGATCGCTGCCGCCACGATCACGGGGGCGAGCGCCCACTGCACCACGTTGGGCAGACCGGGAAGCAGTGCGGCCAGGACCCGTCCCACCAGGTCGAGGGCTCGCCGTGCTAGGACCCCGGTGTATCCCGCACCGCTTTCCCCGACCTCAGCGGCGAGCCAGTTGCCATATGGGCCCAGGATGTCCGCCAGCGGCGCCGGAATCCGTGCCGCGGCCACGCGAGTCCATAGCATCCAGGGCGACACAGCGGCCACACCCGCCGCCACCACCAGTGCCGCCGCACGCCGCCGGCCGGCCAGGAGCCAGCCGAGCGCCACCGCCGGGATCAGCACGATCCCGATGGTCCGGGCGTAGAACGCCGCTGCCGTCGCCACGAGAGCGAGAAGGAGCGCTCCCGCCCCCATCCCCCCCTCGCCACCCCGCTCCACACGTGCCGCCGCCGCGAGCGCCGCGACCAGCGCCAAGACGAACAGGGGCTCCGACAGCGGGATCACCGCGTAGCGCCACGTGTCGACCGTGAGAGACACCGCGGCCGCGAGTGCCACCGCCGTACGCCCCCTCACCCGGAACACAGTGACCAGGTAGGCGGCAAGAAGACCGGCGCCTGACCCCGCCAGAACGAGGTTCAACGCCTTGAACGCCGGGACGTTCGCCGGAAACGACGGCCAGAGCTTCCAGACCCCCGCCAGCAGAAGCGGATAGAGGGGCGGGAACTTCGCGGCGGGTGGCGCCCCGACCACACCGGCATAGCGGAGGCCGTGACCCTCCGCCAGAGCCTTGCCCAGGAGGACGTAGACGCCGTCGTCATTGAACACGCCGACGGCTGCCGGGCTCCACAGGAGCATGCCCGCGAAGGCAACGAACAGCCCCGCCGCGAGCCCGGCCACGAGCGGTGGCGGCGCGCGCTTCAACCTCTTACCCGCTTATCCGCGCTCCGCGGGCGAGCCCCCGGAGCCGACGCCGGCACGGCGAGAGTCCCCACCCCTCCTCGCCGGAGCCCGTCGCCGCCCAGCCAGGGAGCACCTCAGCGACTCGCGGCGGCGCCTACCACCCCCAGGCGCTCGAGCACGCCGCGGAGGAGGATCGGCCACGCAATCGTGGCGTCCGCCTTGACCTCGGCATACCGCCCGCCCTCCGACGGCCCGTAGAACTTGCCCCAGGAGACCCCCTCTAGATAGCCGCACCCACTCAGCCCGCCCCAGTGCTCGGGCTCCGGGCAGATACGCACCCCGTACTTGAACCGCTTGACCGGACCGATGGCCGCGCCGAGCCGGCGCTCCAGCAGCTCCGTGAACGGCCCGACCTGCTGCGCCCAGTTCCGCGGGACGCCGCCCCCCACTGTGAAGATCCCCATCCGCTCGTAGCCGGACACCAGATCCACGTAGTGGCGCAGGTCCCCGAACGGATCGAAGCGCGTGACGCCCCGAGCATCGCCCTCCCGCAGCCGGCCTTCGTTGTACGTGGCTACATCGAGCCCCAACTCGCTGTCCGTGAACGCCGGGATGAGGATCGGGACCCCGCGCCGGTACGCCGCTCGAAAAAAGCCCCCGCGCCCCCCCTGCTCCTGAAGATATTGGCCCAGCTTCGCGCACAGCTCATGGCTCGCCCACGGGCAATCCGTCGCCATCCCGTCCAGGATCCTGTTCACGACCTCCTGGAGGTGGTCGAGGCTCAACTCCAGCTCGAGGGTATCGTAGATCCGGTCGTAGCCCGCGTCGTAGAGGGCCTGGTCATCGAGGTCAGGCGGGCACCTGTAGTGGTCGAACCCCAGCTCCTCCACCAGCCCGTGCGTGGCGATCGCGCCCGTGCACACCACCGCGTCCAGGATCCCGGCGCCGATCATGTCGCCCAGGAGCGCACCCATCTTGGCCGCGGTGATCGCCCCGCTGAACGTGCCGACCACGAAGCAGCCCTCGTCCTCCGCCATCTCCGTAAGCACATCCGCCGCCTCGCCCAGGGCGCGGCCGCCAAACGACGTCTTCGCCATGGCGCGCAGGAGCTGATCGACGGTGCCCAGCTCGGTGACAAAGAGCGGCTGCAACGGCTCGAGCCCCTTGCCGTCCTGAAATCGATGCCGTGCCTGATCGCCCGGCGAACTATGTCCGGACCGCTGCATGAGTGCGCTCGCTTCTCGAAGTTCCGCAACCCTCCGGCGTCCGGCGCCCGCCTCAGCCTTGGCGAGGACGTACACGATGCACCGCCGGTGCGAAACAAATGGTGCCGCGCAGTGTCGCGGCGCAAGACGAGAGGCGTACGACTACGGAACTAGCAGGTCCTAGGGGCCGCGCAGCACTGCCCCGATGGCGGCAAGCGCCCCCTCCAGTTCGTCGCGGGTGATGATGAGCGGTGGTGCGAAGCGGATCACCTGCTCGTGCGTCTCCTTCGCCAGGATCCCTCGCTCCAGGAGCGCCTCGCAGAAGCGGCGGGCCGGGCCCGACGACTCCTTGATAACGACGCCCACCAGAAGTCCACGGCCCCGGACCTGCTCCACATGCGGCGAAGCGAGCGCCTGCAGACGATCCATGAACCAGCAACCCAGCTCGTCCGCACGGCGCCACAGCTCCTCCTCAACGATCACCCGGAGCGCCGCACGCCCGACGGCGGCCGCCAGCGGATTGCCCCCGAACGTGGAGCCGTGGTCCCCCGGCGCGAATGCGTCCATATACTCGGCGTCTGCCAGGACGGCGGAGACGGGATAGATCCCGCCACCCAAGGCCTTACCCAAGAGGATGACGTCCGGGCGCACCCCCTCCCACTCCCAGGCGAAGAGACGACCCGTCCGACCCAACCCGGTCTGGACCTCGTCCGCTATGAGGGCGACGCCCCGCTCGCGGCAGATCTCCGCCACGCGGCGTAGGTACCCGGACGGCGGCACGACCACCCCCCCTTCCCCCTGGATCGGCTCGACCAAAAAGCCGACCGTGTGCTCGGTGATCGCCGCCTCCAGGGCGTCGGCGTCGGCGTACGGAATGAGCTTGAATCCCGGTGTGAAGGGCCCGAAACCGCGCCGGTACTGAGAGACCGTGGAGAAGCCCACGATCGTCGTGGTGCGCCCGTGGAAGTTCCCCTCGCAGACCACGATCTCCGCCCGCCCAGCCGCAACGCCTTTCCGCTCGTACCCCCATTTCCGCACCAGCTTGATCGCCGTCTCCACCGCCTCTGCGCCGGTGTTCATGGGTAGCGCCTTCTCGTAGCCCGCCAGCTCGCAGAGCTCTCGCAGGAAAGGACCCGTCTGATCGTTGTGAAACGCTCGCGAGGTCAGCGTGAGCCGCCCAAGCTGCGCCTGCGCCGCTGCCACGATCGCCGGATGACGGTGCCCCTGGTTCAGCGCCGAGTACGAGCTCAGCATATCGAGGTAGCGCCGCCCCTCCACATCCCAGAGCCACACGCCCTCCCCGCGCTCGAGCACGACCGGCAGCGGCCGGTAGTTCGACGCGCTCCAGCGCTCGGCCTCCTCCAAATGGCGTTGCGTGCGACTCACTCGCTTTCAACCTGGCTTTCGGAGATAGTAAGGACGGCGTACCGCCGGGCGAGTAGACTAAAGCCTACGGCAATGCTCCGCAACGCGGCCCCGCTACGCCCGGCTCGCGCGATGCCCGGAGTTCTGCCAGGCGCTGGGGCCAGCACGATCTGGGGGATGGAACATCTCCAGGGCGTGCGCAACCTACGGCCCAGGTTGGCGCACGCCCTGGGCCCCGGATGGGAATATGCCGCGGCGGCCTATGCGGCCGCCGATCGGCGGGGCGGGACTACTTCTTCTTGCCCTTCTTGGCCGTCTTCTTGGCGGCGCCCTTTTTCGCCGCCTTCTTCGGTGCCTTCTTCTTCTGGGCCATTGAACCCTCCCTGGTTAGGGATTACAGGAGTGGATTGGACAGGACCGATCGGGGCAGCGTCCAATCCGTGACCGACCGTACATCGCCCCGATCATTCGAGTCCCCTCCCCCGACGGCCCTGGGGTCGAGGCACGCTCCCGGCCGGAGCCGAAGCCACGCCGTCGTGGTGCCGGCTCCACACAATGACTCCAGATCGGCTCCGGCGCGTGGGCGCCCAGCGGCTCGCATTCCCTGCTTTACCGTCTGGGCACTTCACCGGATCACCCGCATTCGCTGTACCCGCACACGTGGCACTTCAGGCACCCCTCCGCGAACTCCAGTTGTCCCGCGCCGCAGTCCGGACAGGCGCCCAGGAACGTCTCGCCCGGGTCGTAGCGCCGGCGCATGGCCTGGGCCGCGGCTGTGCCCGGCCGGGTGAGCGGCGCCACGATGGGCAGTTCCTGTTGCACGCCGGCCTTTTCCTCCAGGTACCGCTCGATCGCCTGGGCGATGGCGTCCGGGACCGACAGCACCTTGTGGGGGCCCACCCCCACGGCGCGGTCGCAGGAGATGCCGCGGAGTTGCTCGTGAAGCGCATTGATGGGAATGCCCGAGCGGAGGGCGAGAGAGATGAGGCGGCCGATGGCCTCGGTGTCCGCCATGGCTGCACCGCCGGCCTTCCCGAGCGTGCAGAAGACCTCGAAGGGACGGCCGGATTCGTCTTCGTTGATGGTGACGTAGAGGTCGCCCAGCGGCGAATTCATCTTGATGGTGCGACCCTTGAGCACCTGGGGACGCTGACGCTTGTTCCGCGCCGCCGCCGCCTCCTCGTCGCCCTGCTTCCATTCGCGCTCGTACTGCTCGAGGAGCACGCGCAGCTTGTGGTTGTCCTCCCGCGCGTCGGCCAGTGCCTGCTCGAGGGCCGCGAGGTTCGGGGGGGCCTGGGCGACCGCCTGCTGCGTCTTCCCCGTGGAGAGCACCTGGTTCGGGCGCGAGCCGTCCCGGTACACCGTGATCCCCTTGCACCCGAGCTTGTACGCGAGCACGTAGATCTTGCGCACGTCGTCCTCGTTCGCTTCCTGCGGGAAGTTCGTGGTCTTGCTGATCGCGGAGTCCACGAATTCCTGGAACGCGGCTTGCATGCGCACGTGCCACTCGGTCGCGATGTCATGCGCCGTCACGAAGACGCGCCGCACCGCCTCCGGAACCTCGTCGAAGTGGATGTGCCCCTCTCTGGCGATGCGCTCCATCAGCTCGTCCGAGTACCAGCCGCCGGCCTTCGCCGCCTTGACGAAGTCGGAATTGACATCGGGCATCATCACCCCGGCCTGGTTTCGCATGAAGGCAACGGCAAAGAGGGGCTCAATCCCGCTGCTGCACCCGGCGAAGATCGAGATCGTGCCCGTGGGCGCGACGGTCGTCAGGTTGCAGTTCCTCATCCGACGCTGCGCTCGGATGCGTTCCCCGTTCGGGCGGCGGGCGGCGCTGGCATCCGGGCCCCAGATGGATCGCTCCCACTCGGGGAAAGGTCCGCGTTCCTCGGCCAGACGCTCGGACTCGCGCTTCGCCTCCTCGTCCACGAACGCCATGACCCTGCGCCCGAGCTCCACGGCCTCCGGTGCGTCGTACGGGATTCCCAGGCGTACCAGCATGTCCGCCCATCCCATGACGCCGAGGCCGATCCGCCGGATGCGGTGGGCTAGGTCGTGGATCTCCGCGAGCGGGTAGCGATTCGCATCGATGACGTTGTCCAGGAAGTGCGTGGAGAGATGGACGACTCGCCGCAACCCGTCCCAGTCGATGCGGTGCTCCACGGCGCGGCTGTCGGCAGCGAGCCAGGGCCCGTCCTTCACGAACATCCCCAGGTTCACGCTGCCCAGGTTGCAGACGTCGTAGGGCAGCAATGGCTGCTCGCCGCATGGATTCGTGGCCTCGTACGCGCCCAGGTGCGGCACGGGGTTGTAGGCATTCGCCCGATCTATGAAGAAGACGCCGGGCTCACCGGTGAGCCACGCGCCGTGGACGATCATGGCGAAGATGTCCCGCGCCTCCTCTTGCCCCACTACTTCGCCCGTGCGCGGATTCACGAGATCGTAGGCACGCCCCTCCTCGAGCGCCCGCATGAACTCGTCCGTGATCGCTACCGATATGTTGAAGTTCGTCACCTGCGACGTGTCCACCTTGCAGGTGATGAACTCACGGATGTCCGGGTGGTCCACGCGGAGGATCCCCATGTTCGCGCCGCGACGGGTCCCGCCCTGCTTCACCACCTCCGTGCTCGCGTCGTAAAGCCTCATAAACGAGACGGGGCCGCTCGCCACACCCATCGTGGAGCGCACCACATCGCCCTTCGGCCGCAGGCGCGAGAAGGAGAAGCCCGTCCCGCCTCCCGACTGGTGCACGAGCGCCATCGCCTTCAGCGTGTCGTAGATCCCGTTCTTCGCGTTCGACAGCGAGTCTTCGATGGGAAGCACGAAGCACGCGCTGAGCTGGCCCAGCGGACGACCCGCGTTCATGAGCGTGGGCGAGTTCGGCTCGAACGCGCCTGTCACCATGAGCCCGTAGAACTGGCGCGCCAGCTCCTCCACCGCCGCCTCCGACGCACCGTACGCGCGATCCGCTTCCGCGATGACCCGCGCCACCCGCCAAAACATGGCCTCCGGCGCTTCCGTCGGATTGCCCCACCCGTCCTTCTTCAGGTAGCGCCGCGCCAGGACGATGCGCGCGTTCTCCGAGAGCGCCGCCGGCGGCAGATCCTCAGGCAGCATGTCGCAGGGAGCCGCGCTCGCGGAACGATCCCCGGCCTCGGACGAAGACATCAGCTGAGACTCCCGAGAAGGAACTGTGGAAACCCCTGGAAAACCGGGTTGTGAATTCGTTGAAAACCGATGGCAAGGTACGTTGTCAATCGCTTCCGCCGTGTGGACAACTGCTCCGCATCCAACACCATATGTTGAGGTGACTCCAACATAATGCTACTAGATCTTGCGGTCAAGTTTTTTCGGTCAGCGAATCGAGTCGGGTGGACGGGAGCGCCGAGGTGCGGAGGAATCGAGGCGTCTCAAGTCATCCGTGATCGGCCTTTCTCGGCGGCTGGTCTCGGTGCAAAGGCGTCGATGGAGCACGATCGCACGTCTACGGGCGGACGCCCTTGCGGGTGCTGGCGGAGGCGCAGCGGGGCGTTTCAGCGACACCGGTCCCACGCGGTCCCACGCCGGATGGTTGGACCTACAGGCCGCTGCGCTTTTATCTTGGTGGCAGAGGGGGTACAGGAGGTTGGGGGAGTTCCGCGCTGGATCGTGGCTGTTGGTACAGGGGCGCATGGAGTGCACATGAGGCGGTTGTCGACCGGAAGCTCACAGGGGTTCACCCTCGTCGAGCTGACACTCGTCACGCTGGTGATCGGGCTCCTGGCGTTGATTCTGGCGCCGCTCATCAGCCGAGCGCGGGAGAAGGCCGCCGTTTCGGCGACGAAGGTGGACCTGCGCAACGCGATGTGGGCCGTGGAGACGTACGTGAACACGAACACGAGCTGGCCGACGACGGTCGACGCGCTTGAGGACGTGGGCTACACTCCGTCGAGCGATGTGACGTACTGCCAGTTCCAGTACCTTGCGGGTTCCGGCCCGAGCGATTCCTATGTCCAGATGCAGGCATGGCGGGCGGGTTCGAAGACGGCCGTGAGCACCCGCTATCCGCTTGACGGTGGAGCGATGACGGAAGCGGACGTGGGAAAGACGAGCTGTGCAGCGAGCGGCAAGGGCGGCAAGGGCGGCAAGGGCGGCAAGGGCGGCAAGGGCAAAGGGAAGAAGAGCTGACGGCATACGGCCCGGGGGGCTGGTGAAGCTCGCATCGGTCCCGTGGAGGCATTCCCCGGAGGATACTCTTGAGAACGCTACGGAAGCTCGTCGACGTAGGCCTGCCGATCGTCGGAATGGTGATCGTGTTCGCGGGAGTCCTGCTGCTGACCAACCTGACCGTCCAGGTGCTCGTCGTGTTGGCCGGAGTGCTGGCCATCGAGGCAGGCGTGTGGCAGCTCACGAATCCACTTCTCCCGAACGAGCGCAGGTATCTCGCCCTGCGGGCCGAGGCTGATCGCTTCATCGGTCTCGTGCGCGAGATGAACGCGGCGGCGGTGGCTCTGCACGACCGGGCGACGCCGGAGGCGCGGGGCGAGTTCGAGCGAGTGCGCGCCCAGATGCTCAACTCCATCGACCGCATGGCGGCGGTGGCGGGAAGGACAGAGCAACACCTGCGCGGCTCCTCGTCTCTCGCCCAGGCGGCGGGCAGGTGAGCGGCGGAGGGCGCGAGCCGTCGCTCGGCCGCCCCTGTCTCGCTGGGGCTCCCTCGAGGCGCCCGCTCCGATGGCCCCTGCGCAGCCAGCCGAGCTGCGGTTGTGGAGCCGCCCGACCGTACGGTTCAGAACGCCTGCCCTAATCGCACGTAGGTGGTTACCCCGCCGCCCTGGCGCAGTGCGCCAGCGACGCCCAGGCGGATGGTCAGCACGCTTGTCCAGAACGGCAGGATGCGCGCGCTCAGTTCGCCGCCCGCGGACGCGAGCGCTTGCCCCGGCGATCGCTCAGGTCCCCAAGCGTTCCCCGCATCGAAGAACAGCGTGCCCGCCACGCGATCGAGGTACGCGGGCCAGAGTCCGAGCCCGCGGTGCGCGAGCCAGAGTGGTACGCGGTACTCGGCGCTCGCGGACCAGATGTGGTTCCCCGCGAGGAACGTCTCCGGGTAGCCGCGCACGGGAAACAGCAGGCGGCTCCCGCCGAAGAGCTCGAGCCCGCTGAGCGGCTCCGGCACTCCGGCGGCGCCGCCCAGCTCGAAGTGAGCCCTGTCGGCGCCGGGTCCGCCTGCGAAGCCTGCGCTCAGGCGCGCGGCGAGCACGTGGTTCGCGAAGCCCGGTCCGGGCAAACCCAGGTAGGCGCGCAGCTGTCCGCTGACTTCCTGGAAGGAGCGCTCGCCCCCGAAGACGCCACGCAGTGAATCCGGCACGTCGAGCTCGCGCCGCGCCCGGACGCGCACGAAGCCGGCGAGTCCGTTCTCCGTGCTGATGGAGAACGCGTAGAGGCGCGCATTCGAGTACCCCAGCGTCGCCGCCACCTCGCCCAGACGGCTGTTCGGCCGCTGCAGCCGGTAACGCCGGCTCTCGGATCCATCTCCCTCGAGAAGCCTGCGCGCTTCCTGCACGACGCCCCCGGAGAAGGTGAGGAAGAAGTTCGAGCGAAAGCGGGGACGCAGCAGAGTCGCGGACCCAATAAGTCGGCTCTCGCGCTCGGCGATGAAAAGCGTGTCCACTCTACCCTCGCGGCCTCGTCCCAGCACGGGTCCGAAGGCATCATACTCCTGCTCGATGGCGATCCCGAGCACCGGGTTTCCGAGCCCCGCGTAGCTGTAGTCGATCGTCCCCTCGAGCCACGCGCCATCCGGGTTAGCGGCCGCCCACACCGTGTAGGCGTGGCGGTCCACGAGGTCTCGTCCGCCCGTGAGCGCTCCGAGCCGGCCGGGCACCACCTCCCGGCCGGCCACTCGCTCCGCGCCGAAATAGAGGGGGATCCAGAAGCGAGGCAGAAGAGCACGCGCCGCGCGGTAGGATCGTACAGGCGCCTCCGGGAGGTCGCCGCCTCCGGAAGCCGGGGGCTCGCGCGTCGCACCGTCAGCGCGGAACCGCTCGACGGCGAGGGGGAGCGGGTCGAACCAGGACCGGGGATCGAAGGGGATTCGCTCGATCTTCCAGCCGTCGGCGTGATACGCCGCGTAGGTGATCCATGCGCCATCCGGGCTGACCTCGGGAAACCACGCGCCGCCCAGCACGTTCGTCACCTGCCGCAGCGGTCCGAGCTGCGGATGCACCACGCGGTCGCGGGCGCCCTCCGCTCGCGCGGCAGCGAGGCCGTCCACCTGCACGGCATAGAGATTTGGGATGCCACTGCGGTCCGAGGACCAGATGAGCCAGCGTCCATCCGGCGACCACGTGGCTGCGACGTCGACGGCGCGATCCTGAGTGATCTCGGCCACCATCTCGCCGCTCGCGTCGAGGACGACCACGTCGTAATACGCGCCCGGCCGCCAGCGCGACACGGCGACGAAGCGCCCGTCGGCGGACCAGCGCGGGTAGGCCCAGTGCCGGTCGTCGCGCAGCTCGGTCACCGGCTCGACCTTGCCCGTCACCAGATCGACGCGGACCAGCCGGTTCGTTCCCGTGCCGTTCTGGACGGCGATGGCCGTGCGACCATCCGGCGCGGCATCCGGGTGGTAGAGGCGCCGGCCGTGGGTGAGCCGCCGGGCACCGTCCGGCCCTAGGAGGTAGAGGTCCTTCGTCACCGTGTAGGGATCGAGGTACTCGAGCTGCGCCGCCAGGAAGCGGCCGTCGGTCAGCCAGTCCATGGGCTCGACGCCGTTCACTCGGGCGTACCTCCGCGCACGCGATCCGTCGGCGCTCACGATGCGGATCTGGGGATCGCTCCGCCCGTCGGAGCGCAGGAAGGCGATCTCCGCGCCGTCGGCCGAGAACCGTGGGTAGAGTGCGAAGCGGCCCTCGTGGGTAAGCGGCTGTCCCGCGGTCAGCGGCGCGTGGCGCGTCAGGGAGTCGGCGAGCGCTGCGTGCCGCTTCTCCAGCAGCGACCGCCACTCGCGCCACGCCGCCGAGAACGTCACGCCGAACGATCGCTTCGCCGCGGCGTTCAGCCGATAGGGTACGAGTTGCCCGGCCACGGCGTGGACGAACTTCGCCATCTGGTCCTCACCGTAGCGCTCGAGCAAATGGTTGAAGAAGAGGGACCCGTAGGCGTAAGGACGATCGCCATCCGGCCAGACGGGTGAGCGTCCGGAGACGCGGTCGAGCGACTCGAAGCGCCCCTCGAGGGCGGCGGTACGCACCACCATCTCGAGATAGGTGCCGTTCACGCGCCCTGCGTCCGTGAGCGCCGACTCATAGTACGTGGCAAACCCCTCGATCGTCCACGTGGGCGTGGCAAGGCCCGGGAAGAACGGCCAAGGGGCGGGATAGCGCCCGAAGATGCGGCGCACCACCGACCCGATCATCCGGCTCTCGTCGAGGTGGAAGACGTGCGTCAGCTCGTGGGTGATGACGAGCTCGAGCCAGTCATCGTAGAAGTCGAGGCTCACGTCGTCCACCGGGGGATGGACGAAGACCGTGATCCGGTTCGAGGGCACCACGGTGGCGAGCCCGTTGGAAAAGTCCACGTTGTCGGCGAGGATGAGGTCGATTCGGCCGGGCGGCGGCGCGACAAACTCCTCCGCGACGATCCGCGCATACGCGCGCTCGGCACGCTCCGCGGCACGCCCGGCCTGCGCCTCGAGCCCCGCTTCGAACGTGAGAACGAAGTGCTCGGTCTCCAGGCTACGCCACGTCGCGTCGGGCCGTACCTGGGCGCGAAGCGGGCGCGGCGCAGCGGCGCCCGCAAGGGTCACGGCGATCAGGAGCAGGCAGACGTGGGCTCGGCGCATGGGCTGCTCTTCCATCCGGAGCCATCGCCGTCGGGCGTGTGCCGTCGGGCGTGTGCCGGCACGGTCGCGGCGCGAAACATACTGGGGCGCATCATCCTCCGTCCAGCACTCTACCGCCTGAGCACGCGATCTGTATAATGAGGCGCCGACGCGTTCACCGGCCCGCCGCCGCGGGCTGACAGCCCCTTGCTGAACCCGTCCACCGCTCGCAGGGTTGCGCATGACATCGGAAACCGCGCTCTGGTATCGCCTCGGATACGAGATCGAGAGCCTGCGCCAGCGGTTGGCGTCCGCCGGCCATCGCCTGGATGCGGGCAGCCCCGGCCTGCGTCTGGCAGGCACCGTGGCGGCCGCCGGACTCAGCGCCTTCACGGCCCATCTGCTCGCGGGCCCGCGCAGCCGTTCGTCCCGGGCACGGCCGCGCTGGATCCGCGCGGCGGCGGCCGGCGGCGGCGCGGCGGCCATCACCCACGTGCTCCGGACTCTCCTCGGCAACGGCGCCGAGCGGCAGGAAGGCGCCAACCTGCTGGGCGAGGTACTGGAGGGAGCGGGGGACGGCCTCCTGTACGCCGCGTTCCTCGAACCGCGCGTCCCGGGGCCAGCGGCGCTGCGCGGCGTCGCCTACAGCCTGCTTGATTACGCGACAGCCTCTCAGGGTGGCCTCGCAGTCGTGCTCCGCTCCATCGCACCGCGGCGCGGGGTTCCCGTCCTCGCCTCGCTCCTCCGGGGCGAAGGCGTCCCGCGCGCGGGCTCCATCTACGCGCATCTGGTTTTCGGGATTACCCTGGCCGTGCTCTACGGCTCCGCGGGCGCAAGGAGGGGAATCAGCGAGCTCGTGGATGATGAAGGCTCCTGAGGCGGCTGTCGCAGCATCTGGGATGGACACGGCGTCATGTCCAGGGTGAAGTATCCTTTGCCGGACTCGACCGCCGCGGGTGGCCGCGCCTGATCCGCCACCAGCCCGAAGAGAAGGGTCTGACCGTCCTCCGCACCGAACCCCCTGATGAAGCAGAATCCCTGCGGCGCCTTATGGACTACGGGGATCAGATAGAGTCCGCCCAAGCGGTCCAGGTAATCGATGAGCACATAGCGCACACCCACCTCGCCGGCGGCGCGGTAGAACGCTTCGGGTTCGTCCGTGAGCGGATACGCGCGGCTGTGCAGTCGGCTCAGCACATAGAAGATCCGCTCCTTCCGCGAGAAGACCACGGCGTCAGGCGGGAGGTGCGCTCCGCTCCAGACCGCGGCGGCGGCGAACTCGCGAGCGCGGTCGCCGTAGCAGGCGAACGGCCCCTCCCTGCGCACCCGCTCCAGACAGGCCTGCGACGTCCGCACCTCCTCCGGGAGCGCGAATCCCGCCGGCACGGCCACGACGAGGAAGGCCAGCGCGCCGGCGCCGATTGTGGGCCAGCGTCCGAAGCGTTTCGCCGCGCCCACCACCGCCTCGCCCGCGTAGAGGACCACGAGCGGCAGGATCGGGAGCGCGAAGCGGTCCCCGGACCAGACGGTCGGCCACAGGAAGATGAGGCCCAAGTAGAGGGGGAGCAGGAACTCAGGAATCCCGGGACCGCGCCGCATTCGGCGCGCCCACCCCCACACGGCGAGAAGCGTGAGCAGGACGCCACCGCTCGCGATCGCCATCCCCTTGTGGCCCATGAGCCCACTGGGCACGAACTCACTCACATACAGCCACATATTCCGCGTGAAGCGTTCCAGCAGTCCCAGGGCATCCACCCTCCCCAACTCCGGCCGGTACGGATCTCGCATCCAGAACTCGGAGACATAGTCCGATCCCGCGCCCTGGCGGCCCCACCACCACCAGAGGGCAGCGGGCACCGCGAAAGCCAGGGCCGTGGCGGCCAGGCTGCGCCAGCGCCGGCGCACTGTAAGCCACGCGAGCATCGCGATCACGAGGGGAAGCCCCGCGGAACGGGTGAAGTAGGCCAGAAGCGTGGCGAACGTGCCCAGCACGACCCAGCGCGGCGCGAGCCCCTGCCGCTCCGCCCGCTCGAACGCCCACAGCCCGCAGAGCGTAAACGCCACGAAGGGCGCCTCCGACAGGATCCAGTGGCTCGCCCAGAGGAGCGAGTTGGATCCCGCGATCAGCAACGCGAGGGCGAGGCCGAAACCGCGCCCGCGGCGCTCGGCTGCCCACAGATAGGCCAAGAGCGCGCCCAGGCTGGTGAACAGAACGGAGACCAGCTTGAACGCGTGCCACGTCTTCGCGCCGAGCGCCATGGCGATGGCCAGGATAACGGGATACACGGGCGGATACTTCGTATGGGGCGGCTCGGCGGGATCCCACAGGTCGCGGTATTCCCCGCGATGGAGGATCGAGTACCCGAGGGTGATATAGCCGGCATTGTCGCCGCCCATGTGCGGCGATGGGTTGTAGGTCAGCAGGGCAAGCACGAGATGGACCAGCGCGGCCCCCACGGCGAAGTAGCGGCCCGTCCGCGGCGGCAGTCGCAGCGCGGCCCAGCGCGACGGACGGCGTTCGGGCTCCTCTCCGCCGGACGGCCCGGAGCGCCCTCTCCTCGGGCGTGCCTCGCGGGCGAGTCCCCTGGCCTTGCGCACCACGCTATCCTCGGGGCGGCGCCGCGCCCGGCGAGAGCGAGCCGAGGATCCTCGGTCCCGCAGCGCCAGTGGCGGCCGGCACGTTGGCGGGCAGGCCGAGGAGGTGCGCCCACGCCAGAAGCGCGAAGGCGGCGGCCTCCCGGGCATCGGAGTCCATCCCGAGCTCATCGAGGCGGCGCACGGGCACTGGAGCGAGCTCGGCCGCCAGCATCCCCATGAGCGTGGGGTTCCGGGCGCCGCCGCCCGCCACATAGATCTCGTCCACGCCGTGGGGCAGCACCCAGCGGCGGTAGGCGTCGGCCACGGAGCGCGCGGTCAGCGCCGTGAGCGTGGCCAGCAGGTCCGCCCACTGGCCTTCGCCGTTCGGCGCGACGCGTTCGATGAGCCGCCGCACGAACGGCGTCCCGAACGTCTCGCGGCCGGTGGAGCGGGGGGGCTCGAGTTGGAAGAACGGATGGGCCAGCAGCTCCAGGAGCAGATCCTCCCGCACGCGGCCGGCGGCGGCCAGGCGCCCCTCCTCGTCATAATGCATCCGTCCGCCCGTGGCGCGCGCGGCCGCCGCGTCGACGAGCGCGACGCCCGGACCGGTGTCGAAGGCGAAGACCGGGAGGTCACTCCCCCGAGGGGGGAGCCACGTGACGTTCGCCATGCCACCGATGTTCTGGATCGCCCGCCGCCGGCCATGTCCGGCGAAGAGCACCGAGTCCGCCCACGGCACGAGCGGCGCACCATGGCCGCCCGCCGCCACGTCCCGTGCACGGAAGTCCGCGATCACGCGGACGCCGCTGCGCTCCGCGATGGTGGCCGGGTCGCCGAGCTGGAGCGTGGCCCCGCGACGCCCTGCCGTCGGCGGCTCGTGCCACACCGTCTGCCCGTGCGACCCGATCGCCGCCACCTCTTCCGGCTTGAGTCGCGCAGCAGCACAGACCGCAAGGGCACCTTCCGCCAGCCATTCGCCGAGATCCGCGTGCAGGCGACAGAGGCTCGAGGCGTCGCCGGACTCGATCGCCTGGGCGATGCCTGAGCGCCGCTCCTCGCCGTAGGGAATCGTAACGAACGCGCGCAGGCGCCAGGTCAGCGCAGCAGGCTCGGAGCCTTCGAGCTCGAGCAGCACGGCGTCGACGCCGTCGAGCGAGGTGCCGGACATGAGGCCGATGAGGTTCACCGTGTCCTGACAGGTCGCTGGTCGTGCTAGAGGTTAGAGGTCCCCCACGACCCGGGCGATGACGCCGCCGGCTTCGTCGAGCATGTGCCGCGCTTCCTCGGCCCTCACCCCGAGCTTGCCCATCACGATCGCGGTCTTCACGTGGCCGCCTGCGCGTTCCAGGAGCTCGACCGCTGCGCCACGCTCGATCCCCAGCGTCTCGACAAGGATGCGCTCGCCGCGATCCCGGAGCTTCTGGCACGTCACTTGGAGGTCCACCATGAGGTTGCCGTACACCTTTCCCAGCTTGACCATGGAGGCCGTGGAGATGGTGTTGAGCACCATCTTCGTGGCAGTGCCCGCCTTCATCCGCGTAGAGCCGGTGATGACTTCGGGGCCGACGAGCGGCGCGATCACCACGTCGTGCGTCTCGTAAAGCTCGCGCGTCGGATAGGTGCAGAGCAGGAGGCCCGTGCGTGCGCCGCGCTCCCGTGCGCGCCCAAGCGCGCCGTGCACGAACGGGGTCGTCCCCGAGGTGGCGATGCCGAGCGCGAAATCGGCGCGGCCCACGTTCCGCTCGTCGATGGCGGCGGCGCCATCCTCGGGGTGATCTTCGGCGCCCTCCTGGGCCCGCCAGAGCGCCGGATGCCCGCCGGCGATGATTCCCTGCACCCACTCGGGGTCGGTCCCGTACGTGGGCGGCATCTCGGTGGCATCGAGGACGCCCAGACGGCCCGAGGTGCCCGCCCCCACGTAGAAGAGGCGGCCGCCCCTGCGGATGCAGTCGACCACGATGTCGATGGCCGTCGCGATCGCTTGCCGCTCCTCGCCGACCGCCTCGGCCACCATCCGGTCTTCTGCGTTGATGAGGTCGACGATCTCGAGGGTGGAAAGGCGATCGATCCGCCGGGAGCGTGGATTGCGCTGCTCGGTGAGCCGCGGATCATGCATGAAGCGATTTCCCGAACGTCCGATGCGGGACCCCTCCCCTTGTCCTCGCGCCAATGCGCGCTCTATAGTCCGTCCACGCATCAAGGTAACCGCGCAGATTCGGGCGCGCCAAGGCCGCGGGCGGAACGAGTGGGCTCCCGAAGGCCCCTGCGTCTTCGCCCGCACCAGGAGCATCTGCCAGCATGGTCGAGACGGAAGCCGCCACGGCTTGCGGGTTCCCCCCTCCCCGCCTGCGGAGCGCCACGCTGCTCCTGCTCGCCGCGTCCGCCGCGGCGTGCGGCCGGGGCTCGGACGCGACGGCCGACTTCGCGTTCCCGCCCGGCTGGCCGTTCCTGGCCCAGGCGCCTCCCATCGTCGGGCGCGCCGCCGTGAGTACCACGGACGAGTACGCCAGTCGCGCCGGCCTCGAAGTGCTCAAGACCGGAGGGAACGCCGTGGATGCGGCCGTCGCCGTCCAGTTCGCCCTCGCGGTGGTGAACCCCGAGGCCGGTAACATCGGCGGGGGCGGGTTCATGGTGGTGCGGATGGCGGACGGTGCCAGAGCGACGCTTGACTTCCGCGAGACGGCACCCCTGGCGGCCACCCGTGACATGTTCCTGGACGAAGCCGGCGAGCTCACGGACCGGTCCATGGTCGGGCACCTGGCCGCCGGCGTGCCCGGCAGCGTCATGGGCATATGGGAAGCGCACAAGCGTTTCGGCACGCGGCCGTGGGCCGAACTCGTGGAACCCGCTATCCGGATGGCGGACGGATTCGTGATGCATGACCGGCTGGCCGGGTCGCTCCGGGATGCGGAGCAGCGGCTGCGCCGCTACGAGTCCACGGCCGCGATCTTCCTGCCGGACGGACGCGTACCGGAGGTCGGCGCCAGATTCCAGCAGCCGGATCTTGCGGCCACGCTGCGCCGCATCGCGGAGCACGGCGCGGCCGGGTTCTACAGGGGCAGGACTGCGGACCTCATCGTGGCCGAGATGAAGCGCGGCGGCGGGCTCATCATGCACGAGGATCTGCGGCGGTACACGGCGCCGTGGCGACAGCCCGTCGTCTTTGACTACCGGGGATACACGGTGATCTCCATGGCTCCCTCGTCTTCCGGCGGCACCACCCTCGCGGAGATCGCGAACATCCTGGAGGGCTACGACCTCCGGGGCATGGGCTACCACTCGCCCAGGACCGTTCATCTCCTGGTCGAAGCGGCGAAGCGCGCCTTCGCCGACCGCAACGCCTACCTCGGCGACCCGGATT
The DNA here is from genome assembly GCA_016209885.1 of Gemmatimonadota bacterium. Classification (GTDB taxonomy): domain Bacteria; phylum Gemmatimonadota; class Gemmatimonadetes; order Longimicrobiales; family Gaopeijiaceae; genus JACQVF01. The sequence continues at coordinate 41,124 of JACQVF010000054.1, read as the reverse complement.
TCGTGGAGATGCCTCTCGAGCGCATCATCTCGGACGAGTACGCCGCCGAGCGGCGTGCCGGCATCGATCTCGCCGCCGCCACGCCCTCGAGGCAGGTGGGGCCGGGGCTCGGCGAGCCGCTTGTCTCGGAGAACACCACGCACTTCAGCATCGTGGACGCGGCCGGGAACGCCGTGGCGGTTACCACGACGATCAACTCGGGGTACGGCAGCCTGGTCACGGTCGGGGGCGCGGGCTTCCTGCTGAACAACGAGATGGACGATTTCGCGGGGAAGCCCGGAGCGCCGAATCAGTACGGTCTCGTTCAGGGCGAGGCGAACGCCGTGGCGCCGGGCAAGCGCATGCTCTCGGCCATGACGCCCACCATCGTGCTGGACCCGCAGGGCCGCCTCTTCCTTGTGGCCGGCTCACCCGGAGGCCCCACCATCATCACGACCGTGTACCAGATCCTCTCGAACGTCATCGACTTCGCCATGAACGTCGCCGCCGCGGTGAATGCGCCGCGGATCCACCACCAGCACCTGCCGGACGAGGTCTACTTCGAGAAGGGCGGGCTCACTCGCGAGGCAGTCGCGGAGCTGGAGGCGCTCGGCCACAAGGTCGTCGAGCGGCCGGGCTACTCGGGGGACGTGCAAGCGATCCTGGTGAGGCCCGACGGAACGCTCGAGGCGGCGTCCGACCCGCGGCGCGGCGGCAAGGCCACAGCGTACTAAGGCACTAAGGCACTAAGGCACTAAGGCACTAAGGCGCCACGGTCGCGGAACTCCCGGGGCGAATGGATGTCATCCGAGTGATCCCATGCGCCATCTGAAGACGCTGCTTCCCTACATCCGGCCGTACCGGCGCGGGCTGGCTGCGGGCCTCGTCCTGGTCGCCATCGCGGACGCGTTCATGATCGCCGGCCCTTACGTCATGAAGATCGCCATCGACGCGCTCGCCGAGCCCGGGGTCACCTCCACTCGGATCCTGGGGTACGCCGCCCTTATCGTAGCGGTGGCAGTCCTCGGCGGCGCGGCGCGCTACGGAATGCGCGAGCTGGTGAACGGAATCAGCCGCCGCATCGAGTGCGATCTCCGGGACGCGTTCTTCGCGCAACTGCTCGAGCTGGATGCGGCGTTCTACAGCCGTACGCGCACAGGCGACCTCATCTCCCACGCCACGAATGATACGCTCGCGGTGCGGCAGGCTGTGGGCCCCGCGGTCATGTACCTGGTGAACACGGCGGTCACGTTCGCCTTTGCGCTCAGCCTCATGCTGTGGATCAGTCCGCGGCTCACCGTGCTGGGGCTCATTCCCATGGCATTCCTGCCTCCTGTGGTGCTCGGCTTCGCCCGCGTGATCCACCGGCGCTTCGAGCGCATCCAGGAGCACTTCGCGACGCTGTCCACCATGGTGCAGGAGAACCTGACGGGCGTGCGCATCGTGCGTGCGTACGTGCAGGAGGAGGCGCAGCTCCGCGAGTTCGACGCGCTGAACACCGGCTACCTGGCCCGCAACATGCACCTGGCCCGCGCGTCGGCCATGTTCCACCCGATCCTCATGCTCCTGGCGGGGCTCGGGATGGTGGTCGTGCTCTGGCGCGGCGGCCTGGCGATCGTGGACGGCGAGATCACGGTGGGTGAATTCGTGGCCTTCGGAGTCTACCTCGCGTTGCTCATCTGGCCCATGATCGCCCTGGGATGGGTCATCAGCCTGTACCAGCGCGGTGCCGCTTCCATGGCGCGGATCAACCGCATCATGGCGATGGAGCCGGCCGTCGCTTCGCCGCCCGAGCCGGTTCGTCTGGGAAGCGTGCGGGGGGGCGTGGAGTTCCGGGACGTATGGTTCCGCTACCCGGGCAGCGAGCGCTGGGTGCTCAAGAACATCTCGTTCCAGGCGGAGCCGGGCCAGACGGTGGCGGTCGTGGGGGGGACCGGGTCGGGGAAGTCGACGCTCGTGTCCCTGATTCCGCGCATCTCCGACCCGACGCAAGGCTCGGTGCTCGTCGACGAGGTCCCCACGGTACGCGAGGACCTCGCCGAACTGCGGCGCGCCATCGGCACGGTGCCACAGGACCCGTTCCTCTTCTCGGACACCATCGGCGCCAACATCGGGCTCGGGCTCACCGCCGGCGCGGTGCCCTGGGACGACGGACGCGCCCCGGACGCCGTCGTCCGGGCGGCGAAGATCGCGCAGCTCGACGCCACGATCCGCGCGTTTCCGAACGGCTACCGCTCGCTCCTGGGCGAGCGCGGGATCAACCTCTCGGGAGGGCAGAAGCAGCGGGCCACGCTGGCCCGGGCGCTGGCCCGCGAGCCCGCGATCCTCATCCTGGATGACGCGCTCAGCGCCGTGGACACCGAGACCGAGAGGGAGATCCTCGCGCAGCTCCGCGACGTGCGGACCGGGCGGACCTGCTTCATCATCAGCCATCGCGTCTCCGCGGTCATGAACGCGGATCTCATCCTGGTGCTCGAGGACGGCGAGATCGTGGAGCGGGGGACACACGCCGAGCTCCTCGCCCGCGGCGAGACGTACGCCACGCTCCTGCGGCGCCAGCTCCTGGAGCAGGACTTGGAGGCGGAGGTGACGAATTAGTGCCCCGTCCCAGAGATTCCTTGGCATTCGATCGGCGCGATCAGTGATCCGCGGTGTGAGCGTTACCCTCTGACTACCAATCGCCAACAAGTCAATCGCGAATCGCGGCTCAGATCCGCTCGAGGATGAAGTCCGGAGTCAGCCGGATGAGGTAGGCGCTGAGGATGGTGAACGTCCCGCTCAGGAGGAGCAGCCCGAAGACGATCACCAGGACGCCGGACGCGACCTGGAGCGTCGGGAGGAAGCGCCGGAAGCGCGCGAAGGCGCCCAGGAATGCGTTGAGCCCCAGGGCCGTGAGGAGGAACGGCAGCGCGAGCCCGGCCGAGTAGGCGGCGAGGAGTCCCACGCCCTGCCAGAACTGCTCCCGCGTGGACGCGAAGGTCAGGATCGCGCCGAGGACGGGGCCGATGCAGGGAGTCCACCCGGCCCCGAACGCAGCGCCCACGCCCATTGTGCCCACGTAGCCCACCGGCTTATCTCGCAGGTGGATGCGACGCTCTCGCAGGAGTGGCGTGAGTCGCAGGACTCCCGTGAGGTGGAGTCCCAGGATCACGATGACCATCCCTCCGATGCGGGCGATCCACGCCTCATAGCTGCGGAAAAGTTGCCCCAGGAACGAAGCGGAGGCGCCCAGGACGAGGAAGATCGCGCTGAAGCCTGCGATGAAGAGCGCGGCGTGCCTGAGCGCGGCCTTCCGGTTCACCCCCTCCTGCAGGTTTTCCAGCGAGATCCCCGTGATGAACGAGAGGTAGCTGGGCACCAGGGGCAGGACGCACGGAGAGAGAAAGGACAGCACCCCGGCGCCAAAGGCCAGGACGAGACCGACGGACTCGCTCACCTCTTCTCCCACCCTCTCTCCTGTTTTTCGCCCTCTCGGTTCCGCGCCCGCGAAGCCGCCAGCGCCCGAACGACGCCGACGATGCCGAGCCACCCGAGCACGAACGCGATGGACCAGGCCACGACCTGGGGGAACACCAGCGTCAGAGCCCCGGCTAGCAGGAGACCGATGGACCCCGTCAGCAGCACCATGCGCCCCTCCCGCGCCAGGGTACGGTGTCCCGCCAGCGCGTCGCCGAGCGTCGAGCCGGCGCGCACCAGATCGGCGATGCGCCAGCCCGTGGAGCCACCCGGCGCTGTCCACCGCCCGATCCGCTGCTGGAGCGTGCCCTCGGGCTCGAGGGGCGAACGGGGCGGCGGCGGCAGGTCCGCGTACCGTTCTCCACCGTCCCCGCCGCGGCGAGCGATCCCACTCGGGATGCGCCCGGGAAGCACGATCTCGACGGACGAGGTCAGGTCCGCGAAGAAAAGCCCCTCGAGCTGTGCGGCCAGCTCCGCGTCGAGCACGGCCACGTCGATCTCCCAGTTCCCCAGCAGGCTCGCCGCGTTCAGGTTGCTCGACCCGACCCGCGACCAGATCCCGTCGGCCACCGCGCTCTTCGAATGAATCATGGGACCCTGCCACTCGAAGATCCGGACACCCGCCTCCAGCAGGAAGCGGTAGCCGCCCCGGGAGAGGCTGCCCACCACCGGCCAGTTGTTGTGCCCCGGCACGAGGATCCGGACGTCCACACCGTCTCGGGCCGCGGCGGCGAGCGCCTCCGAGACCGGACGCGGCGCCACGAAGTAGGGATCCGTAATCCAGAGCCGCTCCCGCGCGCTCGTCGCCGCGAGCTGCGTGGCGCGATAGACCCGCGAGCGCCATGGCTCGCCCTCGATCACCCACACGGGGGTGCTGCCCGTGGCCGGCACCGCCCCGGGATCCGAGCGGGCGGCCTCGCGCACCGCAGGTCCAATCTCCCCCCAGATCCGTTGGAACGTCTGCGCCGCCGCCGCTGCGGCAGGCCCGCGGACCTCGACGCCCGTATCGCGCCAGGGCGCGACGCCTGCGCCCACATCGCCCGCCCACTCGACGCCGACGCAGAAGCCGCCCACGAACGCGACCACGCCGTCCACGACCACGAGCTTACGGTGATCGCGCTGGAGGATCCCGAAGGGATCGCGCAGGTTCGGGCGGTTGAACGCCCTGACCTCGACGCCGGCGTCGCGGAACGGCCGCCAGAAGCGCGCCGGCGTCGCCCAGCAACCCACCCAATCATAGAGGACGCGCACCTCGATCCCTTGACGCGCCTTCTCGATCAGCACGTCCCGGAACGTGCGGCCGATGCGGTCGTCCCGGAGGATGTAGTTCTCGAAGTGGACGTGTCGTTCCGCCGCGAGGATCGCCTCGATCCACGCGTCGAACGTGATCGAGCCCTCGAACTGGAGGCGCAGCGCGTTCCCGTCGGTCCGCGGCGCGCCCGTGGCCCGCTCCATAGCCGGGCCGGAGAAGCGCTCACCCGCCTCCGCGAGCCCGGCGCCCAGGCGGTCGCCCCGCGGAAGGACAAGCGTCGGCCCCGGCCGGCTCACGGGCACCTCACGCGCCCGCGCCCAGCCGCCGCGAATCCCTTGCGCCGGACCCACGAAGACCATGCAGTCCGGCTCACGCCCGCCCAACCCCGGCAGGTCGCAGGACGCACACACCGCGGGCTCCGCGCGCACAGCTCAGCGCGTGGATGCGAACCGGTATCCGATGAGCTTGTAGACGAGCTTCGCGACAAGGAAGTCCGGGGCCCGCAGCCCCGGAATCGGCGCCAGCTCGACGAGGTCGCAGCCGATGACGGTCCGGCCCTCGAAGACGCGCCGCAGGAACCGCAGCGTGCGATACCAGTCGCCGCCCCCCGGCTCCGGTGTGCCCGTCGAGGGCACCAGAGACGGGTCGAGGAAATCGACGTCGAACGTGAGGTAGACGTTGTCACCCAAGGCATCGAGCGCGCGCTCCATCCAGCGGTCATCCTCCCACATTTCGTCGGCCAGGATCAGCGTGACGCCGTCCCGACCGGCGGCCTGCACGCGCTCGGCGGGGGTGAGCGCGCGGACTCCTACGGCCACGAGATCCGCCGCCTCGATCACGCGATGCATGGCGCTGGCGTGCGAGTACGGAGTACCCTCGTAGTCCGGCCGAAGGTCCGCGTGCGCATCGAGCTGGAGCACCGAGATGCGCCGGGACGCGCGCGCCGCGTGGACCCGCACCGCCGCCGCCGAAATGGAATGCTCGCCGCCCAGCATGACGATGAAGCGTCCCGACGCCGCGTCCAGGAGGGCGCCGTACGCACGTTCAAGCTCCTGGATCGCGGCGGCAGGTCCGGCCCGGCTCAGCTCGAGGGCGGGGAGCGTGTGGATCCCCACGGTGTACGGCTCCCAGTCCAGCTCCTGATCGTAGAGCTCGACGTAGCGCGACGCCTCGAGAATCGCGTACGGGCCCCGGCGCGTACCGCCGCCCCACGAAGTGGTGGCCTCGTACGGCACCGGGAGCACGAGGACGCGCGCCCGCCCATGCTCGCTGCTCTCGGCGTCGAGCCCGAGGAAGTTGTGGGGGAGCTCCCACGCCAGGTCAGGCGGCGGACCGGACGGCGCGGCAGGATGCCCGCCCTCCGGAGCAAGTCGACGCCCTGGTGCGTCGTCCACGGGACGATTCGGCATGGTCGAGTCCGTGCGCCGGGCGCCCCAGCCGCGCATCGCCCGACCCGTGCGGTCGGCGCTAGCCGCAGTGGACGGCGGCGGCGATCACCGTGACCCACCGGCCGTCCTCGGGTGCCTCCGCGACCACCGTATGATCCATCGTGTGCACGATCTGCCCCGAGAGTTTCCACTGCTCCCGGCGCTCGTCCCATGCCTCGTCCGGATTGAACGGAACGCCCAGCACCGTGGCGAGCATGGACGCGGCCAGATCCTCCGCGTAGTCGCCCGCTGTGCGTTCGAGCTGGCCGTACGCATGATGCTCCGAGATGTAGCCGTACCGGTCGCGGTCCGCCGGGATCGCCAGTCCGATGCTCGCCGCCACGCGACGGCTCGGCTCGTTCGTCGAGGCTTCGCTCAGCACGCAGAAGACGACCTGTCCAGGGTGGAGGTTCGCCAGCCCCTCTTCCACCGTCACCAGCTCGCAATGCGGCGGGAAGATCGAGGAGACCCGCACGATGTTGAACTGCGCGATCCGCGCATCGCGCAGCGCCATCTCGAAACTTGTCAGCTTCTCGCGGTGGATTCCGACCCCCTTCGTGAGAAAGATCTTCTTCGGGACCAATTGCTCGGACGCGAACAAGGCTCTCCCTCGGCTCAGGAACGGCCACGATCTGAAAGGACCTAACGATCAAGGGTGAAGGGATCGCCCTCCACCCCCTGCACGCCGTTGTGCGGCGAAATCGAACGGGCGGGAAACTACATCTTCTCGATCGGGCAGGTCAACCCTTCGTACGGGATCGTGACGCCGGCCTGGCGGCACTCGTGGCAGAGCCCGTAGATCTCGAAGCGGTGGCGGTTCGGAGCGAAGTCGTGGGTCGCGGCCACCTGATCCTGGATGCGTTCGAGCTCATCGCTGCGGAACTCGATGACCTTGCCGCATTCCAGGCAGACGAGATGCTGGTGCACGGGCTGGCGATGCAGCAGGTGCTCGTAGCGCTTGAACCCTTCCCCGAAGTCACGCTCGTCCACGAGCCCGCTCTTCACCAGCAGGTCGAGAGTCCGGTAGATGGTCGCCTTGCCGATACGCTCCCCGGACTCCCGCAGACGCTGCTCGATGTCATCCACGGACAGGTGCCCGGCGGAGGAGAAGACGATGTCGGCCACCGCGGTCCGCTGCTGCGTGACGGGCAGTCCCTGCTCCCTCAGGTATCGCTCGAAGAGCTGGATGAACGGCATGGCTCCTTCTCAGACGTCTCAGACGTCGGCCTCGACCTCCGCGAGCAACGCGTCGAAGCGCGCCGCCGCGCCGCCGATCTCGATGCGGCGGGGCTCGCCCGGCTGGTCGTCGCTACGCCGCACGACTCCCGCGATGATGCGCGGGAGTCGCTCCGGGGGCGCCACCCCCTCCTCGAAGAACTGCGCATCCATCTGGAGCCCCTGACCCGTGCGCTCGGCCTGGTAGATAGCCGTAACCACCTGCCGCCGCCCCTCCTCGCCCGTGAAGCACCCGGCCACGACGAGGCCGTGCTCGCGGCGCCCGCGCAACCGGGGCGGGAACACCCACAGGGTGTCCAGGGCGGCCGCGCCCACGCGGGTCTCCAGCCGCCTGAGCGCCTGACCGAGCCCGCCCCCCACCTCCCGGCTGGTGAGAATACGCCCGGCAGCGTCCGACGGTTCCCGCGCCGGCCCGGCCCCCGAGCCGCCAGTGGCGCGCCCCGTCTCCGCGCTCACGGTAGGGCCTCCTTGGCGGTGGCGCGCACCGCCTCCCGCGCGGCCTCCACGACCTGCGCCCGAACCTCCTCGAGCGGCCCCTGCACGAGCGCGCCAGCGGCCTTGACGTGGCCGCCGCCCCCGAAGCGGGCGGCCAGCGCATTCACGTCCACAGGGCCGTTCGAGCGGAAGGAGACCTTCGTGTGCCGGTCGTCCGTCTCCCGGAACAGCATGGAGAGCTGCACGCCCCGGATCGAGCGCGGATAGTCGACGAAGCCCTCCAGCTCGTCGCTCGTGCCACCGAGCGCCTCGAAAAGATCGCGCGGCACGGTGATCCAGGCGAGCCCGTGCTCCAGGTCCACCTCGAGCTCGCCGAGTGCCGCCCGGAGCAGCGTCATCCGCCGGACTGGCCAGGTCGCGTAGACGCGCTCGAAGATCTCCTCCGGGTCCACGCCCCGGGCGAGGAGATCTGCAGCGATCAGGTGGCTCGCCGGTGTCGAGTTGCTGAACCTGAACGAGCCCGTGTCCGTGAGCACGGCCACGTACAGCCCCGTCACCACGGGATCGGGCCAAGGACCCCCCGCCGCCAGCAGCGCGTCGTACACGAGCTCCCCGCTCGCGCACGCCTCCGGATCCAGCAGCGCCACGCCCTGGAGAGGAGACTCCCCCGGTGGATGATGGTCGAGGATGACTTTGGGCAGCCCCGCGATGAGCGGGTTCACACGGGCGATCCGAGGCGCCTCGCACGTGTCGACCACGACGGCGAGATCCGCGTGCGAGCAGAAAGCCCGCGCCTCCGCGGCCCGTGGATCCAGTGCCACGCCTGAGCGCGGGAGCAGGAACTCGTAGGTTTCCGGAAACGGCGTGGGATTGACGACGCGCGCCTCCGCTCCCCGGGAGTCGAGCCACGCCACCAGCGCCGCCTCGCACCCGGCGCCATCGCCGTCGGCGTTCACATGGGTGGTGAGGACCACTCGCCGGGCGCGCTCGAGCTCTCGCAGAACCTCGTGCACGCGAGCCAGCCGGTGCCCGGGCGTATGGTAGTTCACTTCGCGGGTCCCTGCGCTTCGTCCCCCTGCCGCATGGGCGCGCGGAGGATCCGGTAGAACAGGTACGCCGCGAGGAGGGTGACCGAGCCCATGCTCACCGTCATGAACAGGGCGGCGAACGGCGTGAGCCCGCCGGCCGGCGCGCTCACGCGCGCCACCTCCTGGAGCAACGCAGCCGCCATCGGCATCAAGCCTGCGCCTCCGCGTAGCGTTCAGGGTGCCGCCGCCACGCCCGGTGGACCAGGGCAACGGCGAGGGCGATCACGGCAAGCATGACGAGCCGCGAGAGCCAGCGCACGGCGACCTGCTGCGGCGCCACTCCGTCCATGCGCAGGTTCGGCCACGCTTCCGTGACGGTCCACCACCCGAGCAGGATGCTGAGGAAGAGCGGAGTGACCCATTTCAAGACGAAGAAGAAGAAGCGCGGCACGCGTAGCTCCGCGCCCCGGTGCATCTCCTCCCAGAACCGCTCCATCCCCATCCCCAGGCGCACAACGACGACCTCGAGGGTCGCGACCAGCACGAGCCCGAAGGTGCCGGCCCAGTAGTCCCACTCGTCCAGGAAGCCGTAGCGGTAGAAGAGCACGTGAAAGGCGGCGAGCCCGATGGCCACCAGGCCGAGCAGCCGGGCCACCCTCCTTCGCGGGAAACCGAACTCCTCCTGCAGGAAGGCAATCGTCGGTGACGCCAGCGCCACGGACGAGGTGATCCCAGCGATGAAGAGCAGGAAATACCACATGAACCCGGCGAGTCGGCCCACGAGCTCGGGCCCCGGCAGGCTCTGGAACACCACGGCCATCGCCACGATTCCGAGGTCGAACGCTCCGGTCACCATCTGCATGCCCACGATACCGAAGAACGTGACCGCGGCCGGGATCGCGATGGTGCCGCCCAGCACGACCTCAACGAACTCGTTTGTGGACGCCGTGGCCAGTCCTGTGAGCGTGATATCGTCGCGCTCCGAGAGGTACGACGCGTAGGTCTGGATGGTGCCGAGCCCGAGGGACAGGGTGAAGAAGATCTGACCCGCCGCCGCCAGCCAGACCTCCGCCTCCCACAGCTTCCGCCACTCGGGCTGCCAGATGAAGTTGAGACCCTGGACCGGCGAGCCCAGCTCTGTGGCGGGGAGCGTGAGCACCCGGACCATGAGAACCAAGGCGAAGAGGAAGAGGACGGGCATACCGATGAGCGCCATCTTCTCGATCCCACCGGATATCCCCCGCGCCACCGTGTAGACGACGAGCGCGAGGGTGAGGAGGAAGAAGACGACCGCGACCCAGCCACCGTGTGCGCTCGAGTCATAGATGTCCTGGAACGACCGCAGGTAGGCGCCCATCTCCTCGAAGCTCGTGAGCCCGAAGTAGTCGCCCGTCAGGCTCAGGAACGAGAAGCCGAGCATCCAGCCGACCACGTACGTGTAGTAGACGAAGATGATGAGCGGCCCGGCCAGGCCTACGACGCCCAGATACTTCGCGGCGGGGTGCCGCCACACAACCTGAAACATGCCGGGCAGCGTGCCGTGGCCGAAACGGCCGCCGTAGCGTCCCATCCCCCACTCCAGCCACATTAGCGGGATCCCCAGCAGCACCAGGGAGATGAAGTACGGGATCATGAAGGTGCCGCCACCGTTCTCGGCCGCCTGGACGGGGAAGCGCAGGAAGTTGCCGAGGCCGACGGCGTTGCCGGCCATGGCGAGGACCAAACCGATGCGGGTGCCCCACTGCTCGCGAGTCTTGAGCTCGGTCGCCAACCTCCGCTCCTTCACGCAGGCTTAGCAGGTCGCCAGGGGCCAGCAGGCGTCCGCCGGGCTGATGCACGGCCGCCAAACAGGAGGGCGCTACGTTAGGCCCCGGCTTTTCCGCATGTCAAGCGCGGCCTCCGCTCAGCGGCCCAGCCGCTTCCAAATCTTCGCCCAGGTGGACGTCAGGTGGACGTAGGGGGGCGATGTCCGGCCCTGGGCGGTGCCCACGCGCAGCGCCGCCAGGAGGGCGGCCGGCTCGTTCGGGTGCGGGGGGCACAGGACGAAGGCGGCGCCGATCTCCGTCAGCGAGTGAGCATCCGACCCGGCGCCGCGGAGCCTGTGGTTCCGCTCCGCCCACGCGGCCGCCTGGCGGTTCAGCGCCGTGCGGTGAAGCCTCGCGTTCAGCACCTCGACGACATCGACCCTGCCGGCCAGTCGGTCGAGGTGGCGCCCAGAGCCGCCCTTGCCGCCGGCGTACGGATGGGGGATGTACACGATCCCGCCCTGGGCATGGACGCGGTCGCATACCTCCTCCGCCGGCGTTCCCTTCGGGATCCGCTCCCGCAGGTACAGGCCGATAACGTCGATCCCCTCCGCGGTCCGTACCTCCTCACCCGGGATGACGCGCTCGGGCGCCCGCGTGGCGAGCTCGAGAGCGGCATCCAGCTCGTTGTGGTCCGTCACGCAGATCCGGCCCAGCCCTGCTGCCTCGGCCCGCTCGAGCACGGCGCCGGGATCGCACAGGCAGTCGTGGGATGCGGACGTGTGAACGTGCATATCGATGCGAAGGGGTGCAGGTCCATCGGGATCTCTAACCCCGCCGGCCCGCTCCCTTAGTACGCCGAGGACCGCGAGCGCCCGGGCACGCAGCTCCTCCAAGCTCCCCTCGTTGTCGATCACGATGTCGGAGCGGCGCCGCTTCTCCGCCGCCGGCATCTGCGCGGCGAGGATCCGCTCCCCTTCCGCCCGGGAGAGCCCGCGCGCGCGGATCAGCCGTTCGAGGCGGACGGCCTCCGGAGCGTCCACGAGGACGATGACGTCGAACTCGCCTTCCAGGCCGGTCTCGAAGAGGAGCGGCACCTCGGCGACGGCGAGCGCCTCGCCCCGGCGCGCGAGCTCGGCGAGCCACTCGTCCCGGCGCGCCCGCACCCGCGGGTGGACGATCGACTCCAGGCGCGCGCGAGCTCGGGGATCACAGAAGACCAGGTGCCGCAACCGGTCGCGATTCAGGGCACCGTTCTCCCCGAGCATCTCGCGGCCGAACGCACCCGCAACCTCTTCAAGGGCCGGCGTGCCTGGCGCCACCACGTCGCGCGCGACCTGGTCGGCATCTAGGACGGAGACGCCGGCCTCTCGCCAGACGACCGACACCGCGGATTTGCCGCTGGCGACGTTCCCCGTGAGGGCGACCGTCAGCACCGCGGGGGCTGTGGAGGTTGCGCCGAGGCCTTCCTTCGCCGCCGCGCCGCGAGCAACCCGACCAGCAGGGCCAGGACGATCAGGAGCGTGCCCGTCGTTCCCACCACGCCCGTGAGCACCTGCCAGCTTTCCCCGGCCAGGTAGCCGAGGCCGACGGAGGCCGTCGCCCATAGGAGCACGCCGGCGGAATCGTAGAGGAGGAACCGGCGGTAGGGGAGTGCGGTCATCCCCGCCATCCACGGCATGAGTGTGCGCACGAAGGAGATGAGACGAGCCAGGGTAACCGAGTAGCTGGGCCGCCTGCGGAAGAGGACCGCCAGCCGACTCTCGTAGCGGCTCCAGAGTCGTCCCAGGAAACGACCGCGTGCCGCCACGCGCCGGCCCGCGTGCCGGCCCAGCACGTAGCCGCAGGAATCGCCGAGCAAAGCGCCGCCCGCCGCGGCGACGAGCACGGCCTCCACCTCGAAGTACCCCCGCTCCGCGAGAAACGCCGCGAGCAGAACCGTGGCCTCGGCCGGAATCAGGAGACCCAGGAAGACCGCCGTCTCCACCAGCGCGACCGCGAAGACGATCCACGGTCCGATCTCGATCAGCAGCGCGGCGATACTCGGGAGAAGGGAGTCCACCGGTCAACCCGGGTGCGCGTGCGCGATACCGTCCGGCCTGGCTGGCGGGGGCGCCCCGCGGCCCGGCGCGCGGCGTCCGGGGCGCAGCCGCTCAGCGTCGCCGGTCACGACGAGAACGCTTGCCGGATACGAGGACGTCGTCCCCGGTGCCCTGCTGGCGATCCGGCCCGGGCGACCCAACGACGAAGGAATCGGGCCATACTTTCAGGTAATAGCGGGACCCCCACGGATCGGATTCCGCACCGCTCGCCGGGTACTTGGTCGCGAGCCACCGGCCGAACTCCGCTGAGCTGGGAATCTCCTCCCGCAACGATTCCTCCGCGGTCTCCAGCTCCCGTGCAATCCGCTTCAGCTCCCCCTGGGTCGACCAGCGCATCACCGGGTCCAGGACCGGTCGCATCACCGGCTGGAGAATCTTGAGCACGCGAGGCCGCGTGGCCGGCAGCGAGAGCGCCGCGCCGAAGGCGAGAATCAGGATCAGGATGAGCTTCTTCAAGAGACTCCTCCGCGGTCCATTCTGCTCCGCAGCCGTGCCGCCCAGCGGAGGTAGCGTCTCAGCTCGGCAGGTGCAGGCGCCGCGCGGGGGTCACCATACGCCGTGTCTAGTCGCCAGGCCAGGTACGGCACGGGCGGAAGCGGGAGAAACGGCGGCCGCCGGTACCAGTTTCGGGCCCGGAACGTCCACGTCGCACGCACCAGCTCGACAAGGGTCCGAGGCCTGCGCAGCGCCGCGAAGACAAGGCGTACGTGGGCTTGCACCATCCCCGGTGGTCGGCTTGCGAAAGTCTCTGCCGTCGGATGACCTCCGTCGCCTGTGGTCGCCGGCCCGGCGCCCAGTAACGCTTGCGTGGCGCCGCGCTCCGCGCAAGACTTGAAGAAGCATGGGACCGCTGAACGCCTTTGTATCTTCCGAGTACCCGGTGATCTTCTCCCTCATCCCGGGAGGCGCTGGGGACGCCCCGATCCCCGAGGGGTACACCGGGATCGCCGTTGCCCTCCTGGTAAAGGGCGCGCCCACGTTCCTCGCGACGCACCTGGTCCCCGATGACGAAGCCTCCGACGTGGTCGACTCCCTCGAGAGCGGGGACGTCCGCGTGGCGATCGTCGGCGTCCCGGTTCAGCTGGGTGCCGACGAGGACGAAGGCGTGGAGGGCGAGCGCTTCCCCGGCGCGTTCATCACCGTGCTCTGCGCCGACGGCCGCCGCTTCACCGTCGCCCGCGTCATCGGGACGAGCCGCGACCAGACGCCGGAGCAGCTCGCCCGCTTCCTCATCAAGCAGATCGCCCAGGGTGTACAAATCACCGCGCTTTCGGCCTCCGGATAATCGTGGCATTCGCCTCGGATCTCTCTCTCCGGGACCGGCTCTGGATCCGGGCGTACCGGTTCCGCCGGATCGAGCCGCTCCCGTGGAGTCCACTGCGCACGCCGCTCCCGGAGGCGACGGTCGCACTCGTCACGACCGCGGGGCTCTATGCGCCCGAGCAGCGGCCGTTTGAGCGCATCCCCGGCGGAGACTACTCGTACCGGGTCATTCCGACGGACCGGCCGCTCCGCGAGCTCCGGATCTCGCACCCTAGCCGATCGTGGGATCGCGCCGACGCGCACGCGGACTTGAACCTCGTATTCCCGCTGGATCGGCTTCGCGAGCTGGCCGGCCTCGGCGTCATCGGTCCACCCGCGCCTCGCCACTTCTCGTTCCAGGGCTCGATCACGGCGCCCGGACGCCTGGTCCGGCGGACCGCGCCGGAGGTTGCCGAGGCGCTCCGCGCCGACGGCGTCGATGGCGTCGTTCTGGTCCCGGTCTGACCGTTCTGCCATCAGTCCGTGGGACTGATCGCAGGAGAGATCGAGCGGCGCGGGATCGCCACCGCGTGTCTCTCGTGCCTCGAGGCGGTCACGGAGAAGGTCCTGCCGCCACGCAGGCTCGAGCTGCCGTTCGGGCTGGGATACCCTCTGGGCGCGGCGCACGACCGCGCTCTCCAGACGGCCATCCTGCGCCGAGCCCTGGACCTCCTGCTCCAATCCGGTCCGGGGCCGGTCCGCGCCTACTGGGAAGGTGACACATGAGCGGATCCGTGACGCCTCAGATCCGTGACGCCACGCCCGCGGACCTGCCGGCAGCCCTGCGCCTCGTGGCCGCGAGCGGGCTGCCCACAGCCGGGATCCGGGATCACTTCCACGAGTTCCTGGTGGCCGAGCTCGACGGGCGCGTCGTGGGCGTGGCCGGCCTGGAGTGCTATGAGGCCGCGGCGCTGCTCCGCTCCGTGGCCGTGGATCCCGAGCTCCGCGGCCGAAAACTGGGAACCCAGCTCACCGAAGCAGCTCTCGCTCGCTGCCGGCACCCGGGCTGCGAGGCGGTGTACCTGCTCACTGAGAGCGCGGAGCCCTTCTTCGCGCACTTCGGCTTCCGCACCGTGGCGCGAGCGTCTCTGCCCGCGGCGCTGGCTGCGTCCGAGGAGCTCCGGGGCGCCTGTCCCGCAAGCGCGGTGTGCATGGAGCTCCCGATGGTGATTCGTGATCGCGAGAACTCGTGAAGGCGATCCTCTACCCACAGGGGACACGCATATGCGTACGGCGCGGACCCTTCCCGCTAGACCCGACGCTCGTCGGGCGGAGGGGAGTGGTGGTCCAGATCTACGACTATCGGCCCGATTTCTACGGGATCGTGCTCGACGGCGAGTCGCAGCCGCGGCAGTTCTCCGAGCAGGAGCTCGAGCCGGAGGCCGGCGCGGTCGCCGAGAGCTCCACGCGCGGTGAGCTGGCTTAACAGGTCGGGAGACACAGGCGACCAATGACCAACCGCCTCGCAAGCGAGACAAGCCCCTACCTGCTGCAGCACGCGGATAACCCGGTGGATTGGTATCCCTGGGGTCCAGAAGCTTTCGAGCGGGCCAGGGCGGAGGACAAGCCGATTGTTCTGAGCGTCGGCTACGCGGCCTGCCACTGGTGCCACGTCATGGAGCACGAGTCCTTCGAGGATCCCGGGACCGCGGCGCTCATGAACGAGCATTTCGTGAACGTGAAGGTGGACCGGGAGGAGCGTCCGGACGTCGATTCGATCTACATGGCGGCGCTACAGGCGATGACGGGGCACGGCGGTTGGCCCATGACCGTGTTCCTCACCCCCCACGGCGCACCCTTCTACGGCGGGACCTACTTCCCTCCGGAGCCGCGGCACGGGATGCCGTCCTTCCGGCAGATGCTCCAGGCGGTCGCGCAGGCGTACCGGGAGCGGCGGGCCGCCATCGAGAAGTCGGCAGACGAGATCCGCCGGGTCATCCAGCGGGCCGTAGCGGGCGAGGCGCCCGCCGGCGTGGTCGCTCCCCCGATTCTCGGAGGCGGCTATCCTGGGGGGGCGGGCCCGTTCGACCGATCCTACGGCGGGTTCGCTGCGGCGCCCAAGTTCCCGCAGCCGCTGATCCTCGAGTTTCTCCTCCGCTACCACCGCCGCAGCGGCGCTTCCGAAGCGCTCACCATGGTGGAGCACACGCTTCAGGCGATGGCGCGGGGCGGGATCCACGATCAGCTCGGCGGCGGCTTCCACCGCTACGCCGTGGACCGTCGCTGGCTCGTGCCACACTTCGAGAAGATGCTCTACGACAACGCGCTCCTCGCGCGCGCGTACCTGGAGGCGTACCAGGCCACCGGGGCTGCGGCCTACCGCCGGGTCGCGGAATCGACCATCGACTACGTGCTCGATGATCTCACGTCGCCCCAGGGCGGCTTCTACTCGTCACGGGATGCCGACTCCGAGGGCGAGGAGGGGCGCTACTACCTGTGGACGGCCACCGAGGTGGACCCGGCGCTGCACCCCGAGGAGGCTCGCCTGCTCAAGCGATACTACGACGTGACGCCGGAAGGGAACTTCGAGGGGAAGAGCATCCTTCACGTCGCCCACGACGTCCTCGCCGTGGCGCGGGCGGAGAGTCTCGAGCCTGACGAGCTCCTGGCGCGACTCGAGCGCGCGCGGACGCGCATGCTCGAAGTCCGCCGCCAACGGGTGCCACCCTTCCGCGACGAGAAGATCCTGACCGGGTGGAACGGCCTCATGCTCCGCGCGCTCGCCGACGCCGCGGCGGTCCTGGGGCGCGCCGACTATCGTGCCGCGGCGGAGAGGGCGGCCGAGTTTCTGCTGGCGGCGCTGCGCCCCGGTGACCGGCTCGTCCACGTCTACAAAGACGGAATCGCGAAGGTGCCCGGCTACCTGGAGGACTATGCGGCGCTGGCGGACGGGCTTCTGGCCCTGTACGAGGCGACGTTCGACGAGCGCTGGCTCATGCAGGTGCGCTGGCTCGCCGAGCGCATCGTCGAGCTGTTCTGGGACCCGGAGGAGCGGGCATTCTTCGATGCGCCTGCGGACGGCGAACGTCTCATCGTGCGCCCTCGGGACGTGACTGACCACGCCACGCCGTCCGGCAGCTCCCTCGCCATCGAGCTGCTCCTGCGTCTGCGGGTCCTCTTCGGCGAGGAGCGTTACGGCGCCATCGCCGAGGCCGCGCTCGCGCGCGCGGTCGCCTCCGTGGAGCGATATCCGGCGGCGTTCGGGCGGCTCCTTTCGGCCCTGGACTTCCATCTCTCGACGCCGAAGGAGATCGTCATCGTGGGCCCACGGGCCGACCCGCGCACCGAGGCGCTGCTCGCGACCGTGCGGGCACGCTTCCTCCCGCACCGGGTCCTCGCCGCCGCCGAGCCGGGCCATGCGCCAGCGGTGCCGATCCCGCTGCTGGACCACCGGGAGGCCGTGGACGGGAAGCCGACGGCTTTCGTCTGTGAGCACTATGTGTGCCGGCAGCCGGTCACGGAGCCGGAGGCGCTCGCCGCCCTGCTGGATTGAGGCGGTCGGCGTACCGGGGCTATCTTTGAGAGGGACGCATCGCCGCGAGGCCGCCCCCCCAGAGTCCGAGTGGCGCCCGCGGGGAGCACGATAGACCCCGGACGCCGGGGATCGCCACGCAAACTCGAATCCGGAGCGTTTCGCTTCAACGGAATTGAGCGATGGCCACGAGAACGAGCGACACCACGGCGGCGGAGCGCCACCACGGCCTTACCGGGCAGCAGCTCGTCGGCTTCTATCGCACGATGGTCACCTCCCGGCGCATCGACGATCGCGAGATCGCGATCAAGCGTCAGAACAAGAGCTTCTTCCAGATCTCCGCTGCAGGACACGAAGCCGTACAGGTGGCGCTGGCTCCGCACGTCCGGCCCGGCCACGACTGGTTCTTCCTCTACTACCGCGATCGCGCGCTCGCCCTCGCCCTCGGCCAGACGCCGCTGGATCAATTTCTCGGCGCGGTCGCCGCGGCGGACGACCCCAACAGTGGGGGTCGCCAGATGCCATCACACTGGACGAGCCGCGAGCTGAACATTGCCAGCTCGTCATCGCCCACCGGCACGCAATTCATCCAGGCCGTGGGCGCCGCGGAAGCGGGGTATCGCGCGCTCCTGGCGCCGGAGATCCGTCAAGGAATTCAAGGGTTCCACGAGGACGAGATCGTGGTCTGCGCCGCCGGCGACGGCACCACCTCGGAGGGCGAGTTCTGGGAGGCGATGAATTCGGCCTGCAACCTGAAGCTCCCGGTGCTCTTCCTCATCGAGGACAACAGGTACGCGATCTCGGTGCCCGTCGAGGTGCAGACGGCAGGCGGCAGCATCTCCCGTCTGCTGGCCGGCTTCCCGCATCTCTGCATCCAGGAGTGCGACGGCACGGACGTGCTGGAAAGCTACGACGTCTGCAGGCGCGCCGTCGCGTACTGCCGCGAGCGCCGCGGGCCCGCGCTCGTCCACGCGCACGTGACGCGCCCGTACTCCCACTCCATGTCCGACGACGAGCGGATGTACAAGTCCGAGTGGGAGCGGCAGGAGGAGTCGCGCCGCGACCCGCTGGTCCGCACGCGCGCGCTGCTCGCCCAGCAGGGGATCGCGACAGAGGAGGAGCTGGATCGTCTCGAGCGCGAGGTTCAGGAGGAGGTGGCGGCCGCCGCGGATGAGGCCCTCGGGCACCCGCAGCCGCCACCGGACACCGCGACCCGCTATCTCTACTCGGAGGACGTCGATCCCGCCGGCCCTGAGTTCGACACAGAGGACGCCCCCGAGTTCGATGGCGAGCCCCTCACCATGGTGGACCTCCTCAACGCGTGCCTGCGCGACGAGATGGAGCACGATCCGCGAATCCTGGTGTTCGGTCAGGATGTCGCGGATGCCAGTCGCGAGGAGATCCTCAAGGAAGTGAGGGGCAAGGGCGGCGTCTTCAAGATCACCTACGGGCTACAGCAACGCTTCGGCAGCGTCCGCGTGTTCAACACGCCCCTCGCCGAGGCGAACATCGTCGGGCGCGCCATCGGCATGGCCGTCCGCGGCCTCAAGCCCGTGGTCGAGATCCAGTTCTTCGACTACATCTGGCCGGCCATGATGCAGATCCGCAACGAGCTGGCCACGATGCGCTACCGCTCGAACAACCTCTTCGCCGCGCCCGTGGTGATCCGGGTGGCCTACGGCGGCTACCTGCGCGGCGGCGCGATCTACCACTCCCAGACCGGCGAGACGCTCTTCACCCACACCCCCGGACTGCGGGTCGTGCTCCCCTCGAACGCCCTGGACGCGAACGGGCTCCTGCGCACCGCGATCCGCTGCGACGACCCCGTGATGTTCCTGGAGCACAAGCACCTGTACCGGCAGGTGTACAACAAAGGGCGCTATCCGGGCCCGAACTTCATGATCCCGTTCGGCAAGGCGAAGATCGTGCGGGAAGGAAAGGATCTGACCCTCGTGACGTGCGGCGCCCTGGTAAAGCGCTCCCTGGAGGCAGCGAAGGTCGCGGAGGAGCACGATGGCATCGACGTGGAGGTCATCGACCTGCGCTCCCTCTCGCCCTTCGACATGGACACGATCGCGGCGTCCGTGAAGAAGACAAACAAGGTGATCGTGGCCTACGAGGACTCGCTCTCTTGGGGCATCGGCTCCGAGATCGCCGCACGGATCGCGGACGAGCTCTTCGAGTGGCTGGACGCACCCGTCCGCCGCGTCGCCTCCCTGGACACCTGGGTCGCCTACGCGCCCCAGCTCGAGGACGCGATCCTCCCGGGCGCGAACGACGTGCTCGAGGCGATCCGCAAGCTGGCGGCATACTGAGCCGGCTGCCCGCACCGTAACATTCGCCGGCCCACGCTGCCTCGGCGGGCGGCTCCGGTAGCGGGAGCCAGTTCGACCCCTTGCGGGGGAAGCTCCCGAACTTCTCGCCGCGCAGCCACCAGCGCGTCGCGTAGTAGTCTTGCCGCCCCTATCATCATCTCTGCCGAGCGATCCGCTCCAATTCCGCCATGCGCTCTTGACCCTCGGTGTTGGGCTCCTGCTCTTCAAACAGGCCAAACCAGTGGAGGAGCCGCTCGGCGTAAGGAACGGTCTCCTCTTGCTTTCCAAACTGGACGAACAGAGCGATGGCCTCATCCAGGGTACCGCAGGCGCGCTCCAGCCCGCCCCTTGACCGAGGGCTTACGCGTGGCTACTCATAAGTAGCCTCATGGTGCTAAGAGTTCGTGGCCATCAGAGCGCCCCCGGCTCCAGGCAGCGCGACCACGGTGATGCAGGAGCTTGTGATGAAGCGTCGGGTCGGAATCCGGGAACTCAAGAACCGGACTTCAGAGATCGTCCGTGAGGTCCGCGAATCTCGGGCGGAATACCTGGTAACGGTGCGCGGCGAGCCGGTCGCGGTTCTTCGGGCGCTCACGGAGGACGACGCGCGGGAGGCGCGCATGAAGCAGGCGGCCGCGGCCCTGGAAGCGCTGGACCGAGTCGCGGCGCGTGTGGCGGAGTCCTGGGTGAGTCCGCGGAGCGCAGGGGAGCTAGTGGCCGAACAGAGGCGGTGAGCCGGTGGCGGTCGTTGATGCGAGTGTGTGGGTGGCCCTGCTCAAGGTCGACGAGTCGGGTCATCGACGGAGCCGCCGGTGGCTGGAGGACGCGATCGCACGCGGGGAGACGCTGGCGGCACCGGTCATCGTCCTGGCGGAGGTCGGCGCGGCCCTGAGCCGCGGTTTGCGAGACTCCCGGATGGCGGAGGACGCGGTGGCCGTTCTCTCCGGGACGGGGATCGTGTCCCTTCATTCGGTCTCGCGGACCCTCGGTGGTCGCGCCGCGGCGGTCGCGGTGCAGCAGCGCCTGCGCGGGTGCGACGCCGTTTATGTGGCGCTTGCCGAGGAGTTCGAGACCGAGCTCATTACCCTGGACAAGCAGCAGCTAGACCGTGGAGTTGCCGTGGTTACAACGCGTCGTCCCTAGCGCAGGCGCTCACCTTCTCTGCAGCCGCTTCAGGAGCTGGATCTGACCCGTGTGGTACACGTCGTGGGCGGCGATCCCGTAGATGACCGCAGCGTTCTCCCACTCCGACCCCTTCGACTTCTCCCGCAGGCGCGCGGGCGCCAGCTCGACGACGGCGTCCCGCAGCTCGCGGTGCACGGCGTCCAGGAGCGCCACGTCCGCGCGCCATGCGGCCACGGTGGGCGGCTGTGGCAGCGCGAGCCAGTTCGAGCCCTTGCGGGAGAAGCTCCCGCGCTTCTCGCCACGCAGCCGCCGCCGCACGGCGTACTTCCAGTACGCCGTGTGCAGGACGATCTCCCAGATGTGGTGTCGGCCG
Organism: Gemmatimonadota bacterium; assembly: GCA_016209885.1. Lineage (GTDB taxonomy): Bacteria > Gemmatimonadota > Gemmatimonadetes > Longimicrobiales > Gaopeijiaceae > JACQVF01. The sequence goes on along the minus strand of JACQVF010000054.1, from coordinate 19,877 downwards.
GGCTGCGGCCTCCAGAGCGCCTCTTCGGCGGACACTCGGCGGATCGCGCCCCGGAGCGTGGGCCCGTGCCACCCCTTGCGGTCGTACGCCTCGTCGAGAATGCGAAGGAGAAGCGCGATCTCGGGCGAGGGAACCGGCTTGCTCATCGCCATGCGATGAATTCCCCATCGTGTTCAGAGGTCCCCAGCCGACTGCACGCCGGGCAGCGGCGCGGGGACAGTTAACCGCGGGGACCGCCGCGGGCAAGGGTGCTGTTCCGGGGTTGTCGGATCAGGGCCTGCGGATAAGAGGGCACGTGGCGCTGCGCCGTCACCCCGCCGCGCGCGCCGCGCGCCCCGTCCGCGGAGCGGGTGGAAGCGCCTCCTCCACCACCTGCCGCGTGGGCGCCGGCTTGAGCGGCAGCACCAGGCGCACCGCGCGCTCGTAGAAGAAGTAGTCCCAGGCCCAGTTGATGAGGACGATAAGCCGGTTTCGGAACCCGATGAGCTTGACGATGTGGATCGCGAGCCAGAGCACCCATGCCGGGAAGCCCGTGAAGGCGAAGCCGGGCCGGTAGGCGACGGCGGCGTTGCGTCCGATGGTGGCGAGCATCCCGGGGTCCCGATAGTCGAAGGGTTCCGGCGCGCGCCTGGCGACCTGGCGGAGGATGTTCTTCGCCGCGTGCCGCCCCTGCTGCGTCGCGACGGGCGCGACCATGGGGAGTGGCGCGCCCTGGTCCTCGAGGTAGGCGAGGTCGCCAATCACGTAGACCTCGGGGCGCCCGCGCACTTGGAGCGTGGGCTCCACGGGGACGCGGCCGCCGCGGCCGGTCGGGAGCCCCCAGCAGCCGGCGTCGGGGTCGCCCCGCACGCCCGCCGTCCACACCACGGTTTCCGTCGCAGTGGTCGTCCCGTCCCGGAGGTGTAGCGCGTCCGGCGCCACCTCCGTGACCGGAGCGCACAGCCGGACCTCGACCCTCATGGCACGCAGCCGCCTGAGCGCATAGCCGCCGAGGCGCTCGGGCAGCCCGGTGAGCAGACGGTCTTGGCCCTCGAGCAGGATCACGGAGACCTCCCCGGGATCGAGGAGCGGGTAGTCTTTGCGCACGGGCCCACGGATCAGCTCCGCCAGCGCTCCGGCAAACTCGACGCCCGTGGCTCCACCGCCCACGATGGCGAAGGTCACGGCCCGGCGCCGGCACCCCGGGTCCGCTTCCCGCGCCGCGCGCTCGAAGCGGGAGACGATATGGTTCCGCAGGTCGATCGCCTGCTCGAGCGATCGCAGGGGAAACGCGTGCTCCTGGGCGCCCGGCACCCCGAAGTAGTGGGGGACGCTCCCCGTGGCCAGCACGAGGTATTCGTACGAGATCGGCGCACCATGCGTGTGGACGAGGCGGCGGTCCAGGTCGATGCCGGTGACCTCCGCCATTGCGAAGTCCACGTTCGGCATCTTGCGGAGAATCGCCCGCACGGGGTAGAGGATCTCCGGCGCATCGAGCTCCGCGGCGGCAACCTGGTACAGCAGCGGGAGAAACGTGTGGAAGTTGTTGCGGTCGATGAGGAGAACGTCCACTGCGGCGCCCGAGAGATGGCGCGCGGCCCAGAGCCCGCCGAACCCGGCTCCCACGATGACGACTCTGGGCCGCCGACCTTGGCTCATCGCTCGATCGTCACGCTCTCCACGGGCCCGGCGACGAGGGCGTTAGTAGCGCGGCAGCGACGGATCCACCTCTTCCTGCCAGGCCAGGATCCCGCCTTTCAGGTTCCACAGGCGGCGGAATCCGGCGGCCCGCAGCTGCTCGAGCGCGCGGGCGCTGCGCACGCCGGACCGGCAGTGCAGCACGATCTCGTTCGCGCTGTCGAGCTCGTGCATGCGCTCGGCGAGCCGGCCGAGCGGGATCAGGCGCGCACCGTAGGGCGCCAGGTTGGCGATCTGCCACTCGTGCGGCTCGCGTACATCGATGATCGTCACCCGGTCGCCGCGGTCCAGCCGCGTCTTGAGCTCGCTGGCAGTGATAGCGGGAATCTCGTCCTCCGCCACCTCTTGGCCCACCGCGACACCGCAGAACTCCTCGTAGTCGATGAGCCCGCGGACGGTCGGGTTCTCGCCGCAGACCAGGCACTCGGGGTTCTTGCGGATCTTGAGCTCGCGCCAGCGCATGGCGAGCCCGTCGAAGAGGAGCAACCGCCCGATGAGCGGACTCGCGCCACCCACGATGAGCTTGATCGTCTCCAGCGCCTGTAGCGAGCCGACGATTCCCGGCAGCACGCCGAGAACGCCGCCCTCGGCGCAGCTCGGCACGAGACCCGGCGGCGGCGGCTCACGGAAGAGGCAGCGGTAGCAGGGCCCTTCCTTCGCGTAGAACACAGAGAGCTGCCCCTCGAAGCGGAAGATGGACCCGTAGACGTTGGGCTTCCCGAGGAGGACGCACGCGTCGTTCACGAGATAACGCGTCGGGAAGTTGTCCGTGCCGTCCACGATGACGTCGTACGGCTCCAGGATCTCGAGGGCGTTCTCGCTCGTGAGCCGGACCTGGTACGGGATGACCTCCACGTGCGGGTTCACGTCCCGGATGCGATCGCGGGCGGATTCCAGCTTCGCACGCCCGACGTCCTTCGTCCCATGCAAAACCTGGCGCTGCAGGTTCGTCTCGTCCACGACGTCGAAGTCCACGATCCCGAGAGTGCCGACGCCCGCGGCGGCGAGATAGAGGCCGAGGGGCGAGCCGAGGCCGCCCGCGCCCACGAGGAGCACACGGGCAGCCTTGAGTTTGCGCTGCCCGTCCAGGCCCACCTCCGGCATGATAAGGTGGCGCGAGTACCGGTAGACCTCGTCGCGGGCGAGCTCGATCGCGCCGGCGCGCTCCGCGATGCCCTCCGCCAGGCGGCGGCCCGGCATCAGGGAAGGCTCGGCCCGCTCCGGCGCCTCCACGGTGCCCGCGGGCGTACCGCCATCCCGCGCACCACCCGCGATGCTGGGCACGATGGTGATGGTGTCGCCTTCGCGCACCGGCGTCGCGGGCCCCTTTAGGTGCCGCACGTCCTCATCGTTCAGGTACGCGCTCACGAAATTGCGAAGCGAGCCGTCCTCGGCATACAGGTGCGCCCGCAGCGCCGGGTGGCGAGTCGTGAGCTGCGCCAGCGCCTCGCCCACCGTATGGCCGCCGACCTCGAACTCCGCGGCCCCACCCGCATAGCCCCGAAGGGGCGTGGGTATCCGAACTGTCGCCGTCAAGCTCTGTCCTCCTTCCACTGGACCAACTCCTCTTCCCAAAAACTGCTGCGGTCGTCGGCCAGGCGCCACGCCCGCACGTCCCGCACCTCGCCGCTCCGCACCTCCGCAATCACGTAGGCGTACCACGGCCACGCGTTCGCCCGGTCGTATGCGGACGGCTGCGCAGGCGCCTCCGGGTGCGAGTGGTAGAACCCCAGCACCTCCAGGGCGCTCTGCGCGGCCGTGCGCTCCACCTCCCGGACCACGTCCGGCGAGATGAGGTAGCGACGCTCCCGCTCGGTCCCCCGCTCATTCTCCACGGGCACGGCACGCACGATGTGCCGCGTCCCGCTGTTCGACACGTTGCCCACAAGCGCGCCACAGCATTCGTCAGGATATCCCCGCCGCGCGTGCGCCCGGATGGCATCCAGCACCCCGTCCACGCACCGGATCACGGGCCTTCCTCCCACCAGGGCTCGCTCAAGTAGCGCTCGCCGCCGTCCGGCAGAATGGTCACGACCAGGGCATCTCGGTCGAGACCGGCCGCCGCACGCAGCGCCGCGACCACGTTCGCGCCGCCGGACACCCCGCAGAGCAACCCCTCCTCCCGGGCCAGACGGCGCGCCATCGCCTGCGCCTCCTCCGTGCGCACGGTCACGACCTCGTCGGGCAGCGAAGGATCATAGATCCCCGGGACGATGGCCGTGGCCATGTGCTTGACCCCCTCGATCCCGTGGAACGGCGAGTCGGGCTGTACGGCGATCAGCCTTATGCCCGGGGAATGCTCGCGCAGCCGGCGACCCGCGCCCACGAAGGTGCCGCTCGTGCCCAGCGCCGCCACGAAGTGCGTCACCCGTCCCGCGGTCTGCTCCCAGATCTCGACGCCCGTGGTATCGTAATGGGCCCGCACGTTGTTGCCGTTGTTGTACTGATCCGCGTAGAAGTAGCGCTCCGGGTGCTCCACCGCTCGACGCCGCGCCTCACAGATCGCACCGTCCGAGCCCTCCAGGGGGTCCGTCACCACCAGCGTCGCACCGTAGCTCCGCAGCACTCGCTTGCGCTCCACGTTCGCGCTCGCCGGGATGCAGATCTCGCAGCGAATCCCCAGCTCCGCGCACAGCATCGCGTAGGCGATCCCGGTGTTTCCCGAGCTCGCGTCCAGGAGCGTCTTGTCCGGCGTCAGCTGCCCATCCGCCAGCGCGCTCTCGATGATCGCCCGCGCCGGACGGTCCTTCACGCTCCCCCCGGGATTCAGGCCCTCCAGCTTCACCCGAACCTCTGCCAGGCCAGCACGCCCGATCCGCCGCAGCGTGAGCATCGGCGTGTTCCCGATGAGCGATGCGAGGCGCGACCGGCGGACGGTCGTCCCCGGATCCGATCGTCGAACTGCCGTCTCTGTTACCGCCATCGCACTCCCTGCCGGCCCGCCCGGGTGCGCGGGTAGTCTGAACCAATTCTTGAAAAAGTTGGCGGCCGCGTCCTCCCCGGAGGATCGCGGCCGCCAGAATCGCCGTTGCGTCACTAGTTCATGCACGGCGCCCGCGCACCGTCCCCCAGGGGGCCGGCGTCCGCACAACAACAGCAACAGGCGCAGAGCATGCAAGCCATTACAGACGTATCCGCATTGGAATCCAGCACCTGCCTCATGCGACAGGGGACGGAGAAGACGCGTATGTCAACCCCGCCGGCGCTCCGCAAGTTCCCCCGCGTGCCGGTCTAAATACAAAACTCGCACCAAGAGTCGTTTGCCGCAATGGCGCGAGGTGCCCCCGGTGCCCCTCGCGAGGCGCCCTTCGCGACCTGTTGAGACGAGCGCGCGGGTCAGCGGGCCGTATCGTCCCGTGCCGCCACCACCGTTCCGCCGCGGGCGGTCTCGAGGAACGCATGCGCATCTTCCATAAGACGGGCGGCCACCTCCTTCTGACCGCGGCGCAGCACGGCGTCGGCCAGCTGGAGGTTCAGCAGGTAGAACTGCCAGGGGATGTTCACCGTCGAGAGGTCGGGCCAGATCTCGCGGTCCCGGAGCCCGCGATAGCTGTAGACCTCTTCGACCAGCGCCAGGCTGCGATCCACGTCGATCCAGCCTCCGCCGAGCTGGCGGGGGACCTGCGCGTGGGAGGGTCGCTCCGTGGGCGCCCCGGCCCAGAGTTTCGTGGCGAGTCCATGGCGCACGCCGAAGCTGCCGAGCCCGAGCTCGGTCATGAGGCCGGTCGTCGTGGCGAAGTAGACGGGCCGGTCCTCGATGCTGTCGCGGATCACGGCGAGGGCGAGGAGGTGACCGCGGGAAAGTCGCATCCCCTGCGGGTACTCGACCTCGAGGGGACCCAGCACCACCGGTAGGGAGCGGCGCCCGTCCCACCCCCCGATCCGGTCCATCTCCTCGGGCTGGAGGGAGAGGATCGGCCGCGTCGGCGCCGGAGGCGAACCGTAGAACGCCGGGCGCCCGCCCGGCTCGAAGCGCCGCTGGTTTGCCGGAAGCGTGAGGTGCTGGAGCTGCTTCGGGTACCAGCTCGTGAACAGATACTGGAGCACAATCACGGTCACATCCCGGCGCAAGCCCTCCACCTCCTGAGCGTACCAGAGCGGAAAGGTGTCGTTGTCGCCGTTCGTGAAGAGCACGGCATACGGCTCCACGCTCGCCAGGAGATCATAGGCCCAGTCGCGGGCCGCGTAGTCTCCGCGGCGGCTCGCCCACCGCCAGTTCAGCGCCAGTGGGATGAGGGCGATGGCCAGGAGGGGTGAGAGGATCACGTGCGGGCGCGGGACGCGCAGTCGGCTCGCCAGCGCGCGCCATATGCCCGCGAGGCCGATCCCCGCCATCACGCCCCAGAGCCCGAAGCTCGCCATGAAGAAGTAGTCGCGCTCGCGGACCTCGTGCAGGTTCCGGTCCGTGACGTGTGGCGCCAGCGAGTACCCGTACTTGAAGTTCAGGTAGAAGACGAGGCCGAGGGTGAGCGTCAGCATGAGGACCGCGAGGTACGCCAGGGCTCCGCGGTCCGCGCGCGCCACAACCCAGAAGCCGAAGAGTCCCAGCGCGAAGAAGAGCGCGGTGTAGAGCAACCGTACGTTCCCGTAATTCGGCGCCGGGACCGCGCCGCGCGCCCACTGCCAGTCGAAGTACTGGAAATACATGCGGAGCTGGTCTAGGAACGGCGATTGGCGCCGGGTCAGCGGCGGCTTCGCGTACTGCTCGCGCCGCAGGCTCGCCGACAGCGCGTCACAGCCGCCTGCACCGTTCGTGTAGATACTCACCGCCGCGTCCACCAGGCTCTCGCATGCGGGGTGCGCCTCGTTGATGACAGGGTTTTCCGCCGCTCGGATCGGTAGGAAGAAGCTGACGGAGAGCCCGAGGGCGGCCAGGGGAACTGCGCGCGCCCAGAACGCCGGGCGCAGGAGGTCCCGGGGCGCGACCACGAGTACGAGCGTGCCCAGGGCCAGGAGCGGGAGGACTGACATGAGGTGGTTGGTGGCGCCGAGGGCAAGGGCGTAGACGGCCCCGAGCAGGTACCGCGTCCCTGCGGGCTCGCCCCGGCGATCCCGCCACCGTAGCGTGAACCAGCTCACCATGGCAATCACCATGACGCTCACCGTGTAGACCTTCTCGTTCACCGTCGACTGATTCCACACGGTGAAGGTCGTGGCGCCGACAAGCGCCGCTGCCGCGGCGCCGGCCAGTGCCACACGTCGACCCGGCCCCGCGGCGCTAAGGACGCGGTGCGCCACCAGGAACCAGAAGAAGGTGGCGAGGGCGCTGGTGGCGGCCGCGAACAGGTTGATGCGCACTGCCGCCGTAAGTCGCGTAGGCGCCAGGAGCCAGCTCCACACGTGCGCCAGCAGCACGAAAAGCGGGTTACCGGGCGGGTGAGGGATCCCGACGATGTACGCGGTCGCAATGTACTCGCTGGTGTCCCAAAACGCCGTGGTGGGCGCGAGAGTGACGATATAGAGCGCGAGCACGACGGCGGCTGCCGCCGCGGCCGCGCCGTACGGCGGCCTGTAGTCGCTCATTCGCTGCGCGGGGTAAAGAGGTTGAAGCTCAGCGCTCGCGGATCTCGAAGCCCGCGGTGGTCTCGGCGCGAAAGCCCGTGACGAGATCGGTGATCCGAACTCGCGCCGTATAGATATCGGGCCGCGGATCCACAAGGAAGAGGGTGGCGCGTGCCGGGACGGGGAGCGCGTCTGCCAACGTCTCGGCGACCAGGCTCCCCTTCTCCGTCACGCGGAACTCGCCGCCGAAGGTTCGCACAGGGACAAGCTCCCCCACGCCGCGGAAGACCTCGATCTCGGCGCGATACCGATACCCTCGCGGTTCGCCCTCGGGGGCCAGGCCATGGACCGCCCACGCCAGGCGCACTCGCCGCCTCGGCTCACCTCGAGGGCCAGGTCCGAGAGGCGTAGCGCCTCCTCCGCCGTCTCTGTCCGGCCGCGGTCCTGGCGCTCCATCACCGCGGGACAGCCGCATGGCGAGCGCGGTCTCGACGCCGAAGAACGATGCGCTCCGGGGAATGTCTTCCTTCGGCTCAGCGACGCGCCCGTTCACGCCTGTCTCTAGAGAACCACGGCACCCAGGCTCGTGTTCCGCTACCGTTATCCCGGCAGGCCGCGCCGCCGCACGTCCCACAGCAGTTCGGTCACCCGATCGACCTCCTAAGCCGCAAGCTCCTGCGCGAGCGCATCCAGAGCGCGGGGCCAGACCAGCGCCGGCGCAGCCAGAGAGCGGACGAAGGAGCGGCGGTCTATCAACGTGGCAGCGGGGTGTGGCAGTGCGGTAAGGACGCGGAAGCAAAGCAGGACGCTGAACGACTACAGTGGGTCGCCGTTCGGCTGCCGCGGCCGCAGTTCTTCAGCCATGTGCTGGTGTCCCGTCCCAGAAGTTCCTTGTGCACCGAGAGCGCCGATGCACCCGCAGCGCAAGGCGCGACCGGGGTCCCCACGCAACGAAGGTTGCGTGGGGTGAGGGCGACGAGAAGGAATAACAGCGCTATTTCGAGGAGGAGCAACGCAGCGATGCGGGATGCAGCGGCGAATCGAATGCCAAGGAATCTTCGGGACGGGACACTAGGTCCTGGCCGCCTCCGCGGCACGCAGCGCGGCGCGTGCCGTCTCGCGGATCTGTGAGTTCCGAGCGTTGGCTGCCCGCTCCAGCACCTGGAGCGCGTGAGGCGTGCCTATGGCGCCGAGGGACCGCAGCGCCTCGAGACGCACGCGCACCGGCGTCCGAGAGAAGAGGCCGCCCGACGTGAACTTCTCGATGGCCGGAACCGCGACTGCGTCGCCGATGCGACCCAGTGCGCGGATGATCTCGATCTGGGCATCCTCGTTATCCTCCACGCTCAGCCGCTCCAGCAATGGCTTGACCGCCCGGTCCACCTTGAGGACGCTCACCGCCAGCGTGGCCGCAGAGCGCACATCGGGATGCGGATCATCCAGGACACCCAGGAGCAGCCGCTCCGCGTCCGGGCTGCCCAGCTTCGTGAGCGCCGTCACTGTCTCCCGGCGTACCCGCGAATCGCCGTGCGCCAGCGTGGCCGTGAGGTGGGCGAGCGCCTGGGGACCACCCACCTCGCCCAGCACCATGACCGCGTTCCGGACCACGAACCACCGCGGGTCCGCGAGCATCCCCTCCACGAGCGGCATGCCCATGCGGCCGAACTTGACCAGCGCATCGATATAGGCCCGACGAGCCGGGCGATCCTCGGTCTCTCCCAGCGCTTCCGCCACCGCGTGAGCCGCGTCCACACCGATCCGGGTGAGCACCCGGATTAGCTGATCCCGGCGCTCCTCGTCCCGAGCCGACTGACCCAGCTCGACCGCCAGCCGGCGCGCCACCTGCGGGGTCGTCAGCTCCACCACCATGGCGTAGAGGCTCTCCCGCACCGCCGGATCCATGTCGTCCTCGATCCGGCCCGCCAGCACCGCCACCGCCTGCGCCAACCCCTGCGCCTCGCCGGCCTGGCGCAGCGCCGTCCCCACCTCCTTCAACTTGGGCGCGAGCGCCGCCCGCCCGGAGGCGTCCCCACGCGCGTACGCCTCCGCCAGCTTCACGATGTCGCCAGCCTCCACCTCCCGGCGGCGGATCGCGTCGAACATGGAGTCCTCGGACCTCGCCACCGAACCCGGGATCGCCTCCGCCGCAACCGCATGCTGGACCCCGGCCGTCCGCAGCGCCTGGCCCCGCTCCGCGATCTCCAGAATCGAGCCGCCCACCTCCTGGAGCGCGGGAACAATGCCCCCCGCCCTCGCGATGGCGCGCTCATCGCGAAGAACCGCCAGCAGTCGCTCCGCGTCCGTGGACCGCACATCCGGCGTGAGTCGCACCACCGTAACACCCGCATGGTGCAGCGCGCGCCCCAGCTCCCGTATGTGACCCTGGTGGTCCTCCACCACCATCCCGTCGATGCGCAGCCCCGAGTCGGAGGTCTCCAACGTGAAGGGACCCGGCAGCGCATCCAGCAAGCGGCCCACCTGCCGGAGCACATCCTGCACCGTCGGATGGCGCAGAGGGTACGTCCCCGTCAGGTTGTACGCCTTCGCGATCTCCAGCACCACCATCGTTGCGGTATCGGGAGCTGCCGTCATACCGGTCTCCGCTGCGTCCAGACCTGTAGGAACCGTGCGGGGAAACGCACACGCATCACTCGCACAAACTGTTTAATATAGGCACCATTTCCGGCGCCCGCGAGGACATCGTCTCCCCCCTCACGGCCCACGCCTTCCAGCCAGCCACCGGTACAGGGCCCGCACATTGAGCCCCAACCACTCGTCGTACCCCCGCCACTGTGGCAGCTCGCGAGCTGGATCCAGCCTGCCGCTTCGTCTTCAGACATCCCCTGAGCGACGGCCTTCGAGACCGCTTCGCGGAGCTCGCGGTAGTAGCGGACCTGCCGCTCGACGCTCGCCCGGTCGCCCGGCGGGCCCTGGCCGAACACGATCCTCTCGTAGGGAATTCGCTGCAGCCGCTCGAGCGTCTCGAAGAAATCCGGGAAATGATAGTCCGGCAGGTCCCGAAACCCCACCACCTCGTTCGCCACGAAATCCACGGCGAAGGCGAAACGGTCCTCGGGAAGATAGGCGACGATGAGGTTGTCGCTGTGGCTCTTGCCGAGGTAGTGAAGCTCGATGGGCCGCCCGCCGAAACCTATCGTCATGCGGTCGGCAAACGTGAGGGTCGGGGGCGGCAGATTTGGATCCCCCGTCGGACCCGCGAGCTTCGCGTAGGCGTTCTCGTGGCCCACGATGGGGACCGGCCCGGCGAACGCCTGGAAGAGCGTGGGCGCGCCGGATGCGTGGTCGGCGTGATCGTGACTATAGACCACGGTGCGCAGCGGTTTGCCCGGCGCCAACCGGCCCATCTCCGCCGCGTAGAGCCGGGCGGCCGCCGTGACGTCACCCGGTGAGGCCACCCTCGCCGCCTTCGGACCTCTCGGCGAGCCCCTCCAGCGCAGCGCGCACCTTGCCGAGCAACTCTTCGATCGTGAACGGCTTCGCCAACAACAGGGCACTCCGCCCGGGTGACTTCTGCTGAGCGATGGAGTGTTCCGTGTATCCGGACATGTAGACGGCGGCCAGGTCGGGCCGCGCTTGCCTCAGGTACTCCACGAGCTCGGGTCCGCTGACGGAGGGCATGACCACGTCCGCGAGCACCACGTCGATGGGGCCGTCATGCTGCTCCGAGAGGAAGATCGCCTGGTCGCCTCCCTCCGCCTCGAGCACCCGGTAGCCGGCTCGGCCCAGGGCGCGGGCCGCGAGTCTGCGGACGGAGATCTCGTCGTCCACGACCAGAACGGTGAGCCGGCGCCCGAGCGGTGCATTGGACCCGGCCCACGACGCGTGGGCCTGCGGTGAGCCCCTACGCTGGGATGGTGGCTTGGGCGATGTCATAGCAGCGCCGTCGGCATGCACAGGTGAAAGCGGCTGCGCGCCGCAGGAGCAATCCGCGAACGGACGGCCCCCTGCTCCGTGCCCGTCATATTCCCCGTCATATTCCGCGTACCTGCACCTGACTGTCAAGCCGTGTGGCGGCGACAGGCTTCCTGTCGCTTAGCATCGGCCGTCGGCTGATTCCGCCGTGACCCGGAGGCTGCCCGGGGCCAGCGGATCCGGGTGCCGCCACAGCGGTCGGGCAGGACCTGGTTGGTCAGGGGTGCTTGACGGCGGAATTTTTCCCGCTATTTCACATGGCGCGAATCGTCAACAAGGAGGGGATCCATGGCCGACACCGTGCGCAGGGTCGAGTACTACTACGTCACCGTGCCGAACAAGCCCGGTGAGGGTGCTCACGTCCTCGAGCAGTTCAAGGCTGCGGGTGTGAACCTCCTCGCCTTCCACGCGTTCCCCAGTGGACGGCGGGCGCAGCTCGACTTCTTCCCCGAGGATGCGGCGGCGTTCAAGGCCGCCGCGCGCAAGGCCAAGCTGCGGCTGAGCGCCAGGAAGACGGGGTTCCTGGCGGAAGGGGACGACCGGGTCGGTGTGGTCGCGGAGATCCTGGAGAAGCTGGCGGCGGCGAAGGTGAACGTCATCGCCATGGACGCCGTGTGCAGCGGTGGCGGGCGCTACGGCGCCCTATTCTGGGTCGATCCGCGTCAAGTGCGCAAGGCCGCGCGGGTCCTGGGCGCGCAGTAGGCACCAGACGGCAGACCCAGCCGCCTTTCGACAACCGCGATCCCGCTGGCGGGCCCCGCAGGGAGCGAGGCCCGGGCAGCTCTGCTGTGAGGAGGCTCCCGCTCCGAGCGCCGGCGCGCTTGTTGTGGCGATCCTCTCGACCCGCCGCCTGGCCCAAGTCTGTCTGCCCTGGCCGACCCCGGAACCTTCCCGCACGTCATCTGGTTGGTCGTCTGAAAGTGAAGCCCGGACGGAGGAAGATCATGAAGCGACGGTCCCCGCTCCATCCGGCGGGTGCGCACCGGAGAATGCGGGTCCGGGGGTGGCGGCTCCCGGACATGAGGCTCGTCGGGCTGGTCACGATTGGCGGCGCGGTTCTCGCCACGCCGCACGAATCGGACCGCGCAGGCCGTGCGCCTGACGTCGGCGTCGTGGCGACCGCAGGAACCGCCTTCGCCCCGCAGGCATTCGATCGGCCTCATCAAGAAGTTCCGGACTCGGCCCGAGCTCGTGCTTCCGAAACCGTGGGCAGGTCACGATGGATCGCCATCGTCCCAAGTCGTACGTTGAACTCCTGAGGCGCGGCGGCGGTTCATTTCGAGGACCAGCTCGCCTCGCTCAAGAAGTGCGGACATCTGGGCGGAAAGGTGCTGGTGCCGACGCGCGAAGTGCTGGCGCGAGTGCCAGGCTCGCAATGCGGCCGGGGAGGTGCTGGACGTTTTTCCGTATCCGGAGGCCGTCAGGGTGGCCCGCCGACCGTCGGGGCGCAGACCTCAAAATGGGCGCGGCAGCAGCGCGGACCCCCCGCAGAACCTGGACCCGGTGTACACTTCGCAATGACCCGGGTGGGCCTCGAACCCACGACCTACGGATTAAAAGTCCGAGCCGGTATGTCTCGGTAGAGCTACTCGGCGGGAAGAAACCGCACAACCACGCCACTTTCGGGCCAGAAACGGCTGTCGGCCTCCGCGCCGTTTCCCGGCTCTTCCCGGTACGTTACGGCACAACTGCGGCACAAAGGAAGGGGGCTCGCGAAGCCGGTTGATGCCGGAATGTCTGGAGGCGTGACCCTCCGATCTCGTAGAGGAGGTAGCTTCACGTCGAGAAACGCTCGTTTGGTTCCTGTTCCTCCCGCTTCGGTGCCTCGCTGCCTGGCACCAACTGAAACTGTCGTCCCCAAGAAAGTCCGCCGCTGTTCTCGTACAGCTTCACGAACGTGGTCACCGTGAGAAAGCCGTTGAGAAGGATATGGGCCTCTCGAAGGAGGGAGCGGAGCGGCTCTTCGGCCTGTGTGAGTTTAAGGCCCAGGTCCTTGATTTTCCGGAAGGTCAGCGGCCTGCTGTGCGTCTTGTGATCGTCGTAGTTGGCAAAGAAGCTCACGATCTTGCTGACCTTCCCAGCCTTCTCATCGCTCTCTGGTTCATTTCCGAACATGTACCCACCGAGCCAGTCGGACGCGAGTTCACGAGCGAGCTTCTCCGAATCGTCGCAGATCTCCAGGACTTCCAGAGAGTGCTTCTCAATCAAAGGAAGATAGGCGGGGAGGGCTTCCGGCCCTTCTCGCTTGAGGAGGTCGCGGACTCGGTCGAACCCTCGACGAATCGATCTGGCTGGTGTTCCGTTGATTTGTGGATCGATTGGACCGAGGCTCGCGCTCGGATGCAGGATGATCTCGTTCCCGGACAGCGCGAGCATGGTGGCTGCAGAATAGGCGGAGTGCGGAACGAGGAACGTCACTTGACGGAAACGGGCGCGCAGCAGATCGACAATCCGTTCGGTCGCCTCCGGAGATCCTCCGGGACTGTGAACCAGCACATCCACAGATTCGACGTCCTCCTCCACCGCGTTGATCAGGTCGGTGAAGCCATCGATGTCTTCAAGGTCGATGGTGACGGGAGCCCGAGGGTGCGGCGGAGGGATGAACTGGCTTCCGTAAACAAGAAGAGGCCGCCCGCGCAGCCTCTCTATGTCCCTGTAGCACGCCTGTCGAAGCTCGTAAAGGTTGATTCCCTCCTCGGACTGCTTCGCCTCGTTCAGCAGGTCGTGCCAGTCGCTAACGCGAACGAATCTCCGGCGTTCCGCGCCTGTTGGCATGAGTTACCCTCACCGAGTCGGTTGTCGATACTGATACGCGGTAGGACGGTCGCCGCCCCATGGCAGCGTGCGTCCGCTCGCAGAGTTCCGTGGCGCGTCGGTAAACATCATACGCGTGAACGGCAGGCTCCGGAGCACGCCGTAGGAATTCTTGCAACTCCTGACGATCCATGATGGCTCGCTCCTCTGAGGGGGAACGAAGTCTAACACAGTCGGGCGCGAGGGGGAAGCAGGGCTTTCCGGATGCCGTCCATAGGGCTCGTGTCCCTCCCCGCGCACGTGCGCCGTGCCGCCGGCCGGTGACCACGCACGGGCTGGTTTGCGAAGGGCCCTGGCGCCCCCCGGCCCAGCCGTTTTCCCGCCGTGCGTGCGACCTGGCACGGGAACAGCAATCCGTGGGCCGGCTGAAACTCCTTGCGGCACAAGGGGTTTCCTGGGCGGTGTGCCGTACCTGTGCCGCTGAACGTCGCGACCGGCAGCGGAAGCTTCGGTCGGCTCTGGCCCGGACAGGAGGGCAAATCGAAACGGAGGCAGGCCATGAGCTTTCAGGCGAGGTACCGTTGCGGCGACACTGGACGGCCCTGACGCCCCGAGCGCCCCCAGGTCAGGTGGACGGAGCCGGCAGGCATACCCCATCACAAAGCAGGGCTGTCCCCCTCCTCGGAGTCGAGTTCGAGAGCAAGATCCATGAGCGCAAGTCGCTCCATGAGCTGGGGCGCGACGATCCTTACTTGGCGTCGGAGCATGTACCCCAAGAACGCGGCGCCGAAAGCCCGCCAAACGCTACCGGAGAACCATAGCCACACGGCCGCGCCGTAGAGGCTGATTCCGAGCACCAGGAAAGCCCAGGCGACTACCCGCCAGGCAAGCGGAGGAGGCAACCTCCCCTGGCCGAAAAGAAGCCACTCGTAGGCTTGCGAGCGGAACTGCAGCGAGTAGCGCATTGGTCAGGACTTTGGTGGTTCACTGAACGTCAGCACGAGCCCGCCCGTTACCACGGCGACGACTGCCCACTGCACAAACAGCCTGCCGAAATCAATCTGGCCATGTTGTGAGAACAACGGCGCATAACCCAAGCTTTGCATAAGGTAGGCGCCCCCTCCTCTCGGCCGCATTACCTTCCACGGCGGGACGAGCCCCATGAGCGCCACCAGAGTGATGCCAACCCAAAGCGCGATTTTCTGCTTCTTATTCAACCTCGGTCCCTGCTCTCAGTACCACGTCATGACGCCACGCTGCAGGCGGCCCCGAGCGCCCCCAGGCCACCGGTGCGCCGGACGTGAGGGTGTACCGGTCCCTGCTCTCAGTACCACGTCATGACGCCACGCTGCAGGCGGCCCCGAGCGCCCCCAGGCCACCGGTGCGCCGGACGTGAGGGTGTACCTGCCGAGAGGAGTGCGGAAGCGCTGGCGAAGAATAGCCTCAGAGTATTCCTTTCAGCTTCGAGGACGGCCAGAGCACCCCGACCCTCACGGGCTGCGGGCCTGGCTCTAGAAGCGGAAGCCAGCCCGCAAAGGCAAGAAATGCGTCGGAAGGTTCGCGGACCAGACGTCCCGCTTCGTGAAAACGATCACGTAGCCGCCCTCCACGAACAGACCCACCGACCCCGCGCGCCACGTCGCGCCCCCCGCAAAGCTCAGGGCGGGCCCTATCTCCCAGCTGTCCCGTAAGTTGATCTTGCCTGCGACCCTGCCGGCACCAACTCCACCGACGACATATGGCTGGAAGCGCTCACGATCCCACAGGACGGCTTTCACTTCGCCAGCCAACAGCGCGACGGAGACAGGACCCGAACCCTCTGATGAGGTCTTCGGTTCGAAACGCTGGTATAGACCACTGCCTCGCAACGACAGCCTACGGTTCACCGGGCTCTCGAAGTCGATGGCGAGAGTCAGGCCAGGCTTCCAGCCGTTCATGAACAAATCGGGGTACACAGGCAAAGCCAGACCCGCTCCGAGGGACACCGGCCTACTGGCGCCGGGCCGCTGCACGGAGGAAGGCTCGCTCGCATCTGTCGTGTGTGAGTCGGGCAAGGCCACGAGCGCCTCGGGAGGTTCTGGTGGTGTCACAGCTCGAAGCGATGTGTCCTGTGGTTCATTCAACTCTGGGGCCGGGGCAGCTGCTTGCGGTTCGTGTTCACTTGCTTGAGGGCGGGTCCGCTGAGGAGTGCCTACGGCGGCGAATCCGTCTCTAGTGAGGTGCCGCAGCACCTCGTCGACCAAGCGCTTGAGGATGTCGTCGTGGTCTGTAAATACATCGCCGGTCAATGCCGCTGTGGCATACCATGCTACCTCGCTCCGATCCACATCAATTAGGTGTACCGAGTAGTTACCGTAGGGCGAGCTAAGCGGATAGCCGCCGGTGACAACAGTTGAGCCTCCTGCGCTACTGACTACCGGTGGAATCCAGGTATCACTACTGCCAACCGCCGTAGAAACGACGTATAAGACGGCCTGGCTCCCCGAGGCTTTTAGAAGTTCCGCCATCTCCTGAGCCGTGTACTGTTTCCCGGGGTAGAATAGCAGGTGGGCGGGAGCCACACGCATGCTCAGACCCAAGGCAGTGGCGCGCTTGACGAACCTTCCCTCCATCTCTTTGCGGAGCCCAAGATCAGCGAAGTTGACCCACACAACGACCCTGTCGTAGGTCCTGAGGGGAAACGCGGGGTTGGGAGCAGTCGTGACGGTCGCCTTGACGCAGCCGCTGGCCCCAAGCAACACCGCAGCGAGAAAGGTAAGGTATAGCAAGAAGGGGGGCCGACGCCGCATGGCCTCACCTCCCAGTGGGGAGAACCGATGCAAAAGGCAAGATGGCGCGGTGGCGCCAAGAGTGCAAGGACAAGGACGCCGGCATGCACCCTGCGGAACGGGGTTCCAGGACCCTCTGAAAACCGGACCTCCAAGACCGCACGGCACCATCGAAAAAGGGAGAAAAACTCTTGACGGCCTTCCCATCTTAAAGGTGAAGAAGTTGAGTGATATGATTGCAGTTAAGAAAGGTGCAGAAATGACGTTGCACAAAGAACTCCGGTTTTCGATTCCCGAGAGACTTCACCGCCTTCTGAAGTTACGGGCCGTCGCCGAGCGCACAACGCTGAAGCGCTTTCTCGAAGAAGCCCTACGAGCGGCCCTGAAGCGCGAACCGAGCGACCGAGCCAGTCCGGAGGCACCCGATGGCTAGGTGCCCTCCAGCTCCTTCCTGCCAAAGCTTGGAACTCTCCGCGGCCGCCCTCGCTGGCGGCCATTTTGTTGCCAGAAACCTCTGCATAGGACTCGTTTAAACTGATGGAAGGACCACTGAAGAAAGCGCCTACGACCACCGATAGAAAATCCTGGATCTGCACCGAGTGCGGGCAGCCAATCCGGCCAGATGAGGGATACCTTGAGTTTTCCAACCTCGATCCCGAAACGGGACGTGTTGGAGCCCTGCCTGGGCGGCCGAGTCCGGGAATCGACCTGCCCCACTCCTCAAACGGTGCCGTCTCGTTCACCTGGAACGAGATGGTCCAGATGCAACCGAAGATGACCGTTCGTCTTCAGGTCGTGCACGCCCGCTGCGACCAGAACCCGGAATCGGCTTACTGGATCGGCGTAGAGAGGGCCGACACGCCGGAGAATCTCCTAGAACTGATCTTCCACCTGAACGGGAAAGCCTGGTTTGGCCCCGAGGAGCTGCGGAGCCTCAAGCAGCTCTGGCGGGAGTACGGACCCACGGCCTGCCTACGGACGTGAGCATGGAGCGTGGCACCCGGGTGCTCACCGCTCGCAGCGCACCGAAGGCTGGCGCTGTTCCGGAAGCGGCGCGCCGAACGCCGGACACAGGACGGTCACGAGAGCTTCTATCTCCTGCGCCTGGCAGGCAGCCTGATGACACTCTCGTCGGTTTTCGCCCTGGTGCGCCCCGATTTCTTTGCCACGAGAAGAATCTGAC
The DNA here is from genome assembly GCA_016209885.1 of Gemmatimonadota bacterium. Classification (GTDB taxonomy): domain Bacteria; phylum Gemmatimonadota; class Gemmatimonadetes; order Longimicrobiales; family Gaopeijiaceae; genus JACQVF01. The sequence goes on along the minus strand of JACQVF010000054.1, from coordinate 2,060 downwards.
TCTTCGAGGCTCTTCGAGCGGCGGGCGAAATTTCAAGCTCCTCCGATTCCAAGGGAACGGACATAGCGAGGTTGATGGCTTGAAGGGCCGCCATCACGTAGTCGTTGAACTCGTGCGATCCAACAATCGCATGAACTCCCCACTGCTCGAATGGAGCCATGATCTGATCCAGCATTGCCTCGCCGAGCCTCGCGGAAAGCAACTCTGGCGGAAACGTGCCGACGAACAGAAGCGGCCGCCGGAATCGCTCGTATCGGCCCCACGTGTCCAGGAACGCCGCTTGCACGTGAGGCTGCAGGGCGGACATGTGTGGGAGCTTCCCCCGCGCCTCCTTGAAACTTGCCTCCCAATCGTCCCCGAGGAGCCGGCTCTGAGCGCTTCGCATCGCCTCTTCGGTTTCCGTCGGTCCACCTTCGCCCGCCGCGAGCCACGCCTCTCGCACCCCCAGTACTTGGGCCGCCTCCCGCAAGAACTCCAGCGACGGACTAGTTCTGCCGCTCAGGTAGCGATGGATGGTGGGGTAGCTGCTTCCGGCAACCCGCCGCCCTGTCATTTCGCGGTGGAAAGCCCGGACGCTCACGCCCCGGAGATCGATGGCTTCTCTCAGCCGTCTGTGAACGCTCATGGTGCCACCTGTTCGTGGAAGGTTCCACCGACGTGCTTTATCATAAGTGTAACCACTGGATCTACGACGGGCAAGACGTTAAATTGGATCGATGGCGGCGTCATAGGCGCACCAATGATCCAGCGCCGGCCGCACGGGGGGAGGATGGTGTGAGATTTTCGAGACCTTTTCGAGCGGAGAATGTGTACATTCAGAACGAAGGACCTTGCCCTAGCAGCGTTCCTACGAACACGCGGATATGATTCCCGCGTCGGTGCTCCAGACGATCCTTCCGGATACTGCGACTTCCTCTTTGAGGGAGATCCCAGTCTAGTAGGGACCCTCGCTAAGGAATTCTCCGAAGGCGCTTCGGTACGCGCCCTTGAGTACTGGCAGTCGCTCAACGCTCTGAAGGCCCAGATCCGCTACGCCCGGGGGGGCTGGCGATGAGCGAGGACCGCCGCCGACAGAGCCGAGCTATCCGCTTGGCTGACGTTCTACAGGACACAGAGGCGTACCGAGCCCCCGAGGCCGTTGTCCCCAAGATTGCGTTCCGGGAGCGAACGACCCTTCTTGCCGCACCCGAGAAATCTGGGAAGAGCACACTTGTGGCCGCCGCTGCGGCGGCAGTGACCCAAGGTGAAGCCTTCCTCGGGGAGCTGTGCCCCCAAGGGAACGTGCTCATGATCTGGCTTGAGGAGCACCGCGACGACCTGGCGGAGAAGATCGTCAGGTTCGGTGGCGACCCGAAACTGGTTTTCTTCCTCGACTCGCTCGTGGATCTACGGAACCCCATTCCAGAGATTGAGCGGGAGATCAAGGTGACCAGCCCCATCCTCGTCGTAATCGACAGTCTGAGCGAACTGGGCCGCGAGGCCGTGAAAGACCCCTGGGCCGGGATTCCCTGGACGAGGTTGCTCTCGCCTCTAAACGACGCGGCCCGAACTGGACCTGCCATCGTCATCCTCCACCACACCCGCAAGTCGGACGGGAAGTATCGCGACTCGTCCGCCATCGGCGCCGCTGTGGACCTCATCCTTGAGATGAGCACCGTATCTGGTGACCGCAGGGCACGGGAGATCAAGGCGCAGGGGAGGTTCCGTCTGGATGACTACACAATTCGGCTGGAGGAAGACGGCAACCGATATCTGCTCGTCGGGGGTGAAGAGATCGAGCTTCTCGCCAGGATCTTCGTCTACGTCCGCGACAATCCCCATGCGAGCAAAAGGAGTGTCCGGGAGAAGGTCGAGGGCGCGAGCACCCGCATCCCCGGCGGCCACCCAAAGTCCCCCACCCGTGGCCACCCCAAAATCCCCCATCTGAGAGAGTGAGTGGCGTCATAGGGTAGGCGCCCGGCGGCGGGACGTACACTCCTCCCCAACCATAACCAGGGGAGGAAGGAGTGAACGTCTTGAAGCCGCATCTGCGTACCACCATCGAAACACTGCTCCAGGGT